>NZ_CABPUT010000006.1:38105-77392 GCF_902460625.1 Campylobacter concisus
TTGTCTAAAAAATTTGCCCAATTTTGATCGTTAAATAATAAAAATGATAGTTCTTTTAGCTTTGAGTCAAAATGGGCATTAAATTTTAAAACGCTAGAATATTTGCCTTTAAGCGTTTCAAGTATTTTGGTCTCTTCATTTATTTTAAAATTTTTATCCCCACTAGGTGAGCTAGTCGATCTTAAATAATCTCTTGTTCTTGAAAGATCATTGCTAATTTTAGTATGCGCATTAAGTCTTTCATCATAAAAATCTTGCGACGGATCAAAGCAAAGCATATAAACAATATAAATAATAATTAAAGCTGAACCCAAAAAAAATATATTTGTTTCACTTTGTTTTTTTGCGTCAAAATACTTATCTATTTTACTTAAAACGTCTTGTCTCATTGTCTAATCTCTATACTTATATTACTTTCATACTCGTTATTTTGTTTATCTTCTTTAATTTTTTTTGTATTTACTGAATATTTAGGCATCTTGCTAATATCTTTTATTAGCTGCGTAATCCTTTTTTCATTATCGCTAACAACGGTTACAGTTAAATTTTTATCGTTATTTTTAATATTTGTTATAAAAACGCTATTGCTGTTTATCATATCGGTAATTTCAAAAAGATTTAAACCTTTCATTACGTAATGATCTTTTTTATTTTCAATTTCTTGAAGCAACCCTTTTCTAAAATTTAACTTCTCTTCCTCTTTGTCAGTCAATCCCTTTATATCATTTTGCTCTTTTTTTAGTCTTTCAAGAGTACTTCTTATTTGTGCTGCTTGTGCATTAAGAACATCAAGCTCATCACTTAGCTTTTGTGAATCTGCCTCTAAAATACTGCCAGCTATATAATTATAAAGTGGATAGGACATGCTTAGGCAAAAAGCAGCAGCACATGTCAGTATAAATTTACCACTTTTTCTCTTTGTAAACGGATCAGGTCTAAGCAAATTTGAGAAGTTAAAATCGGCATTAAAGGCCTCTTTTTTATAAAAATTTGCATACAAAGCCATCATATTATGCCGTTCGCTGATAGCTAAATTTTTAGAATTTATTACAGTGCTTGTATTTAATTTCGTAGCATTTGTGCCGAGCTTTGTATTGATAAATTTTTCAAAACGCTCTATTTTATAGTCGCAGTCAATATAGATATTTTTTATATTTATGCTATAGATTCTATTGACAATATTTATCGTGTCATTTACGTAAAATATATAGTCCTCAAAAACAGTATTTAGATCGTAGCTAAAGCCTTCTTCATTGCTATCTAAAAGTCCTCTTGTCTTTAGGATATTCAAAAAGCTTTCTAGGCTTACTCTTTCGCCACTTTGCTCTATAAATTTATCTTTTAGATAATTTAGTGTGTATCTTAAACCTCTTGATGTAAGGTATTCTCCATTTACATAAATGCTTATAAATGCTTCATCGGCCCTAAATGTCAAAAAACAATCACTCTGAGTGCTAGGAAGTAAGCCCTTTTTATAGATAGCACTATATAAGAGTGGCTCTACAACGACATAATCTATAAAAGGCACTCTTTTAGAAATATTTTTAAAAATTTTATTTATAGTTTCGTTTGTAGCAATAAAAACATTAAAAATTCTATCTTCTTTTTCAACATTGCTTTCAAAATAAACTATTTTATAGTCAATTGCAGGATCTAGAGAGAGCTCTTCGTAAATTTTTATTGAGATATTATTTTCAATATCCTCATCATCTATTGTTCTTGAGATGTTTATGGTAGCTGTTATTATATCTTTGTACTCGATGTAAGATATAAAGAAGTCTCGCTTTAAAATATTCTTTGAGAGACTTAGCGAATCGACATTGCTATTAGAAAATCTAAAACCTTCATATTCATAAGGATCTAGTGTAACGATTGGATTATCGTTAATTTTTCTAAGCTTTAACATAAAAATTTACCTCATAATGCTCTAATTGGGCCGTATTTTAATATCTTCAAAATAAAAAATCAATAGCCGATTATCTGATTTAGGCTCTTTTCTTCTTTGCTCCAGCCTTTTTTAACGACTACATCGAGCTTTAGAAAGACCTTTGATCCGGTTAAATTTTGTATTAACTTTCTTGCAAAAATTCCTATTCTTTTAATGGTTTCACCATTTTTTCCGATTATCATGCTTTTATGGATCTCACGCTCCGTGATGATACTCGCATAAATTTCAGTTATGCCTGTTTTTTCTTTTACGCTTTTTATGATCGCGTCGCTAAGATAAGGGATCTCGTCACTTAAATTTTCATAGATCGCTTCAAGTATAAATTCTCTAAAAATTTCTTTTTCATTTGTCGGCGTGAGAAATTCTGGATCATAAAAGTACTCATGCTCTGGCAAAAGCTTGCAAATTTCATCAAGAAGTGGCTTTTTATAGGTAGGCTGCTTGGTGCTAAAAGTAAGCAAAGCTGCAAATTTATCTTGAAATTTCTGGTACTTTGTGATCTTTTCAAGCACTTTAGCATTTGAGCTCTCATCGACTTTTGTTAGCACTAAGATATGCGGTTTTTCAGGATTTAAAGCTAGAAATTTCTCATAGTCACTTGTGTCATCATGGATAGGCGCTAAAAATACGATGAGATCGCAGTCTCCCATCGATTTTATAGCTTGGCTAATTAGCAGTTGATTTATCGCCTTGTTGCTCTCGTGAAGCCCTGGCGTGTCGGTGAAGATGATCTGATCTTCGCCGTTCATAACTATGCCATTTATCTTTCTGCGAGTTGCATTTTGCTTGTGCGAGACGATGGCGATCTTTTCGTTTAACAAAGCATTTAAAAACGAGCTTTTGCCAGCATTTGTGCGCCCTATGATGCTAACAAAGCCTGATTTCAAAGTATATACCTCGCTAGGTCTTGATCTTCGACAACATCTTTTAGACGCTCTTTTACGAGCTCTTTTGTCACATTTATCTTCTCGCCGCTCTTTTCGCTAGCCTCAAAGCTGATATCTTCTATCACACGCTCGATCACTGTATGAAGGCGTCTGGCACCGATATCTTCCATCTTTTCATTTGCTGCGTGAGCGATCCTGGCTATCTCTTTTATTGCTTCATCGTCAAATTCTAGCTCAACATTTTCGGTTGAGAGTAGGGCGATGTATTGTTTTAAAAGCGAATTTTTTGGCTGAGTTAAAATTTGATAAAGCGCGTCCTCATCAAGGCTATCAAGCTCGACTCTTAGTGGGAAACGACCTTGAAGCTCTGGGATGAGATCGCTTGGTTTGCTTATATGAAAGGCACCAGCTGCGATAAACAAAATGTGATCTGTCTTTAAATTTCCAAATTTAGTATTTACATTTGAGCCCTCAACGATCGGTAGTAAATCTCTTTGTACGCCTTCTTTACTAGGATCTTGCCTGTTTGAGCTACCTGAGCCAACGGCCACTTTATCGATCTCGTCTATAAAGATGATACCTTCGTTTTCAGCTCTTCTTAAAGCCTCAGTTTTTATGCTCTCAAGGTCTAAAATTTTATCATTTGCTTCGCTTCGAAGAGCTTTTTTAGCGTCTTTTACCTTCATCTCTTTTTTGATATTTTTGCCACCGATGCCAATTATCTTTATAAAGCTCTCTTGCATCTGCGCCATGTCAGGTGGCACGTTTGAACCAGCTTCAAGCGGGTTTTGCTGTACCTCGATCTCGATGCTTAGCTCGTCAAGCTCGCTGTTTCTTAGCCTATTTAGCATCTTTTCATAGCTCTTAGCGTATTCTGCTTGCTTCTCCTCGCTAGCACCTTTTGGAAGTGGTGGAAGTAGCTTTGAGACGATCTTTTCTTCGATGTAGGCATTTATCTTATCTTGATTTTTCTCGCTTTGCTCGTTTTTTACGAGATTATATGACGCCATTACAAGGTCTCTTACCATGCTTTCAACATCACGGCCAACAAAACCAACCTCAGTATATTTGCTGGCCTCGACCTTGATAAATGGCAGTCCCATCATCTTTGAAAGACGCCTTGCGATCTCGGTTTTACCAACGCCAGTAGAGCCGATCATCAAAATATTTTTTGGCATGATGTCATCTTGCAGGCTCTTTTCAAGCTTCATGCGGCGATATCTGTTGCGAAGTGCGATCGCTATGATCTTCTTGGCATCCTTTTGACCGATCACATAGTCATCTAAAAATTTAACAATTTCTCTTGGTGTTAAGTTCATTTTCTCTCTTATTCTAAAACATAAGTTTTGATGTTTGTATTTGTATAGATGCAAATTTCTCCGGCGATCTTAAGGCTCTCTTTGACTAGCTCCTCTTCGTCGATATCGGCAAATTTATCTAAGGCACGAGCCGCTGAAAGTGCGTAGTTGCCACCACTTCCGATAGCTGCTATCTTGCCATCTTCTGGCTCAACAACATCCCCAGTGCCACTAAGTAAGAAAATTTTATCCCTATCAAGCACAAGCATCATCGCTTCAAGCTTTCTTAGATACTTGTCTTTGCGCCACTCTTTGCTAAATTCTATCACCGCCTTTAGCAAATCACCCTTTGTGTGCTCTAAATTTTTCTCAAACATATCAAAAAGATTAAACGCATCAGCAGTGCTGCCAGCAAAGCCAGCTAGGACTTTGCCGTTGTGAATTTTGCGAATTTTTACGGCATTGCCTTTTAAGACGGTGTTGCCAAAGCTCACTTGTCCGTCGCCACCGATGACTGCTTTATTTTTGCCTTTATAGGCTAAGATGGTTGTCGCATGAAACATCTACTCTCCTTGCACATCAACCTTCAAGCTCGCATTTATCGAGTGTCCAAGCTTTACATGAACGTCATAAAGACCTACCGCTTTTAGATGTGTATCCATGTCGATCGCTTTTTTCTCGACAACTAAATGATGCGTTTTTTCAAGCTCTGCTGCGATCTCTTCTTTTGAAACTGAGCCAAAAAGCGAGCCATTTGCACCAAGAGTTTTCTTGATGACAACTGTCACTTTTTCAAGCTCTTCTTTAAGTTTTTCTAAATTTGCGATCTCGTATTTTAGCTCTTCAGCCTTTCTTTTTTGGGCTGCTTCATATTGGCGAAGAACGTCTGGAGTAGCTGCTTTTGCAAAGCCTTTGCCGATTAAGAAGTTATTGCCATAGCCGTCTTTTACCTCTTTTATCTCGCCAGCTTTACCAAGCGCCTTTACATCTTTTATTAATAATACTTTCATTTTTGTCCTTTTAAATTTTATTTTTAGTCAAATTTTCGCCCATTTTTACGTGCGATGATGAAGCGAAGTGCGTTTAGTTTGATAAATCCTTCTGCATCTTTTTGATCATAAACGCTATCTTCTTCAAATGTGCAGTATGCCTCGCTAAATAGATTATCATCTTTGCTGTTTCTGCCAAGGATAGTCACGTTGCCTTTATAAAGCTCAACTTTTACAGAGCCATTTACGTGCTCTTGACTCTTGTCGATGAGAGCTTGGAGCATATTTCGCTCAGGTGACCACCAGTAGCCGTTGTAAATTAGCTCGGCGTATTTTGGCAAGATCTCATCTTTTAAGTGAGCCGCACCGCGGTCAAGCGTGATGCTCTCGATCGCTCTGTGAGCTTTTAGCATTATCGTGCCGCCTGGAGTTTCGTAGCAACCACGGCTCTTCATACCAACTGAGCGGTTTTCTACGATGTCAAGTCTGCCGATACCGTGTTTTGCGCCAAGGCGGTTTAGCTCGGTTAAAATTTCAGCTGGGCTCATTTTTTTACCGTTTATGCTCACTGGATCGCCTTTTTCATAGCCGATCTCGATGATCTCACTCTTATCTGGAGCATCTTTGGGGCTTACTGTCCATCTCCACATATCATCTTCTGGTGCGTGACTTGGGTCTTCAAGTACTAGACCTTCATAGCTTATGTGAAGTAAATTTGCATCCATTGAGTATGGGCTTTTGCCTGGTTTTTTGGTGATATCTATGCCGTTTTTCTCAGCATATGCCAAAAGTTTTTCGCGGCTATTTAAATCCCACTCGCGCCATGGAGCTATAATAGTTAGGTTGTCGCCAAGCGCGTAGTATCCAAGTTCAAAGCGAACTTGGTCATTGCCTTTGCCTGTTGCTCCGTGGCTCACGCCATCAGCGCCAACAAGTCTTGCGATCTCGCTTTGGCGTTTTGCTATTAGTGGGCGCGCTATCGAAGTGCCAAGCAGATACTCGCCCTCGTAGACTGCATTTGCTCTAAACATTGGAAATACATAATCACGTACAAATTCTTCTCTTAAATCTTCTATAAAAATATTTTCAGGCTTTACACCAAGTGCTAAGGCTTTTTTGCGTGCAGGCTCTAGCTCCTCGCCTTGGCCAATGTCAGCTGTAAATGTGACTACTTCGCAGTTATATTCATCTTGAAGCCATTTTAAAATGATACTTGTGTCAAGTCCGCCAGAGTATGCTAAAACCACTTTTTTTACGTCTTTTTTCATAGCTCTTCCTTTTGTTAAAATGGTCGTATTTTAGCCTAAATTGATTAATTTTTAATAAACTAATTTAATAAATAATGTAAGTTTTTTATTAGAAATTTTTATAAAAAAGATTAGTATTTAACATTATGATAATTAATATTGTTTTAAAAGATACTTCGCTAAATTTCAAACTTTTTCAAATTAAATTTTTAAAAGGATAGTCGTGAGAAAAACAAAATTTATCGCCATTTGCCTTAGCGTTTGCGTGGCAAATTCGCTCTTTGGAGCAGAGCATAAAGACAATAACGAAACAAGGCTTGATGGCGTTGTAGTAAGTGCGAGTGGCTTTTCGCAGCAGATTAAAGAAGCACCTGCGAGCATAAGCGTGATAAGCGGCGATGAGCTTACAAAAGATAGCTTTACTTCGCTCCACTCTATCGCCCAAAAGGTGCCAGGCGTAAATGTCGTTGGCGGTGAGGATGGTCCAGCTAGCGGTATCTCGATACGCGGTATGGAAAGCTCTCAAACGCTAGTTTTAATTGATGGCAAAAGAGTAAATTCAAGCAGCGCAAATCCAAAGGGCGGAGCAGGGGATATGAACTCAAATTTCATCCCACCAGCCGAGGCGATCGAGCGTATAGAGGTCATCCGTGGTCCTATGAGCTCGCTTTATGGTAGCGACGCGGTTGGTGGCGTGATAAATATCATCACTAAAAAGGATTTTTCAAAATTTAGCGGCAATGTCGGCATCTCAACCACAATAAACACGCATAAAGGCATAGGTAATGGCAGGCAAGGCGACTTTTATCTAAATTTGCCACTTTATAAAGACTTTTTAGCGCTTCAGCTTTGGGGCTATAAAAAGCTAAGAGATGAGGACAACTACAAAGGCGGTTATCAAAAGAGCGATAAGAGAAATTTAAGTGCAAAACTTTGGATCACGCCAGATGAACACAATAAATTTTTCATCCTTGGCTCAAATGAAAGGCATGATTACTCAAGAACTGTTGGAAAGTCAGCCACTACTAGAACAAATAGACTTCTAAACGCCTATGACTATGAGAAAAAGAGCTATGGCGTGGGCTATCTTGGCGAATTTGATAACCTAAATGCCGATCTTAGCTACATTTATGATGAGACACAAAGAACGAGCCTTTTTGACAGCCTCATACCTGCAAAAGCCAAAAATCACAACTTTAATTCAAAATTTACAACCTTTCTTGGTGCTCACGCACTAACTTTTGGCTATGACTTTAGCAAACAAAATGTTGGTACGACCTTCATCGTCTCAAACGCTTCAAGAAACGGCTTAAAAGATCCAAAGACATACTCGATGAGCGAACATGCGGGATTTATCGAAGATGAGTGGCAAATTTTAGATGAGAAGCTATTTTTAACGCTTGGCTCAAGACTCACGCACAACGAATTTTTTGGTAACCACCTCTCGCCAAGAGCCTACCTAGTCTATAATGCCACAGATACGCTAAGTCTAAAAGGCGGCGTAGCAACTGGCTATAAAACGCCAAATGTCAATCAAATCTCCCCAGAAGTAGGCACTATTCAAAATGCTTGGAAAATAGTTGATTTTGGAAACAAAGATCTAAAGCCAGAAAAAAGTATAACTTATGAAGTTGGTGCATATTATGACAATCAGGCTGATTTTAGAGGCTCGGTAATGTTTTTTAAAAATGAATTTAAAGACAAGATCCTAGATACTGACGGCAGTAATGTAAATAGAATTCCAGCTTTTGGTACTTGCACAAATGCACCAGACGTTACTTGCCCTGGCTGGGGAACTTACTTTAATATTGAAGGTGCGACCGTTTGGGGCGTGGAGCTAAGTGGCGACTATGACATCCTTTCAAATCTAAATTTAAGCTCAAACTACACCTATAATAAGTCAAAGATAAAAACTGGCAACCCAACGATAAATACGCCAAGAGGCCCTATGAAATTTAGTGAGACAAATCTTGGTAGACTTGATGCAAAAAGCCTAACAGCAACCCCAGAGCATGCATTTCATACAACACTTGCTTATAAACCAATTAAGAGTGTAAAAACATTCTTCACCACAAACTATGAGAGCAAGCTTACTAGTGTGAAATTTGGCCCTGGCAATAAAGTGAGTGAAAATAATAAAAATTTACTCACATTTGATACAGGCGTAAGCTGGGATGCAAACAAGCATCTAACGCTTAGCCTAAATGCTTACAACATCTTTGATAAGGTAAGATACGATGAGGCGCTAGCAGACGACGGCAATTACTACTGGTATCCGCAAGAGGGCAGGAGATTTTGGTTTAAGGTCGCTGCAAAATGGTAAGAGTGTTTAAATTTTTGCTTTTTACGCTTGGCGTGACGCAGGCTTTGCACGCAGGACCTAGTCAAACGCCTGAGCCACTTAGCCAAAAATCTGCTAGTAAATTTGAAATTTCAACCTTTAAAATGAGTGCAAATGATGAAATTTATAAAATTTTCACAGCCAAGCTAAAGGGGCAAAATGAGTTTAAAAATGTGCTTTTCTTACTTGATGCAAACGCCCAGTTTAACATGCTTTTAAATGAATTTGATGGCAAGGCTGCACCACTAATAATAGGCATAGGATATGACACAGACAAAAGCTATGAGGTAGAAAAACGTACAAGAGACCTCACGCCAAAGGCAGAGGGTGAGGAGTTTAGCAAAGGTGGTGGCGCTGATGCGTTTTACCACTTTTTAACTAGAAATTTAGTCCCACTAATCGATCAGAAATTTAATGTGCAAAATAGCCAAAAGAGCCTTTATGGCCACTCTTTTGGCGGTCTTTTTACGCTTTATGCCTTGCTTAAAAATGAGGGCATTTTTTCAAATTTCTTTATCGCTTCGCCGTCTCTTTGGTGGGGCGAGTCTGAAATTTTAAAGCAAAATGTGAGTGAGGGTAAATTTAAAGAAAAACTAAAGGCTAAATTTGTCTTTCTTAGCGTTGGCGAGCTTGAAAAGAGAAAGGGCAAAACTGATAAAGCTGGCACTTTAAAGGCGAGCGATCTAGCCCAAATTTTAAAGCAAAGTGGCATAAATTCTCACTTTGAGTTTTATAAAAACGAAACCCATGGTAGCGTCATACCTCTAAATTTAAAAGAGCTTTTAAAATATCTAAAGGATTAAAAATTTAAGGCTATTTTTGTTAAAATCTGCCGCATGAGAGTAGATAAATTTTTAAACGTAGTAAATATCACAAAAAGGCGTGCCGTTAGCGAAGATATGTGCAAAAGCGGCGTTGTGAGCATCAACGGCGTGCAGGCAAAAGCGGCAAAAGATGTTAAGGTTGGCGATGTGGTTAGCATCAAATTTCTAACGCGCGAGGCGAGATACGAGGTGCTAGCGATCCCAACTACAAAAAGCATACCAAAAAGCGCTCAAAGCGAATATGTAAAAGAGCTTTGATGGTTTTTGAGCTTTTAGAAAATGAGCTTGGTGAGCTTGTAAGAGTGCTTCCAAAAAGTGGCGTGGTACTACTAAGTGGCGATCTAGCAAGTGGCAAAACGACGCTTGTAAAGGCGATCATTAAGGCTCATGGCATAGATGAGAGCGTGACGTCGCCTACGTTTTCTTTAATGCAAATTTATGGTAAAGATATCTACCACTACGACATTTACCAGATCGGATTTGACGGGATGGCAAAAAATGGCCTTTTTGAAAATTTATTTGAAGAGGGGCTTCATCTAGTAGAGTGGGGCGATGAAAATTTAGAAAAAGCTCTAAAGAAAAATGGCGAGAGCTATACGTTAGTAAAAATTTCTCCTAGCAAAAATGGCAGAAAATACGAGGTTATAAGTGCATAAACTAGAAGTAAAAGATCTAAAAAAGACGATTAAGAAAAGTGAGATCATAAAAGGCATATCTTTAGAGGTAAATAGTGGCGAAGTGGTGGGGCTTCTTGGGCCAAATGGCGCTGGAAAGACGACCACTTTTTATATGATCTGTGGGCTCATCTCGCCAACTAGTGGAGATGTCTTTTTAAACGACGAAAAGATCACAAATGTCCCACTTCACAAAAGAGCACACCTTGGTATTGGCTATTTGCCACAAGAATCAAGCATATTTAAAGAGCTAAGTGTCGAAGAAAATTTACTTCTTGGTGCTGAAATTTTAAATCAAAGCGAAGAAGAGATAGCAAAAAGAGTAAATGAGATGCTAAATATGCTAAATATCGAGCCTATCCGCCTAAGAAAGGGCGTTAGCCTAAGTGGCGGCGAGCGCAGGCGCTGTGAGATCGCAAGAAGCCTCATCATAAAGCCAAAATTTTTACTTCTTGATGAGCCATTTGCAGGCGTCGATCCTATCGCAGTTAGCGACATCCAAAGCATCGTTAGAGACCTTAAAAAGCTAGGCATCGGCGTTTTGATAACTGACCACAACGTTCGTGAGACGCTAGCTATTTGTGACAGGGCCTACGTCATCAAAGATGGCTCGCTACTAGCAAGTGGCAGTGCGAGCGAAGTGGCAAACAACAAGCTCGTTAGAACGCACTATCTTGGCGAAGAATTTAAGCTGCTTGAGTAGATGATGCTAAGGCAAAAGCAAACTTTAGCGCCAAAGATCAAACTAAACCAAACGCTAAGAAGCTGGCTTCCTATCCTTCAAAGCGGGCTTGATGAGCTAAAAGAGACGCTTGAGCCTTTTATAAAAGACAATCCATTTGCCACGATCGAACATAAAAATTTAGAAAAAAGCGAAAAAAAGCGAAATTTTTTCGAACAAGTTAGCAAAAATTCTGTTAGTGAGAGCATCGAGGCTTTAAGTATTTACAAAGAAAGCCTCTATGAAAAGCTAATTAGTCAAATCAATCCGCCACTTTTTCCCACGCAAAAGTCTCAAGATATCGCATATAAGATCATCGAGTGCTTAGACGATGAGGGCTATTTTTCTTATGATGATGAAATTTTTGCGGGCTTTAATGAGGACGAAGTGGAGCGGGTTAGGGCGAGATTTGCCCACCTTGAACCATGTGGCGTTGGCGCAAAAGATGTGAAAGAGAGCTTTTTGTTTCAGCTAAGTGAGGCAGAAGTAGGTGATGAGATCATAGAGTGCGCAAGAAAGATCATCTTAAATTTTGAAAATATAGAAAAGCTTAGAAAGCTTAAATTTTACGACGATGCGCTAAAGATCATAAAAAAATTTAAAAATCCCCCGGCCATTGAGTATCTTGAAGATGAAAAAGAGGCAGTGCCTGACATCTTCGTGCTAAGCACAAGTAGTGGCATAAGTGTGCAGATAAATGATGAGTACTATCCAGAAATTTTGGTTGATACCGAGGGATTAGACGAGAAAGAGGCCTTTGTAAGCTCGCGCATAAAAGAGGCGAGCGAGCTCATAGACGCCCTTGAGATGAGAAAGGCGACACTTTATAAGATAGGGCTCATGATAGTTGAGTATCAGTATGACTATTTTTTGGGCGGCGACATAAAGCCTATGAAGCTAAAAGACCTAGCTGACGAGCTTGGACGCAACCCTTCAACCATCTCAAGGGCGATCGCAAACAAATATCTAAGCTGCTCAAGAGGTACGGTCGCACTTAAAAATTTCTTCGCAACTGGCTTTGACGAGGAGACTTCAAACGCCGCGATAAAGGAATTTTTACTAGAGCTTATCAAAAATGAAGATCACAAAAAGCCACTTTCTGATCTAAAAATCCAAGAGCTAATCCAAGCTAAATTTAACATCCAAATAGTTCGCCGAACCATCACCAAATACCGCAAAATCCTAAATATCAGTAGCTCAAGCCAGCGAAAAAAGATCTATCATATAAACGGCTAGCTACCACTCATTTACAGCAAAAAGTATGGCCTTACGCATCTGCGTAAAAAGCTCGTTACTAAGCTCTTCGTACTCTTTGCCGCGTTTTTTATATTGTGCCATGCCCGCTGCATCGTCGTTCCAAGAGCCCATACCGCCAAAGACATCAGCCAAGCTTGCCGCAGTAAAAAGAGCTAAATTTTTCTTTGGCATAAGCGGTGCATTAAATATCTTTTGATCATCATTGTTTGAAGATCTAAGTGATTTTAAAGCCCTGCGAAAACACTCACCAAAATTCTCACACTCTATCTCATCTGCAAAGGCCGCTATCTTAGTAAGTATGGCCATAAAAGTCTCTGTGTTGTCGCTAAAATTTTCTAAATTTACATCTTTTTCAAGACCAAATTCTTTATATATTATGTCCCAGCCTCTTTGATCTTTGTTGTATTTCCAGTAGGGTACGAAGCAGCTCATGTACTCTTTAAAAATACAGATGATCGATTTTGCGGTAGAGTTTGAAAAGCTAAGCAATAAACGTTCATCTGATGAGCCAGTTAAATTTGTAGCAAGTCTTACATCGCTTAATCCAAGTTTTAATGCGTGCTCAAACCACTCATTTACGCCATTTGCCCTATGGCCTGAGAGAAAGTGAAAATTTATACTATTTTCGTAGCTAGTGCCATTATACAGGATAGGAGAATTTGACTTTATGGCCTGCTTTGCGGCAACAATAATGGCGCATATATTAAACATTTCACCATTCATTTTTGCTCTCTTTAATAGCTCTTGTGGCAAGCCGTACTCTAGCCAACCATCACAAAATTTTCTTGATTTTTAAAGTATGGTTTTAGGCTCTCATAAGCAGATTGAATATTTTTAAATTTCTTTGCATATTCTTCTTGTATGAGAGGATTTTTGTTGGCATGCCTATCTGGGTGATAGATATTTACAAGTGAAAGATAGCTTTGTCTGATAGTTTCAAAGTCATCATCTTTTTTGCAACCCAAAATCCCAAAATTTTCCTCAAGTAAATTTGCAAGCACAGAAAATCTGCTTACAAATTTACTTGAGCTTTTTATTTTTATGCCTTGTTTAAAGGCTTTGTAGTCTTTTTCATTATAGATAAAATTTACGCTAAATTTTGGATAGCTTCTTTTGTAGAGTAGTTTGTTTAATGTGTTTATGTCGTTGTCATTTGAGATGGTGATGTTTAAAAAATCATCATTTTTGCTAAAAATAACATTACTTTTTACCAGACTCTCACTGATGTAGCTAGCAAAATCTCTGCAAAGTGCATCTTTTAGTTCAAATTTGACTTCATTTTTTACAAAATTTACGTTTAGGCTAATGACTGGAGTTAGTGTATTTTTTTGAACAAAGCCAAGCTTTATGGTTTTATAGTTTGCAAAACGAATATCGAGCTTATCATCACTTTGTTTTTCATAAAGTTTTTTTATAAATTTTAAGAAGCACTTGCGTTGCGGGATTTCGCTCTCTTCATAAAACGAAATAACCTTATTTTTATTAGATAAAATTTTTGTAAAATTTCTGCTTATCATATCTCTAAGCTCACGAAACAAAGTGTCATTATCAGTTAAAATGCTTAGAGATTCTAATGTTTGCGTAACTTTCATTGCCTACTCCACATAAAATATTACATGTTTTAGCAATAAGCATTCCAAATTTATATTTTTTTTATATCTTGGCCTTTAATGTACTCTGCAAATTCGTTTTTTAGTTTATTTTCTTTATACGAGATCGCCTCTTCTTTTGTATAAGAAACGGCTTCTTTTTGAGTTTTTTTGGCCTCACCTTGCTCTTTAGTAAGTTCTTTTTTTATCTCTTTTAAACTATCGAAAAAATCATTCATCTTTGCTCCTTTTATTTTTATTGGATTTTACTAAAACAGTTATAAAATTAAAATGAATACAATTTTTCTTTAAGGAAAGTTTAGCTAATATCTCGACTTAACTTTCTTGTGCGCTCGTAGCTCAGCTGGATAGAGCATTTGATTGCGGTTCAAAAGGTCAGAGATTCGAATTCTCTCGGGCGCACCATCTTTTTAATTCTTAATGACAAACTTCATAATTTTTATAGTAAAATAAGCAAAAAAATTAAAAGAGAAAAAATGGATTTTCAAAATATTCAAAAACAAATTTCGGTACTAAAAGAGAGTTTGACAGCATTAGAACAAAATAGTGAGCACGAGATCGGCTTGGCAGTTGGAGTTGTTGAGTTTAATAAAAATGCTGATGAACTTAAAAAAAAGCTTACAAATTTAAAAGGTGAAAGCGATTTTTTTAAAAGTGTCTTCAATACAGAGGACTATTATGAAAACATTAGTACTTATTTGGAACAGATAAAGAGAAGCTTAAATTATAAAATTGAGAAAAATGGCGTGAGCTTTAAGGCAAATGAAAATTTACAAGAAAGCTATGTCGCCATTTTAAATATAATAGAAATTTTAGTAGCAGAGTATCAAATACAAAACAAAAATAAAGCGAAAAATCTCTTTTCTAGGACAACAGATACTACTCAAATAAAATCAATACTTGCGGAGCTAAATACTCTACAAGAGCGTATACATAATGTTTTGCATATTCATTCTAGGATAGTTTCAAATGTTATTTTGCAAAATTTTAAGATAATTTATACGTTCTTTTATAATTGTATTAAGGCTGCAAAGCAACGCAAAGATGAGCTTTTGCTAGTGGAGATCGCGGGTATAACTGATAAGATAATAACTATGATAAAACCAGTCTTTAGTGCAAAAATTTTAAATACAAATGAGCTTATTTATCACTACTTAATCTTTGAGCTAAAAGAACTAAAAGCTTGTGCGATAGGCGAGGAGCTAGTTTAAAATTTTATCAATTATCTCTTTTGCTCCATTTGGCAAAAGGATATCTTTTAGAGCTTTGCTACTTTTGTTTAGATCAAAATTTTCTATCATTCTTATAACTTCGTCTTTGTCTAAATTTTCTCCATTTTGCAAGCAAATTTCAGCAATGCCCTTATCTTTTAAAAATTTAGCGTTATAAAACTGATGATTACCAGCAGCATAAGGAAATGGCACAAAGATAGATGGAAGGGCGTTTGCACAAATCTCCCAAAGCGAGCTAGCTCCTGCTCTTGATATGGCAAGGTCAGCCTTGCTCATCTTATTTTCTATCTCTTTACTAAATTCAAAAATTTCTAAATTCGTTTCATTAAAGCCAAGTTCATCATATTTTTTTTTAAGTTCATCAAAGCCGTTTTTACCACATTGATGAATTATTTTTATGCCTTTTTCTTTAAGATATGGAGCTAAATTTATAGCTAGCTCGTTTATCGCTTTTGCGCCTTGTGAGCCGCCTAAAAACAAAATAGTCTTTAGCTCCTCTCTCACTCTTGCACTATCAAAAAATTTCTTTGCCACAGGGTAAGGGTAGGGCGAAGCTTCATCATAAGAGCTAAAAAAGCCTTTAGCATAAGGCCTTAAAATTTTATTTAATTTGCCCATTACAGCATTTTGTTCGTGGATAAAAAGCGGTACTTTTGAGATAATGGCTCCAATAGCCGCTGGAGCTGCTGAATAGCCACCAACGCTAATGACTGCTTTAACGTCATTTTGCTTAAAAATTTTTCTACATTTTAAAGCAAGATTTACGATATTTGTTAGTGATTTTAGCTTAGCAAAGCCTCTCTTATTTACCACGCCACTACTTGGTAAGAAAAATTTTTGTAAAAAATTCTCGTCATTTTCAAACCAAAATTTATCTTGACCACTAGTTGAGCCGATAAATATAGGCTTGATATCACGAGTATTAAGCTCCTCGCAAAAGCTTCTTGCGATAGCTAAATGCCCACCAGTGCCTCCACCGCAAATAACAATCATAATTTTGCCCTTTTACTAACCATCAAAACCATGCCGATACCGATACAAATCGCAAGCACAGAGCTACCGCCGTAACTAAGAAATGGCACAGCAATACCTTTGATAGGCGTGATCGATGTGATACCATAGCTATTCATTAAAAATGAAAACGATAAGATAAGCCCGACACCAAGCGTAAATAGATGATAGACCTTATTTTCGCTTCTAGCTGAAATTCTAAAAATTCTATAAAGTAGCGTTATAAATATAGCTACAATACACAAAATACCAAATACACCAACCTCTTCAGCAATACCAGCTAATACAAAGTCAGTATGGACCTCACTTAAAAAGCCGAGCTTAAAGATACCAGCACCAAGTCCTTTGCCGAAAAATTCGCCATGCTTTATAGCATTTAATGAGTGAGAAATTTGATATGGTTCTGGCGCATCAGCCACTCTTAATACATCTGCAACGCTGTCAGGCAAGAAAGAAAGCACCATATTTTGTATCGTGCCCCACCATGACTTTATACGTAAAATTCTATGTTCAGAGCTGACTATCGCTACTGTCATAACAAAAGCAGCTCCTAATATACCGATGCTAAAAAGTCTCGCACTTGCTCCTGCGAAAAGTGCCATAGTCACAAATGTAAGCGCCAGCACGACCACTTGACCAAGGTCATTTTGCATAACAGCGATAAGAAAGATAGCAACACCAAAAAGAATAATATAAGGCATAAGTATCTTAATCTCATCTAGCAAGGTTCTTTTGCCTTCACTAAATTTTCTAGTAAAACTCCAAGCCAAGAAGTAGACAAAACCGATTTTAAAAAACTCAACTGGAGCTAGTGAAAAACCAGGTAGCCTGATCCAACGCCTAGCACCACCAGCGTCAGTTACCATTGAAGCTGGCAATGCATGCATTAGCCCCATGGCGATACCGCAAGATATAAGAAGTCCAAATCCTATCCAAACAAGCGTCTTTTCAGGATTAAGCCTAGAAAGCCACCACATAATGAAAATTCCGATACAACCAACAATAAACTGGCGGATAAAAAAGTGAAACTCGTCGTAATTAAAAAATAAAACCGTAAAAACTGGCAAAGATAGTGAAAAAATAATGCTTATAGCGATCAAAGTCGAACAAAGATAGAAAATGATCTTATCAACTGCCAAAATTTAACTCCAAGTTTAAAAAGTGCCAAAGTATAATAAAAAACGGCTTACAAAGATATTATTTGCTATAATTGCAGGCTTTAAGGAAGAGTATGAAGATAGGTATATTTGACTCAGGACTTGGTGGACTGAGCGTCTTAAATGAGGCTTTAAGCAAGCTTAGCGAGCATGAATTTTTATATTACGCAGACATTAAAAATGTCCCGTATGGACAAAAAAGTAGGGATGATATCTTAAAATTTAGCTTTGATGCGGTGAAATTTCTCATAGAAAATGGCGCAAACGCCGTTGTAGTAGCTTGTAACACGGCAACAAGCGTAGCGATAAAAGAGCTTAGAGCAAATTTAAGCGTGCCGATCATCGGTATGGAGCCAGCCATAAAAAAGGCTCATGACTTAAGCCATAATGATGCCTTAAAAACACTTGTCATAGCCACTCCGGTCACCGTAAATGGTGCAAAACTAAAAGAGCTGATCGCAAATTTACATGCAAAAGATAAAACTGAGCTACTTGCTCTACCACGCCTTGTAAATTTTGCTGAAAATGGGGAATTTGATACCAAAAACGTAAAATCATATCTAAAAGAAGAGTTAGACAAATTAGATCTAAGCAAATTTGGTTTTTTAGTGCTTGGCTGCACGCATTTTAACTATTTTAAAGATAGCCTAAGAGAAATTTTGCCGACAAATATAAGCATAATTGATGGCAACGAAGGGACAATAAACCGACTCATAAGTGAGCTTGGACTAAAAATTTCTACTTTAGATCAAGCCCCAAAAGTTAGATTTTTCTATTCTGGTGATGAAGTATTCAGTAAATTTGAGCTAGATAAAATTTCAAGAAATTTAACTCATCTAGAAAAGATGAGGGCGATTTGCTAGGTTAAATCTAACTAAATAGCACAAATAAAAATTTTATAAAATACACTAAATTTTACATATTTTTATATGTATTTAGGCTTTTCTTTGCCTTATTATATAAACCACACTTATTACAGTAACTACAGCCAAAAGAGTGATCGTGATCAATAAAAGTGTCTGTTTGCCAGGATTTGAACCTAGAAAATAGCCAACTCCAAGCAAAACAGCACACCAAATCCCAGCTCCTAGCGTGGTAAATAGGCAAAATCTAGAAATGTTCATCTTAGCAAGTCCGGCTGGTAGGCTGATGTATTGGCGAATGCCAGGAATCAGACGTGAGTTAAATGTAGAAATTTCACCGTGTTTATTGAAAAATGCTTCAAATTTATCCATTTTTTCGTGAGTGATTCCCACAAATTTGCCGTATTTTAAAACGATCTCGCGACCAAAAAAGTAGCAAAGATAATAGTTAAAAATAGCGCCAAGTAAACTACCAAACGTGCCTACAAGAAAGGCCAAAATTAAACTCATTTCACCTTTATGCGCCAAATAGCCAGCCGGTATCATTGCGACCTCGCTTGGAAATGGAAAAAACGAGCTTTCTAAAAACATCATCACAAATATGCCAGCATAACCCCAGCTACTTACGCTCGCAACTATAAAATCAATAACATCATGCAGCATTTAAATTCCTGAAAAATTTTAAAGTGAGCCATTTTAGCAAAGCATAACTTAAGCTTTTTGACAAAAATAAAGAGAGTTTGTAGCTTATTAAAACAAGATGAAAGTAGAAACAAAATAGGGCGAAAGCTCGCCCCATTTTTAAAATGCAGGTATAACTTCGCCTTTATAGCGAGTAATGATGAAATTTTTAGTATCAGGGCTAAGTACCGCATCAACTAAAGCTTTGATTTTAGGATTGTTTTCATTGCCGGCCTTTGTAACGATGATGTTAGCATAAGGACTATTGGCGTCTTCAAGTAAAAGCGCGTCTTTTGCCACGCTCATGCCAAGATCAAGGACGAAATTTGTACTAATGGCAGCGATATCGACATCATCAAGAGTTCTTGGTATCTGAGCACCCTCAAGCTCTACAAACTGTAAATTTTTAGAATTTTTAGTTATGTCATTTATAGTTGCAACTTTTACGTTTTTATCGATCTCGATAAGGCCAGCCTTTTCTAAAATTCTAAGCGCTCTGTTGCCATTTGATGGATCATAAGCGATCGCAACTTTTGCACCATCTTTTAACTCTTTTATGTTTTTTATCTTTTTAGAGTAAAAGCCAAGTGGCTCGACATGGACATTTGCAACACTTACAAGATGCAAGCCTCTAGCCTTGTTTTGCTCCTCAAGATATGGTAAATGCTGAAAGAAATTTGCGTCCAAACTGCCATCTTCTGTGGCGACATTTGGGATAGAGTAGTCTGAAATTTCAGAGATAACAAGGTCGTAGCCTTTATCTTTTAGCTTTGGCTTTACAAATTCTAAAATTTCAGCGTGTGGTACTGGTGATACGCCGACTACGATAGTGTGGTCCTTGTCGGCTGCATGAAGGCTTAGAGCAACTAAAGATGCGGTTAAAAGTTTGATAAATTTCATTGTTTTTCCTTTTTTTGTTTGGTTTAAGCGACGCTAAAAAGGTAAAAGCTTTTACGTCGCTTATTTAAAATTTTAATTAAAATGCTGGAAGAATAGCGCCGTTGTATTTGATCTCGATAAATTTTTTAACTTCTGATGAGTTTATTGCTTTATCAAGAGCCTTTATTTTAGGGCTATTTTCGTTACCAGACTTTACTACAACGTAGTTTACATACGGGCTATTTTTGCTTTCAAGCACAAGTGCGTCTTTTACCGGATTAAGATTAGCATTTAGAGCGTAGTTTGTGTTAATAACTGCGATAGTAACATCATCAAGCGTTCTTGGTACTTGAGCAGTCTCTATCTCTTCAAATTTAAGCTTTTTAGGGTTATCAACTATATCAAGCGGAGTTTTTAGTGGATTATCGTTTAGCTTAATAAGTCCAGCGTTTGCAAGAATATCTAAAGCACGGCTTTCATTTGTCGGATCATTTGGGATAGATACGGTCGAACCATCTTTTAGATCTTTGATGTCTTTTATCTTTTTAGAATAAACTCCCATTGGCTCAAGATGAACGCCAACTGTTTTTATAAGATGAGTGCCTTTGTTTTTGTTAAATTCTTCAAGATATGGAAGGTGCTGAAAGAAATTTGCATCTAAATCGCCATCTTCTGTTGCAAGGTTTGGCGTGGTATAGTCGTTAAATTCTTTAATCTCAAGTGTATAGCCATCTTTTGCCAAAATAGGCTTTACAACCTCTAAAATTTCAGCATGTGGGATAGGTGTGGCACCAACGATTATTGTTTTTGATTTATCAGCTGCATTTGCACTTACACTAAGGCCTAGGGCAACTAAAGAGGTAAGAAGTAGTTTTTTCATTTATTATCCTTTTTTAAAATTTGCCAAGCACCAAAAAAGGATAAATTTAAGCTAGAGGATTAAATTTCTTTTTAAGCGCTTAAGCTAGTTCTAAGCACTTAAAAAGAAATTTTGTGCTTAGAGATTAGTCTTTCGACAACGCGTTTTTTAATAGGCGGCACATGTGGCACATATCTGATTTCATCTTTTATCCTTTCAGCTAAAAATTAATTCGGGCAATTTTAAGGAAAAAAGCTTAAAATCAGATAAAAACAAAGGCCTATTTTTTAGAAATTTTATATAAGTAGTTACCTAAAACTTGAAAAATTTGAACCATAATGATAAGAATAACCACGGTGTAAAGCATGATATCTGGACGAAATCTTTGATATCCGTAGTTTATAGCGACAGATCCTAGTCCGCCACCACCAACTGCTCCAGCCATCGCTGAAAAGCCGATATTTACGATAAGTGTTAGCGTAAATGCCGAGATAATACCAGGAAGTGCCTCTACAAACATCACTCTAAAGATGATCTGAAATTTCGAGCTTCCAAAGCTTTGAGCAGCTTCGATGATGCCTTTATCAACCTCTTTTAGCGCATTTTCAATAAGTCTTGCTACAAATGGAGCCGCGCCAATAGTTAGCGGAACGATCGCAGCTGTGGTGCCAATGCTAGTGCCCACGATCATTTTTGTGACCGGAAAGAGCACGATGATGAGGATAATAAATGGAAAGCTTCTAAGCACGTTTATAACGATATCAAGTACAAAATAAAGTTGCTTGTTTGGCTTTAGACCATCTTTGTCTGAAAGTATGAGCAAAACCGCAGGTATAAGGCCTATGGCAAAGGCGAGTAGGGTTGAGACGATGCTCATATATAGTGTCTCGCCGATAGCTGGCAGCAGTATCCTAGAAAATACATCTGGAAATTTAGAAAAGTCAATATCAAACATCAAGCAACCTCCCATAAAACGCCACTTTGCTTGATATAGTTAAGCACGTTTTCTTTATCTTTTTCATCTATGTTTATGACAAGCGAGCCAAGGACGTTGTCGTTTAGCTTCTCAAGCTTGCCCCAGACTATATTAAAGTCGATATTTAGGCTTCTAGCCATGTGCGTGATCACGCTGTTTTGAGCCACTTCTTTTGGAAAAAATAGCCTAATATTCGTACCAGTGCTTGGCAGAATTTCAACTTCGCCCAAAAACTCTTTCATTTTCTCATCTGGCTTTAAAAATAGCTCCTCAATGCTTCCAGAGCCTATGATCTTGCCGCCTTCTAGCAAGATCGCTCGTTTTGCGATCGATTTTACAACCTCCATCTCGTGCGTGACGATGACGACGCTGATATCTAGCTCTTTGTTTATCTTTTCAAGCAGCTCTAAAATTTGATTTGTCGTGTTTGGATCAAGAGCCGAAGTCGCCTCGTCGCTTAGTAAAATTTTAGGATTTAAAGCAAGCGCTCTGGCGATCGCCACACGCTGTTTTTGTCCGCCGCTTAGCTCGCTTGGATAGCTTTTTGCCTTGCTTTCAAGACCGACTAAATTTAAAAGTTCTCTTACTCTTTTTTCGGTTTCATCGCTTTTATAACCCCAAAATTTAAGCGGAGTAGCGACGTTTTCAAAAACATTTTTTCTAGCCATTAATGCAAAATGCTGAAATATCATCCCAACATCTCGCCTTAAATGCCTTTGCTGTGTCTCATCTAAATTTTTTATCTCTTTATCAAAGACTTTTAGGCTACCACCTTGATAGCTCTCTAGGCCATTTATGCACCTTAAAAGCGTTGATTTACCAGCGCCACTATGACCCACGATAGCAAAAATTTCACCCTTTTTAACCTCTAAATTTATATCAAAAAGGATCTGCGTACCACCATAAAATTTACTTAAATTTTCTATTTTTATCACTATTTTTCTCCAAGAGCTTCTAATTCTTCACATACTTTTTTAAATTTAGCCTCAGCGCTTTGCAAAGCCTCTTTGTTTGTCTCTATAACTTCTTTTGGTGCGTTTGCCACGAAATTTTGGTTATTTAGCATACCTGAAAGCTTAGCTATCTCTTTTTCAAGCTTTGTCTTTTGAGACTTGAGCCTTGTGATGATACCGCTCATATCAAGCCCTTCAAGCGGGACAAATGCCTCTAAATTTTCGCTCACATCTCTTATGGAGTTTTCTATTTTCTCATCTACAAAGCCGATCTCTTCGCATTTTGCAAGCAGCTTGATATACTCTTTAACCTCGTCAAGATCTATTTTTTCATTAAATTTAACAAAGGCTTTTGCGATCTTTGAGTTGCCAAGATCTATGGTCGCTTTTGCACGGCGAATAGCCACGATCGCTTCGATAACTAGCTCAAATTTCTTCTCAACCTCTAAATTTCGCTCTTTTACCTCTGGGTAGCACATCACCATTATCGATTTTGCATTTTCAAGCTGTGTGCCGCTAAGCTCTTGAAATAGGTACTCTGAAAGAAACGGCATGAAAGGATTTAGCAGCTTCATCGTCTCTTTAAATATACTTCCAAGCTCTTTTACGCTCGCTTTGTCAGCCTTGCTAAGCTCGATGCCCCAGTCACAAAACTCATCCCAAAGGAATTTATAAAGTGTGTTTGCTGCGTCATTGAAGCGGTAAGCGTCGATGTTTTCGCGCACCTCTCTCACGCACTCGTTAAAGCGGCTATTCATATAAATTCCAAGCTTTGTTTGAAGTTTGATATCCTCTAAATTTGGGAATTTGTTCTCATTTAGCATGAGGTATTTGCTCGCGTTATAAAGCTTGTTAGTAAAATTTCTTACCTGCTTCATCTTGGCGTCGCTTAGCTTGATATCGCGTCCTTGAACTGCTAGAAGCGTTAGCGTAAAGCGCAATATATCGGCACTATACTCATTTATGCTATCAAGCGGATCGATGACGTTACCAAGACTCTTGCTCATCTTTCTGCCGAATTCATCCTTTACAAGCGCGTGCAGATAGATATCGTCAAATGGCAACTTACCAAGGGCATTTTCACCCTGAAACATCATCCTAGCAACCCAGAAAAATAATATATCAAAACCAGTTATAAGAAGGTTGTTTGGATAAAACTCAGCCAAGTCGCCTTCAAACCATTTTTCATTTTTTAGCTCATTTTCATTGCCCCAGCCAAGCGTACTAAATGGCCAAAGACCAGAGCTAAACCATGTATCTAGCACATCTGGATCTTGATGAAAATTTTTACTTTTACACTTTTTGCACTCGCACGGCTCACCCTCATCAGCCCACATATGACCGCAATCATCGCAATAAAATACTGGAATTTGGTGCCCCCACCAAAGCTGGCGTGAGATACACCAGTCTCTTAGCTCTCTCATCCACGCGTTAAAGCTGTTTATCCAGTGCGGCGGATAAAATTTAGCAAGGCTCTCTGAGACCTTTTGTATCGCTTCGTCTGCGATCTCTTTTTTGACAAACCATTGTTTTGAGATATATGGCTCGACGACGTTTTTGCAGCGGTAGCAGTATCCCACTTGGTTTTCATAGTCCTCGATTTTTTCGACATTGCCAAGTTTTTCAAGCTCGGCTACTACAATATCTCTAGCCTCAAGCCTCTCAAGTCCTGCAAATTTATCGCACTTGTCGTTTAAAATACCCTTTTCGTCAAATACAGTAATAAACTCAAGATCGTGTTTTTTGCCTACCTCGTAGTCGTTTTGATCATGCGCAGGCGTGACCTTAACAAGGCCTGTTCCAAACTCCATATCAACGTGCTCATCTGCGATGATCTCGATCTCTCTATTTATGATAGGTAGAACAACCTTTTTGCCGATTAAATTTTTATAGCGCTCGTCGTTTGGATTTACCATTACGGCGGTGTCACCAAAGTAGGTCTCCGGGCGAGTTGTCGCCACTACAACGAAATCGCTTGGCTTATCTGCAAAATAATATCTCAAATGATAGAGCTTGCCTTTATTCTCTTTGTGCTCAACCTCGATGTCAGAAAGTGCGCCATCGTGCGTACACCAGTTTATCATATAGTTTTTCTGGACAATTAGCCCTTTGTCGTATAAATTTACAAAGGCTTTTTTCACAGCTTTTCTTAAGCCCTCATCCATAGTAAATCTCTGGCGCGACCAAGCCGGAGTGATGCCAAGCTTGCGCATCTGATGGACGATCATGCCGCCGCTTTTCTCCTTCCACTCCCACACTTTTTCTACAAATTTCTCACGACCAAGCTCTTCTTTTTTGATGCCTTGAGCTAAAAGCTGCTTTTCAACGACATTTTGAGTAGCGATGCCAGCGTGGTCAAGCCCTGGCTGCCAAAGTGTCTTGTAGCCGTCCATCCTCTTGTAACGAGTCATGATGTCTTGGAGCGTGAAGGTTAGGGCGTGTCCGATGTGAAGCGAGCCAGTCACATTTGGAGGTGGCATCATAATGCAAAATTTACGTCCATCTTTTTGGATATCTTTGTTCGCGTCTATCTCGAAGTATCCGCGTTCTTCCCAAATTTTATAAAATTTATCTTCTATCTCTTTTGCATTGTAAAATTCTGCCACTTTTGTATCCTCTTTCGTTTAAAAAATGCTTAATGTTATCTAAAATTTGTTTAAAAAAATCTTTGCAAAAGTGGGGAAATATGGGCTTGGGGCGGTTAAACGCCCCGGAATTTATATGGCTTATTTAACAGTAAAGCTTCGCTGAGCTAGGTCGTAGTCATTTTGTCTTTCGTTATACATATTTTCAGTTGTGACCGCACCAAGTGAGCATTTGCCGCCAAGTCTTACACGATAAGGTGTGTAAAGCACAGCCTCTCTCTTGTCACTATCTAATGTATAAAAACTTAAAACGCGATCATCTTTTATGCTCTGATATTCAAGCTCAATGCTATCTTTAAGACTCTTATTAAAGCCACTTAAATTTTCATTTATTGGCTCAAAGCAGCTGCTTACGATCTCGTTTATTACACCATTTTTAACCATAGCTTTAGAATTTATCACTATTTTTGAATAGACAACATCATTTACTCTTAGGCTGTCAAGACCTAGCTCTTTGCCTTTTTCATCGACAAACGTTCTATAAACATCAAGCTCTTTTGGCTCTATTTTATGTTTAATCTCAAGTGGCACATAAGCATAGCTTAAAATAGTGGCATATAGCTTGTTTTCACCAAGTGGAGTGATGGTAAAATTTCCATCTTTTGCTGTAAATGATACGCTTAAAAGGCCGTCAAATTCTTTACTTTCGCCGTTGTAGCTAAGTTTAAATTTATTGTTTTTCTCGCCACTATCTTTGCCAAAGTAGGCGTTTAGCGCCCTAAGGGTAAATGCACGCTCCTGTGTTGAGCTTAGCTCATTTAAATTTGTGATCAAGAAATTTGCAAGATCATCTGAGTAGTCGTTTTTCTCAAAATATTTTGCGTGCAGATACAAGATAAATGCATTGTCTCTCATCTTTGAGCCAAAGCTAGAATAATCCCTGCTGTAATCAGCTATCTGAGCTTTTTTAATATCTTTTAGCGCCACCTTTGCTTCGTCATTTAAGCCGTTTAGCTTTAGAGCCGCTGCCATTAGATATTTATTAAGTGCAGTCGTATTGTAAGCTTTGTGGTCATAAATTTTATTTAGCACTGATTTGTCAGCAACATTTGCACGGGAGCTTACATAGATAGCATATAGAGCTTCAATATCTGTGTTTGTATATTTTAAGAGCGAATTTAATGCTCTTTGCTTTACATTTTTATTTAGCTCATATCCAGCCTCTTCAAGATCAAGCAGTACATCAGTTGCATAGATCGAAGCAAATGCATTAGTACTACCTAGATCGCTCCAGTAACCAAAGCTACCATCTGGTTTTTGCATCTTAATTAGCTCACTCATACCGCTTGCAATAAATCTCTTTTGATCATTTTTTTCAAGCTCATCTTTTGGCTTTAAATTTAAAAGTGCAAGCAACCTTGAGCTCCTTTGCTCCGCACATCCATAAGGATACTCGACTAAATTTTTAGAAGCTGCTAATAGCACGCTTGAAACCGAGCTTGACGCATCTATACCAACATTGTGAAAGCCTTTTGGAAGCGAGATCATGCTCTCTTTATCAAAGACGCTACTTCTTGCATAGGTGCTAATCGTATAAGGATTAACTACATCAAGTAAATTTTGAGCCGTTTTTGAGCTGTTTTTGTCGCTTATAGTCACGTTATACTCGGCCGCACCAGCCTCAAGAGCTGAAATTTTAAACGTAAAGGCTTTGTTTTCAAGTGGCTTTAAATTTGCATTTTCTTTTGTTTTGATGCTTAAATTTTTACTGCTAGCCACTTTTATGGTTAAATTTTTATCCTCACTTGTCGTATTTATGAGCCTTAAATTTGCATTTAGCTCATCGCCTTTTAAGAGATAAACTACGACACTTGGCTTTATGATGACTTCATCTTTTATGAGAATTTCGCTACTTACTGCGTTCATGCCGCTTTCATTATTTGCCACAACGTCCACTCTGACGGCTGAGTTAAAGCCATTTGGTGTTTTAAACTCGTATGAAATTTCACCCTTGTCGTCTGCTTGAAGGCTTATCAAATTTGCAAAAGTTTTTACATTTTTACTATCGACCGGGCTTGCATGTTTTGCCATCTTGGCCTCCATGGCCATCGCCGTCATGTCACCACCAAAATTTAGTATTTTACCTTCGACCTTGTAATTTGTGAGCCTATTATAAATGTCGTAGTCAAAGACACCGTCTGGTAAAATTTTGTCAAAAAATTTAAGCGGATCGGCTGGTTTTTGTGAGGTGATATCAAGTACGCCAACATCTGTGATAAATAAATTTACGTAAGCTTTTGGCTTTGTTTTTAGTGAAATTTTAATGTTTTCATCGCTTTTTGCGGCTTTTGGTGCATCAAGACTAAGGTCAATCTTTCTTGAAGACTTATCAGCCTTAGCATAAACCTTACCGTAAGTCCTAAACGGAGTTAATCCACCATCTGTCATGCGGTAGATATTTGCACTCACGTAAAGTCCGCTAAAATCAAAGTCAAGTTTAAATTTCACATTTGCTGAGTTGTTTTTTATCTTAACGACCTTGTAAGCTTTCACGCCACCATCTTCAAGTGTAACAAGGGCGATGCCTTCTTTTATAGCTGAGCTTATATCAGCACTTAGTTCATCGCCTTTTTTGTAGATATTTTTATTTAGTTTGATTTGAGATTTGCTAAGCTCTTTTGTTGGTGCTAGAGTCGAGTAGTTGTAGCCACTTACGTCCATATCAAGGCTTGTGCTTGCTCCACTTACTAGATTTGTAGCGATGATCACATATGAGCCACTTTGTGTAAATTTATAGCTAAACTCGCCATTGTCTTTATAAAAATTATCCACATCTTCTAGCGTTTGAAACCACTTTATATAGCCATTTGTATCTCTTTGGTATTGCCAAGTAACACGTTTTATTTCAAATTTCAAATTTGATTTTACGGCCTTTTGACTTGACATATCTACCACAACCGTTCTTATTTTTACATCTTCGTTTGGCTCAGCAAATGTCGTGCTTGCTGCGATACCGACCATATCCTTGTAAGGATAGAGCGTAAAGCTTTTTGCCTCGCTTACGTTCTTGCCATCGTCATTTACGTTGAAATTTATAACACCTTTTATGATAGAAGGTGCGTTTTTAGTACTAAAACTAAGGTCTATAATATGACTTGATTTGCCATCTTTTGAAAGTGTAAAATCACTAACATAGCCTGGATATGAGCTTGCTTTTATCGTATCGTTTTTAAATTTATACTCTTTGTATTCACTATTTTTGTATTCATCATCAAAAAAGTCTACTTGTAAATTTCCATCAAGCTCACTAGCTGCACCGCCAAAAAGGTAGTTGCTTCTTAGATTGGCCCTTAAAAGATCGTTTTTGAAAAAATTTTCCGACTCAAGGACAATTTCATTTTTAATCCTATTTGGCACAAAGCTCTCAACATAAAATGGTACGCTTGATATCACTTTGCTAGCGTAAATAACTTGCATGTTAAATCTACCGCTTAGATCACTTAATATCTCTTTTTCGAAATTTATCATGCCAGCATCATTTGTATTTTGTGAAATTTCACTACTGCTTTTGCCTTGTGGGTCTATAAATTTAATCTTAACTGGCATATTTTTAAGCGGTTTAAAATCTCTATCTCTTAGATAAATTGCCCCTTGCAAGCTCTCATTTGGCCTTATAATGTTTGACGCAAAATGCGTATAGGCATCGATGGTATCACTTGGATTTTGGCTGATAAATTGAGCATCATTTAGTGCTTCATTTTCTTGTATGATGAGGAAATTTTGCTCTTTGCCAAGCGAAACCACGACAGATGATGCGATTTTGTGTATATCTTTTTTATCAAATTTAAATACACCCTCATCATTTGTAGCACCAATAGCTATTTCCTCGTTTTTTACACCGTAAATTTTAACATTTGCATTTGGCAGCATTGTATTTTCGCCAAGGCGATTTGCAAAGACAAAAATTTCATCCTTGCCAAGCTTGACGTTTACGGCAATGTCGCTTAAGTAAACCACTTTTGAGATGCTCTTATTTTTGCCGTAGTTTAAATTTATCTTATATACGCCGTCTCCTACACCTGCAAAGTCAAGTTTTATCTTGTTAAGCGCGATCTCATTTAAAGCACCATCAAGCTTATAGCTCTTTTGTGCTACTTGAGTACTAAAGCTACTTAGATTTTCGCTATCGTAGTTAAAATTTAAAAAAAATCTAAAATTTTGTTCAGCAAGCCTTTCCACACTTACATTTAGCTCAGCTAAATTTGCACTTCTGATACCGATCTCACCGACACTTGATATGTATGGCTCATTGTTTATAAAATTTGCAAAAGGCATAAAATTAGTTGCTGTTACTTCGTAGTTTCTTGCCTCTCTTACGACATTTCTATCATCACCAAATCCAGGCTTGATAGTAATTTCGTATTTGTTTTGAGGCTTAAACTCATCGCTTGTAATATCAATGTAGTAATAATACTCGTTAAACTCAGGATTCTCTTCGTCGCTACCATTATATGTAACATCACTAATGCTAAAGTTTTTTACATCTTTTATGTTTATAAATTTCTTTAGGTTGATGTCATCATCAAGCCAATTTTTTAGATAAATTCTAAAGCCCAAGATGCCATTATCAAGACTCACTGGATAAATTTCAGGTATCTCAAGGCTTTTAGCTTTGGCATTTATATTTACATTCTCTTCTTTTGCTTCGTTTGTAAATTTTACTCTCGTCTCACCTGCGAGTTTAGCCTTAAATTTACTCTCAAAATTCTCACCTAGATCAAAAATGGGCTCGCTTATATTTTTATCAAGATTAAGCTCAAAGCTAGTGCTAGTTAGCTCAGTTGCATTAAAATTTGCACCTTTTACTGTGATAGTTTTTATCGTACTTATATCCACTTCGTCGTTAAATTTAAGTATATATGAACTATCGCTTAGTTTTTCTATATTTGCTAGATTAAACTCTTCTGTGGTAAATCTAGCCATGCTGCCATTTTCTAGCTTACAGCCATACTCTACGCCCGCATGCATATCTTTTGTAAAAAGCAGCAAACTTTGATCTCTAAACTTTACTATGCCATTTAGTGCCGGCTGACATGAGATGATCTTTTTATCGCTTAGTGTTCCAACAAGATTTTTGCTTACTTTATCTTCTAGTCCAAATTCTACACTTAGGGGCGATTTTATCTCAGCAGTACCATTTAGGCTAAAAGCATATAAATTTACCACCCCCAGGAGTGCCATAAGTGCTACTTTTTGACGCATGTTATCTCCTTAGTTTTATTGTTATTTCACTTTGATTTGAATTCTCATCAAGACACTTTATACTATGCTCGCCAAGAGTCATATCAAGCTTTTTCTCACTTGCATTCTCTATCTTTGTAAAATTTAAATCATCTATTTTTAGGTAAATTTCATCACCTAAGAACGCGTAGCATTTTACCATAACTTGGGTAATATTTTCATCTGTAACTATCTCTTCTTTGTCATAAGGATAGGCAAAAACTGGCTTTTTATCTTTAAAAATTTCAGCACAAGGACTTTTTTGTATCTCATCTTTATCCAAAAGCTCATTTTTAACCAAAAAATCAAGCTCTTCGCCTCTTAAACTTTCGCACTTATCCTTTAAATCTACACCATTTATCCTATCATCAAGCGCCATTTTTTTACACTTTTCATAGTTAAAGGCATCAAGGCAGGTCGGTAGCTTTTCTATGCCATCTGGCTCACTCATAAATCTTAACTTCTCTTTTTGAGCGATTATCTTAAACATATCAAAAAGGCTCTTTGATACGTCATTTAGTCCTGTTAGTTTATCAGTTTTGCTAGCATTAAAATTTCCGATCCAAATAGCAATTGTATAATTTTCATCAACGCCTATGGCGTAAAGATCACGTGAGCTTGCGCTTGTGCCGGTTTTAAAGGCTATTTTTGGCGTATTTTGGGCGTACTGCCAAGCATTTTTTAGATACGACCTTGAGGCTTCGCTTAGCATTTTAGCGGTTAAATAGGCACTTTGAGGTGAAATGAGAGTTACATTTTTCTCTTCATTTTTGTAGTTCTTGCCAGCAAACTCAAGCGGCATGAAAACCCCGCCATTTGCGTATATCGTATAAAGATGCGCAAGATCAAGTAGGCTCATCTCAGCGCTGCCTAAAACTATCGAAGAGCCGTAAAATTCCTTGTTTTCATCAACTAAATTTACCTTTTCAAGTAGCTCGTAAAGTGAGTTGTCTTTTAGCTTTAAGTCTAAATTTATAACTGGGATATTGAGGCTAAAATTTAGAGCGTCCTTTGCGCTTACTAGCCCCAAAAAGTCGTTACTAAAGTTCTTTGGCACATATTCATTTAGATAAATTTGCGTGTCTATTAACTGCGAATTTGGCGTTATAAGCCCGCTATCAAGCGCAAGTGAGTAGATAAAAGGCTTTAGCGTGCTACCGGTGTTTCGCTTCATATTTAGGGCTGAGTTTTTGCCGTCACGCGCGTGCTCATCATGTGAGCCGATGAAGGCAACAACGCTCATTTTTTTGTTATCGATGACTACTGCAGCGGCATTATTTGCGTTTTTAGCCTTTAGCAAAAACATCGTATCTTTTAAAATTTTAAGCATATCTTTTTGTAAATTTAGATCCAGGTTTGCCTTTGAAATTTGGTTTTTAAAGGCGACATTTGCATAATCTTCCGCAGTTACGATAGCTTTTGCTCTTATATTTTTAAATGGCTCAGCTTGAGCTCTTTTAAAAGCACTAAGATCTATTAGCTTTGCCTTGTAAAGCATCTTTATGACTCTGTTTTTTAGAGCATTTATGTTTGAAACGCGGTCTAGTCTATTTTTGTTTGGATTTTTAGGGATCGTGCTTAAAAGTGCAGCCTGAGCGTAGCTAAGCTCGTTTAGCCCCTTACCAAAATAAAAGAAACTTGCCGCCTTTGCACCCTCGATATTGCCGCCATATGGGGCTAAATTTAGATAAAAATTTAAAATTTCATCCTTGCTAAAGTGAAACTCGAGCTGAAATGCTCTAAAAATTTCTCTTATCTTATTTTTATAACTCCTCTCATTTGGCTCAAGCATCCTAGCTACTTGCATCGTGATAGTGCTAGCCCCTATGCGGTTGTCGCTTTTTAGATTGTGAAAAAATGCTCTAAAAATGGAGGCAAAATTTACGCCAAAATGGTAGTAAAAGTACCTATCTTCAAAAAGAACGACGCATTGTTTTAGTGAGTTTGGGAAATTTTGCTCGTGAAATCTCCAAATTCCATCACTACTAAGCTTCATATTTATAATGTTGCCATTTCTATCAAGCAAAATTTTGGCTTCGTCTTTTTTAAGTGCATCTAAATTTAGTGGATAAATTTGATCTAATATCAAAAAAATAGCAACCAAAAGAGCCAAAAATAGGGCAAGGAATTTTAGAAATTTAAACTTTTTCATCCGCGTGATTATAGCTGTTAAAGTTTAAGTAGCTATAATTAGCCCTTTTTAAAAAAGAGGAAGACATGCCCTTATCTAGGTTAAACAAAGAACAATACACTGCAGCAACTGCACCATTTGGACACAATCTCATCATCGCCTCAGCTGGCACCGGGAAAACCAGTACCATTGTCGCACGCATAGCTCATCTTTTAAATTTAGGCATCTCGCCTGAGAAAATTTTGCTTCTAACTTTTACAAACAAAGCAGCCAGTGAGATGATAGAGCGTTTAAATAGGTATTTTGACAAGACCATAACCTCCAAAATCACCGCAGGCACCTTTCACTCGGTCTCATTTTCGCTTTTAAAAAGCCTTGGTAAAGGCGTCACGCTAAAGCAGCCAAGCGAGCTAAAGACGCTTTTAAAAAGTATTGTTGAGAGGCGTAAATTTTACCATTTAAGCGATGTCAAACCTTACGGCGGAGCCTATCTATACGACCTTTACTCACTCTTTCAAAACAGCGAGCAAGGCACAACTTTTGGCAAATGGATAAGTGCAAAGAGCGAAGAGCAGGGCGTTTATGCCGAAATTTATGAAGATGTTTTAGAGGAGTTTGAGGCTGAGAAGGCCAAATTTGCCTACGCTGATTTTAACGACCTTCTCATAAAAATGCGTGACGAGCTAAAAAAAGGAGCAAATTTAGCTTATGATGAAATTTTGATCGACGAGTATCAAGACACAAACACGCTTCAAGGCAGCCTTATAGACGCATTTAAGACAAAGAGCCTCTTTTGCGTGGGCGATTTTGACCAGAGTATCTACGCATTTAACGGCGCAAATATCGAGATAATAGGCTCTTTTAAAGATCGCTTCCCAAACGCAAATATCTACGCTTTAAATGTAAATTACCGCTCAAGCTCATGCATACTTGCCCTTGCAAACAAGGTCATAAACAATAACCCAAGGCTTTATGAAAAGCACCTCACAGTTAGTCGCGAGGGAAATTTCAAGCCTCCAAGGCTACTTGTCTATAACGAGCTTTTTGATCAGTATCAAAATATCGCCGACATCATCTCGCTCTCTCCATTTAATAGAGAAGATATCGCCATCATCTTTAGAAACAACTCCTCAGCGGACGGTATCGAAGTCGCGCTAAAAGAGCGAGGTATTGGCTCAAAGCGAAAGGGTGGGGTGAGCTTTTTTGAGAGCCGCGAGATCAAGGCACTCATCGACATCATGGGAATTTATGTCAATCCAAAAGATATAATGGCATTTATCCACATCTGTGAATACGCAAAAGGCGTTGGCAGCGCAGTTAGTAAAGAAATTTTTGACGCACTACTTAAGCTTGGACATGGAAATTTAATAAAAGGGATAGTTGAGCCAGATGAGAGTGTAAATATCTCATCAAATAAAAGGAGAAACTACCAGCTAGGCCTTTTTGACGATCTTGACGAATTTGCCGAGGTTTCAAGGTTTTCTAAGCTTGGCTTTAGCGATAAATTTCTAGGTCATCCAGTGCTAAAACTACAAAAGATAAGCGAGAGTGGGGCGCAGTTTTTATATGAAATTTTCAACTTTTTAAGAGGCATGAGAAATATCTCAAAGCCAGCCACGATGATAAATGAGATAAAAACTAGCAAAATTTACTCGCTAATCGTCGAAAACATCAGCACAAAAAGGGCAACTCTAAAAAATGGCAACGTCGATCTGGCGCTCAAAGAAGAGGTCAAAGAGCACATAATGGCAAAGAGCGTAGTGCTAAGCGAGCTAGCTAAAAAATATCAAGATATCAGTAAATTTTATAACTTCTTAGCCCTTGGAAGCAACGAGATGAGCGAAGGGCAGGGCGTTAGCTTGCTTAGCGTGCATGCGAGCAAGGGGCTTGAATTTGACCAAGTTTTCATAGTAGATCTCGCGCAAAACCGCTTTCCAAATTTAAAGCTAATGAGCATGGGTGGTAGCCTAGAAGAAGAAAGACGGCTCTTTTACGTGGCAGTAACTAGAGCAAAAGACGAGCTATATCTAAGTTATGCAAAATACGACAAGATAAAGAAGATCAACTACCAACCGAGTAGGTTTTTGATAGAGGCTGGCATGGCAAAAGAGGAAGTTTAAAGAGAATTTTAATCTTATTAAGTAAAATTGACCAATTTTTTACAAAGAGAAGTAATGAAAAAATCTAAAATTTTAATAATTCTGCTTATTTTAGGCGTCGGCGGATATTTTATCTATGATAATTTTTTTAAGATAAAAGATGAAAAGGTGGAGTTTATCACCAAAAAGGCGAAGAAGGGCTCATTTAGCAAAAAGGTCGATGCGACTGGAGAAATTTTCGCTACCGAGCTAGTTGATGTGGGTGCTCAGGTGAGCGGCCAGATAAAAAAGCTCTATGTTAAGCTTGGAGATCAGGTCAAAAAAGGTGATATGATCGCAAGTATCGATAGCTCAACCCAGCAAAATAGCATAGACAATAAAGAAGCTCAACTTGCCATCTACAAAGCTCAGCTTGAAAGCGCAAAAGTGGCTCTAAATATCTCTAAAACGCAGTTTGATAGAGAAAATGCACTTTTTGCCAAAAACGCCACTTCAAAACAAGAATTTGAAAGCGCAAAAAATACTTATAGCGCAAATAGTGCCAAGATAAAGGAGCTCGAGGCTCAGATCAAGCAGACAAATATCGAGCTAAGTACCGCTAAGATAAATTTAGGCTACACAAAGATCACCGCGCCAAGAGATGGCATAATAGTAAGCGTACAGGTCGAAGAGGGACAGACTGTAAATGCTAATCAAACTACACCAACTATCGTAAAGATCGCAGATCTTAGCTATGTTAAGATGAAGATGCAAATAGCTGAGGGCGACATCACAAAGATAAAGGTTGGCACACCAGTTGAATACTCGATCCTCTCTGAGCCAACGAAAAAATTTCAAACGACGGTTAGCTCAATCGACCCTGGCTTAACGACATTAAGCGATGGTAACTATGGCTCTAGCAGTAGTAGCAAATCCACAAGCTCAAGCACTTCAAGCAACTCAGCTGTTTATTATTACGCGCAAAGCATAGTTGAAAATAAAGATAAAATTTTAAGAATAGGCATGACAACACAAAATGAGCTTTTAATAGCAAATGTAAAGGACGCTATCATCGTACCAAGCATCGGCATTAAAAGAGATGAAAACGGCACATTTGTCTATGTTTTAAAAGATGGCAAAGCGGTAAAAACAGCGGTCAAAACTGGCATAAAAGACAACCTTGATACGCAGATCATTAGCGGCGTGAACGATGGCGACGAGATCATCACATCACAAGGCTCAGCAAGCGAGATAGCCAAGATGATCGAAAAAGAAAATAAGAAGTTTTAAGTGATAAGCCTAAAAAATATCACAAAAAGCTTTAAGCTTGGCGATAATGAGATAGAAATTCTTCATGGCATAAATTTAGAGATAAAAAAGGGCGAATTTATAGCCATTATCGGTCAGTCTGGCTCTGGTAAATCAACTCTGATGAACATCCTTGGCTGCTTAGATAGCCCAAGTGGCGGGCAGTACTTGCTAGATGGCAAAGATATATCAAAATTTGATAGCGACGCACTTGCTAAGCTTAGACGAGATAAATTTGGCTTTATCTTTCAAAGATATAACCTGCTTAGCACAATGAATGCTCTTGAAAACGTCGCACTTCCTAGCATCTACGCAGGAGCAAATAAGAGCGACCGAGAAAAAAGAGGGATGGAGATCTTAGACTCTCTTGGCCTTAGCGAAAAAGCAAAAAATTTACCAAATAAACTCTCAGGCGGACAACAGCAAAGGGTCTCCATAGCAAGGGCTCTGATGAATGGTGGCGAGATCATCTTGGCTGATGAGCCAACTGGTGCGCTTGATAGTAAAAGTGGGCTAAGAGTGATGGAAATTTTAGTGGATCTTTACAAAAAAGGTCATACCATCATCATCGTCACGCACGACCCAAAGATCGCCGAGTATGCTAGTCGTGTGATCGAGATAAAAGATGGCAACATCGTAAACGATAACGTAAAAAATAGCGAAATTTACGAGGCTACAAAGCAGAGCCAGCCAGAAAAAAGCAAATTTACCTACTATAAAGATCAGCTAATTGAAAGCTTTAAAATGTCGGTAAATGCGATGCTAGCTCATAAATTAAGATCACTTTTAACGATGCTTGGCATTATTATTGGCATCACTGCAGTCATTAGCGTCGTAGCTCTTGGCAAAGGCTCACAGGAGCAAATTTTAGCTGGTATCAGAAAGATCGGCACAAATACGATCGATATCATGCCAGGAAAAGGCTTTGGCGATATGCTCTCAGGTAGGGTAAAAACGCTCTCTATAAGTGACGCAAATATGCTCTCAAAGCAGTCATTTCTGGACTCAGTCACTCCAAACACAAGTACTTCAGGCGTACTAACGTATGAAAATATCTCCTTAACAGCGACACTAAAGGGCGGTGGAGTAGGGAGCTTTGACGTAAATGGACTAAAGCTAGAAAAAGGAAGAATTTACGATGAGGACGAGGTTTTAAACTCAGATTCTGTCACATTAATAGATCAAAATACCAAAAACAGTATATTTAAAAACGAAGACCCTATCGGCAAGATCATTCTTTTTAACAAAAAGCCACTTCGCATTATAGGCGTTTTGCAAAAAGATGAGTTTAAAGTCGGTGATGCTAGCTCGCTTAAAATTTATGCTCCATACACGACTGTGATAAACAAGATAACGGGCGATAAATTTATTAGCTCAATAACCGTAAAAGTAAATGAAAGCGTAAATGCTCAAATCGCAGAAAAGAGCCTAACTGATCTTTTAACGATAAAACACGGAAAAAAAGACTTCTTTACAAGGAATTCTGATAGCATCAAGCAAACTATCGAAGAGACGATCTCAACCATGCGCCTTCTAATATCAAGTATCGCCGTGGTTTCGCTAGTAGTTGGTGGCATAGGCGTGATGAATATCATGCTAGTCTCGGTCACCGAGCGCACCAAAGAGATAGGCATCAAAATGGCGATCGGAGCCAGACAGAGCAACATCTTGCAGCAGTTTTTGATAGAGGCGGTGCTACTTTGCCTTATCGGCGGAGCTATCGGCATAGCCTTTTCTTACGCGATCGGCTACATATTTAATAACTTTTTAGATGGCTTTAGCATGATCTTTTCAAACGGCTCAATCGTGCTTGCACTTGTTACATCGATGGCCATTGGCATCATCTTTGGCTACATGCCAGCCAAAAATGCCTCAAAACTAAATCCAATAGATGCGCTTTCAAGGGAGTAATATGAAATTTCTAAGCTTAGCTTTAGTACTTGTTTTAAGCGGCTGCGCTGTTAAAAATATAGATGAAACCTATAAACAAATTTTACTTGAAGATAACGCCAGCAGTGAGTTAAATTTAAACACTTCTTGGTGGAAGCAGTATCAGCAAAGCTACCTTGATGAGCTTGTAGTGCTTGCGCTTAAAAACAACACCGACCTTGCAAAAGCTGCGATAAATGTAAATAAAGCGCTCGCTCAAGCTGGCGTTTTGGAGGCAAATCTCATCCCAAGCTTTAACGCTGGCGTTGAGGCATCAAGCAACAAAAATATAAAAGAGGGTGGTGCTTCTAGCAGAAATTTTGGCTCAAATATAGGGCTTAGCTACGAGCTTGACCTTTGGCAAAAGCTAGCAAATAGCAAAGATGCAGCGATGTTTGAGGCAAGGGCTACTAAATTTGATCTGGAGGCTAGCAAACTAAGCGTGATAAACTCCGTAACAGACGCCTATTTTCAGATCTTATATCTAAATGAGAGCATTAAAACTTATGAGCAAATTTTAGAAATTTATAATGAGCTAAATAAGATAGTTGGGCTTAAATTTGAGCTTGGCAAAGAGGAGGCGTTAAGCCTAAAACAGATAAACTCACAGCTTTTAAATGCTCAAAATAAGATAGAAAGTGCCAAAAAAGAGCTTGTGGCTGCTAAAAAGACACTTAGAATTTTGCTAAATGAGAGGCCAGAATTTGAGCTTAAATTTGAAGACCTCACGCTAAGTCCAGTTAAAAGAGCGGGCGTTGATCTAGAGGTGCCAACAAGCGCCATAGCAAACCGACCTGATCTAAGAGCAGCCATTTACCGCATAGAAGAGGGCATCTTAAACTACAAAGCTAGCCAAAAGGAGTTCTATCCAAGCATCACGCTAGGAGCTAGCCTTAAAAGCAGTACCGACAAAAAAGAGGAAGCGTTTAATCTTAAATTTCTAAATGGCAATATCGCTTTAAATTTACCATTTTTAAACTATCACAAGCTAAAGTCAAATTTAAAAGTAAGTGAGGCAAATTTTGAGCTTGCAAAACTAAACTACATAAGCACTCTAAATAGCGCATTAAACGAGATAGACACATTTTACAAAGGCTACCTAAACGACGAAGCGCTGCTTATAAACTATCAAGAGCAGATAAAAAACTATGAGGAAATTTCAAAAATTTACGAGCTAAAATACTCCTACGGCAAGGTAGAACTAAAAGAATTTTTGGAGGCTAAAAACAGCGAGCTAGAGGCTAAAATAGGGCTATTAAAAGCAAAATACACGCTTTTACAAGACGAGCTAAATATCTACAAAGCCATGGCAGGCAAATTTAATAGGTAAATTATAGGCTTAGCTTGGAGTTATTAGGCTAACGAGTGTAGCGCAGATCGTTATATGAGTATAAAACTAAAACAAGCAAAAAAGATAGGTTAGCTAAATTTTCTACCACAATCGCTTAAATTTTTAAACTACAACGAAATATGTTATTTTTGAAAATTATAAAATTTTAACTGATTTTTTACAAATATTTTTACATCAAATTTAATGGATAAATTAAAATCATACAAAAGATAAAATCC
>NZ_CABPUT010000006.1:83924-139210 GCF_902460625.1 Campylobacter concisus
TCAATAAAGATATTAATAATACGATATGACTTAGTATATTTTTAAAAGAATTTTTATCAACTATAATAAGGAAGTTTTAATTTACCTTATGTAGCCCAAGGATTAAATATTTTTTGACTATTTAGCCCAAAAGAGGGCTAAATTTAAACATTAAACCTAAAGTGCATAACATCGCCATCTTGTACGATGTAGTCTTTGCCCTCAAGTCTCATTTTGCCAGCCTCTTTGGCTCCGTTTTCACCGCCATGTGCGATGTAATCCTCGTAGCCTATTACTTCAGCTCTAATAAAGCCCCTCTCAAAGTCGTTGTGAATGACGCTTGCTGCTTTCGGCGCTTTCCAGCCATTTGTGATCGTCCAAGCTCTAACTTCCACGACGCCAGCAGTGAAATAGCTTATCAAATTTAGCTTTGCAAAAGACGTTCTTATGATCTTTTCAAGACCGCTTTCGCTCGTGCCAAGAGAGGCTAAAAACTCGTGAGCCTCCTCGTCGCTTAGACCTATTAGCTCCTCTTCGACTTTTGCGCAAAGCTTGATCACCTCGTGGTCTGAGGCTTTTGCGTACTCTCTTAGTGCTTTTACAAATTTATTATCTTCGCTAAGCCCTTCTTCATCAACGTTTGCACCATAAACTACCTCTTTGGCGCTTAAAAGCCTTAGCTCTTTGTTGAGCGCTAAAAACGCCTCACTATCTCTTTGCTCAAAGCTACTTGCGCTTTTACCTTCATTTAGGTGAGCCAAAAGTAAATTTGCTATCTCAAGCACTTCTTTTGCGCCTTTTGCGTTTGCTTTCGCCTCTCTTGTGAGCTTTTCTATCTTTTTGTTTAGCTGCTCGATGTCGGCTAGTATCAGTTCGGTTTGAATGATCTCGATGTCTCTTACCGGATCGACACTGCCCTCGACGTGAGTAATATTTTCATCTTCAAAGCAGCGAACGATGTGTAAGATAAGCTCGGTTTCTCTGATGTTTGATAAAAATTTATTGCCAAGCCCCTCGCCTGAGCTTGCACCCTTTACAAGACCTGCGATATCGACAAATTCGATGGTTGAATACTGAATTTTATTTGGACTTACTATTTTTGCAAGCTCATTTAGGCGCTTATCAGGCACTGGCACAATGGCTTTGTTTGGCTCGATCGTACAAAATGGATAGTTCGCACTCTCGGCATTTTGCGCCTTTGTAAGTGCGTTAAACGTCGTTGATTTACCCACATTTGGTAGGCCTACGATTCCAACTGAAAGTCCCATCAATTCTCCTTACTAAGTGCTTGTAGAAAGTATAAATTCATCCTAACGCCCGCTCCACTCGCGCCTGCTTGGTTGTATCCCCAAGCCTTTTCACGGTATGCTGGACCTGCGATATCAAGGTGTAGCCACTTATCTTTATACTCATCTTTGATAAATTTAGCTAGAAACATGCCAGCTGTGATCGCGCCGCCATATCTGCTTGAGGCACAGTTGCTAACGTCTGCGATCTGGCTTTTGATAAGCTCGCTAAGATAAGGATTAAAATCAAGCGTAGTCGCTAGTTCGCCGCTATCTTTTATCTTGTTTTTAAACTCGCTTTTTAGACTCTCGCTGTTGCCCATGATGCCAGTCGTGTACTCGCCAAGTCCCACGACGCAAGCGCCAGTTAGGGTTGCCATGTCGATTAGGATGTCTGGCTTAAAGTCTTGTGCGTAGCTTAGGCAATCAGCCAAGACCAAACGTCCCTCTGCGTCGGTATTTCTAACCTCTATGCTAATGCCACTTCTTGAGATTAGCACGTCATCAGGCTTATAAGCGTTGCCTCCGATCATATTTTCAGTGGCGCCTAAAATGGCGTGAATTTCAAATGGTAAATTTAACTCCGCTGCACCTTTTATGATACCAAGAGCTGCTGCTGCACCGCTTTTGTCTGACTTCATAGTGAGCATATAATCAGCCGGCTTCAGGCTAAGTCCGCCGCTATCGTATGTTAGACCTTTGCCGACAAAAATGATGCATTTTTTAGATTTTTTAGGCTTGTAGGTTAGGTGGATAAGCCTTGGTTTATGCACGCTTGCGCGATTTACCGCTAAAAATGCGTTCATATTCTCTTTTGCTAGAAATTTCTCATCATAGACCTCGCACTTTATGCTTGCGATGTTTTTGGCTAAATTTTGCGCATCCTCGGCCATCTTTTGTGGTGTATAAATTTCTGGGATTTCATTTACGATATCTTTTGCAAAATTTGTAGCATTTGCTATTACCTCTGCCTCTTTAAAGCTCTCATTTGCTACCTTTAGATCGACCTTTTTGCCAGCAAATTCTTCAGTAGAAAAGATGATCTCTTTTAGGGTGTATCTCTCTTTTTTCTCTTTATATTTGTTAAATTCATAGCTTCCAAGTAAAAAGCCCTCAGCAAGTGCCTCAAAGCTTAGTTTTTGACACTCTGCTATATATGAAGCTAGCTTTATACTCTTGATGTTTAGAGACTTTAGTGCGTTATAAGCTTTAGCTGCTGCAACTCTTAGCTCGTCAAGATCAAGCTTAGAAAGTGGTACGTAAGCCCTTTTTGCCTCGCTTAGGATAAGGACGCTATCGCCTTTGTAATTGTTAAATTTAATAGCCTCTTTATCGCATATAAATTTATGTTTTAAGTCCTTATCTACTACGAAAATTAGTTCAATATCAGCTTTTATATCTTTTATTTTTTTATCAACTATTTGAAACTGCATGTCTTCTATCTCTCCTTTCGTTTAAAATTTTATTTTCGATGCGCTTAAATGTGTAGATCAAAAGCCCCATAAATATAGCAACCACTGGGATAGCGACGTACCAGTGCTCTTTTGCTTTTTGCAAAAGCACAAGTATATGCTCGCCAAGTATCCAAGCAGGTATGGTCGTGATCGCCGCCCAGCACCAAGCGCTGATCAAATTTATAAAGGCGTATTTTTTAGCGTCATAGCCAGTAAGCCCTATGCAAAGCGGGATGATGACACGAAAGCCATACATGTAGCGTTGCAAAAAGATGATTGGCCAGCCGTATTTTTTCAGCATTATGTGCGCCACTGCAAATTTTCTCCGCTGCGTGTGAAGCCTTTTTGCAATGTATTTTTTGTTGTAACGGCCAAGATAGAAGTAAATTTGATCTCCCACAAAGCCTCCAAGTCCAGCCACAAAGATAGCAAGTGCTATATGCATATGCGTGGTGTGAGCGAGAATTCCAGCCATTATTAAGGCCATCTCGCCCTCCATGATACACCAGACAAAAAGTATGATGTAGCCGTACTCTTTAAGCAGTTCTATAAAAAATTCTTCCATTCTAAACCTCTAAAACGCTGTAAATTTTAGTAAGCGACTTTAGTTTTTCGCTCCCTTTTAGATCGACTAGATCTATGAGAAAGCACGCTTCAACGCAGGTTGCGTTGGTTTGATTGATAAGCTCAACTGAAGCCTTTGCAGTGCCTCCTGTGGCTATGAGATCGTCCATCAAAAGTACTCTTGCACCCGCTTTTTCTCCAAAAGCATCGATGTGAATTTGCACTTCATCGACGCCGTATTCTAGGCTATATTTTTGAGAAAGCGTGATAAAAGGCAGTTTTTTTGGCTTGCGTATCGGCACAAAAGGTAGCCTTAGCCTTGCTGCAAGCGCTGCGCCAAAAATGAAGCCACGAGACTCGATACCAGCGATATAGTCAATCTTTGCGTCCTCATATCTAGCCACCAAATGATCTATCAAAAAGTTAAATGCCTTTTTGTTATTTAGCAGCGTCGTGATGTCACGAAAAACTATGCCAGGCTTTGGAAAGTCGTTTATGCAGCGAATAGAGTTTAGTAAAAATTCTTTACCCTTTTGATCTAAAATTTTCATAAATTTCCTTAAATTTGAGGTTATAGTAGCGCTTCGATTTTGCCTTCAAGCTCACGTATGCGTTGTCTTAGCTTGTCGTTTTCTAAGCGGTACTGGGAATTTCTTGTGCGAAGCGAGGTCACGTCGTTTTTAGTTTTGTTTAGCTCGTCTGTTAAGATGTCGATGTTACCGAGGCTTCGCTGAAGTTGGATCTGAAATTTTCTTATGACGACCTCGGTGTCTTGGAGGTTATTTTTCATAAAATCTTTTGTCGCACGCTCTTTTTTTAGAAGCGTTTTGAAGTAAAAAACCATGACAGTTAGGTAGATCGCAGCACAAACAAGAGCGGTAAAAACGATCCACTCGCCTATCATTTGGCTTCCTTAAGCTCTATTTTTTTGACTCTTCTTTCATGTCTACCGCCTACAAACTCTGTCTTTAAAAATGTTTCAAGTGCTGCTGTAGCCACACCAGCTCCGATCACTCTTGCTCCAAAAGCGATAACATTTGCATCGTTATGTTCTCTTGCAAGTCTTGCAGTAAATTCGTCGTGACAAAGGGCACACCTTACGTTTTCATGCCTGTTTGCAGCGATTGAGATGCCGATACCTGTGCCACAAATGAGTACGCCGTAGCATTTAGGTTCAAGCTTGCTTGCTAGTAAGTGCGCATAATCGGGATAATCAACGCTATTTTTGTCATTCGTGCCAAGGTCAATGACTTCATGTCCAAGCTTTTTTATGACTTCCTTTAGCTCTGCTTTAAGCTCTACTCCAGCATGATCGCAGGCTATAAAAATTTTATCTATTTTCATGAAAAATCCAATAAATTTTTTGCAGATTATAGTCAAAGTTGCATTAAAATAAAATTTTGCTTGCATGTGAGAAAAGGCTATAATTTTAGAAATTATTAAAAGGGAAAAATATGAAAAAGACGCTCTTTTTAATGGCTTCAGTGCTAGCCTTTGCAAATGAAAATTTGATAGAGATCTATAAAGATCAAACCATCATCACTCAAAAATTTAGCGACGCAAATAGCTCTTTTAGCGCCTTTGTGCCAGAGGGCGTACAGAGTGATAGTATCACTATAAATGGCGATTGTGACGTGAATGCTAATCTAAAAAAGATCCGTGAAGAAGATAACCCAAGTTACATAAAATGGAGGCAAGAAGTTGTAAATTTAAGTAGCAAGCTTGAGGCACTAAAAGCAAGAGGCAGGTTTATAGAGCAAGCTTTGATAGGAGAAAACAAAAGTAACGATGTGACAAAAAGAGCTGATGAGTTTTATAAATTTAGCCTAGAAAATATCGAGAAAATTTCAGCTGCTAAAAGTGAGCTTGAAGCGCTTAAAGAAAATGAGCCAAAGAGCGAGATGGCTGGATTTTTGCAGCTTGATATGAAATTTGCTTGCGACCCAAAAGAGGCGACGCTTTCATACATGGATGATGAGGCGCCAAAGACGCTAAATGAAATTTATGCAGACACAAAAAACAAAAATATCTTGATAAAACAAGAAATTTTGCTTACCAACCCATTTGCAAGTGAAGTTAAAAATTTAAAACTCGCTATCTATCCGACCAGATATCAAAAAGCGCTTGCTCCAAGCAAGTTTTACCCTTGGTACGAGGAGAGTGAGGCGGAGGCTGATGGTTACGGCGCTTCAAAAAATATGCTAAGAGCCGCGAAAGTCACTGCTGAGGTCGCTGATATGCGTGTGCAAAGAGATGAGAATGAGTTTGCCAAAATTTGGAAGATAGATGGGATAAATTTAGCAAAAGGTGAGAGCAAATATATAACTTATGATACGCAAAAAATGGATGCAAATTTTAGCGTTTTTGCTGATTTTTACGGCTCATTAAAGGCATATAACGTAGCTAGCTTTAAGCTAAATGATGATCTAACGCCAGCTAAAACGCAGTTTTATGTTAATGGTGTGAGTATTGGCAGTCCAAGCGAGTTTGAGATGAAAGCAAAAAGATGAGCCCTCTCAGCTATTTTTAGGACAAAACGAGCTAATCGAGCTTAAAAAAGAGCGCTTAAATAAATTTAAAAAGAGCTCGCTTCTTGGTAAGGATCGCATAAGCGAAGAGGGCTATGAGATAAGTGTCAAAAATAACTCAAGTAAAAGTGTCGATGTCACTTTGGTCGATCGCGTGCCAGTATCTGCTGACGAGGCGGTAAAAGTCGAGATAAAGGGCTTTGATAAAAAGATATTAGTAAAGATGGCAAGGTGGAGCTTAAATTTAGCCTTGCACCAAAAGAGGAATTTAAAAAAGAGTACTCTTACAGGATCACAAAGCCAAAAATTTAGAGCAAATTTGCTCTAAATTTAGCCATTTATAAAGGCGCTTGCGATATCTAAAACGTATTTTATTGGATACAAGATATTATCTTTTAATGGCGAAACAAGGATGACAATAAGGATGACAAAGCCATATCTTGAGATACCCTCAAGCTTTTCAGCCAGTGCGTGAAATCCAAAATTTCTAAGCACGTACTCGAGCGCGTGAAAGCCATCAAGTGGCGGGATCGGATAGAGATTAAAGATGGCTAACATCAAATTTAAAAGCGCAAGCGTAAATAAAAACTGAAGTAAAATTTCAAAGGTTTCTATATTTAATAAAGCCTTTAACACAAAGAGCGATAAAATGCCTAAGATGACGTTGTAGCAGATGCCAGCTAGACTTACGTAGATAGCTGCCTTGTAGCCACCATTTCGCACGACCGTGTAGGTATTTACAGGCACTGGTTTTGCCCAGCCAAACATCATACCAGTGCTTAGATAAAGCACCAGCGGCACGATGATAGTGCCAACTGGGTCGATATGTTTTATAGGATTTATGCTAAGCCTGCCAAGGCTTTTTGCGGTATTGTCGCCAAATTTATAAGCGACATATCCGTGAGCGATCTCGTGGCCGACGATGGCGATTATTAAAGAGATGACGATAGTGGCGACTTTGATAGGGTCAAAATTAGTGAAGTCCATCAACTTCTCCCTCTTTTAGAGCTTGTTTTGTGAAAAACTCATCATTTTCTATCGTATCTACAAAACGCCCGATACGTTCCCAGCGCACATTGTAGTTCTTATCCCAGCTAAAATATATAAACCAAGGCTGACCGACTATGTCCTTATAAGCCACGCTTCCCCAAAAGCGGCTATCATTTGAGTGATCGCGGTTGTCGCCTATCATAAAGTACTCATCCTTTGGTACTTTGACGTAAAATGCATTAAGGTTAAAATTTGGATTTTGCGGCAATGAGCTAATGGACACTGGCTTCATAAAAACACTATCTTTGTTTGTATTTAGCATGAAAATCATCTGCTCAAATAAATTTACATTTTCGTCATAGTGGATGCCGCTAAACCTATATGGCTCTTTTATGAAAAGTTTGCCATCAAGCTCGGTTATATCGCTACATGAGTAGCCAAATTTACTCTCTTTACCATTTAAATTTTCACGGCAGTTTGCCTTTATAAAGCTATCTCCCTCTTTTGGGCGTAGATAGAGGGCTTTTTCGGTAAATACTATCTCATCTTCACTTGTGGCAAAGCAGCGTTTTACAAAGTGGGTCTTTTCATCTTTTGGATAACGAAAGACGACTATATCGCCTCTTGCCGGACCATCGCCTGTGATAAGATGCCCATTGTCATTTAGCTCAGGTAAAATTTTTACCTCAAGCCACGGAATTCTTGGTGTTGGTATGCCATAAACAAATTTTTTTGCAAATAAAAAATCACCAACCAAAAGCGTGTTTTTCATCGAACCAGACGGGATAACAAAGGCTTGAGCTATGAAAAATATAACAAAAAGTACGATGATGACCGTGCCAGTCCAGCTCGAGCAAAAGTCATAAAATTTAGTAAAAAATTTTTTCATTATTAGGCTCTTTTGTGGCTAGCTATCTTAGCTTGGGCTGCAAGGATTGTGTTATTTAAAAGCATCGCAATCGTCATCGGACCTACGCCCCCAGGAACAGGCGTGATGTATGAGCATTTTGGTGCGACCTCGTCAAAGTCCACATCGCCTACAAGTCTGCCATCATCAAGTCTGTTTATGCCCACATCAACGACTACTGCGCCATCTTTTACCATGTCAGCCTTTAAGAAAAATGGCTTACCAATGGCTGCGACGATGAGGTCGGCATTTTTGCAAATTTCTTTTAAATTTTTAGTCTTGCTATGTGTCACGGTAACGGTTGCTGAGGCGTTTAGAAGTAAATTTGCCATAGGCTTGCCAACAATGTTGCTTCTACCGATCACCACCGCGTTTAGTCCAGCCACATCAATGCCATACTCTTTTAAAATTTCCATCACGCCAAGTGGTGTGCAAGGCACAAAGCCATCTAGCCCACTAACAAGTTTGCCGACATTTACAGCGTGAAAGCCATCTACGTCTTTTGCTGGATCGATCGTTGCTAAAACGGTATTTGTATCTATATGTTTTGGAAGTGGCAACTGTACTAAAATTCCATGGATGCTATCGTCTAAATTTAGCACATTTATAAGCGCTAGAAGCTCTGCTTGAGTTGTATTTTCGCTTAGACGGTGAGCTACACTTTTTATGCCGTATTCGTTGCAGGCTTTTTCTTTGGCTCTAACGTATGTTTGAGATGCTTTATCTTCGCCTACCAAGATAACAGCTAGGGTTGGCTCTATGCCAAATTTTTTTAGTTCTTCAGCTCTTACTTTTACGCTTTCCTTGACCTTTAAAGATACGGCTTTGCCGTCTAAAATTTTCATATTGGATCCTTATTTAAAAGCTTTTTTAATCACAAGGGTGGTATCATACCTAAAATTAAATTAAATTTTTAAAAGAGAGGTTTATGCGGTCTGTTTTTTTGATTTTGTTTTTTTGTGTGGCGATTTTTGGAGCTGATTTTATCACAAAGACCGAGTACGCCAAGATGCTCTACCTAAATCCACGCGGCATAGGATGCGATAAATGTCACGGCACAAAGGGCGAGGGCAGTCTAATCTCCAAATACAAACACTTTGACAAAAAGACAAACAAAACGGTTGACGATGAGCTTAGAGCACCAAAGATAAATGATATAGATTTTGAAAGCTTTAAAGCCGCTCTAACTAAGCCAAAAGGTGTCATGCCAAGCTATTTTTTGACAGACGAGGAGACTACGATTCTTTATGAATACATTACAAATAAGATAAATACTCCTTCAAAAGCAGCAAAAGCACAAAATTTAAACAAGCCAGTTTCCACTGATACGACGCAAAAACAGCCAGAGCAATCTACTAAAGCCGCTCCTGCTACAAAGGTTACAGAGCCAGCTAAAACTACCACGGCTAAGCCAGCTGAGTCAGCAAAAACTGCTACTACGCAAGCACCAAAGTCGCCAGCAAAACCAACTGCAAACCCAAAAGATAATCAAAAGACAAATTTAAAAATACAAAATCAAAAGGATAAAAAATGACAAATAAAGAGGCATTTAGCGAAGCCAAAAAATATATCCCAGGTGGTGTAAATTCGCCTGTTCGTGCATTTGGAAGCGTTGGCGGTGAGCCTGTAATGATAGATCACGCAAAGGGCGCTTATCTATACGACGTCGAGGGTAAAAAATATCTTGACTTTATCCAAAGCTGGGGACCGCTCATATTTGGCCACTGCGACAAAGATATCGAAGAGGCGATCATCTCTGCTGTAAAACAAGGCGTTTCTTACGGCGCTCCATCACCAAAAGAGACAGCTCTAGCAAAGCTAATATGTGATGAGTTTAAACAAATAGATAAAATTCGCTTCGTAAGCTCTGGCACAGAGGCCACTATGAGCGCTATCAGAGTGGCTAGAGGATATGCTAAAAAAGATGGACTAATAAAATTTGAAGGCTGCTATCACGGACACAGCGATGCACTTCTTATCAAAGCAGGAAGTGGCGCTACGACATACGGCAACGCTTCAAGCAGCGGCGTACCACAAGATGTTGTTAAAAACACCTATCTAGCAGTTTATAACGATATTGAGAGCGTAAAAGCTATCTTTGAAAATAATAAAGACAAAATAGGCGTCGTCATAATCGAGCCAATTGCAGGAAATATGGGGCTTGTGCCAGCTGATAAGAAATTTTTAGAGGAGCTTAGAACACTTTGCGATAAATTTGGAGCTGTGCTTATCCTTGATGAGGTTATGAGTGGCTTTAGAGCCTCACGCCTTGGCTCATATCCATTTCACGAAGTGGACGCTGATCTCATCACATTTGGCAAGGTTATAGGCGGAGGCATGAACGTCGCTGCATTTGGCGGCAAGGCTAAGATAATGGACTGCTTAAGTCCTGATGGCGCTGTCTATCAAGCAGGCACACTAAGTGGCAACCCAGTAGCGATGAGTGCTGGCATAGCAGCGATTTCTAAGATAAATAGTGATCTAAATTTATACGCTAGGCTTGAAAAGCTTGCCATAAAACTAATGGACGGCTTTAAAGAGGCTGCAAAGAGTGCTGGCATCACCATCCAAACTGATGTTCGTGGCTCTATGTTTGGCTACTTTTTTACAGATCACGTTGTGAAAAACTACGACGATGCTCTAAAGAGCGATACAAAGCTATTTGCTAAATTTCACCAAGCTATGCTTAAGCGTGGAATTTATCTAGCTCCAAGTCAGTTTGAGACTGGATTTGTTTGCGATGCGATGAGTGAGGCGGATATCGATCTAGCGGTAAATGCAGCTAAAGAGGCATTTTTGGAGATAAAAGCCTAATGGCAAAATTTAAGATAAAAGATATCGTAGCGGGTGCTGAGCAGCTAAGCCTTGGCGTTTCAATCGTAGTTGCGATCTTGCTTGGCACCGGACTTGGGTATTTTGTAAAAAAGGCTACAAATTTCACGCCAGCTCTTTGGATAGGCTTTGCTATCGGTATTGCAGCTGCTATTTTAAACGTCTATAAAGCTTACAAAGCGCAGATAAAAAGCCTAGATGAGCTAAAAGATGAAAGCAGATACAAAGGCTACACAAAAGACGATGATGAGGACGATTAGTAGACTTTTGATTTGCTATTTTGCGCTTTGGCTAGCTCTTAGCGTGGTTGGCAAATTTATATCAAATCAATTTTTTATAAGCTCGCAAATTTCATTTTTTGCCTCGCTTATCATCTTAACGGCTAGTTTTTTTGCCTACAAAAACCGTATAAACTCAAGGTTAGAAAATGCAAGAGATGAAATTTTAGCCAAGATAGAAGAAGAGGACGAAGAGGATGAAATTTTGCCCCAAAATGAGGCAAAAGAGCTTAGCCTAAAAGATGAAAAAGTAAGGCTAAAAAAGCAGAAATTTTCATTTAAAGATAAAAGTTTTGCAGCAGCCTTTATGCCTTACCGCTTGGTGTCTTATGCGATACTTTTTTTTGGATTCATTTTTTTAAAAAATGAAAATTTACTAAATGCGTCTGGTTTTTTAGTTGGGCTTGCTCCGATGCCTATTGGTGCATTTGTTTTTGGGCTTATGGAGAATAAATTTAATACCATAAAGGATACTGATGGCAAGTAGCTTTAGGATCATCCGCTCGATGGGACCGCTATTTTTGGGCATGAGTTTGCTTTTTATCGGAAATGGTTTAGTCATCGCATCTTGTAGCGCACTTCTTAAGCAAAACGGAGTGGGTGAGCTAGAGATCGGATTAATTAACACGGGCTTTTTTGTGGGTGCGTTAATTAGCACCATTACAGCTCACAGAGTCATCTCAACTACTGGCCACATTAGAGCATTTGCCATCTTTTCAGCTATTTTTGCAGTCTCAGCTATGCTTCATGCGGTAAATCAAAATTTAGTATTTTGGGCGATATTGCGTGCATTTTTGGGATATTGCTACTACGCGCTTTTGATGGTTATAGAAAGCTGGCTAAATGCAAAAATTCCAAATAAAATAAGATCTCGCGTGATTGCCTTTTACGAAGGCGTTTTTTACACGAGTTTTGGACTTGGCATTTTGATCTTAGCACTTGATCTTAATACCTTTGAAATTTTCATTATAAGTGCGGCTTTTATCATGCTCTCAAGCATTCCATTAAATTTGATCCGTATAAATCAGCCTCAAATCCCAGAGCGTCAGCCCATAAATATCCCAAAAATTTTTGGCATAGTCCCGCTCGCTCTTGTTGGAGCGCTCATTGCAGGCTTAGCAATAAACGGCTTTTTTTCGATGGCAAGCCTTTTTGTCTTACTTCAAGGATACGGCACAAAAGAGGCGTCATTTTTTATGACGGTTGCGATGATCGGAGGCTTTTTAGCTCAAGTTTTTATCGGTAGTTTCTCTGATAGATATGGCAGAAGGCCAGCTATCTTGCTTTGTAGCAGCGTGGCTTTAATAAGCGCAGTTTTGTTTTTACTAAATGGCAAAAATTTAACGGTTGAATATCTGCTTTCATTCTTTTTTGGGGCTGGAATTTTTTGCACATATGGACTTTCTTTAGCTAGGGCAAATGACGAGATCACAGACAAGACAAAGAGCGTGCAAGTCGCACGTGCTTTACTATTTAGCTACTCTTTGGCTTCGCTTTTCTCGCCGCTTCTTATGAGCTATGCGATGAAAATTTTTGGAGCATTTGGCTTTATCTATGTTTATTTGGTGCTTTTTGCTGGACTTATTTTATTTGCACTAACGCAAAAGACAATACCACAGCACATGAGAAAAGAGTATAACGATAGGCTCGTTGCAAGGACGGCTGGCATAGCTACTATTGAGCAAAATGGAAATTTTGCCGATAGAGAAGATAAAAAGTAGAAAATGAACGTAGGAAATTCTTTGAATATATCAAACACTTCGGTTCAAACCGGACAAAATACTACTCAAAATGTGCCAGTTCGTAAAAATGAAGGCTCGCTTTTTAAAAATCAGCCAAGCGTACAAACGCCTAGTGAACAGAGCATTTCAGAGACACTTGATAATGTTGGAAAACTCGTTGCAAGAGTGCTTGATGATCTAAAAAGCGCTTCAAGTCTTAGCAAGGCTGAACAAATTTTATCTCAGGCAAAAGATACGAAGATCGCTCCAAATTTAGCCAGCGAGCTATCAGACCTTACCAAAAGCTTAGAGGCAGAAGCTGCGCAAAACGAAAGCCCTGAGATAAAGAGCCTTGCTCTAAAACTAAAAGAATTTCTAAAACCAATAGCCGATCTAAAAGCTGGCTCACTAAATGACCAGATCAAAAACTCAGGCGTAATGCTTGAAGCAAATTTAAAAGATGCACTTAGTCCAGAAAAGCTTCCAAGCTCGGTTCAGAAGCTACTAAGCGATATAAAAAATCTCTCAAGCGGGAATTTGCTAAATCAAATTTTAACCCTAAATGATGAAAAATTAGACAATCAAAACTCTTTTTCAAAGCTTGCTTCTATACTTGAAAAAGCGAGCAATGATGCAAAAAACATCCTTGATAACTCAAACATAAAAACCCTTTTAAAAGATGTTGATAAGCTTGATAGTGTGGTTAAATTTTTAGATAAAAATTTTTCAAAAGATCAAAATGGCGAGCTAGTAAAAAATCAAATAGGCAAAATGCAAAATTTCATCTCAAATTTAAGCGAGAAAGTCGCAAGCCTAGCAAATGAAAAGCTAAATCAAAATTTTGGTTTTAGCCAAAATCACAAAGAGCTAAAAACTATCCTTGATGGCATAAAAAATGATCTAAAAACGCTAAATAACATAGGCGATGAAGCAGGGCTTGTAAAAGCGTTTAATGAGATGAGCGATGTTTCAAAGGATGGCAGCTTACAAGATAAGCTCCAAAGCGCGGCGAGACGTCTTGCTCATAGCCTAAGTCTTGCTGATGCTAAGGCAAGTTTGGCTAAAAATGAACTAAGTGAGAGCAAGGCGCTTTTAAAACAACTAAATCTCGCTACAAACGACATAAATAACATTACGACTAAAAATAGTGGCGAAATTTCAAAGGTGCTAAGCCAAGATATAAAAAGTACGCTTTTAAATATCAGTGAAAAGAGTCAAAACCCGCAAAGCGTAAATGCTGCAAATAAGATGATTTCGCAGATCGAGATGCATCAAATGATATCAAGCCTTCAAGGCGGGATTCAAACCTATATGCCTTATATTTGGGACGGCGTTGAGGGTGGAAATATCGCATTTAAGCAAGGCAAAAAGGATAAATTTTACGCTCAGATCGATCTAAATTTTAAGAAATTTGGACAGATAAATGTGATGGTTGGACTTATTGATAAAAGATATATTGACCTCTCGGTAGCTACGCAAACAAATGAGTTTAAGGAGCTAATCCTCTCAAACTCTAGCGAATTAAAACAAGCAATATCAAAGCTAGGACTCATAGTTTCAAACTTTAATATCAAAACTTTGTCAAAAGTAAAGCTAAATGATAGATTTAAAAAATTTGGTGGCCTTGATGTGGGCTTTGATAAGAAAATTTAATGCAAGTAAATAAGAAAAAAGCAGTAGCTCTTGGCTACAACAGATCTAAAGATAATGCTCCAAGAGTGCTGGCTAGTGGCGCTGGTGAGATAGCAAATAGAATAATTGATCTTGCAAAAGAGCATGATATACCGATCAAAGAGGATCCTGACCTTATTGAAATTTTAAGCAAGGTTGAAGTTGATCAAGAAATTCCACCAAATTTATATAAAGCTGTTGCTGAAATTTTTAGCTTTTTATATAAGATCACAAAGAAATGATCTATAAATTTGCTTAAAAATTAGCAAGGCATATAAAGAGTGGCAAGGATATTGACGATATACAAAAAAGTGGCGTAAGCTAAATATTAAATTAAAATTTTAAAGGCTATTTGTGGCACAAAAATTAATATTAATAGGGGCATCTACTGGCGGGCCTGGGCATTTAAAAAAGTTACTAAAAAACGTAAAACTAAATGGAGCTATTATCGTGATAGCCCAGCACATGAATAAAATGTTTATAAACTCTTTTGCTATGCAAATCGGAAAAGAGTGTGGCTTGGATGTTGAAATTTTAAATGAGAGGAAAATTTTAAAAGAAAATACCGTATATGTTTGCGAGCAAAATGTAGTGGTATCACCAAATTTACCAATCAGTGCAAAACCAAATACAGAAGAAAAGACTATATATACGCCAAATGTTGATGTGTTGTTTAAATCTGGAGTAGGAATTTGTAAAAGCGCAAATGTCTTAGCTATCTTGCTAACTGGCATCGGAGATGATGGTGCATCTGGGCTTGATAAGCTTTATAAGGCTGGAGCAAAATGTATAGCTGAAAATGAAGAGAGCGCGATAGTTTATGGTATGCCAAAACGTGCAAAGGAGCTAAATCAAAGCTTAAAATCATTAAACCTAACTATGATAAAAAAAGAGCTGGAGGATTTTTTAAATGCTATTAACTAATGACGCAAAAGATACAAAAACAATGCAAACAAATACTTCACAAGATATGGATAGTTTTAATGAATTTATGAACGTTATCAAAACTCTTTGCGGAGTTGATCTGGAGCCAAAGATAGATATTACATTGCAGCGAATTACCATTTTTATTAGAGATCGCCAGATAAAAAGCTTTAAAGATCTTGTTTCGATGATAAGATATAACTCAAGCTTGCGACAAGATATTTTAAATCTAGTAACTGTAAATGAGACTTATTTTTATAGAGAGTTGCCTCAACTTAAAGATGTGATATATTACGCAAAGGAGCTTGGAGGAGCTAGAATTTTGTGTGCTCCTTGCTCTACTGGAGATGAGTCATATTCGCTCGCAATGCTTGCTTATGAGATGGGATTTAAACAGCATGAAATTTCAATCGTAGGTATAGACATAAACTCAGAAGCCATAGCAAGCTGTCAAAACGGCATTTTTAGTGAGAGAAGCTTGCATAGGTTAAGCGATTTTCAAAAAGAGAGATTTTTTACAAAAGTCGATGATAAATTTAAGATAAAAAAAGAAAACTTACCAAGGTGTGAGTTTAAAATTTTAAATGTTTTTGATGATGCTATTTTTAATCTAGGAAAATTTGATATCGTGCTTTCAAGAAATATGATGATCTATTTTGATGATGATTTTAGATTAAAATGTGTTGAGAGACTTCATAAATTGCTTAAGCCAGATGGTAGGCTTTACGCTGGGCACGCTGATCTTGTGCCTTACACTCCAGCTTATGAAAAGCGCTTTTCAAATGGAACTACCTACTATCTAAAAAAATAAAAATTTACCAAGTCGCCTTTTGAGCTTAGGCGACTTAATTTAAAATCAATTACCTTATTTTGTAGCTTTTTAATACTATGTGATAGTAAAAAGCCCCTACAAAAAAGAGGCTTCCCATAAAACTTGCAATCATCTCAACGCTAAGTCCAATATCATAAAGCAGACCAATGATAAATGAAATGAGAGCGCTAAAGCCAAGAAAAATCATATCGTTATATGCAATCACTCGGCCATAAAATTCTTTTTTGCAGTTTTGCTGAAGCATCGTATAGGTGTAGCTCCAAAGACTTGATGTGCAAAATCCAGCGAAGATAATGCCAATAAGCGATAGATAAAAATTCCAAAGCGATAAAGCCCAAATGATAATACCAAGACCTTGACCGATATATACGAAAATAAGCGTATTTTTATTTATAAATTTACTAAGTATGGCTGGAGCAAACATAAGTGAAATGGATCTTGAGGTATTTAATAGCCCTATAATTAGCGATGTCGAGAGTAAATTTGCATATTTGTAATCAGCCAAAAGTGCTATAAGCGCGTCATAAGCAGTAATGCCAACAAAGGCGTGCAAAAATATAAGGTGCACGATAAGTCTGTTTTCTTTTAAATACATAAGGCCATTTTTTAGCATTTTTAGTGGTTTTTCTATAAATTCTGGCTTTAGACCTTGTAAATTTAAAAAATATAAAAATCCAAAGCTAAGAATGTATAGTATGCCATCAAGCAAAAATGCGCTTTTTATCCCAAAAAAATGTATATAAACTCCAGCTAGCCCCATACCAGCAGTGTATGAGACCGCCCAGATGATAGAGTGGATCTCGTTTGCGAGTTTGAGATTTTCTTTGCTTAAAATTTTTGGCAGCACGCTCATCTCTACTTGAAAATACATTCCGCCAGTGCCATTTCTAACAAAAATGATGAGTAAAAGTAGCCATAAAAAATCAAGTGAGTCTATAAAAAGAAGCATAAAAACGCTTATCGTCTCAACTGCCATCATGATGACAAGCATTGGCTTTGGGCTAAATTTATCAACTAAAATTCCACTAAATGGAGCTATGACAACACCTGGGATAAATGCCATCGCCGCACTTAGCGTGATCGCCCAAACAGGAGCGTCAAGCTTGATAAGAAGGGTAAAAATACCTGTGTGCGAAAACCATACGCCAAAATAGCATATAAGCTGAATGATGCTTAAGAGGCGAAAATTTTTCTCTTCTTTTAAAAGTTTAAGATATTCTTTCAACTTATTGATTCCACATTAGCGTTATTTGCTCTATCTTTGTTTCATCTGGTATATCGTTTAGGCTTGTTATCTCTTTGGCAAGTGGATTTTTTAGTGTGATTAACATATCGTGGCTATCTATTTTTAGATAGATATTGTTTTTGTCACTACTAAATTTAGAGATAACAAGAGAATTTTTTATATCTTTGAAATTTGATTTAAGGCTGATATTTTCTGGAGTTTTAAATTCGTTAGAGTAAATTTCAATGCTTGTGATAATGCCATTTAGCAAGGTATATTCAAAAATTCTTTCATTTTTGCTTGTTACGATGTAGCTGTTTTCTTTTTTTGTATTATCCCGTTTTATGTTTTTTGAGCCATAAATTTTTATCACATCTCTATTTGCTGATTCGTTTGTCAGCTCTGCAAAAAAGCCTTTACCAAAGAGATTTTTTTGATCTTTATCTTTTTTATATCGTCCGCTTATGTGAGCATTTTTACAAATTTTGTCATTTGCTACTAGAAAAATTGCATTATTTATCCTGTGTATGCTTAGAGCAATGCCTTTTTCATCTAAAAGGTAAAAAATTCCTTTGTCGTAAAGTAGCTCTGAACTAAACTCGCAAAGCGGCGAGCCATTTTTTAATGATGAATAAAAACTTATTTTCGCACCATTTTTACTTGGCACGATTACGATATCTAAAAAGTTATCTTTGTTTTTAAATTTATAAAATTTAGCAAAAAAACTATCTTTGTAAGCTTTATTTACCGGTTCAAAATTATAAATTTGAGCTAGCACGCCAACTCGCTTATTTTTCTTGTCATCAAGCTGAAGAAGTGAGTTTTTATTTGGTGTGAAGTAGCTAAGATTGCCATTTTCATCTTTTAAAATGATAGCACTATCATCAACATCAAATGTGCCATTTTTTTCAACTAAGCTTACTTCTTTATCCATAGTAAGCATTGTTTTTGTGTAGGTTTTATCTTTATTTAGTGTAATGATAGTTTTTATGCCTTCGCAATTTGGGCAAGGCAAAATAGTGTGAAAACTACTATAAATTGAGTTTGGAAGTATTAACTTTTCTGGCTTTTTGGGTGTATTTGCCTGAACTAGCGGTTTATCTTCTTTTACTGTATTTTGTGTGTTTTGTTTTGGCTCTAAATTTTCATTTTTTGCGCAGCCAAGGATGAAAAATGAGATAAGTATGGCAAAAAGATATTTCATTTGCAACTCCTTAAAAATTGCAAAATTATATCATTTTGCCTTTAAAATTTATTTTATGCGTTTAAAGATGTATTTATCTTTTAGCTCGCCAGCGACCTCTTTTTTATCCATATCTAACATTTTTAGGTTCTCACCTTCTATTTTATAAAAGCTCTTTTCTTTATACTCATCAATCGTTGTTATCACACCATTTTCGATTGAGTATTTGCCTTTACTAACAGCTTTGTAGTTGTCTTTTGACTTGTAGTCCATTACGCTTTCAAATGTACCATCTTTTTTTAATGTTAAGCGTGAATCAACACCCATGCAACTAGCGCAAGGTAAAAATGCTTTATAAGTGCCCTCGATGCTGCTAATTGGAGCTTCGCAGCTACTTTTTACTTCACATTTGCCTTGTGGGACGTTTGCATTTTGGCTAGATGAGGCACAACCTGCCAAAAGTAGAGCCGCACTTAGTGCAAAAATAAAATTTTTCATGCTAATCCTTTTTGAAAATAAAATTTAAAATGTATTATAATACTTAAGAAAATAACAAATTATAAATTAAAGGAGTAAAAATGCAAATCGAAGCATTTGGCGTTTTAGTCGTAGTTCTGGTTATCTTTGCGTTCTTGTTTTTAAAGGCTGGTATCAAGATTGTCTCACAAGCTGATAATCTACTCATTGAGCGACTTGGCAAATTTCACAAAGTGCTTGATGGCGGATTTCACATAATCATACCATTTGTCGATCAAATAAGAGCGATAATCACCGTAAAAGAGCAGCTTGTAGACATCACAAAACAGCAAGTCATCACAAAAGATAACGTCAACATAAGCGTCGATGGCATCGTCTTTTTAAAGGTCTTTGACGCAAAAATGGCGGTTTATAACGTAGATAACTACAAACGCGCCATTGCAAATTTGGCCATGACAACGCTTCGTGGTGAGATAGGTGCGATGAATCTTGATGATACACTAAGCTCACGTGACCGCCTAAATGCTGCACTTCAAGTGGCTCTTGGCGACGCAGCTGGCAACTGGGGCGTAAAGATCATGCGTGTAGAAATTTCTGAAATTTCTGTCCCACTTGGCATCGAAGAGGCGATGAATATGCAGATGAAAGCTGAGCGTGAAAAACGTGCGATCGAGCTAAAAGCCTTGGCTGAAAAAGAGGCGTTAATTCGCAACGCAGAGGCGCTAAAACAAGAAAAAGTGCTTCAAGCAGAGGCTATAGAGCGTATGGCCGATGCGAAAAAATACGAACAAATCGCCATAGCAACGGCTCAAAAAGAGGCCATGGATATGATAAATGACAGCATGAGTAAAAACGCAAATGCAGCAGAATTTTTGCTCGCGCGCGATAGAGTCGGGGCATTTAGCGAGCTAGCTAAAAATAGCTCAAAAGATAAAATTTTAGTTCCTTACGAAGCAGCTGAGCTTATTGGCTCACTTAGTGTTTTGAAAAATTTCCTAGCTAAGGATAAGGCGTGATCAGCCCTTTTATAATGATAGCAATCGGTGTGGTTTTGTGCATCACCGAGTTTATCTTTTTCTCGTTTTATTTGCTATTTTTTGGCATAGCTTTTATCGTAGTTGGAGCTATAAATTTTGGTTTTAGTTTTGCTTGGAGCTATCAAATTTTAATTACGGCGGCGATTGCGATCGTGCTTCTTGTGCTTTTAAAAGCGCCGTTAAAGAGCAAATTTATGTCTAGAAAAGAGAGCTTTAATGAGGAATTTTTAGACGAAGCCGGAGTTGGCGAGATCAGAGAAAATATGGTCTATTTCAAAGGCACTCTTTGGAAATATGACGGAAATTTAGCTAACGGAGAAAAAGTGACGGTTCTTGGCACCAAAGGTGACAAGGTTATATTAAAATAAAGTGCCATTTGGCACTTTATCTATTTTGCGTGAGCTGGGCAGGCTTGCATATCGCCGTGCATTGAGCCTTGCATCATGCAACCTTGATGGTGGCAACCTTGTTTTTGCATATCACTTTTTGTCTCTTTGTGATGAGGGCAACCGCAACCTTCGTGGTCTGCTGGCTTTGGCTCATTTTTAGCACAACCAACTAAAAATAGTCCGCAAATAACGGCAAATACTATCTTTTTCATAACTCGCTCCTTTAAAGAATTTTTAACATTTTAGCCTTTAAAAATTAATTTTTCATAATGCCTGATTTATCATATTTAAAAGCATTTTTGGCTAAACTCTCGCCCAAAAATAAGCAAAATAAAAGGTTAAATTTGAAAAGACTTAGTGTAAATGAGGCCATCGATCTTATAGAAAATGCACCACTTCACGAGCTTGGCAAGATGGCGCTAGCTAGAAAAAAAGAGCTTCATCCAGAGGGCATAACGACCTTTATCGTAGATCGCAACATCAACTATACAAACGTCTGCTGGGTGGATTGTAAATTTTGTGCATTTTACCGCCACGCAAAAGAAGAAGACGCTTATGTGCTAAGTTTTGAGGAGATCGGCAAGAAGATCGAGGAGCTAATAGCCATCGGCGGCACGCAAATTTTATTTCAAGGTGGCGTTCATCCAAAGCTAAAGATCGAGTGGTACGAGGAGCTTGTTGGCTACATCAGCAAGCACTATCCAAGCATCACGATACATGGTTTTTCAGCCGTTGAGATCGACTACATAGCAAGAGTTTCAAAAATTTCTACAAAAGAGGTCTTAAGACGTCTAAATGAAAAGGGCCTATACTCGATGCCAGGGGCTGGAGCAGAAATTTTAAGTGATAGAGTGCGTGACATCATTGCGCCAAAAAAATGCGACACCGCAGACTGGCTTCGCATACACAAAGAGGCACATGAGCTTGGCATGAAGACGACTGCGACGATGATGTTTGGCACGGTTGAGAGCACTCGTGAGATCGTGGAGCACTGGGAGCACATCAGAAATTTACAAGATGAAACGGCTGGATTTAGAGCCTTTATACTTTGGAGTTTTCAGGGGCTAAATACAAAGCTCATGCAAGAATTTCCAGAGATCAAAAAACAAAGCTCAAATGTCTATCTAAGGCTTCTTGCTGTCTCAAGGCTCTTTTTGGATAACTTTAAAAATATCCAAAGCAGCTGGGTTACACAGGGCAGCTACGTTGGTCAGCTAGCGCTTCTTTTTGGCGCAAACGACCTTGGTAGCACAATGATGGAAGAAAACGTCGTAAAGGCGGCAGGTGCAAGCTTTAGGATGAATCAAGACCAGATGATCGAGCTTATAAAAGATGTCGGAGAAATTCCAGCTAAACGCAACACAAACTATGATATTTTGGAGAAATTTTAGATGAAAATTTTAGATATCGATGTAAAAAATGTAAAAATTCCAGTCGTTTTTGAAAACTCAAAAGCGATGCCGGTAGTGAGCCTCAGACTTGTTTTTAAAGCAGCTGGTAGCTCTCAAAATGGTAAGCTCGCAGGACTAGCTAGACTAAGCGCAAATTTACTAAACGAGGGCGATATAAAGCTAGGATCGGCTAAATTTGCCAAAGAGCTTGAAGTAAGGGCGATCAGCCTAAATGCAAGCTGCGGTTTTGAGACATTTTGCATCGATCTAAACTGCCTAAAAGAGCACTTTGCCTTTGCGTGCGGCAAGCTAAAAGAGCTTATAAGCGCTCCAAATTTAACTGATGAAATTCTAAATAGGTGCAAAACCGTCACACTTGGCGAGATTGCAGCAAATGAAAACGACTTTGACTACGTGGCAAGGCAGGGGCTCTTTGAGCTTTTATACCCAAAAAGCGTACTTGCTCAGCCAAGTATTGGCACTAAAAAGAGCATAAAAGCGATCATGCTTGAGGACGTGAGAAAGTTTTTAAACGAGCATTTAGACCTTTCAAATCTGCTTTGCGTGCTAGGTGGCGACATCGACGAGAAGCAGACAAAAGAGCTTGCTAGTGTTTTAGAAATTCTAAAACCTGGCAAGGTGCGAAAACTAGAGCGCTTTAGCCCAAGTGACAAGTGCGAAAGCAGCGAGATCATCAGGCAAAGCGAACAGGCCTACATCTACTTTGGCGCGCCATTTGATGTAAAGCCTGAAGAAAAATACAAGGCCGCTGTGGCGACATTTATTTTAGGCGAGGGCGGCTTTGGCTCGAAGCTCATGGAGGAGATCCGCGTGAAAAGAGGGCTTGCATATAGCGCCTACGCTAGAAATTTGCTAAATCTCTCTTACAGCCAGCTTTACGGCTACATGCAGACAAAAAATGAGAAAAAAGATGAGGCGATCGCCGTTATAAAAGAGGAAATTTCAAAATTTAGTAAAAAAGGCGTTAGCAAGGCCGAGCTTGAGCAGGCGAAGAAATTTTTACTTGGTTCGTTGCCGCTTAGACTTGAGACGCTATTTAAGCGCCTTGACATCGCGCAAGGCGAGTTTTATGAGCATGGCGAACTTGGGGCATTTTTAAAGGATCTGGATAAAATTTCAGCCCTTTCCCTAAGTGAGCTAAATAGCTTTATAAAAGCCCACGCAGAGATAAACGAGCTAAGTTTTTGCGTTTTAAAAAATGAAATTTGAAGCAAGCGACAGAGCAAAACTTCTAAAAATAGGCGTGCTTAGCCTACTCGACCTTGCTCTCGTGCTACCAAAGGGCTTTGAGGATACGACGATCGCTAAGAGCCCAAGAGAAGGGCAGGTCTGCATAAATGTAAGGATCACCTCACTCGCCTCGCGCCCTGGCATGTTAACGGCGCTTGCCTTTTGTGAGCAGTGGCAAAGTAGCGTAAAGATCGTCATTTTTAACGCAAAGTCTTGGCACTACGGCGCTTTTAAGACAGGCAAAGAGATGGCGATATATGGGCTTTGCTCCTACGCCTTTGGCTCGTGGCAGATCGTAAATCCAAAAATCACCACAAAAGTAGGCCAGATAGTGCCTAAATTTAAGACCGAGCTAAAAGATGATGAAGTCAAAAAACTTGTTTTAAAATATATAAATTTACAAAATTTATTAGCCGAGGGCTTAAGCGAGCGAGAGGCTAAATTTCTAGCTGATCTGCAGCGGCTAGACGAGCAAAGTGTACAAATTTTATACCGTCTAAAAAACGACAATGAGGGCGCGCACATTTTAAAATTTGTAGAAATTTTTAACTACATAAAAAAGCTAAGTGCTAAAAAAACCTACTTTAAAAGCCCAAAAATCAAGCTTTTTGATATAAGCTCTTGGCTTAAAAGCTTGCCATTTACGCCGACAAATGACCAGATAAACGCCATAAATGACATCAGAGACGACCTTAGCGCTGTGCAGGCAAAAAGGCGCGTCATAATGGGAGATGTGGGAAGTGGCAAGACGCTTGTGATCCTAGCAGCTGCTCTTAGCGTCTATCCGCAAAGCGCCATTTTGATGGCGCCAACAAGCATCTTAAGCGAGCAAATTTATAACGAAGCAAAGAGGCTACTACCGCCTTTTATGAACGTGATGCTGGTGCGAAGCGGGGAGAAAAAGATAGACTTTAGCGGGGTAAATTTGATCGTTGGCACGCATGCGCTACTCTTTCACGAGCTGCCAAACTCGCCGCTTGTTATGGTCGATGAGCAGCACCGCTTTGGCTCAAACCAGCGCAAAAAGATAGAGGAGCTTGCCTCAAACGAGGACGAGCGAGCAAATTTCGTGCAGTTTTCAGCTACGCCAATACCTAGGACGCTAAGTTTAATCCAGTCTGAGATCGTAAATTTTAGCTTTTTAAAGCAGATGCCATTTAAGAAAAATATAATGAGCCAAATTTTAGGCGCTAGCGAGTTTGGCTTTTTGCTAGCTCACATCAAAAAGCAGCTTGCGAGCGGCTTTCAAGTAGCCATCATCTATCCGCTAGTCGAGAGCAGCGAGAGCTCAAACTACCAAAGTCTAAGTGAGGCGCAGGGCTTTTGGCTAAAGAATTTCAAAAATGTCTTCGTCACGCACGGCAAGGACAAAGAGAAAGAGGAAATTTTAAGGCGCTTTAGAGAAGAGGGCGAAATTTTACTCTCAACCACCGTTGTTGAGGTTGGTATTTCGCTACCAAGGCTAAATACGATAGTGATCGTGGGCGCTGAGCGGCTAGGGCTTGCCACGCTTCATCAGCTGCGCGGCAGAGTGGGGCGAAACGGTGGCGATGGATACTGCTTTTTATTTACCAAGCTAAAAGAGGCGCCAGCAAGACTAAAAGAATTTTGCGCGACAAATGACGGTTTTAAGGTGGCCGAGCTTGATCTAAAAAACCGCCAAAGTGGCGATATACTAAATGGCTTTTTCCAGCATGGAGCGACCTTTAACTTCTATGAGTACGAGGACGATATCACGCAGGCCGCAAAGGCTAGAGTGGCGACACTTGCTAAAAATAATGCCTAGTTGCTTTTGGCTTAATCTAAATTTTTGATTTTGTTGGCTTTAAAATTTAGCGGAGTAAATTTTAATAAAATTATTTTTCTACTCTTCGCTCTTTGCATACATTCTCGCATGGTATGCCGTCACGATCACGGTCAAACCCACTGCGTCCGCATTTTCTTAGATAGTGATATGCTTCTTCACAACTCTTCATCTCTTTGCAGTAGCGTTTAGAACAATCAAATTTATCCGCCGCGTTTGCCATCAATGCAAAAAATAAAATAAAAACTACTTTTTTCATTTTTACTCCAAAGGCAGTATTAAATAAGAAAAACAATACAAAAAGTGCTCTCAAAAGAATTTCTCTTTTGAGAGTATAAATTTAAAGAGGATATGTTAGACAGCACTCTCTTTTTACTTCGTCGATATAGCTTACGTTTAAGTTTAGTCCGTAAAGTTTGCTTAAATTTTCGCTTCTTATGATCTCATTAACCGTGCCAAACTCAACATTTCCATCACCTTTTACAAGTGCGACATATCCGCCAAGAAGCACGGCAAAATCAGGGTTGTGAGTGGTTAGCACGACTGAGTAGCCAAGCTCTTTTAGCCACTTAACGGTGCGTAAAAATTTATACTGGTTGCCAAAATCAAGCGCGCTCGTTGGCTCGTCAAAAATGATCATCTTTGGTTGCGCAGCCATCGCGCGCGCGATCATACACATCTGCTTTTGACCGCCACTCATTTGAGTGATAAATTTCTCTTCAAGGTGCTCGATCTCAAGCTTTTTGGTGTAAATTTTAGCGATCTGCTCATCCTCTTTGCTAGGTCTTGCAAAGATGCCAAGATGCGCCGCGCGTCCCATCGTAATGAACTCAAGTCCAGTGTATTCATACTCGGTAACCTCGCTTTGAGCGACATACGCTATGATCTTAGCGCGCTCCTTGTTGCTTAGGCTATCAACGTTTTTGCCATCAAGAAAAATTTCTCCTGAAACTGGCTTTAGCGAGCCGCTTATTAGCCCAAGAGTTGTTGATTTGCCAGCTCCATTTCGACCAAGTATGGTTAAAATCTCACCTGCGCCTATCTTTAAATTTACATTTTCTAGTTTGCCAGCCCCATTTGGGTAGCTAAAGTTTAAATTTCTAACTTCAAGCATCACGCAACCTTTTTATTTCGCCACAAGACCCAGACGAAAAATACCGTGCCGATAAAGCCAGTAAGTACGCCAAGAGGCACTTCGCTCACGCTTATGCTACGAGCTAATGTATCTACAAATAGTAAAAACATCGCACCCATAAATATACTTGCTGGCATGCTTTTTATGTTGTTTGCGCCAACTAGCATGCGTGCTAGGTGTGGCATGAGGAGCCCCACCCAAGCGACTATTCCGCTTATGCAGACGCTGCATGCTGTAAGAAGCGTAGCGCAAATGATAACGATAGCACGTTCAAAAGCTACGTTTACGCCAAGTCTTGCTGCACTCTCGTCGCCAAGAGAGAGTAAATTTATACGCCAGCTCATGGCGATTAGTAAAATGGCGCAGATGATCATCACTGGGGCTATAAATTTTAAATTCTCGCTATCAAGCTTTGCTAGGCTTCCAAGCTGCCAGTAGACGATGTCAGGTAGCTTTGTCTCTGGGTCGGCGACATATTTTAAAAAGCCGATTATTGAGCCCATTAGGCCGCTTACAATGATACCAGAAAGAACTAGCATAAGCGTGCTGGTGCGCCCCATCATCTTTGGTATGGCTAGAGTGATAGCAACAGCTGCTAGACCAAAGCCAAATGCAAAAGCCTGTACCCAAAATAGCGATAGATCAAAGATAATGGCAGTTGCAGCACCCACGCAAGCACCAGCCGAGACGCCTAGAAGATCTGGGCTAACTAGCTGGTTTTTAAAGACGCCTTGATAGGCTGCACCACTCACGCTAAGAGCAGCTCCAACAAGGATGGCTGCGATGATACGTGGGATGCGTAAATTTTCTATCACGTTTGTGATGTTGCTAGCTGCGCCATCTCCAAAACCAAAGCTGTGAGCTAGCACGCTAAAGACGTCGTTAAAAGGTATGTAAAATCTACCAACGCCAAGTGCGACAAAGGCGCAAACAAGCGTTAGTAGAGCTAAAAAGATAACAACTATTGAAAAATTTGCGTTTTTCATATATTATTTGCTGCTGCCATCAGGGTTTAGACCTTTTAGCATGTAGCCATACTCGGTGTCGCTAAGCTCGTGACCTAGAAACTCTTTATAAAACTCTTTTGTTTTTGCTTTCATGTCTAGGTCTTTGAAAAGATCAGGTTGAATAGTTTTTGCTGCCCATAAAATTTGAAGCACACTCTCAGCGCCATATCTATCCCAAGCAAATACACCTTTTGGATTGCCGTAAATTTTGCCATTTTTCACAGCATTTGAGCCTGAAAATGCAGGGTGCTCTTTGACATTTTTTATTAAAGCGTCTGTGTCGTTGCCGCCAACGATGATGATATCAGGATTTGCATTGATGATCTCTTCAGCTGTAAGCTCGATCATAGAGCCCTCTTTTGCCACTGCGTTTTTGCCGCCAGCTAAATTTATCCAAGTGTTTTGGATAGTGTTTGTACCATCAACTTTTAATAAATTTGCGCCACCAAGAAGGTGAAGTACTTTTGGACGCTTATCAGCTGGGATATTTTTTGTTTTGGCTTCTACAAATTTTGAGTTCTCGTGGATCTTGTTTGAAAGCTTTTCAGCCAAAGCTCTAGCCTTGTCAGTGCCGATAACTTCAGCTGTTGCATAGATACTTTTTTCCATATCTGGATAGTCTCTATATATCATATTTACAGCACTAAAGCCATTTTTAGTAAGCTCTTCTTGGTAGTTTTTGCTAGAAACTATGACAACATCAGGTGCTAGCTTAACTAGCTCTTCTACCTGGATATCTTTGCCATTTAGCGCAGCTGGAAGGTCTTTTACTTTTGGATAGACAAGGGCAAACCACTTGTTTTTCTTGATAAGATCTGTTGTGGTGACTACTTTATCCATGCCGCCAAGCGCTAGGATGATCTCGTTGTTTGCGTGCCAAAGAGCAGCGATCTTCTCAACCTTCTCAGGCACGCCTACTTTGACGCCTTGCATATCGGTTATGCTTCTAGCAGACTCAGCAGCGTTTAGGTTAAGAGCCATAAAAAGTGAAGCGACAAGGCTAAATTTAGCCATTTTTTGCAAAAAATTTCTTTGCATATTTTTTTCCTTTATTTTAAAAATACAAAGTTGTATATTAATAATTTTTAGGTTAATTCTATGTAAAATTCCGCAAATTTCATAAATTTTTTAAAATTTTTATTAAGACAATATATATCTTTTATTGACATATATCATTAGCTGCTTTTTTAAAATAAGATAAACTTCGCCTTAAAATTTTTAAAAAAGGAGAATCAATGCGTGAATACAAAAAGTATTGGCTAGCACTTGTTGCAGTACTAGTAATTTGCTTTAGTATTTTAGGCTACTACGGCGTTGAGGTTTATAGAAGCTCGCCACCAGTTGTAAATTTTACAGATGAGAATGGCAATGTCGTGATCGACAAAGAGAGCATCTATAAAGGTCAAGAGGCATGGCAAAGCATAGGAGGTATGCAAGTTGGCTCTGTTTGGGGACACGGTGCATATCAAGCACCTGATTGGAGTGCGGACTGGCTTCACAAAGAGTTAGTTATATTTTTAGAGTTAAAAGCAGATGAAATTTACCACTCAAAATATGCTGACTTAAATGATGAGCAAAAAGCAAATCTAAAAGTTCTACTTAAAAAAGAGTACCGAGAAAATGGCGTAAAAGACGATAAAATCGTACTTAGTAGTGATAGATTAAAGGCTATTAAGCAAGTAAGCCAAGAGTATTCATCACTTTTTGGAAATGACCCTAAGTTTAAATCTTTAAGAGAAGCTTATGCGATGAAAGAAAATACTCTTCCAAATGCTTCTGATAGAGATGATCTTAATAACTTTTTCTTCTGGTCAGCCTGGGCAACCGCAGCAAATAGACCTAATAGCGATGCTACATACACAAATAACTGGCCACATGAGCCACTAATTGATAATGTACCAACAAGCGAAAATATCTTTTGGTCAATCGCAAGTGTTGTAATACTTATTGCTGGTATTGGATTTCTTGTTTGGTTTAGCTCTTTTTATGGTAAAAAAGATGATGAAAAGTTGGAAGCTATTAGCGAGGATCCGCTTAGTAAATTAAGCCTAACTCCATCTCAAAAAGCTCTTAAAAAATATCTTTTTGTAACTTTGGCTCTTTTTGCATTCCAAATTTTAATAGGCGGCTTTACAGCTCACTATACAGTAGAAGGACAAGAATTTTACGGTATAAATTTATCAGCTTATATTCCTTATTCACTTGCTAGAACATGGCACATTCAGGCTAGTATTTTCTGGATTGCGACAGGATTTTTAGCAGGCGGTCTTTTCTTAGCACCTATTATAAATGGCGGTAAAGATCCAAAATTCCAAAAGCTTGGCGTAGATTTATTATTTTACGCACTACTAATCCTTGTAGTTGGCAGTTTTGCTGGCGAGTATTTAGCGATCGCAAATATTATGCCTATAAATTTAAGCTTCTGGTTTGGACACCAAGGATATGAATATATCGAGCTTGGACGTGTTTGGCAAATTATTTTATTTGTTGGCCTTGTCATTTGGATGCTACTTTTACTTCGCGGATTTATCGGCGGATTTAAGAACAAAGGTGACAAAAATTTACTTGCTATCTTTGCAGCTTCAGCTGTTGCAGTTGGATTATTTTATGGAGCAGGATTATTTTACGGTCAAAGAAGTCCACTTCCAGTGATGGAATACTGGCGTTGGTGGGTTGTACACCTTTGGGTTGAAGGCTTTTTTGAAGTCTTTGCTACCGCTTCACTTGCTTTTGTGTTTGTTAGTCTTGGTCTTGTTTCAAAGAGATTTGCTACGTTTTCAACACTTGCGAGTGCATCACTTTTCTTAGTAGGCGGAATTCCAGGAACTTTCCACCACTTATATTTTGCGGGCACTACAACACCTATAATGGCAGTTGGCGCTAGTTTCTCAGCACTTGAGGTAGTTCCTCTTGTATTGCTTGGTGCTGAAGCTTATGAGCACTACAGACTTCAGTTTGCTCAAACTTGGGCTAAGACATTAAAATGGCCACTTTACTGCTTTATCGCAGTTGCTTTCTGGAATATGCTAGGCGCTGGTGTATTTGGATTTTTAATCAATCCTCCGATTTCACTATTTTATATCCAAGGTCTAAATACGACTCCAGTTCACGGACATGCTGCGCTATTTGGTGTTTATGGATTTTTGGCACTTGGATTTGTTTGGCTAGTAGCTACTTATCTATTCAAAGGTCAAGAATTTGACGAGAAGCTTATGAAAGTAGGCTTTTGGGGCTTAAATATAGGCCTTATGCTAATGATCGTGCTTTCACTACTTCCAATAGGAATTTATCAAGCATTTGCAAGCCTAGAGCAAGGCATGTGGTATGCAAGAAGCGCTGAGCTTTTACAACAATCACACTTACAAAATTTAAGATGGGTAAGAATGATTGGCGATACGATTTTAATAATCGGTGGAATCAGCTTCCTTGCACAACTTCTAAAATTTATGCTTAATAAAAAAGCTTAAAACTAAAGGGGTATTTTGCCCCTTTATTAAGCTATCTTTTCATAAAATAACGCAAATTTAAAAGGAAAGAAATGATTACATTTTTTAAAAGAATTTGCGTTATTTTTATCGTACTCTTACACTCTTTTTTGGCTCTTGTAGTTGATTATTCGTTTCCACACTATGCAAATGTGCAAATCACAGGTGGCGATGTCAAACGTATGGACAAAGATGGTATCATCGACGCTAAAAATCCGGCTGATGGCCCTACTAGAGATGTTTATTTTATCTACACTAAAGATTCTAATAATTCAAATAAAGTCATGGCTTATAGAAATGAAGATACTGCATGGGGATTTCCGTTTTATTTTAAATTTAACTCAGCTGATGTACAAGCTAAGGCTCAAGGCTTTGCAAATAGCGATAAAAACGTAACTGTAAAATATTATGGATATAGAATTTCTATGCTTCAAGAGTTTAGAAATGTCATCTCACTAAAAGAAAGTGGTACAGATACTAGTTGGCCGGTAGCTAGCTATGTATTTTACTTTATCTTGTTTATCTCGCTAATCATTTGGATAAGAAAGATAAATAAGGCCTTTAGACCAAAAACTAGTAAAATTTAGAGAAATAGATAGTATTTTTTTAGCTATTTGATATTTTAAAAATCAAAGAGAGGGCTTTGTTTCTCTTTTATCTTTAAAAATTTCTGACGCTATCAAGTATATTTTTAGTTTGTTTGCTCTGCTATGCCATTTGTTATATTTATCTACGCTTTCTCAGTCTATAAAATAAAATTCTACATCTAGATTATGTTTAAGAAAAACACCCGCTTTTTTATGGCATTTAATTCTTTGCCTTGCCATTAATCAGTTGTGACCTAGTTTTAGTTTGCCAAGATCTTCTTAAAATGACTTACAGGGAAGCCTTCTTGTATCTAGATCTATCTTACGCAAGAATATCTATTCTGTAAATTTTTAGACATTTTTTTGATTTTTAAAGTACTCTTTCATTATGTTTGGACGTTGAGTTAAAAACCAAAATTGATAATTTGATAAGATTTTTTGCAACCTTAATAGTCTCATCAACAAAGCTAAATAAAAATTACTCATAAAATTTACAAAAATATAGTTGGATTTTTAACGCTTAAAGGATCGCTCAAACGCTTGGGTAAAATTTTAAATTTAAAGCCATCTGCTGGCGTAGCAGTCTTTGTAAGCAGGGTTTTGGACTATAGGAAGAAATTTATAGTAGATTGGCATAAATTCTAGGGGCAAAGCTGCCCCTATTTTTAGTAAAGACCGAAAGTTCCGTCTGTTCTTTTGTAGATCACACGCATTTTTGCGTCAACGTCGTTAAATACATAAAATTGTTTATCGCTTGATTTTAGTTTTTCAAGTGCTTCTTCTACTTCAAGTGGTTTATAAATTTCAAGCTCCATAGGCACGATCTCTTCAACACCTTCGATCTTTTCTTCACCTATTCTTGAGCGAAATTCTTTATCGTCAGCCTTACCTTTTACGGTAAATTTCTTATCATGCTCTCTTCTTAAAACTTTTGATGCTTTTTCGATAGCAAGATCGATCGCAGCGTAAAGATCTTTATCTTTTTGGCGAACGACTATGGTGTCTTTATGAGCCATATTTAGAGAAAATTCTGCATTAAAGCCTTTTTTTCCTTGTTTTTCATCGGCTGCCACAACACATCTTGCTGAGATGATGTCGAGATTGTATTTACCAAGCGTATCAAAAGCGTCTTGGATATAGTTTTTGATTGGCTCTGTTAGCTCAAATTGTTTTCCTACAATGCTTATGTTCATCGTAATCTCCTTTATAGAAAGTAAGATGATTATAACACGCTAAAACTAAAAACAAATTAAACTAAAATCTTTATAAAATTTTAAAGTTTCTGAAGAGTTCGTTTGTGAAAATTTATAGGATTTGGCGTTTTTTTATCTTTTGATGTTACAAAAACATCAAAGATCATGTTGCCAGTACTTGCGACTCCGTTTGTTCCTGGCATAATGGTCGGTGGAGTGCATATGCCGATATCGCCAAAGTAAGTTATTTTTACTTTAAAGTCGAACATATCGTTAAATTCTCCATTTACTTTATCTAAGCATTTGTTTGAGAAATCGGTTCTAAAAATTTCAAACATCGCATACTCTGCTGCTGCTTGAGCAACGAGCTGTGCTTGCTCCCTTAGATAAATTTCACTGCTTTGTCTAGCTGATGTGCTAGCTATCGAAAGAGCAAGAGTGCTGATAGAAGCTGCTACAACTAGAAAAAATATCGCTGCTATTAACGTAAATCCTTTTCTCATTAATAAACCGCCTTTGACTTGCAAATGGTTATTTCTGATTTTTCTGCTTTAAGGCAAAGCTTTAGTGCGATGACTCCATTTTTTTCTGTAAAGACAAATCTTGTTACGTGTTTAGCTAGTGTTGCACTTTCGGCTTTGATAGCCTTTGTAGATGTTGAGCTAAATTTTTTAAAGCTTTCATTTAGCCATGGCCTATAATTGTAGTAAATTTTAAGGTCAAAAGAGCTATTTTGTATATCCTCGGCACTTTGCTCAGCTGGTGCTATGGCAATGGCTGTGTAAGCTAGCTTATACTGCTCTGAAATTTTTTTATTTTTAAAATCACTTGAAATTTTAAGCGTATCGATTGATTGTATGCCAACTTTTGCGATATCTAAGTGCCTTTGGTCTAAATTTTCTTGATAGCCAAAGCTGCTACCAACTCTATAAAGTATGCTAGAAAATATCGCTACTAAACCACCATTTTCATTATCGGCGTTTATGCACCTAGAGCCGCTATTTACATCTTCTTCATTGCTATCATTTTCGCAGGTCAAGTCCATTACGCCGTTTCTAAAAGCATCATTAAATTTACTTCCAGGGCTTTTTAATCCATTTGCAATAGAGCTATTTGCAAGATCTACATATCCACTATATATGCCTTCTTCGATGATCGGATCTCCGTTAGTATCATCTCCTTTATATTCGTTTATGCCATCAAATAGCTCATAAGCAGCTGGGATAAATTCTAAAATTTCAAAGTCGCTACTTAAATTTACACCACTATCATTTAGAGCTAGGTAATCTCCATTTTTTTTCCTAGCGATAACGCTTTGTTTGATTCTGTAGCTAAGTAACATTGAAATTTGCTCTAGAGCGATTTCGCTTTGTGTTTCTAGTTCGTTTATTACTTTGCTTTGAAAATAGTTTTGATATAAATTCATAAGCGTGTTAAAGCTCATAAGTGAGATAACGCCAAGCACGGTGATGACTATTATTAGCTCAATTAATGTAAAAGCTTTTTTTGTTTTTTTCATTTCCATTCTTTTACACTTAGAGTGCTGCTTTCACCTATGTTAAAGGCATATCCATAAAGCACGCTTTTGCTCTCTTTTGTAGTTTTCATAGTCGTATCTAGCTTTATCTGTAAAACGTCACTATCGTTTAAAGGAGTGCTAACTACAAATTTATCAGCTCCATTTGTTATAGTTGGAGTCGTTTCTGTATCTATGATAAAGTCGCGTTTAGTAGCGCTAGCAGTTGGTGAGATGGATTTTTGGGTATTGAAATTTTTGATAGATTTTACTTTAAAATTTACGCTTGTGATTGATTCTGGAAGCTTTGAATCACTAGGCCTTGTAGCACATGTAGATGAATTTTGTACCGGATAAGCAAGTATCCTATGTCCTTCACCTTTTACTCCACTTTTTTCATAAAAATCCGGGTTTGCCCCTTGGTCACAGATAATAAGTGGAAATATTATAGCCTCTTGAGTGGTTATAGATGATGGCATGGTATTTTTACCGGCTATTAAGACTTGATCGCTAAATGGTGCTTTTAATATTAATGACATATAGGTTTTAGCATTCATTAGTCCTTCTTGCATTAAGGATTGCTCGCTTAGATTTGAAGTAGTTCTTACCGCTAGTGGCAAGCTTGCACTTACTATGGCCACTACAAGGACTGATAAGATAAGCTCTATCAATGAAAAGCCACCTCTTTTTACCACTCTATTCTCCTGTTTGTCTTATCGCTTATATCTAGGTTACTATCACTATTTGATTTTACTCCTATAAAACCTCCAACTGCACCGCTTGTCTTATCCTCTATATTATTGCTCTTTAGGACTTTACCAGCCCATTCGCCATTTGGTACTAGAAAATTTAGATTGAAATTATTTGTTTCAGGTTTCTCATCAAATTCACTATAAAGAAGCCAACTAGGTGCTCTCATTTTAGCCACATCAGTAACTGCCGAAGGGTTTCTTATGAAAATTATCTGCTCGCCATTGCTTATACTACTTACATCATTTCTTAAAACAGTACCGCTGTAAGTGTTTGTAAAGCTAAAGTCATGATAGTTAAGTACTCCTGCATTGTGTTTTGGATTGGTAGCCCAAAATGGTGCAGCTGGAAAGTCTTGCCATAGTTTGCCATTATCTTTCATATAGATATTTTTATTGCATCCATCGCAGTAGGCACCATAATAAATTTTGGCATAAAAGCCACTATAAAGCCCTTCATAAAATGGTGCATAAACCCTACCAAAGTAAAATTTTGCTGTCGTTTCTGTTGCTGGTTTTTCATATTTTTTTACTGTATCGGTGCTATCTGACATGCCGCTAAAGCTAAAATCATTACTTGAAATAGTAAAAGGATTTTTAGCATGATTTACTTTTCTTTCAAAATTAAAATATACTTCACCTTTGCCTACGCCATTTACAAAAGTATTTTTCTCTACATAAAATGTTGATTTTGTAGCACTTGGATCTATTGCTTTTCTAGTGTTTGAGCCAGGAATTTCAAAAAACAAAATTTCTTCATTTGCTTTTGCTAATGTACCGGCATTGCCATCGTTGTCTGTAAAATTTAAAGGAACTCTATCTAGCTTTATATCAAAGTTCATATTCTTTGCATAGCAATCTTCATTATAAAGTTTTGCAGGGTCATCGTTAAACAACCTAGCAGTTACTTCAAAGTCAAGCTTTGCTTTTTGTATGCCTTCATTATCAAGGTATGTTATATCGCTATCTTTTGTTATCTTTAACTTGCTTATTTGTATATCTTTTGGTCTAAATAAATAATCTCTATTACCTTCTAGCTTTATACTGCATCCGATTCTTCCTTCTTGAGCAGTGTCTTGTGATGGATCGTTGCTAATTGAGTTTTTTACGCAATCATCAGCTCTTGATGGCGTATGTTGATCAGTTATTGTATAGTCTTTGTCTAATACATAAAAATATGTATCGCCTATATCTGAGTAAGAAAAGCCAACAGGTCCACTTGATGTGTGACGGAAAATTTTACCTAATGCTTTATTTGGGTCGTTAAAATCTACGCTTAGTTTGTTCTCGCTCTCTATAATGCTAGGATCGCAAGTCGCACTATATGCTGGTACAAGTTTTATCTCTCCATTTGAGCCACTTATGTTGTTTATATAGCCATTTGCTAAGCCACTATCAAGAGGTTTCATAGCCGCAAGAGCAATGTTATTATAAACTTTGCCGCCTATTAAAACATTGTTATTATTGATCGTATTCTTGTCAGTATCCCATAGCCTAAAGTGACTTGGTCTTATGGCAAAATCATCTAATTTTTCGCATTCAACTTTTGTAGTATTTGTCACTGGATCAAGATGAGAAATTCTAAATTTTACGCTTTTATAGGCTCTATCAATACTAATGCCTGACAACAAAATATCAGTTACACCATTAAACGTTATATCTTGTTCATATAAATTTGTTGGAGCATTGCAAGACTCGACCAACTCTACTTTTACATCTACTGGAGCATCTGGTACTTTTTTATTGCCATCTGTATCATAGTTCGTGATATAGACATTAAATGGCGTAGAAACGATTTTAGTTAGAAGTCTATTTTTAAATTTAGCTTTAAAAGTTGCTGAGCCATCGTCTTGTCTATTGCTTGCGACGAAATTATTTGGACTGGCACTAACGCCTAAAGTAATGTTGTAATTTTGATTGCTACATCTTCTTATATATGTGTCATAGGGCTGTAAATTTATATCAGCATTTGCAACTGTGGCTTTGTAACTATTTGGCTCAAATTTAGACTTAAGGGTAGTTTCATATATGGCATAAGCGTAGTTGCCTTGATGAATTAGCATTTCTCCACCCTTATTTGCAGCCGCACCTTGTCCTAAATAAAAAGTTAAGTCATTTCCGCTTAGTTGCTGCAAGCCTGTGTTGTCGTTATAGTGTACCTGTCCTGACATAGTAAGCAAGTCACTAGGTCCTTGCGATGCTTTATCTGCGTATATGTAAGTTGAGTTTGGATTATAAATTTGGCTTGGATCTATTGTAGCTTTTAGTGCAAAGTCTTGAGCAGCTTCATTAGTATTATTTGTAACTTCAACGAAAGTTTTTAAAATAGTATTTGCTGGCACTACCGTCGGAGTATTTTCTTGCACCTTTGTAAAAGTACTATCGCTAGGTTTTTTTGCATAAATATATTCCATGTAGCAAACATCTGGTTTATATATACGAGAAGAAAAGCCAACTAGTGCTAAATTTATACGGTCAGCACTTACGACATTAGCACCGCCTGAGCTTTTAATCGTTGTAACTGTAAATTTTATATCCGCTTCTTTTTGAGCATATGACATTTTGTCCGATATATCAAATATATCTAAGTCTGCTTGAGAGTGAAATTTTTTGCCTGGATTTATAAGTTGTCCAAATTTTGTCATAGTTGAGTTAAACTGATCGCCTTGTGCGTTATATCCGCTGGTGATACTCTGATAGCTGCCACCTTTTTTTATCTTGATATCTTCACCTTTTGTTTCTGGCTTGCCGCCAAATGAAAACATTGTGAGCAAAGCATCTATATTTCCTGCTTTTGGTGTGTAGATATTTTCAAATTTTACATCTATGGTTGAGCTCTTTACAGTACCAAATGGATCGCTTGACTTCATCCAGTCTGCTGCAAGTCTTTCTAGCCCATCAAATATACTAACAAGCTTTGGCTCTATATTGTTTGCTGCGGCAGTTTTATCATCAAAGTCATAAATGATAACCAAGCTCCAAGCTGCAAATTGTGGTGCGATGGATTGTATCCAGTAGCCATTTTGTCCTTGGACTGGCGAAAACAGCAGTGTGCCGTATGTTTTTTTTAGTTTTCTATTAGTAGAGTTGTTTACCTTATATATGCCATCATTTGGGTCTATAAATTCATCACTAAAGGGAATCGTAGTGGATCTGATATTGCCAGCATAAAATGTCCTATCTGACTCACTAGTACCAAGAGAATCTCTAACTATATCTGTTACATCGGCACTTGCTACATATTGGTAGTTTATTCCAGCCTTTACATAGTAGCTATTAGACTCGTTTTGATTATATGATTCAAGAGTCATTGATTTTGGTTTATACTCACTAAATGAGCCAAACCAAAAGACATCTTTTGGATCAGCATCTATTGTGATTACATTTTTTCCAGGAGCTTTAAAATCAATCCTGCTATATCCTTTTATGTAATTTAAAGCACTTACATATAAATTTGACCCAAGATTTTTTATTGCCCAGTTTTGATAAAGAGAGCCACCCCAGTAAAGCCTAGCATAGACTACATTTTTACCTTTTAAATTATTTTGTATAAAGGTATTTTTCTCACTAAAATCAAATGTGGAAGAGGATGAATTTTGACAATAAGGATACTTGCTAGGATTATAAATATATGTTGTTTGACAAAGTGTGTAATTACTAGACGTAAAACTACCAGTATTTAAAAATATTCTATCGGCTGTAGATGATGTTCTTGTTACGTTAGATGGATCTGGAACAAAATTATATCCAGCGTATTGTGGAATCATAATAGTAGCACCAATGGTAGCTATATCTCCATTTACTCTGGTATTTAGATTTCCATTTATTGATCTTTGTCTTAAGCCTTTAGAGTGATCATCCCACATACCTATTAATGATCGTTGATTCCATGGAGAAAATTGCTCAACATAAATATGATAGTGGTCTTGTGCTAAGCCTGAAGAAAAGCTATTGGCATCTATCGTCCAAGTTCTATCAGATTTTCTTATGCAATGTGGGATATTTTTAGAAGAGTTGTCTTGGTACTCTTCAGCGTCTATAAAGCAAGAATAGTTTGCTCCACTACAACCAATAGATGCTGCTTCTGCTGTCGTACAAGCTCTGGGTGCACAAAAACCAAACGTGACAATAAGACAGAGTAAGTATACTATCTTCACAACAAATCCTCTAAATAACAATAAAAAATCTCTCCTTAGATTTTTAAAAGCTTTTAGCTACTATTTTTGTATAAAATTTTCTATCATTTCAGCTTGCCCGTACTGAGGATATTTGGCAATGTCTAAAACGACTTGAGATAAGGTCATATTGTCCATATTGCAAACGATAGGAGCTATAAAATTTACAGTTGATTTTTCAAGCGGGAGTGCAACAACGATAATGTTATAAATTCTAAGTTGAGAGCTTTCTTTAATCTCCATAAGATCTTCATAATAGCTTGGAATATCGAATTCGTAGCTTCTTAATGCAAAAGGATTTATCATTGTAAAAGATGTCTCATCATCTTTACTTGCTAGCTTAACAAAAAATTTATCAAGTTCAATTAACTCCATCGTCTTGATATGCTCAAAGCCTAAAATAGGGCTTTTAACACTAAAAATCATACTAACTCCTATTTTGTAAAGTTGCCGTATTTTATCATAGTTTTAAAAAATTTATACAAAAATAATAGCAAAAAATGTAGAATACGAGGATTTAAACTTTTTAAGGAAAAGCATGAAAAGATTTTCTAAATTTCTAGCAGTTGTAGCTCTTTTAGGGCTTTTTAGTGGTTGTGCTGAAAAATATACCGAGCTTTACAATCTAACTCCAGATGAGTGGTATGCTCAGGTTATCGCTGATATAAAAGATGGTGATCTTGAAGCGGCTGATAAACACTATGTCTCAATGGCAAGCGAACACGTAGCTAGCCCACTTTTGGAGCAAATTTTACTCATCCTTGCCCAAGCTCATGCAAATGATGAAGAGTATCTAATGGCAAATCACTATCTTGACGAGTACATCAAAAGATATGGTGACAACGGCCCAAAAACAGAGTTTGCTCAGTATCTAAAGATAAAAGCAAATTTTGACTCATTTACTCAGCCAAACCGCAACCAAAAGCTGATGGAAGATAGCGTAACTGAGATCGAGAAATTTCTTTATATGTATCCAAATACTGAATATAAGCCTCTTATCGAGACTATGCTTATCAAATTTAAACTCGCGCTTTACTTCCTAGATATGCAAATAGCTGATCTTTACAATAGGACTGGTCGTGATGTTTCGGCTAAAATTTACGAGCAAAAGCTTGAAGAGTCGCCGTTTAAAAACTCAGATCTTATTAAACCTGACGTGGCATGGTATAGAAAACTGTTTGAATAGGAGAAATTTTGCAAATAAACGAAAATAAAGGCTTCCCAACTGAAATTCCCATCATCGTTGAGGACGAGCTATTTTTATATCCATTTATGATAACTCCGCTTTTTTTAAGCGATGATGAAAATTTAAAGGCACTTGAACTCGCCATACAAGAAGAGACTCCGATCCTTGTGGTGCCTACAAAGCCTCAGCAAGACGGTGCTAGAGACTTTGATGGTATCTATGATGCTGGCGTTATCGGCACGATAATGCGCCGTGTGCCACTACCTGATGGACGCGTAAAAGTTTTATTTCAAGGCATAGATAAAGGTAAAATTTTAAAACAATCAGGCATAAATCCGCTCCGTGGCATTGTCGATATGCTCCACGTCAAACGTCCATCTCCTGTAAAAACTGACGCGCTAATCGTTGTTTTAAGAGAAAAAGTAAGAGAGCTTTCGCAGTTTAGCCACTTTTTTCCACCGGATCTTTTAAAAACTATCGAAGAGAGCGCTGAGGCGATCAGGGTTTGTGACCTAGTTTCAAGCGCACTTCGCTTAAAAAAACAGATCGCCTATAGCTTTTTTGTAGAGGAAAATTTAGAGCAGCGCTTGCTAAAACTCATCGACTATGTTATCGAGGAGATCGAGGCAAATAAGCTTCAAAAAGAGATAAAAAATAAAGTCCATTCAAAGATCGATAAGACAAATAAAGAGTACTTTTTAAAAGAGCAGCTAAAGCAAATTCAAGCTGAGCTTGGAGCGGATACAAGCCGTGAAGAGGAGCTTGAAGAGTACCGCAAAAAGCTTGATGCGAAGAAGAAATTTATGGCCGAGGATGCCTATAAAGAGATCAAAAAACAAATAGATAAGCTTAGTCGTATGCACCCAGACTCAGCCGACGCAAATACCTTACAAAGCTACCTTGACTGGGTACTTGAAATTCCATTTGAAAATGTAGCTAAGAAAAAATCATCTATCGCTGAAGTGAGCAAACACTTAAATGCCGATCACTACAGCTTAGAGAAGCCAAAAGAGCGCATCGAGGAGTATTTTGCTTTGCGTGAGCTTTTGGAGCTTAGAGGCGTTGGCGAAAAGGTAAATAATGGCGCTATTTTATGCTTTGCAGGCCCTCCAGGCGTAGGCAAAACAAGCCTCGCAAACTCGATCGCAAAGGCGCTAAAACGCGAGCTAGTTAGGATTGCACTTGGCGGACTTGAGGACGTAAACGAGCTAAGAGGACACCGCCGCACCTACATAGGCGCTATGCCAGGGCGCATCGTGCAGGGGCTCATAGAAGCCAAGCAGATGAATCCAGTGGTTGTTTTAGACGAGATCGACAAGGTTGGTAGAAGCTACAGAGGCGATCCTACTGCTGTTTTACTTGAAATTTTAGACCCAGAGCAAAATAATAAATTTAGAGATTACTACTTAAATTTCAACATCGATCTTAGCAAGATCATCTTCATTGCCACGGCAAATGACGTGAGCATGATACCAGCCGCACTTCGCGACAGGATGGAGTTTATCGAGCTTAGCTCATACACACCACAAGAAAAATTTGAGATCGCTAAAAAATATCTCTTGCCTCAGGAGCTTAAAAAACACGGACTAAAACCAAGTGATGTGAGCATAAGCAAAGAGGCACTTGAGCTAATTATCAGCGACTACACAAGAGAGAGTGGCGTGCGAAATTTACGCCGCAGGATCGCTGATATACTAAGAAAAGTCGCCAAAAACATCCTCACCAAAAAGAATGAGGGCAAGATCAGTGTCACAGCTAAAAATTTGAAAGAATTTTTAGAGAAAAAGGTCTATGAGATCGAGCCGGCGGATAAAAAGGATCAGATAGGTCTAGTAAATGGCCTTGCGTGGACTAGTGTTGGTGGTGACGTACTAAGGATCGAGGCTATCAGGATCCAGGGTAAAGGCAATATGCAGATCACCGGCCAGCTAGGTGATGTGATGAAAGAGAGCGCTCAGATCGCATTTAGCGTTGTTAAAGTGCTAATAGATAACAAAAAAATAAAAGTACCGATGACTATCGTGCCAAAACTAGATGACGATAAGCGTAAGCTTGAAGCTAGCGATGTTTATAGGCGCTATGACCTTCACTTGCACGTGCCAGAGGGCGCAGTGCCAAAAGATGGACCAAGTGCTGGCATTACAATGGCAACTGCGATCGCATCGATACTAACCGATACAAAGGTAAGACACGACATAGCAATGACTGGCGAGATCACGCTAACAGGTAGAGTGCTACCGATCGGTGGTCTAAAAGAGAAACTGATCGCTGCTCATAAAGCTGGCATCAAAACAGCCCTGATACCTCGCAAGAACTACGACCGCGACCTAGTAGATATCCCAGCCGAAGTAAAAGCTGATATGAAGATCATCGCCGTAGATACGATCGATGATGTGCTAAAAAATGCTCTTGTAGCTAAAAAATAATCTTTCCCTAGTCCTAAGTAAGATTAGGGCTAGGGAAATTTATAAATTTTGACGATCATAAAATCCAGACAAAAAGCCATATAACGCATAAAAGCAATTAATAATTTAAACATTATAAGCACATGCAGCACACTAGAGAAAAATAAATTTTAAAATTTTATGAATGAGTAATTTCGGCTCTAAAATCTGAGCTAAGAAGTAAGTGAATTCAGATTTTAGTAGTCAGCTCTTGCGAGTGAATGAAGTTTTAAAATTTGTAAAGACAGCTTGATTAAATTTGTAAATTCCTTTTTTATTCAAAAGAGAGACAAGAGGACTCAAATTAAGAGGCCGTTCTCTTATCTTACTTTTTTAAATCCGCTAAATCACTCACGTTCAAGGTGCATTCAATGGCACTAAAGCACTGCATGCGTTTTAAATACTCTGATAAATTTTAAAAATGTTCGCTTGTAAATTTTAAAATTTGCCGGACTTTTATTTTGCTGTAAATTTTTAGCTATTTATGCTTTGCTTCATGCTCTAAAAGCCAAATTTTAGTTGGTAGACCATCTCCGCCAGAATAGCCGCCAAGCCCGTTACTAGCTAGCACTCTGTGACAAGGGATGATGATAGGTACTGGGTTTTTAGCATTGGCTGATCCTGCTGCTCGGTAGGCATTTTTGTGACCTACGGCAAGTGCAAGGGCTGCGTATGTGGTCGTTTCTCCGTATGGTACTTTTTGTAAAGCCTCGTAAATTTTTGCTCTAAAATTAGTTGTTTTTATATCAAGCCGTACGCTAAATTTTTTAAGCTTGCCATTAAAATAAGCCTCTAGCTCATTCAAGCAAAGCTTTAAATTTTTATCTTTTACCGCTACTTTTTCAAATTTATCTACAAAATTTATCTCACAAATTCCATTTTTGCTGGCAACGATCTCTAAAATTCCAATGGGAGATTTTAGGTAAGCTTTTGACACATTTGCTCCTTGAAATTTGAAATTTTGGGCAAATTTTACTTTAGTTTGTTTTGCTTTTTGATAAAATGCAAGCAAAACTAGCGATTTTAGACTAAAAATAACGAGCAAAAACCACAAAGGAATTTCATGAGCTTTTTTACCGACTACGAAAAACACGTGAGCGAGCGAGAAAAAGAGGGCGTGCCACCGCTTGCGCTAAATGCCAAGCAAACAAGTGAAGTTTGCGAGCTAATAAAGCTTGCCAGCAAGTCTAGTTGCGACGAAAAGGCACAAAGCGAGCTAAAATTTCTTATAAATTTGCTTGAAACTCGTATCAATCCTGGCGTTGATGACGCAGCGAAGATAAAGGCGAACTTTCTTGGCGAAGTGATAGATGGGCTTGCTGTTAGCGGTCTTGACGCTATGCGTGCTATTAAAATTTTAGGCAAGATGCTTGGTGGATATAACGTGGAAATTTTAGTGCGAGCTCTAAAAAATAGCGATGAAAATATCGCGCATGCTGCGGCAAATGAGCTAAAAAATATTATCCTGGTGCATGAATATTTTGATGAGATAGTAAAACTAAGCAGCAACAATAAATTTGCAAAAGATGTACTTATTTCTTGGGCAAATGCGGAGTGGTTTACGCATAAAAAGCCAATCGAAACCTGTATAAACGCAGTCGTTTTTAAGGTACCTGGTGAGACAAATACTGACGACCTAAGTCCAGCGAGCGAGGCCTACACAAGGGCCGACATACCACTTCACGCAAAAGCAATGCTTATTAAAAAGATGCCTGAGGGTCTAGAAATTTTAAAAGAGCTCAAAACTCGTGGTAAAAAAGTGGCGTATGTTGGCGATGTGGTTGGCACTGGCAGCAGCAGAAAGAGCGGTATAAACTCGATCCAGTGGCATTTAGGCGATGAGATAGAGGGCGTGCCAAACAAAAAAACTGGCGGCATCGTGATCGGCACGACCATAGCTCCAATATTTTTTAACACCGCCGAAGATAGCGGTGCAATGCCAATAGTTGCAAACGTAAATGAGCTTGAGATGGGCGACGAGATAGAAATTTATCCATTTAAAGGCGAAATTTATAAGCTTATTGGCACTGAGAAAAAACTCGTGGCAAATTTTAAACTAAACCCAAATACTCTAAGCGATGAGATAAGAGCAGGTGGCAGGATACCGCTTATGATAGGACGGCAAGTGACCAAAAAGGCCAGAGAGGCTCTAGGGCTTGGTGAGGAGCAAATTTTTATAAAGCCGGATCAGCCAAAAGAACAGAGTGGCGGCTATACGTTGACTCAAAAGATGGTCGGCAAGGCTTGCGGCGTAGCTGGCATTAGAGCTGGGGCTTATGTGGAGCCAGAAATTTTAACTGTTGGCTCGCAAGATACGACTGGGCCGATGACTAGAGATGAGGTCAAAGAGCTCGCTAGCCTTAGTTTTGGCGCGGATTTTGTTTTGCAAAGCTTTTGCCATACGGCCGCTTATCCAAAGCCAAGCGACCTTGTGATGCATGAGAGCCTACCTAAATTTATAAATTTACGTGGCGGTGTGAGTCTAAAGCCAGGCGATGGCGTCATCCACTCGTGGCTAAACCGCATGGTACTGCCTGATACGGTGGGCACTGGCGGCGATAGCCACACGAGATTTCCTATTGGCATTAGCTTCCCTGCTGGTAGCGGCCTGGTCGCGTTTGCAGCGGTACTTGGAATGATGCCACTAAATATGCCAGAGTCAGTTTTGATCAAATTTAAAGGCGAGCTAAAAGAGGGCGTGACGCTTAGAGATCTTGTAAATGCGATACCTTATTTTGCCATCAAAAAAGGACTTTTGAGTGTTGAGAAGAAAAACAAAAAGAACGTTTTTGCGGGTAAAATTTTAGAAATTGAGGGTCTTGAGAATCTAAAAGTAGAGCAGGCATTTGAACTAAGTGACGCTTCTGCTGAGCGTTCGGCTGCAGCTTGCGTGGTAAATTTAGGCGTTGATAGTGTCGCAGAGTATGTCCGCTCAAACGTTGCGCTAATAGACGCAATGATAAAAGCAGGCTATGAAAGCCATGAGACGTTACTTAGACGAAAAGAAAAAATGCAAAAATGGCTAGAAAATCCAACTCTTTTAAGAGCCGATAAAGATGCAAAATACGCTGAAATTTTAGAGATTGATTTGGCTGAAATTAATGAACCTATCCTGGCGTGTCCAAATGATCCAGACGATGTGGCTACTTTGAGTGAAATTTTAGCCGATGACTCTATGGTGCATAATATTGATGAAGTTTTTGTAGGAAGCTGCATGACAAATATCGGACATTACAGAGCACTGGCCAGAATTTTGGAGCATGAGAGCAAGCTTACAACTAGGCTTTGGATCGCACCGCCGACAAAGATGGATAAAAGCACACTTGAAGATGAAGGCGTTTATGAAATTTTTAAAAGATTAAACGCGAGGACAGAAGTGCCAGGATGTTCGCTTTGCATGGGCAATCAAGCAAGAGTAAACGACAATGCAGTGGTATTTTCTACCTCGACTAGAAATTTTGATAACAGAATGGGTATGGGTGCGAAGGTATATCTAGGAAGTGCCGAGCTAGCTGCTGTTTGTGCGCTACTTGGGCGTTTACCAAACATCGATGAGTATAAAAATATAGTAAGAGAAAGTCTTAGTTTAAACAAAGATAAAATTTATAAATATCTAAATTTTAATGAAATAAGTGAGTTTAGTATATAAATTTGTTACAATATCGCGGAATTTTAAGGAGCTTTGATGAAAAAAGTAGTTTTTTTTCTCTTTTTTAGCGTTTGTTTTTTGATAAATTTACACGCTTTAGAGTGCAGTGATCTTGCTAAAAAAGAGAGCTTTAAAACTACTCCAAATGGGCTTGCTTATCTAAATGAGAGTCTATTTTATTGCGATGGCTCACTTATAAATTTACAAGAGATAAAAGAGCTTTTTGACGCTAGTATGGCTGTTAGAAGTGAGTCTCAAAGCTGTGTCGGCGATGGCGTTTATAAAGAAAATTTAAATAAGCTTAGATGGCTTTTGCTAAAAGCGTCATTCGCACCTGAATTTTACGCAAGAGAGCTTGCAAAGCCTGATATTGCTGAAGAGCAAAAAGACGCCAGGATGGAGTATTTTAGATACTGGGCAAATGAAAGTTTGTTTAATTTTTTAAAATATAAAAAATTTTTAGAAGCCTATAAAAACGCCCAAACTCCGCTTGTGAAATTTTATGAAAGCCTTGGACTTGATACCGCAAGTGCTGCGTATTACGCAACTAGCGTGGTAAATGAGTTTTTGACATTTAGTGTTGGCAAAAATGTAAATAAGGCTAAAATTTTAACTCCTGAACAAAAGATGATCGCTCAAAAGATAAGTTTTGATGAGCTGGCAAATTTGCTTTACTCGAAAAATTTCAGTACCGCTGAGCTTACAAATTTGCTTAATATTGCACTTTTGAATGAAAAGAGTGGCGATATGATAAAAGAGATCATAAGGCGTGGAGCGGATGTAAATTTAGGTGATGAGACGCCGCTATTTTTTGCGCTAAAAAATATAGAAAATGTAAAAATTTTACTTGCAAATAAAGCTGATGTAAATCATAAAAATTTCTTTGGAAAAAGTGTGCTTTTTTATGCTGTGCAGTTTAGCGATAAGCCACTTTGTGAGCTTTTGCTAAAAAATGGTGCCAATGTAAACGAGAGTTACATAGACGAAAATGCCAAGATGAATATGATAAATTTGGGTATGGCTCAAGTTGAAGATACATGTGGGTTGGAGCATACAAACAGAAGCGTTTTTATGCACGCAGCAGCTCACGCAACGCCAGAAATTTTAAAGCTTTTGATAGATAACGGCGCTGATATCAATGCCACTGATGACGATGGATTTAACGCGCTTGACTATGCCATGAAAGAACAAAACGAAAATACGATCAAATTTTTAGAAAATTTGGGTTTAAAACCAAATTTCAATTAGGAAAAATCATGAAAAAGACAGCTTTTGTAACTGGTGCAACATCTGGATTTGGCGAGGCGATCGCCAGAAGACTCTCAAAAGAGGGCTACAAGATAGTCGCTCTTGCAAGGCGAGAAGATAGGCTAAAGAAGCTTGCAACAGAGCTTGGCGATACGCATATTATCGTAGCTGACATACGCGACAAAGAGGCTGTTTTTAAAGCGGTAGAGAGCTTGCCTGATAAATTTAAGGATATCGAAGTGCTTGTAAACAACGCTGGCATGGCGCTTGGGCTTGAAAAGACGATAGATGCGAAGGTGGAGGACTTTGAGGCGATGATAGACACCAACGTCAAGGGTCTTATCTACTCGACAAAGGCGGTTTTGCCACTACTTTACAAACAGGAAAAGGGCTATATATTTAACCTAGGCTCGACAGCTGGCTCATGGCCATATCCTGGAAGTAACGTTTATGGTGCCACAAAGGCCTTTGTAAAGCAGTTTAGTCTAAATTTAAGAAACGATCTAGTCGGTACAAATATCAGGGTGACAAACATTGAGCCAGGGCTTTGCAAGACTGAATTTAGTGAGGTTAGATTTAGAGGAGATAAGGCAAAGGCGGATAGTCTTTATGAAAATACAAATTTTATCACATCTGAGGATATCGCGACGATTTTGGTAAATTGTCTAAATATGCCTGGAAGTGTCAACATAAACAGGGTCGAAGTCATGGCAAATACGCAGACTTGGGCTGGGCTTGCGATAGAAAAATTTTAAGGAGTTCTTGTGAGACAAATTTTATTATTACTTTTTTTTAGCATTGCGCTTTTTGGTGTCGATCCAGAAGTAGCAAAGAGAAACGCTGAAATTTACGGCGTATTCACGCTTATACCGCCTGTTGTGGCAATAGCACTTGCTTTTATCACAAAAGACGTCATCTTGTCGCTATTTATAGGTGTTTTTAGTGGAACATTTCTCATAAATATCATCAATGAAAACATCTTTATGGGTATCGTAAAAGGCTTTACCGGCATCGTTTCAAGAGTCGTTGAATCAATGGCTGATAAGACTGATTCAGGTATTTTGCTTCAAGTGCTTTGTATAGGCGGCGTGGTCGCACTTATCACAAAGATGGGCGGCACAAAGGCGGTTGCTCTTTGGCTTAGTAAAAAGGCAAAAAGCGGCATTTCAGCTCAAATTTCAACATGGCTCATGGGTATTTTTGTATTTTTTGATGACTATGCAAATGCTCTAATAGTAGGTCCAATTATGAGACCAATAAGTGATAAATTTAAAATAAGTCGCGAAAAACTAGCTTTTATCATCGATGCTACTGCAGCACCGATCGCTGGTATTGCTATCATCTCGACATGGGTTGGCCTTGAGGTTTCACTCATCGAAAAGGGCTATGAGCTAGTTGGAGAGACTGGAATTAACGCTTATTCTATATTTATCGAGACAATTCCATATAGATTTTACAACCTCTTCATCTTATTTTTTATAGTTTGTACCGCCTTGATGCAACGTGAATACGGACCAATGCTATTAGCTGAAAGACGTGCTAGAAGAGGCGAGCTTCACTCAGGTAAAACTCAAATTCAAGATCTTGAAGATAAAACACTTGAGCCAAAAGAAGGCATAAAATTAAGCGCTGCAAATGCTGTTGTGCCACTTCTTGTGCTAGTTATTGGTGCATTTACTAGTTTTTACTTTAGTGGTCTTGCTGCACTTGAGGGCGATGCTCTTAAAAATGCACTTGCCAATCCGCTTGCTTTTTCTACTTTTAAAGATACTTTTGGCGCGGCAGACTCGGCTACATCGCTATTTCAAGCAGCACTACTTGCTAGTATCGTAGCTATCACAATGGGCGTTTGGCGTAAAATTTTTGACGTAAAAGAGGCTATCAGCACATGGGTAAAGGGCTGGAAGACTATGATAATTACGGTTGTGATTTTACTTCTTGCGTGGAGCCTTAGTGCTGTTATCAAAGAGCTTGGCACATCAAGATACTTGGTTGATTTATTAAGCTCTTCTACACCTAAATTTATATTGCCAGTTGCTGTTTTTATCCTTGGTTCGTTTATCAGCTTCTCGACTGGAACAAGCTACGGCACGATGGGAATTTTAATGCCTCTTGCTATCCCACTAGCTTATGCTGTCGGCAAAAACTACGGACTAGAGGGTGAAGCGATGCATGCATATATGATCGTAAATATTTCAGGCGTACTTACAGGCGCGATCTTTGGCGATCACTGCTCACCGATATCGGATACTACGATACTTTCATCAATGGGCGCAGGATGTAATCATATCGATCACGTATCGACTCAAATGGTCTATGCGCTTAGCGTTTGTGCTGTTTGCGTGCTAGTTGGTTACTTGCCAGTTGCACTTGGTCTTAGCGTTTGGATCGCACTTCCTTGCGGATTTTTAGCGATTTGGGCGCTAGTTAGATTTGTTGGAAAGAAAGTAGAAGCATAAATTTGGATTGCAATTATTTAAAAGAGTGCGGCTCTTGCACTCTTTTTACTCCTTACGATGAGCAAATTTTATTTAAAACTGACCTTGTAAAACAAAATTTTTCAGAGTTTTATGATGGTGAGTTTGATGTTTTTAGCTCAAAACCAAAACACTACCGTACAAGAGCTGAGTTTGGTATCTGGCACGAAGGCAGCAAGCTTTGCTATACGATGCATGCAAGCGAAAAGGGCAAAAAGGTCTTTATAGATGATTGTCCAAAGGTCTGCGAGCAAATTTCAGAGCTTATGCCAAGCTTGCTTTATAACTTGCAAGAGAGTGAAATACTGCGCGCAAAGCTTTTTGGAGTGGAATTTATCTCTTGTAAAAGCGGTATTTTAATCACACTTCTTTACCATAAAAGGCTTGATGGCGAGTTTGAAACGGCTATGAAAATTCTAGCCAGTAAGCTTGACGTCACCATACTTGCTAGATCGCGTGGGCAAAAGCTACTAAGTGGTGAGCTAAATTTGATCGATGAGCTAGACGTTGGCGGTGAAATTTATAAATTTAGCCTAAGTGAAAATGCCTTTATCCAGCCAAATAGAGCTGTAAATGAAAAGATGATAGCTTGGGCAAAAGAGTGCGTGAAAGGCGGTGCTGACCTTCTTGAGCTCTACTGTGGACATGGAAATTTTACTATCCCGCTTTCGTTTAAATTTAATAATGTACTTGCCACTGAAATTTCAAAGAGCTCGATCGCAAATGCCCTTAAAAACTGCGAGCTAAATAAGGCTAAAAACATCAAATTTTTACGAATGGATGCTGATGAGCTTATGAGCGCATTTGCTGGCGTTAGGGAATTTAATAGACTAAAGGATATAAATTTAAGCGATTTTAACTTCTCTCACGTCCTTGTTGATCCGCCCCGTGCAGGACTAAGCGAAAGTGTTGTAAATTTCATCAAAAATTTTAAAAATATCATCTATATCTCGTGCAATCCAGAGACTCTGAAAGAAAATTTAAAAGAGCTTTGTAAAAGTCATAAAGTGATAAAATTTGCCATTTTTGATCAGTTTGCAAACACTCATCATATTGAATGCGGCGTGCTACTAAGGGCAAAAGAATAATTTAAAAAAGGAAAAATAAAAAAATGGTTTCACTAAATAAAATCATCCAAGCAAAGATCACGATCGGTCATTTTGTAAATAAAACTCCATTTGCTCTGAGTGCAAAACTTAGCAAAAATTTGGGAGCAAGCATCTATCTAAAAGAGGAAAATTTACAACGAACCGGAGCTTATAAAATAAGAGGCGCTTACAATAAAATAGCTAGCCTAAGTGATGAGGAGAGAAAGCGTGGTGTCGTGGCTGCAAGTGCTGGCAACCACGCTCAAGGTGTAGCTATAAGCGCAAAAGAATTTGGCGTACACGCTTGCATCATCATGCCAGAATCAACCCCGCTTCTAAAGGTTGCTGGCACAAAAGACCTTGGTGCAGAGGTTATTTTAAAGGGTGATAATTTCGATGAGGCGTACGCTTTTGCGGTTAATTACGCCAAAGATAAGGGTATGACCTTTGTTCATCCATTTAACGACGAGTACGTCATGGCGGGGCAGGGCACTGTGGGACTTGAGATGCTTGATGAGATAAGCGATCTTGATATAGTCATCGTCCCAGTTGGCGGCGGCGGATTAGCTAGCGGTGTGGCTAGTTGTATAAAACAAGTTAATCCAAAGACAAAAGTAATCTGTGTCGGTGCAAAAGGCGCTCCAGCGATGTTTAATAGCTACGGCGCTAAAAAAAGCATAAACTCAAAATCGGTTCGCACTATAGCTGACGGTATCGCTGTGCGTGATGCGAGTGAGATCACGTTAGCAAATATTATTGAGTGCGTTGATGAGTTTGTGCAGGTCGATGATGAGGAGATCGCAACTGCGATTTTATTTTTGCTAGAGACTCAAAAGATCGTAGTTGAAGGAGCTGGTGCAGCTGGCGTGGCAGCACTTATGCATGATAAGATCAAATTTAAAAAAGGTGCAAAGATAGGCGTGGTGCTAAGTGGTGGAAATATCGACGTACAGGTGCTTTCTATTATCATCGAAAAGGGTCTTATCAAGTCTCACCGCAAGATGACACTTCAAATCACACTTGTGGATAAGCCAGGAGCGCTCATGAGTCTAACAGATAGCTTAAAATCAGCAAACGCAAACATTGTGAAGATCGACTACGATCGCTTCTCGACAAGGCTTGATTATGGTGATGCAAGTATTACTATCACACTTGAGACAAAGGGTCTTGAGCATCAAGAAAAGATCAAAGAAGTGCTTACTAAAAACGGTTTTTCTTTCACTCAACTATTTTAATTTAATGGCTCGCTACTATTTAAAGTAGCGAGCATGATTTACCTATTAAAACAAAATCTCAAATTTCGCATTTACGCTGTTTGACTTCACGTCTTTAGCAAAAGCACCTGTGTAAGATAAACCTAAATTTATATTTTTATAAACATTAGCTTTTACACCAAGGCTAGCTGTGCCAAGATCGCGCACCTCTTTTCCTTCAAGTTCCAAGTATCCAGCATTTGCGATATTTACGCCGATATTTGCTCTTGTATCGCCAACTAGTCTATTGTAGGCTAGATCAGCTTCAAATTTCATCTTTGTACTACCAAGGCTAAATGGCACACTAGGGTTTAGACCTATGCTAAATACACCTAAATTTCTAGTTTTTTCATCAACATCCATTCTGAAAATTCCTACATTTTGGCTAGTGCTATCAGTTTTCATACGTAGATAGCTTGCGCCCACATAAGGATTTAGTGAGAAATTTGTACTGTTAAAGCTAGTTAGTGCCAAATTTGCGTAAGTAGTAAGTGCCTTTTCTTTGCTTTTTACATGCTCATTTGAGTAAAAGCTAGCTATTGTAGCACCATTTTGTGTTTTTCGTTTTGCATTTGTGTATATGAGACCGAGGTCTAGTTTTGTGCTGGCGATCTGGCTTTTTCCGTAAATGCCTATACTTGTGCCTTTTGTTTTATAAGCATCATCGCCATCTTCTTTTACTTTTTCGTTGCTAGCACCAAGCACGCCGCCAAGTGTGAAAACATCATTTACACTACCGTCAAATCCAAAAAGCTGAGTGAGCGAGTTTGCTTTTACATCATCAAATTTCATAGCATTAGCCATGGTATTTGACCAAAATTTCATGCCATTTCCATCGATTGCTTTTGCACTGAATGGATCAATTTCATGATTGATGATTGCATTTTTGAGCAAGATATTTTCTAGTAAAAATGCATTATGTTGAGCTAAATTTGCATTATTTGCAAATGTTTTTAGCGTATCACTTGCTTCTTTTGGTGTAGCGTAGATGAAGTGTCTGTATAGATCGCTTGTGATGACTGCTGGTCTACTTCTAAACGGCGAAGCAAGGACTGCTGGTCTGCTAGCTGTACTCTCAATGAGCTGTGCTACTCTTTTTTGGTTGTCGCTAGCTGCGATACTTGTTATTGTATTTTTTGACTTTTTTAGTGTTAATTCTAGCTTGTTGTCACTATAATTTCTACTAAGGTCAAAAAATGCGTATTTTCTTAAGATGGTGTCATTATAGCCACTAAAATTTCCAGTTACGGCATAAGTTTTTGCCTTTGAGCTATCATCATATAGTCTTTTCATGATATCTACATCTGGCTTGCTTATATCTATGATAGAGTTCTTTTCAAAATTTAGATTTAAATTTGCTGCGTTATTTGAGATGATATAACTACCACCTGTTTTTATAGTAGCTTTTACTGCGTCATTTGTGCTTTTTCTAGTTACATCTTTAAAAGATAGCTTTTGAGAAAATTTATTTCTATCAATCTCTCTAACGCTCATCTCTTTAACAATCTCAAGTGCACCACCATTTTCGACAACTACTTCGCTTGATTTTAGTGATTGATTTAGTGCTGTGATCTTGCCGCTTTTTATTATAGTCTTGCCAGTGTATGAGTTGGTTCCTGCTAGTTTTAGAGTGCCTAGACCTCTCTTAATAAGAGTTCCTTCATAGCCTTCGCTAGCTCTTTGCTCTCTTGCTTTTTCTCTAGCGTTGCCTATATCAAGTTCAGCCTTTTGCTCGGCTGTTAAATTTGACATTTTCTCAAGCTCAGCCTTGCGATTAGCCCAAATTTTTGCCTCTGCCTCATCTTCAGTCTTTCTGTATTTTATAGCTACATCGCTGATATTATTTGAGTAAAGATCGTCCGTGTCTAGACTTACATCAAATACGCCTAGTAGCTGTCCTGGCCCAAACATAGCCTTTGACATATCAAGTGCTCCCCAGCCCCAGCGCTCATCAGGTACGCCAAGTGGCGCAGTAAAACCAGAAATTCTTTTTGTATCGGCTGGCTTTTTAAACTCATCTCTAACCTGTCTCGCGGTAGTTAGTAAAACATCTCTTGCTTGAGAGTTGCTCATATATGGATATCTTTGCATTACAAGACCAAGTACGCCAGTGACATGTGGAGCTGCCATTGATGTACCATCCCAGCTATCGTAACCAGCGTTTCCATTTTTAGGATCAACTGTGCTTGATTTTATACTTTTACCAGGTGCTGCGATACTCCACCACTTTGAGTGTCCTGCGGTATTAAAGTGTTGTGCATCGCCACCTGTCATTCCAGTGACGTTTATCCAGTATTTTTCAGCATCTGGACGAAAATATGGAAGCATTGCTCTTGTGTATGACTCTTTCATGCCATTTCTATTTCCGGCAGTGAAGACTTGAATGATGCCGTATTTTTTGGCGACTTCATAAGCGGCATCCATGAAATTTTTGCCTTTTGTAACAAATGGATAGTAGCTTTTATAGGCTGCGTCAAGGTCTTTTATATCTAAGCTATTGCCACCATCAAATCCAGTTGCTCCCTCATAAGCTTTATAAAATTTTCGGTTTGAACCCCAGCTATTATTTATAGCTCTTGCGCCACCTTTGGCTAGTCCCTCATAAGATGCTAAAAAGAAGTTGTAGTCTTGGTTTGGTCCATATGTCATACCATCGGTTCCGCCAGTATTTCCTACTATAAGTTTTGAGTCAAATGCTACACCATGCATCCCTTTACCATCTCTTGAGCCAGCAATTGTGCCAGCTACGTGCGTGCCGTGCGAGTCGTTTACACCAGCGATCCAGTTGCCATCAGCTTCAAATTTATCACCTTTTTTAAAGTCGCCAAAGTCAGCTCTATTTTTATCAGTGCTTCCCTTTTTTAAAAAAGGAGAGTTGCCGTGCTCAGTATCTGGATATTTTTGTCCGTCTTTGTAGTAGCTACCAGAAATTTTTAGTGCGCTTATCCTACCGTCACTAAGTTCAGGGTGGCTAAGTAATGCGCCAGAGTCCATAACGCCAAGCGTCACACCTTTGCCTGTCACTCCAAGAGCATACGCAATAGCTGCATTGATACGCTTTAGTCCCCAGTATGCTTCATATTCAGCGCTCTGCCAGCTACTTATGTCGCCAAATTTACCACTTTCTTGATCGTTGGCTTTTAGCGAATTTGTAAACAAAAGAGCACAACAAGCTGCACTTATAAAAATACATTTTTTATTTAAAATGGATCTTTTCACATCTCATCCTTTTGCATAAAATTTAAATGGATTGTAATATCCTTAAAATAAATTATTAATTAAAATATTAAAATTTATGATAAAAATTTACTTTAATAATCCCTTTTTTACGCTATTTTTACTATAAGATATGAAAAAATAATTAAAATGGT
>NZ_CABPUT010000006.1:140349-144551 GCF_902460625.1 Campylobacter concisus
TCATCTCTGCTTTACAAATTTAAGCTAAAATAGCAAGCTTTAAAGGAGAAAAAATGAGCGAATATGCAAATTTGATATTAGCTATCTTATTAGCTGTTTTGGCATTTGCATTTTATAGGTCAAATAAGGCGTTAAAAAAGGCAAAAGATGATAGCGAAAATCTCTCAGTCAGCACTGAAATTTCGCAGCTAAAAAGCATCGGCGAGCTATCTGTTTTTCAAGTTTATAGCAAAGAGATCGTCACAAAGACAGATCATGCGTTTGGAAATTTTGGCAAAGAGTATCTAAGATGGCTTATAAGCGAGAAGAAGCTTTCGATGATATTTGAGTTTGAGATAAATTTCATCTACGATCTAACTAGTCCAAAACTTGAGATCACGCAGATCGCAAACTCTAGCTACAAGATAAAGATGCCCCCATGTAAGTATAAATTTTCGATCGCCGATATGAAATTTTACGATGAGAAAAACGGCAAATTTATACCATTTTTGCTGCCTGACTCGCTAAATGGGTTTTTTGGAAGTACATTTACAGAAGAGGATAAAAACAGACTAATCGAAGAGGCGAGAAATGAAGTCAAAAAGATGAGTGTCCGCCTTATCTCACAGCTTCAAAGTAAAATTCATAAATCAGCTCGCGACACGCTTGAAGCGATAGCTAAGAGCTTTGGTGCAAACAAAGTTGAGTTTGTCTTTGACGATAATGATGAGCAGATAAGCTCGCAACTAAATTTAGAAAATATTGCATAAAATTTTAAAAAGGAGAAAAAATGAGCGTAAATTCACAAGAAGTCACGCAGACACCAGGCAACAACACAGTCTTTCAAACATGGGTTTTAATAGCTGATAAAAAGGTTTGTAAAGAGGGTTTTGCCGAGCTTTGCTCCTTGGTTGTAAATTTAAATAAAACTGCCAAGATTAGATTTGGCGCAAATGAAAATGTAAACTGCGTCCTTGGCGTGGGTCATGATGCTTGGAAAAAGCTTGAAATTTCAAAAGATCTACCAAAAGAGCTTGTAAATTTTAAAGCGATAAAAGGCGATAAGCACGAAGCTGTTAGCACAAAGGGCGACATCCACATACATATCCGCGCCTTAAATGCACCTGATTGCTTCGATATGGCTCAAGCGATAAAGGCTGTGCTTTTTAAATTTGCAGAGCTTACAGATGAGACGCAAGGCTTTAAGTATCATGACGGTAGGGCGATAATAGGCTTTGTTGATGGCACTGAAAATCCTGAGGGCGAGGAGAGAGATTTCTTTGCTAAAGTTGGCGATGAGGACGCTAAATTTAAAGGCGGCAGCTACGTTTTTGTACAAAAATATTTCCACAATATGAAAGAGTGGAACGCTACAAGCGTAAGCGAGCAAGAAAAGGTAATAGGTCGCTCAAAAGAGCTTGACATCGAGATGAGCGAAGATGTAAAACCTACAAATTCACACTCAGCTGCTGCAAACGTAGGAGATGATAAAAAGGTCGTGCGTGGCAATATGCCATTTACTGAAGGTAGTAAAACAGGCACTTACTTCATCGCTTATGCGAGCACATTTTCGACCGTTGAGGCGATGCTTAAAAAGATGTTTATAGGCGAGCCAAAAGGCAACTCAGATAGGCTACTTGACTTTAGCACACCTGTTACTGGTGCGCTATTTTTTGCGCCGACTATCGACATGCTAAGCGAGTACGAGGGTTAAATTTACAGTGGGGCGAAGCAAATACCCCTTAAATTTATAAGGAAAAAGATGCCAGAGTGGTTTATTTACGCAGCTCTTTCGGCTGTTTTTGCTGCACTTACAGCTATCTTTGCAAAGCTTGGCGTAAAGGATATTGACAGCGATTTTGCGACATTTATAAGAACGATCGTCGTCATTTTGATGCTTGTTTTGCTTTTAAGCGTGGCTAAAAAATGGCAACCATTAAGCTCACTAAACCCCAAAAACTGGCTCTTTCTCATACTAAGTGGCATAGCGACTGGGCTTTCGTGGCTCATGTATTTTAAAGCTATGCAGGCAGGCAAGGTCTATCAAGTGGCGCTGGTTGATAAATTTAGCGTTGTGCTAGCCATTATTTTGGCTGTCATCTTTCTTGACGAGAGGTTAAATTTAAAAGAAATTTTAGCCGTCTGCCTTATTATTTAAGGTGTTATTTTATTGATTTTCAAGTAAAAATTTATACTTTAAATCTAGCTAAAGAATAAAAATCAAAACTAGATTTTCGATGGCGTTTTCTGATCTAAAATTTATTCAAAAATTTTTAATTATCAAGATATCTTTATTGATTTTTAAAAAGCATTAAATAGAGGGTAAATTTAATACTAATTTTAATTCTTTTTCGATAAATTAAAGCGATTTTAACTTTTTAAAGGAGGAAAGATGAAGTCCATAACTTCAAAGATAGCGATGATTATCATCTCATTGCTAGTTATTTCGTTTGCTGCTATTTCGGCAGTCAGCTACTATACAGCGGAAAGTAAGGTAGTAGAGTTGGTCAGCCAGACCCAGGATCAGATTCTAAGTGACATTAAAGCTACTACGGATTCTTTTTTTGAAGAATATTTAGAAGTTGCCAAAAAGTATGCTTCAGATATAGCACAAACACCAAATAATGATGACTCGTACATGGAAAAAACAAAAATGCAAAAAGAAAATGTTAGTCGTCTAGTTACTGATATTTTTTATGGTCGCGAGAGTGATGGACATTTTTTCCAGTCTGACGGCACTAAAACAACTCCTGCTGATAACTACGATCCTAGAACTAGAGGCTGGTATAAAGCAGCAAAGAGTGCAAATGGTGCTATCTATACCGAACCTTATAAAGCTGCCTTGTTTAACGCTTTAGTAATTAGTTTTGCTGCTCCAGTAAATAAAAATGGAAATTTTGATGGTGTTTTGGGGCTTGATTTAAATATGGATGCTTTAAGTAAAAAAATTCTTGAAATGGGTAAAACAAAATATGGCTACGTCTATTTAATAAACAAAGAAGGCGTAATGCTAATGCACAATGACCCAAACAATGTTGGTAAAACCGTTCCTGCTAGCAAATATATTGCTGAGGCTTTTGCAGCTAAAAAATTTGATGAAAATGGACTTATTCCTTATACAAACTATAAAGGCGAAAACGTAACCGCCAAAGTCCTTCCTATAAACGATCAAGGCTGGCTAGCCGTAGCTGCTATCGGAGCGGATACTTTTTCGTCTAACACCTTGCCTTTATTAAAAGCTCAAATAATCCTTGCCGTAGCTTTTATAGTCATACTTTCGGCTATCGTATTTACTCTTCTTAAAAAATCCCTTAGTCCTATTAGAACTATTCAAACCAAGCTTGAAGACGCGTTTAAATTTATCACTTACGAAACCCCTAACGCTCCGGAAAAGCTAGTAGTAACTACGCAAGACGAATTCGGCAGAATGAGCGAATCTATTAACGAAAATATAGAAAAAGTCCTTAACGGCGTAAAAAAAGACAGCGCCTTAATAGACGAGATGAACGGTATAGCAAATCTTATGATAAGAGGCCACATGGGAGCCAAGATTAACTCTACTCCGAATAATCCGGCTTTAGTTCAGTTAAAAGATCTGCTAAATAAATTCTTTGCATCAATTTCTGAAAATTTAAAAGGAATAGCCGTAGTTTTAGCTTCTTACAATAAAAACGACTACACTCCTAGACTAGAGCTAAAACCGGAGCTTGAAAGCGATCTAAGAGATATGATAGTAGGCCTTCAAAGCGCGGGCGACGCCGTAAGCAATATGCTAAGGGAAAATTTAAAAGAAGCTCAGGTTCTAGAAGAAAAAGCTAAAATTCTAGCAGAGTCCATGAGAACTCTAACTGACGGAGCCCATAAGCAAGCCGATTCTATCCAAGAAAGCGCGGCTGCTATAGAAGAGATGAGCAGTTCTATGAACGCCATTAGCCAAAAAGCTAGCGACGTAACAAGACAAAGCGAAGAGATTAAAAATATCATCGTTATTATTAGAGATATAGCTGATCAAACCAATCTACTTGCTCTAAATGCGGCTATCGAGGCAGCTAGAGCGGGTGAACACGGCAGAGGATTTGCCGTAGTCGCCGACGAAGTGCGCAAACTAGCTGAAAGAACTCAAAAATCACTTGGCGAGATCGAAGCTAACGCAAATGTTTTAGCTCAAAGCATTAATGAGATGAGTGAAAGCATCAGAGAGCAAAGCGAAGGCATAAATATGA
>NZ_CABPUT010000006.1:145490-166785 GCF_902460625.1 Campylobacter concisus
TTAAAATCGTACTTTGTGAGAAAATTAATATTTTTATGTAGAAAAATATTTACATTTTTGGCTTAAGTTTTTTGAAATTTTTGTAAATGTAAATCAGTTGTAAATAAGTTTTGTAAGATTAATATCAATTAAATTTGTTTTAAATCTTTAAAGGAGAAAGAATGAATCGACGAGAATTCATAAAAAGTGCTGCAGCCAGTGCTGCTTGTGCTAGTGCTGGTATAGCCGTACCAAGCTCGCTAAGTGCAGCAAACGAAGCTGAAAAAGGCTGGCGCTGGGATAAGGCTGCTTGCAGGTTTTGTGGGACAGGCTGTGGCATCATGGTCGCTACAAAAGAGGGCAAGATAGTAGCTGTAAAAGGCGATCCAGAAGCGCCAGTAAATCGTGGCCTAAACTGCATTAAAGGCTATTTTAATGCTAAGATCATGTACGGCGAGGATAGGATCACTCATCCGCTTTTGCGTGTAAATGAAAAAGGCGAATTTGATAAAAAAGGAAAATTTAAGCAAGTAAGCTGGAAGCAAGCATTTGATGTTATGGAGGCTCAGTTTAGAAAAGCATATGATGAACTAGGCCCTCACGGCATCGGAGTTCTAGGCTCTGGTCAATATACTATTCCAGAAGGTTACGCTGCTGTTAAGCTTATAAAAGGTGGCTTTAGAAGCAATAGTATTGATCCAAACGCAAGACACTGTATGGCAAGTGCAGTTGTTGGTTTCATGCAAACATTTGGTATAGACGAGCCATCAGGCTGTTTTGATGACATTGAGCTTACAGATACTATTGTGGCTTGGGGCGCAAACATGGCTGAAATGCACCCAATCCTTTGGGCACGCGTGAGCGATAGAAAGCTTAGCGATCCTGATAGAGTAAAGGTTGTAAATTTAAGCACCTACTCAACTAGAACATCAAATTTAGCTGACATCGAGATCATTTTTGCTCCATCATCTGACTTGGCTATTTGGAACTACATCGCTCGTGAGATAGTTTATAACCACCCAGAGATGATTGATGAAGAATTTGTTAAAAAACACTGTGTATTTACAACCGGTCCAGCCGACATCGGATATGGTCTTCGTCCAGACATTCATCATAAAAAATATGCTCCAAGCGAGCTAGACACTGCTGCTACTGAGAAGTCAAAGGTGCTAAGTGAAGCTGAGGGTGTTACACTTGCATATCTTGGACTAAAAGCTGGTGATACGCTAGAAAATAAAAATGCTGCAAAATCTGGCGCACATTGGCAAATAACATTTGAAGAGTTTAAAAAAGCTCTTGCACCTTACACGCTTGACTTTACAGCAAAGGTGGCAAAGGGCGATCCAAATGAAGATATAGAAGAATTTAAGAAAAAGCTAAAGGCACTTGCTGATCTTTACATCGAGAAAAACCGCAAAGTCGTAAGTTTTTGGACGATGGGCTTTAATCAACACCAACGTGGTACATGGGTAAATGAGCAAGCTTATATGGTGCATTTCTTACTTGGTAAGCAAGCACTTCCAGGCTCAGGAGCATTTTCTTTAACTGGTCAACCAAGTGCGTGTGGAACTGCAAGAGAGGTTGGAACATTTGTTCACCGCTTGCCAGCTGATATGGTTATTGAGAATCCAAAACATAGAGAGATAACTGAAAAAATTTGGAAACTTCCTGCTGGAACACTAAGTGGCGTACTCGCTTCTCACTACGTAAAAATGATGCGTGATCTTGAAGATGGTAAGGTTAAATTTATATGGGTTCAAGTAAATAATCCGTGGCAAAATACTGCAAACGCAAACCACTGGATCAAAGCAGCTCGTGAGATGGATAACTTCATCGTTGTAAGCGATCCTTATCCAGGAATTTCTGCAAAAGTGGCTGACCTTATCCTCCCAACTGCGATGATCTATGAAAAATGGGGTGCTTACGGTAATGCTGAGAGAAGAACACAACACTGGAGACAGCAAGTACTTCCAGTTGGCGAAGCGATGCCTGATATTTGGCAAATGATGGAATTTAGTAAGCGCTTTAAGCTAAAAGATGTTTGGGGTGAGAAAAAAGTAAATGATAAAGTTACACTTCCAAATGTACTAGATGCTGCAAAAGCTATGGGATACAGCGAAGAAGATACGCTATTTGACGTACTTTTTGCAAACGAAGAGGCTAAGAAATTTAGCGCAAACGATCCAATCATGGAAAACTACGACAATACAGAAGTATTTGGCGATAGCAGAAAAGTGATCGGCTCAGATGGCAAAGAATTTAAAGGATATGGATTTTTCGTCCATAAATATCTTTGGGAAGAGTATAGAAAATTTGGCGTTGGACACGGCCACGACCTAGCAGACTTTGACACTTACCACAGAGTAAGAGGTCTTAGATGGCCAGTAGTTGATGGCAAAGAGACTCAGTGGAGATTTAACACTAAATTTGACCCATACGCTAAAAAAGCTGCCCCAAATGAGAAATTTGCATTCTACGGCAACAAAAATGCAGCACTTCCAACAGGCGATCTAAAAGGCGTTACAAATAAAGATAAAACATCTCTTGCAAACAAAGCAAAAATTTTCTTCCGCCCTTACATGGATCCATGCGAGATGCCAAGCAAAGAGTATCCGTTCTGGCTATGTACTGGCCGTGTTCTAGAGCACTGGCACTCAGGCACTATGACCATGCGTGTTCCTGAGCTTTATAGAGCTGTTCCAGAGGCACTTTGCTATATGCATGAAGATGATGCTAAAAATCTTGGCGTAATGCAAAATGAGATCGTTTGGGTCGAATCACGCCGTGGCAAGGTAAAAGCAAGAGTTGATCTAAAAGGTAGAAATAAGCCACCAGTAGGTCTTGTTTATGTGCCTTGGTTTGATGAAAACGTATTTATCAATAAAGTCACACTAGATGCTACTTGCCCAATCTCAAAAGAGACTGATTATAAAAAGTGTGCGGTTAAAATTTACAAAGCATAGGTGAGCGATATGGGATTTTCAAGTAGGCGAGAGGCTTTAAAATTTGGAGCAAAAGTAGCACTTTTGGCTCTTGGCGGAGGCTTTGTTTGGTCGCTTAGTGCCAAGGCTTCGCCACTTATGCTTCTTAGGCCTCCTGGTGCAAAAGAAGAGAAGCAATTTTTACAAAGCTGCATTAGGTGTGGGCTTTGCGTAGAGGCTTGTCCATTTGATACGCTAAAGCTCTCATCGCTAGAAGATGGCATAAGCATTGGAACGCCTTATTTCGAGCCTAGAAAAATTCCTTGCTATATGTGTGAAAATATCCCTTGTGTGCCAGCCTGTCCGACTGGAGCTTTGGACGTAAATTTAGTAAGCACAAAAGGCAAGCTTGATATAAATAAGGCCAAAATGGGTGTTGCGGTGGTTGATATGAAAAACTGCGTGGCACACTGGGGCATACAGTGCGATGCTTGTTACAGGGCTTGTCCTCTTTTGGATAAAGCCTTATATCTTGAATATCGCCGTAACGAAAGGACGCAAAAGCATGCCTTTTTGCTTCCAGTGGTCGATAGCGACATCTGCACCGGATGTGGCCTATGCGAGCGAGCCTGTATCACTAAAAAAGCAGCCATTACTGTGCTAAACCGTGACGCTGTGCTTGGCAAAGTAGGCGATAACTACGTTAAAGGCTGGATAAAAGAAGATGAAAGACGCATAGATGATGCGGACAGCAAAATAAAGCTTGACATTAAAAAAGCGACTGATTATCTAAATGGTGGTGAGCTATGAAATTTTTAATCTTAAGACGAATAACTCAAATTTCTATCCTAGCACTATTTATCCTAGGAAATTTTTACGGAGTTAAGATACTTAGCGGAAATTTAAGCTCATCTTTGCTTTTTGGAAAAATTCCACTAAGCGATCCATTTGCTTTGGTTCAAATTTTACTTGCAAGCTTTAGCGCTGGCATAAATGCAATTATTGGAGCTGGCATTATCTTTGCATTTTATGCACTGGTTGCTCCAAGAGCGTTTTGTTCGTGGATATGCCCAATAAATTTACTAACCGATATCGCTTTTAAACTAAGAGAAAAATTTGGCTTTAAGGGCGAAAAAGTCTTAAATGTGAGTAAAAATTTACGTTATTACTTGCTGGCTCTTGCTCTTATATTAAGCCTTGCTTTATCTTATCCAGTATTTGAGAGCGTTAGCTATATTGGCATTATTCAGCGTGGTATTATTTACGGCTCAGCTAGTGCTTTAGGCATAGCGGTTGCGATCATTGCTTTTGATATGTTTGTGTTAAAGCGTGGCATTTGCTCGCACGTTTGTCCACTTGGTGCCTTTTATGCCATCATCTCAAAATTTGCCCTAATTAGAGTAAAACATGATGCCCAGGCTTGTACAAAATGTATGAAATGTAAGCTTATTTGTCCAGAGATGCAAGTGCTTGATATGATCGGTAAAGAGAGCCGCTCGGTAAGCTCAAGCGAGTGCATAAGCTGTGGTAGGTGCATTGATGTTTGTGGAGACGGGGCTTTGAAATTTAGTATTAGAAATTTAAGGAGAGAAAAATGAAAATAAAAATAATGATGCTTGGAGGATTGTGTGCTGCGTTTTTTGCGGCATGTACTTTTAATAATCCAAGTATTAGTGATTCGCAAATCGGCTTTAGAAATATCGATTTGCTAGACGATAAAGACGTTGTATTAAAAGATGTGAACTACACAAAAGAGCCAGCTGGTATGTCAAAGAAATTTGATAGGTCTTTTGAAAATGCACCGCCATTTATCCCACACGATACTGAGGGTTTAGTGCCTATCACAAAGGATATGAATATGTGCGTAACCTGCCATATGCCTGAGTTTGCAAAAGATAGTGGAGCAACACCGATACCATCATCTCACCTTTATGACATCAGAAATAAAAAAGATCTTGCAGGCAAGCTTGATGATGAAAGATATAACTGCACAACATGCCACGTTGAGCAACAAACTGGCTTAACTCAGCTAGTCGGTAATAAATTTAAGCCTGACTTTAGAGATAAAAACGGTACTCATAAGTCAAACTTGCTAGATGTTTTAAACGATGGTGTTAAATAATGCAAAGCAGGCGAGAGCTTTTTAGTAAAATTTTGGGGGCAAAATCTGCTCCCAAATTTATAACTCCGCCATTTTTTAGTGGTGAGTTTGACTGCGATGGATGTGATGCTAGCTGCGTAAATGCTTGTGAAAAAGAGCTTCTTAGCTTTGAAAATGAAAGGGTAGTTTTTAAAGTTAAAAAGCTGGGCTGTGACTTTTGCGAAGAGTGCGCAAAGGCTTGTGAGAGTCTTGGTAAGAAGACATTAAGCCTAAGCTCGCCAAAAAGTATAAACGCAAAAGTTAGCATCGATGTTTCTAGCTGTCTAGCATGGAACGATACGATCTGCTACAACTGCCTTGATGCTTGCAAATTTAAAGCAGTCGAATTTCTTGGCGTTTTTCGTCCTATTGTTAATCAAAACTGCGTAAGTTGCGGCGAGTGCTTTGATGTTTGCTTTAAAAATTCACTTCAAATGGAGGCCTTATGAGAGCTTTGTTTTTTATTTTTTGTCTATTAAATTTTATCTTTGCAAGCGAGATCACCACTCCATACAAGCAAATAGAAGCTAGTGCAAATGTGCTAAGCACAACGCTAATAAATGGCAAACTCTTTATCGCGACTGATGGCGGGACGGTTGAAATTTATGATCCTAAAGAAGATAAATTTGAAGAGATAATAAAAATAAAAGATATAAAAACATACGTTAGCGATCATGAAAGACCAAAAATTTTAAACGTTGATGAGTTAAATGGCAAGATACTCATCCTAAGTGAGGGTGACTATGCTACAAAGGTGCTTTATATAAGAGAAAATGGGCAGATGAAAAGCATAAAAATACCAAATCAAGCAACAAAAAAGGCATTATTTTTAGATGACGAGCGTATTGCACTTGCTTCAATCAGTAATGAAATTTACTTTTTAAACTTAAAAAGTGGTGAAATTTATGATAGCTTTAAAATTTCAATTGCAATGCTCTCAGATATGGAGATAAATGAAGACAGAGGCAGGCTAGCTATCGCTTGTGAGAGCGGGAAGGTCTACTTTTATAATATAAAAGCTAAAAAAATGGATCAAATTTTAGATATTCATACAGACAATATCTACGACATCTCATATAAAAATGGCGTCATGATCAGCGGAGGCACCGACAGGATAGTGGGGATATTTTCAGCTGGAAGCCTAAAAAAGATAAATACCGGCTTTTTGGTCTATGGCGTCGGCCTTAGCGATGATGGTAGAGTGGCGGCTTATATGAGCGATGAGATGAGCGATGTAAATTTAGTTGATAGTAAAAGTTTAGAAAATATCGCAATGCTAAAAACTGGACAAAGTACGATAAATAGCATAGTTTTTATAAGCGATAATGAAGTCGTAACTTCAGCCTATGAGAATAAAATTTTGTTTTGGAGAATTAAATGAATATTTCAAGTTTAATAGTTTATACGGACAATAAAAATGAAAGTGTAAAAAATGAGATAAAAAAGCTAAAAGAGTGTGAAATAATAACCGACGCAGACGATAGAATCGTAGTGGTAGTTAGCTCAGATAGTATTGAAGATGAGATAAAAAATTTTAAAAAGATAGAAGCTATCAGTGGAGTAGTGAGTGTTGCGATGGTTTACAGCTATCAAGAAGATGCCGAAGAAAATAGGAAAAAGCTAGAAGAAAATGGCAAGATAAGTGAAATTTTAACAAGTGATGAGGTAAAGGCTGAAGATATTACTTATGGTGGCAGCGTGCATCATAGAGTGAAATAGCAAAACTAAATTTCTATCTTTTGCATTATGATTAAAAATTTATAGTGCAAAAGCCTACCTTTCGTATAGATCCTCTTAATAAATTCATTGATAGTACTGTTTTCACTTAATTAACTTTATTTGGTTTGTAGATTTAAATTTATGTTCAATGGCTTAATTTAGATTTTTGGTGAAAAAATCACTCAGCGAGCATTAAAATCAAAAACATAACAAGTGAATTAATTTTAGATTAGAAGATCTTGAGATGATATTTGCATAAAGAATTTTAGTAGGTCAGTTTTGGCTTACTAAATTTTCTCGCCTAAGGTCTATCTTTGATCAAATTTAATAAATTTTCTCCAATGTTTTCATTTGTTAGATTTGAAATTTCTTTATAAAAATTTCCTTTTTTGTCTATTAAGTATATTGAAGAGCTGTGGGCAACAGAGTAGCCCATGGCTGAGTTTTCAAGACGGACTTTTTGAAATTTTACACCATAGGTTTTTGCCACTTCTTTTAAAGCATTTAGTTTTAATCCATCAGCATCTTTATAGAAATTTTTTGCCATTAGAGTTAAATTTTCAGGAGTATCGCGTTCAGGATCAAGTGTAATAAAAAGTAACTCAAAGTCATCTCTTTTTAGTTTATTTAGCTCATCGCCAATCAAAGAGAGCGCAGTAGGGCAGACATCGGGGCAAAAAAGATAACCAAAATATATAACTTTGTACTTTCCGTCGTAATTTTTAAGACTTACTTCACCATTTTGTGAAAGTGCCTTAAAATCATACTTGTTTGGCTTTGTTAGCAAAAGTGCAACACCTATACAAATTAAGATTATTATTAAGCCCCAAAATGCCTTTTTCATCGTTACCCTCTATAATTTTAGATCAAGATCTACAAAAAAACCAGTTTCTTTTTCGTCATCAAGCACTTTAAATCTATATCTCATAAGCTCGACAACACAAGCACTTAGCACTACTTGAGCAGTTAAGTTATCGCCTCTTGGCTCAAGTCTTGCTTTGATCGATCCCATATTCATATTTATGCCGTCTATTTCAAGACTTGGATTTTTTAGCCCTAAATTTTTACCATTAATGATTTTAAAGCTAAAAGGCCTCATAGCATAAATAGGTCTTGGCGAGATGTCTATTTTTAGCTTTACGCCTTTAAATTCCATCTCACAAGATTTATTGTTTAGATCACATTTTAAAGGATCTAGCGATGTGTTTACATCGGCAAATTCAGGTGGATCTTCTTTGCTCGTTGTCATAAGCTTATAGCCTATCGAAAAAGCACCTAAAACAATAAAGATAAATGAAAAAATAATTATGATTTTTTTCATTATTTAAAGTTTTTAGTTACTCCGATATTATCAAGCTTTATGCTCTCGCCATTGCTAAATTTTAGCTCTAAATCAACTTTATCACCATCTTTTAATGGTTTGTTTAGATCCATAAGCATAATGTGTAAACCGCCAGGAGCTAGTTTTGTTTCACCATTTTTTGGGATCACTGCATCTTCGATTTGAACCATAGCCATCATACCATCATTCATTTTGTGAGTATGAATTTCTGTGTTTTTGCAAACGCTTGAGTGAGCACCAATAAGCTTTACATCAGAATTTGAAGCATTTTTTATATCCATAAAAATTGCACTATTGTTTGTGCCGGGTTTTGTATCTCTAGCTCTAACATTTTCTAGGCTGATATCAGCCGCCATAAGAGCAGAAGCTGCAAGCATCGCACCAAAAACGATTTTTTTCATATTTTTCCTTTGTGGTAAAATTAATAATGGTTTTCACATTATACATTTAGAACTACTTAATTTACCTTTAAAATCTAAAAATATAAATTTTTTAGGATATAATTACGGACTAAATTTTACTTTTTGGGATATTTCACTTGAAAAAAATTATATTTTTCTTCATCGCGTTATCGCCTTGTCTTTTTGCCCAAAATTATGAAGAAATTTACTTAAAAAATGGCTCAGCTGCTGTTATTGATGCCATCGAAAAAAATATTTTAAGTAAGGATTACTGGCTAAAAAAGCTTGAGGGCAAGGATGTAAGATATGGGTATTATGACAACGAGATACTTCTAAGTGTAGTTGATAAAACTAAAAAAAAGCTTGAAGTGATCTCTTATAATGGCGGCATTACAAAAAAGCTTTTTAGCTCAAGCGTTATAGTTGGCAAAAATGGTGATAAGCTTCTTGAAGGCGATCTAAAAACACCGGTTGGAGTGTATCAGCTTACACGTAGATTTACGCCAAATGATAGATATCTTGGTCCACTTGCATTTTCGCTTTCATACCCAAATTTGCTTGATAAGCTTGCAAAGCGAAATGGTGGTGGCATTTGGATACATGGCTACCCGCTTGATGGTCAAAGGACAGACGAGCTAAAAACAAAAGGCTGCGTGGCTATGCAAAATGATACTTTGATGAAATTTGATGATGTTGTGGATCACAAAAAAACACTTGCATTTATCTACGAAGATAAGCGTCCAGAAGCTAGCGCAAAAGATATTGCAGTGATCATTTCTGGGCTTTTGGGCTGGAAAAAGACATGGAGCGAGAGCGACATTGAAAACTATCTTAAATTTTATGATAAAAACTTTGAGCGATACGATGGTATGAGCTTGGAAAAATTTAAAAGTATGAAACGGGCTATTTTTTCTAAAAAAGAGAAAAAACGCATTAGTTTTTCAAATTTTCTCATCACGCCTTATCCAAACCTTAAAAATGATAGGCTTTTTCGTGTGAGTTTTTATGAGGATTATGTTTCAGATACGCACAAATTTGCTGGGCAAAAGACGCTTTATGTGAAGCTTTATAACGATGATATGAAAATTTTTATAGAGGAGTAAAAGTGGAAAAATCTCAAGAAGTAAAAGAAAAAATCGAGAAAATTTTAGAGGCAAGAGCTGCTTTTTTTGCTGAGCTTGACCGCCAAGTTCCAAAGAAAGATGGTACTGATGTTTTTGATTTTAGCAAAGTAAAAGAGGCTGATCTGAAAGAAATTTACGCCAAATTTTATGCATTTGATTACAACGTAAGAAAACTTTTACCGGATGTTTATACTGCCTTTAATGTGAATTTTAATGTCTGAAATACGTCTGAATAAAGTTTCATATATCCATAATCTCACTCAAATTTGTGCTAAAACTGGTGGCAAAGAGAAAGTAATAGTTGTGTTAAAAGACAATGCTTATGGCCATGGCGCAAGGCTTATTGCAAATGAAGCTAAAAAATTTGGCATAGAAATTTGTGCTGTAAAAAGCGAGTTTGAGGCAAATGAAATTTCTGACATATTTGAAAATATTCTCATTCTCTCACATATCCCAACCGGAAATGAAAGTAGTAAATTTATCTACGCGATAAACGATATAGAGGCACTTTTAAAGATAAAAGATGGCTCAAAAATCAACCTTGCAATCGATACTGGCATGCATAGAAATGGGCTTGATATAAGCGAGCTTGATTACGCCTTTGAAATTTTAACAAGAAGGAATTTAGAGCTTCTTGGAGCTTATACTCATTTTCGCGCAAGTGATGAGCTAAATGCTGATTATTTTGTGCAAAGGGAAAATTTTAGGGCTGCAAAAGAGAAAATTTTAGCTCTTTGCGATGAGTTTGGTATAAAAAAACCGATCTTTCACTCTCACAACTCAGCTGCTCTTGAGAGAGCAGGCGAGCTTGAAGATGATATGGTGCGTATTGGTATTGCCCAGTATGGATACTCTCAGTTCAATGATAGTTTGGGGTTAAAGCCGGTACTTTCACTATGGGCAAAAAGAGTTAGCAAGCGTATTTTAAAAAGTGGTCAAGGTGTTGGATATGGCGCTAAATTTAGCGCAAAAGAAGATATAAATGTAGCCACCTATGATCTTGGATATGGCGATGGGTTACTAAGATACAATGGCTGTGGTGAGTTAAGACTTGCCAATAACGAGCCAATACTAGGCAAAATTTCTATGGATAGCTTTAGTTGTAAAGATAGCGGCGAGTGGGTCTGTGTCTTTGAGGATGCAAATATTTGGGCGAAATTTTTTGATACGATAAGTTATGACATTTTAGTAAAACTCTCGCCAAACATCACTAGAAAATTTATATAAAGGCAATATGTGAAAAAGATTATTTTATTAGCTCTTGCTAGCCTTGCTTTTGGTGTGCAAGAGAGTGAGTTTAAAATTTATGAGCAGATACTAAATCAGCTTGACACTAAGCAGATCCCAACCTTTGTCGTCCAAACTGCAAAGCCAAATTTACCAAGCAGGGTCGATGAGATGATTACGCTAAAAGATGTGAGTAGCAGCGGGCTAAACATACATGGCGAGTTTGTTTTAAACGAGACCAAGATAAAGAGGATAAAAGGCTACAACAAAGCTCAAATTTTAGCTTTAAAAGATGAGTTTTATAAAAATGGAAAAGATGTGCTTTGTAACTCAGGTATGGCTAGAGCTGTGCTAAATCGTGGCATCACTCTAAGTGGTAGTTACGGCTTTGAAGGTAGGCATTTTTTTGATATAAATTTGGATAAAAGCAGTTGCGAGTAGTCCTTTTTTTACTATTTTTTTACTCGCTTGCCCTGGCTCTTACGCCAGATATGGCAGCGAAAAATCACGCAACTTACTACAAAAAAAAGCTCCCATTCATCTGCACGCCAACACTGACACTTAATGATATCTTGAATGTCGGTGATACGCTCATTTATAGATATGCCATCAAACACGCAAGAAAGCAAGAGATCAAAAGGCTTGAGGAGAAAGAACTTTTGGAATTTATCGAAGCTATCAAAAAAGAGAATCTGCGAACTGCTTGCAAAGATAAAGAGATCTTAAATATGCTAAGTATCGGTGTTGCATTGGATGAGCTTTTTTATTCAGAAAATGGTGAGCTGATCTTTGAGTACACTATAGAAGATCGCGACTGTAAGGAATTGCAGTGAAATTTGGGGCTAAATTTTGGTTTTTTGGTTGTAAATTTGATCTTTTTGCAAATTTTAAAATTCCATTTACTCACAAGAATCTACTACTGATTTTAAGCCTCGCAAAGCTTGTCGCTAAAATCAGAGTCTAAATTATTCGCTCATAAAATTTAAAATTTTTGCAAATTTATAAATTTAAAGCTAAAAAAAGATGGCAAAAAGAAGAAATTTAGCCCAAATTTCACTAAGGACTAAATTTTTACATGCCTCTTTTTATCTCTTGTTCAAGTTTTTCAAGCTCAGCAATCCTATCGCTAGTGCTTGGATGCGTTCTAAAAAGTACGCCAAGCTTGTTAGTTAGCGAGCCAAATGGATTTACGATAAACATATGAGCACTTTGCTCGCTTGCGTTTTGCATAACGTAAGAATTTGAGTAGCTCTCAAGCTTTCTTAGAGCGCTTGCAAGCCACTCTGGGTGTCCTGTTAGATAGGCTGCGCCTTTGTCCGCCTTGTACTCGCGCTCCCTTGAGATCGCCATTTGGATGATTGTGGCAGCTATTGGCATGAGTATAGCAAGTGCTAGCATAACGATGGCATTACCGCCACCTCTTCTTGAACCACTGCTTTGCCCAGCAATACCACCAATCTTAGCAAAATTTGCAAGCATTGCGATAGCACCAGCTAGTATGGCAGCGATTGAGCCAGTTAGGATATCGTAGTGCCTTACGTGGCTTAGCTCGTGAGCTAGCACGCCTTCGATCTCGTTTTCATTCAAAATTTTTAAAAGCCCCTCGGTGACCGCGACAGCTGCGTGGCTTGGGTTTCTGCCTGTGGCAAAGGCGTTTGGTACCTCTTCTGGGATGATGTAAATTTTGGGCATAGGCAAATTTGCCTTTTGTGTGAGGCGAGATACGATCTCATAAAGCCCGTGAGCATTACTCTCATCAACTGGGATAGCGTTATATCTTTTAAGCACTATAGTATCACTAAAAAAATATGAAAAGATATTTGTGCCAGCCGCTATCAAAAAGGCGATCATCATGCCATGCTCACCTCCAATATATCCGCCAACAGCGATAAAAATCAGCATTAAAGTAACCATTAAAAAAGCGGTTTTGAAAATTTCCATTTTTGTCCTTATTCTTTTATAGCGTTTGGCAAGATCGCGGCGTCAATGTTAAATTTTGCAAGCTGTGCTAGCTCGCTTTCATCTTTTACCAAAACAGCTATAAGTGCATCAAATAAATAGCTCTCAGCTATCTTAGCTAGATCTTTTGCAATGTCAATATCTGCGATAATAAATTTTGCTCCAGCCGCGTTTGCGATAATGGCTTCATTTATATTTGTCACAAAAACGCTAAAGTTTGCTTCAGCTTCTAGTGCCCTTTTTATGAAATTTCTATCAAATTTAAAGAGATTTTGCCTGCCGTTTGAAATTTCATCTTCACTTTTGCAAAGATATAATGGCTCAAATTTGATCAGCTCATCACCCAAAATTTTCATCCCTCACCCTTTATGCACTCTTTACAGATGTATTTTCCGTCTCGCAGCACCATTTGGTCGATGTCACTAAAGACACCGCATTTGCTACACTCTTCGAAGTTGCTGGTGCTTATCTTGTCGCTTTTTTTTCTATTTTTAAAAAATATGATGTAAATCGCAATCAAAATCGCTACAAAAAGCAAGTATTTCAACGTTTCTCCCCTTGATTTTTGAGATTAAAATATATGTAGTTTCTGTTTTTTTCATTATAAATTTGCGCGTTGATACCTAAAATTTCATCCATGACGCTTGAGCCCTTGTAGATGAGAAATTTAGTGCTTTCATCATAAAATCCCTCGCAAATTTTTATGAGCTCTTTTGTCTTGCTAAGTGCTCTTGAGGTGATGAGATCAGCTGTAAATTTATCTGCAAGCTCGATCTTTTGGCTATGAACTTCTAAATTTTGCAAGCCAAGCTCGATTTTAACGAAGCTTAGAAACGATGACTTTTTGGCTATCGGCTCAAAAAGGTGCCACTTAGTGCGTGGCATCGCAAGTGCTAGAAATATCGCTGGAAAGCCAGCCCCACTGCCAACATCGATCGCAGTTTTAGCACTTAGATCAAAAATTTCAAGCGGTCTAATACTATCAAGCACCTGCTCGCTTATGTCTTTATAATTGCTTAAGCTATGAACTTTGTTAAATTTAGCAAAAATTTGAGCGTAAGCCTTTACTTTTTCGTCAAATTCAGCTGGCAAACAAAGCTCATTTTTCATCACAAGATGTGCCCCATTTGCTCTTTTTTGACCTTTAAGTAGCCTTCGTTAAATTTATTTGGCTTGATGACGATAGGCACGCGTTTTACGATCTTTACTGAGCTTAGTCCGTGAAGTTTTAATGGGTTATTTGTGAGCAAATTTACCTCTTTTATGCCGTAGTGATTTAGGATAAAATCAACCACTTCGTAAGTCCTCTCATCAGCCTTAAAACCTAGCTGGTGATTGGCTTCTATCGTGTCAAAGCCCTTGTCTTGGAGGCTATAAGCGTTTATCTTGTTTAAAAGCCCGATATTTCTGCCTTCTTGACGTAAGTAGATGACCATGCCGCCATTTTCTTCGATATATTTTAGGCTCGCTTCAAGCTGGTCGCGACAGTCGCACTTTAGGCTTCCGATCGCATCGCCAGTTAGGCATTCGGAGTGAATTCTAAGATTTACCACCTCGCTCAAAGGCTCTTTGTAGATCACGAGGTGCTCTTTTGACCCTTCTTTGAAGGCTTGAACCTTATAAGCGCCAAACCTTGAAGGTAGATTTGCGGCGTTTGAAATTTCTATTTTCATTTTAAATTTACTCCAACTGTGCTAAACTAGCTAAAAACCACGCATTTTAACAAAGAAAAGGCAAAAATATGTTTAAACGTTTTAGAAGATTAAGAATAAATCCAGCCCTAAGAGACATGGTAAGAGAGACTAGCCTTAGCGTAAATGACTTCATCTATCCGCTCTTTGTAGTCGAGGGCAAAGGCGTTAAAAACGAGATCGCTTCGATGCCGGGCGTTTATCAAATGAGTATCGATGAAATTTTAAAAGAGTGCGAAGAGATAGTAAATTTAGGCATAAAATCGATCATTTTATTTGGCATACCAAGCCTAAAAGATAGCGTTGGTAGTGACGCACTAAGCAACGACGGCATCATCGCAACCGCGCTTAGAGCCATAAAAGATAAATTCCCAAATTTAGTAGTTGTCACTGATCTTTGCTTTTGTGAATATACAGACCATGGCCACTGTGGCATAATCGACCACGTGCACAACACCATCGACAACGACGCAACGCTTGAAATTTCAGCTAAACAAGCCTTGATACACGCTCAAAATGGGGCCGATATGATCGCACCAAGCGGTATGATGGATGGCATCATTGCAACGCTAAGAGAGGCGCTTGATAGCAACGGCTTTGAGAATTTACCAGTGATGGCATACTCGACTAAATTTGCCTCAGCCTACTACGGACCATTTCGCGATGTGGCGCAAAGCGCTCCAAGCTTTGGCGATAGAAAGAGCTACCAAATGGACAGCGCAAACCGCCTAGAGGCTATCAATGAGAGCTTGCAGGACGAGGCACAAGGCGCTGATATCTTGATGGTAAAGCCAGCGCTTGCCTATCTTGACGTAGTTAGAGAGCTTAGAAATTTAACACTTCTGCCACTTTGCGTCTATAACGTAAGCGGTGAGTACGCGCTGCTAAAAGCTGGCGCAAAAGCTGGCATCATAGACTATGATCGCGTTATGATGGAGACTTTGATTGGCTTTAAAAGAGCAGGGGCAAATTTGATCATTTCATATCACGCAAAAGAAGCAGCCAAAATTTTAAGGGGCTAAGATGAGGCACTTTTTGACGCTAAATGACTTTAGTAAAGATGAGATCGAACAGATGATAAATTTAGCCCGTAAGATCAAAAAAGAGGCGAAGGCTAGAGAATTTAAGCCATATCTTAAAGATCAAAAGCTTGCGATGATATTTGAAAAAAGCTCAACTAGAACTAGGGTAAGCTTTGATGTAGGCATGCATGAGCTTGGCGGATATGCGCTATTTTTAAGTAAAAATGATATACAAATAGGCCGTGGCGAGCCAATCCGTGACACTGCCAGAGTGATAAGCAGGATGTGTGACATGGCTATGCTAAGGGTCGATAAACACGAGACGCTAGAAGAATTTGCTAAATTTTCAAGCGTGCCAGTGATAAACGGCTTAAGCGATAAATTTCACCCAGTGCAGCTAATGGCGGATTATCTTACGATGCTTGAATTTAGCGCAGGTGAAAAGGTCGCATACGTAGGAGATGGCAACAACATGACTCACTCGTGGCTCATGCTAGCAAGTAAGCTAGGACTTGAGCTAAGAGTAGCCACGCCAAAAGGCTACGAAGTGGATGCAGAAATTTTAAAGATGGCTAATGAAAACGCAAAAATTTCAGGTGCGAAAATTTTTATCACAAATGATATAAAAGAAGCGGTAAATGGTGCCGATGTAGTGACTACAGATACTTGGATATCGATGGGGCAAGAGGCTGAGAAAGAAAAGAGGCTAAAAGACTTTGCTGGATACTGCGTGGATGAAAATTTGATGAGCTTAGCTAAAAAAGACGCGATATTTTTGCACTGCTTGCCAGCTTATAGGGGCTACGAAGTGAGCGAGGCAGTTTTTGAGAAGCACGCAGATGAAATTTTTAGCGAGGCTGAAAACAGACTTCATGCCCAAAAAAGCGTGATGGTCTGGCTGGATGAGAGAAGAAGATGAGCAAAGAGAAAAATATATATGATGAGATAGATGAGATCGGCAATAACCTTGGGCTGAGTAGCCCTGAAAAGACGATCTTTGAGATAGTTTCAACAAAAAATCCAAATGAGCATATTTTAAATTTAAAAAGTGGCTCTTGGGACTCAAAAGAGCCGTGGTTTGGTATTGATGAAAATCAAAATTTACACACAGTAATCTCTGTAAAATCGCTTTCGGCTTTGATCGAGGCCTTAAAAGAGTCGCAAAAAGAAAATTTTGATCTAAGGCTTGAAAAGACGATCTGGCAAAATATACCGGTTGATTTTAGCGATGTTTGGGTGGTTGCTATGGATGAGATAAAAAAGATCGCAAGCGATAAAAAAAGTAGGCAATTTAATATTGATCTTGACAAACTAGTAAAAAATATCAAAAAAGAGCACCCAAATTTATTTGTAGACATAAAAGAGGTGATTCAAATGGCAAGGAGTAGGGCAGATGATTGATTTTAGTGCTTATGTGAAGTATTCAAGGCCAGGGCCAAGATATACTAGCTATCCGACAGCACCAGAGTTTAGTGATAAATTTAGCTATGAAGCTTATATAAAAGAGCTTGAAAATCGTGATTTGAATCGACCGCTTTCGCTTTATTTACACTTGCCATTTTGCAGAAGTGCTTGTTATTTTTGTGGCTGTAATGTCATCTACACTAGCAAAGAGGACCGCAAAGAGAAATATATAAGATATATAGAAAAAGAGCTTGAAATTTTAGCTCACTACCTGGACACCAGTGCCGAGGTCTTACAGATGCACTTTGGTGGCGGCACACCAACATTTTATAATGCCGCGCAGCTTGATGAGATCATAAAACTAATCAAATCTAAATTTAAAAATTTCTCAAAAGAGGCTGAGATAAGCTGTGAGATAGATCCGAGATTTTTAACAAACGAGCAGCTTGACGTGCTTATATCTCATGGCTTTAATCGCATAAGCTACGGCGTGCAGGACTTTGATGAAAAGGTGCAAAAAGAAATTCATAGAATTCAGCCCTATGAGATCACCCAAAATGCTGTAAAAATGGCTAGGCAAAAGGGCATAAAATCAATAAATATGGACCTGATCTATGGCCTGCCGTATCAAAGCCTAGAGAGCTTTAAAAAGACGCTTGAACTAGCCCTCACACTTGATCCTGATAGACTTGCGGTATTTAACTACGCTCATGTGCCATGGATAAAAAAATCAATGCGTAAATTTGATGAAACCACATTGCCAAATCCAGAAGTGAAGCTTGAAATTTTAAAATTTACAGCTGAGTTTTTAACTAAAAATGGCTATATAATGATAGGAATGGATCACTTTGCAAAGCCAAATGATGAGCTTTTTGGTGCTCTTGCAAATGGTACTTTGCATAGAAATTTTCAAGGTTATACGACAAAGGGTGGTGCTGATCTTATTGGCATTGGAGTGACTAGCATAGGTGAATGCAAAAGACACTACGCACAAAATCATAAAGATATGGACGAGTATGAAAAGGCGATCGATAGTGGAAGATTGCCGTACGCAAAAGGAATTTATCTAAGTGATGAAGATCTACTTAGAAAGAGTGTGATTATGAACTTAATGAGTAATTTTGGGCTTGATATCAAAGCCATCGAGAATGAATTTCATATAAATTTCTTTGAACACTTTAAGGATGAGCTTGAGGAGCTTAAAAATTTAAGTGAATTTGTTGATATTGCACCTACAAAAATTAGCGTAAATGAAACAGGGACACTAATAATACGTAATATTGCAATGTGCTTTGATGAGTATCTTAAGAAAATTCCTGAGAGTTTGAGACGATTCTCTAAAACTATATAAAAATTATTTTTTTGTCATAAGATATTTAAAATATATTTAATATTTCTTGTTGTATAATTCGTACCAAAAAGTTCAAGTCTAGGCTTGTTAATAAAAAGGTAAAAGGATCTTAGTTATGAAAAAGATGTTAGCAATTAGTGCTTTGGCAGCAACTGTGCTGTCAGCTCAAGATGTTCCTTATAGGATTTTTCTAGCTTCATTTGCACAAGATGATAATCAGGCTAGAATTGATAGTGCTGTTAATAAAGTCAATAGCAAAATTTCTGATAGCAGACTAACTACAGGTATCTATGAGGTTGGTGGACGAAAATTTTTGTATGTTGACACAGTTCCAGTTTCTGAAAATGAAGCTAATGAATTATTGACTAAAGTTCAAAATGAGTCAGGATATAAAGATGCTTTAATGAGAGCAAAAGCACCTGTAGCTGATACTCAAATAACAAAAAAATCTAATATAGAACAAGCTATATCAACTGAAGTAAAACCAGTAGCACAAGTTGATGATGGAGTTTTGACTTTAGATCAAGTTATAAAGACTATTTTAAATGAAAACCCAAGTTTAAAAGCTACAGAATTTAACTATCTACAAGTTGGTAAAGATCTAAAAATAGCAAAAAATGCTTACTATCCAACACTTGATGCTGCTGCTAGAGTAGGATATGAGAAAAAACGCCTTGATGATGGAGTTTCTACAAGAAGAGGAGATGGAAGAATCTCTGGCACATCTCTAACCTTGGTTGAAAATTTATACAATGGTGGTGCTGATAAAAATAGAATAAATTCTCAAAGTGCAAGACTTGATTCAGCTGCTTATTCAGTAGCACAAGCTGCAGATAGACTTACGCTAAATGCTGCAAATGCTTACTTGCAAGTTCTTCAAACTAAGAGAATTTTAGACATTGAAGAAGAAAATGTAAAGAGTCACGAGGAAATTTATAGTCAAATTAAAGATAGAGCAAGATCAGGTTATGGCGTAGCTTCTGAAGAGAGACAAGCTGGATCACGCTATACTTTAGCTCAATCAAACTATACAGCCGCTAAAAATAACTATGAAGATGCACTTTCTACATTTGAGAAATTATATGGAAAAAAAGTTGCAGCTAAAAATTTAGTGATGCCTGAGTTTAGCCTTCCTTTGCCTAGCACAAAAGAGGCTGTTTATAACAAAGCTATTCTTTGCAATCCATCACTTTTGGTTCAAAAATCAAATATTGCTATGGCAGAGTCAGTTGTAAAAGAGAAAAATGCGCCATTCTTACCAAAATTAGATCTTGTTGTATCTGGTGCGTATGATCATTCAAATGTTTTATATGACAATTATGAAGAACAAACATTCGACGCACTTTTAAGACTAAACTATAACCTTTACAATAAAGGCAATGATAAACTAGATAAAGAAAAAAGCCAACTTGCCGTTCAACAAGAGCAACAAACTTTGGATAATCTTGTAAGAGAGCTTAAAGAATCTTTGGAATTTTCATGGCAAAATTATGTTCTTAACCAAGAAAAAATGGGATATCTAAATCAACACGTTGAATATGCTAAAGCTACACTTGATGCTTATCAGGATGAGTTTAGAATCGGTCGTCGTGATCTTATAAACTTACTTGATGCTGAAAATGAATATAACTCCGCGTTAAAAGAGATCGCTACAACTGAGACAGCACTATCTTATGCAAAATACAGACTATTAGATAATATGGGAATGATCTCAGATAGCTTTGAACCAGGTTTTGCAAAGAGATACATTCAAGGTGCTTGCAGCATTCAAAACGATTTAAGATAAAAATGTAAAAAGTAATGACCATGAGGGTCAAGACAAATTTTTGGACGCTTATAGTAAGCGTCCTTTTTTTATTATTAGCAAGTGCTATTGGGGATTTTATAAAATCAACAACTATAGCAAAGGTAGCTAAAATTTATGGAGAAGATGCAAGAAGAAGGGCTTCTGCTCTAAATTCTTTAATGACTTCATTGCAAGATGCAACTGAACAAGAGAAATTAATAAAAGTAAATGACTTTTTTAACTCTTTTAGATGGGTTGATGATATGCAGCTTTGGCACAAAAAGGATTATTGGGCTACTAGAATGGAATTTATAGGAAAAGGTGCTGGTGACTGCGAAGACTACGTTATCGCAAAATATTTTACACTAAAGCAGCTAGGAATTCCAACTCAAAAATTATACTTCACATATGTTAAAGCCTTAAGATACAATCAAGCTCATATGGTTTTAGCATACTATGATACACCAAAATCTATTCCATTAATTTTAGATAACATAAATGGTAAAATAAAAATCGCAACTCAAAGAACAGACCTTGTTCCAGTTTATAGTTTTAATGGTGATTCGCTATACTTGGCAAAACAAGAAGGTCTTGGTCAAGCAATACCAGGTGGAAATAAAAAACAAAATCCTAAGTGGATGGAACTAATAGATAGGATAGGAAAAGAGGATTTATGACGCTATTTAAACAAATTATGATCGCCGTGATAACTTTTGGTATCATGATTTTTATGGCTGTTGGCTACTTAAATTTTAAGAGCCTAAATGGATATATTAATGACCAGCTTGGTGAAAACGCAAGACATACAGCAAATTCGCTTGGACTTGCTTTAAAGCCTATTATCGATCCAGATGACATGTCCTTGGCTCAAACAATGATAAATTCTATGTTTGACAGCGGTAGATACAAGCTTATCAAGCTTGAAGATGTTGATGGCAAGGTTCTTATTGAAAATTCTCAACAAACTGTTGTTAAAGATATTCCTGAGTGGTTTTACAAAATAGCCAAGTTTGAAGCGCCAATAGCAGATAGCGAGATTATGACTGGCTGGGCAAAATTTGGCACGCTTTATGTTCAAGGCAGCACCGCACTTGCCTACAATGAGCTTTATACTAACTCAAAAAATATTTTTAATTTTCTTCTTCTGATGATAATTGTCACTCTCGTGGTGGCATATTTCGCTCTAAAAGCTATTTTTAGACCACTTATGAAGGTTCAAGATCAGGCTG
>NZ_CABPUT010000006.1:166854-172271 GCF_902460625.1 Campylobacter concisus
AGGCTGAGGCCATACTTGATAATAAATTTATTATTCAGAAAAGAATTCCATTTACAGCTGATCTTAAAAAAATGGTTCTAGCTATGAACTCTATGGTTAGCAAGGTAAAAGACATTTTTGAGAGAGAGGCAGCCACACTTAGTAAGTATCAAGAACTTTTATATAAAGATACAATGAGTGGTGCTAATAACAGAAGATTTTTTCAAACTAAATTTAGTGAGTATCTAGCAAGTGAAGAATATTCAAGTGGTGTTGCTTTACTTGTTAGTTTTAAAGATCTAATAAATTTAAAAAGTACGCTTGGCTTTGAAAAATGGCAAAGCGTTGTAATGAAAATAGCTCAAATTTTACAAGAAAAATCAATCCATAATGATAAAAATGCGATTGTTGCAAGGCTCAACGATAATGATTTCATCGTACTTTCGTATGGTAGAAATTCATCAAATTTCTTGGCTCTATGTGATGAAATTATGAACGAATTTAAAAAGCTTTATGCAAATTTTGCACTAAATGATAGCGAGTATCCAGTAAATGCTGCGATAGTTGAGTATTCACCAAATTCTGATATTAAGACACTTCTTACTTCAGCTGACGTTACATTGGCTAGCTCAAGACTTGCTGGTAGCTTTACATATAAGGTATTTAATGAAAATCAAAATACTTTAGTGATTGGTAAAGAGAAGTATAAAGAGCTTATTTTTGACTCAATAAAAGAAGATGAATTTAAATTCGCAGCTCAAAAGGTGATTGATCTTAATTCAAATTTTGAACAGTATGAGCTTTATTTGAGGCTTGTTGATAAAGATGGCGTATGGCGTATGGCCTCATATTTTATGCCGATGGTCAATGAGCTAAATTTAGGTGCGATGCTTGATCTTCATATCTTAAATAGGGTAGCCAGAATTTTACCGGAGAATATCCTGCCAAGTGGCAATTTAGCCATAAATTTGGGAAAAGAGATATTAAATTCAGATGAAAATTTTTCAAAACTTGAAGCTACACTTAAAAAGATAAGTCAGATTTCGAAATATAAAAACTATATAGAAATTCCAAATAAAGACGATATTAGCATAGAAAGTATAGTTAAGCTTACTAAAAAATTAAAAGAACTTGGCTTTGGATTTGGTTTTGACCACTTTGAGCTTAACGCAAAAGGTATCGAGAAACTAAAAGAATTTAACCCTGATTATGTAAAAATTCAGTCAAATGTCTTGATTGACTTCTTAAGTGATAAGTCAGGAGTAAACACAAAACAATCACTTGATGTTGTTTTAAGCTCAAAAGACATTATTTTGATCGCAATAGGTGTTGAAGGCGAAGAGCAGAAGAAAAAGTTAATCGATCTTGGCATTAAAAATATGCAAGGAATTTATATAGATGAAATCAAGAACATTGGATGATAGATGCATAGTGATAAGATAAAAGATGAGCTGCTTCAATGTTTGGTTATTTTTACCAAGCTTCATAATAATCCATACAGTGCCGATGCTTTAACTATTGGCTTGCCAGTAAAAGATGGCGATGAGATTGAGCTTTTTTCACTTAAAAGCTCAAGGTCTTTATTTTCTCGTGCTGCTTCTCGTGCTGGTTTTGCTTCTACCCTTGTAAGAAAAGATCTCGAACAAATCTCTCCTTTAGTTTTACCTTGCATTTTAATGCTTAGAGGCAAAAAAGCTTGCATCTTGCAATCTTTTAGTAAAGATAAAAAGACAGCAAATATCATAACACCAGAACTTTCAACTGGTACTAGCACGATAGAAATAAGTAAATTAAAAGAAGAATATTTAGGCTATGCATACTATTTAAAGCGTGAGTTTGTTCCAGAGGATACTAGCTCAACAAAGCTAATTGATGCTGGAAATGACCACTGGTTTTGGGGAACTCTAAAACGTTCAAAAAAGATTTATTTTGATGTTGTTCTTGCAAGTTTTATTATAAATTTATTTGTTCTTGCTAGTCCGCTTTTTACGATGAATGTATATGACCGTGTCGTGCCAAATAATGCGGTTGAGACACTTTGGGTCTTGGCGCTTGGCGTAAGTGTAGTTTATGGCATAGATCTTTTCTTAAAATTTGTAAGATCATATTTTCTTGAGATTGCTGGCAAAAAGAGTGACATCATAATGAGTTCTATTTTATTTGAGCGCGTTATGGATATGAAATTTAGCAATAAACCAAAATCTGTTGGTTCATTTGCTAGTAATCTAAAAGAGTTTGATACGGTTAGAAATTTCTTCTCATCAGCCTCATTGGCAGCTATTGTGGATCTTCCATTTGCGATCATTTTCTTGATAGTTACTTATTTTATAGGAAGTTATATCGTACTCGTACCAATTGTTATTATGATAGCTATTTTATGTTATACATTTTTTATAAAAGATCCACTTCAAAATGCTATTAAAAGTACATTTGAGGCTTCGGCTATAAAAAATGGAATTTTAATAGAGAGCCTTAGTAGTCTTGAGACTATCAAAACTCTTGGCGCTAGTGGCCATATACAGTGGAACTGGGAAGAGGCAACCGGAGAGATAGCAAATAGAAGCATTAAATCAAAAATTATCACAACTTCGATAACGACTGTTACATCTTTTTTAGTGCAATTAAATACTATTGCCATCATCGTTCTTGGCGTCTATATGATACAAGATACGCATCTTACAATGGGTGGTCTTATCGCCGCGGTTATGCTTAGCTCTCGTGCTATCGCTCCTATGGGACAGGTTGCTTCACTTGCTGCAAATTTTGAGCAGACAAAAACAGCATATCAAAGTCTTAGTAAGATTATGCAAATGCCTGTTGAAAGGCCAGAAGGTAAAAAATTTGTTAGAAGAAATTCTTTTGATGGAAAGATTGAGTTTAAGAATGTAAGCTTTACATATCCAGATACCACAAAAGGTTCGCTTGATAGGATAAATTTTGTTATTCAACCAGGTGAAAAAGTTGGCATTATAGGCAAAAATGGCTCTGGAAAAACTACTTTACAAAAGCTCATTTTGGGACTTTACTCACCAACTGAAGGCTCAGTGCTAATCGATGGTATTGATATTAATCAAATCGATCCAGCCGATCTTAGGCGAAATATCGGCTATGTTCCGCAAGATGTTGTGCTTTTTAAAGGAACGGTTAGAGAAAATATCGTTCAAAAAGCACCGTATGTTGATGATATTCAGATTATAAAAGCAGCTAAAGTAAGCGGAGTTGATGAATATGTAAATGCTCATCCGCTTGGATTTGACATGCCAGTTTTTGAAAGAGGCGATGGCATAAGTGGTGGGCAGCGTCAAAGCATAGCTGTGGCTAGGGCATTTTTACTAGATAGTCCTATTATTTTGCTTGATGAGCCAACAAATTCTCTTGATAATACAGTTGAAAATAAGTTAAAAGTAAATTTAAAGACAAATACAGCAAATAAAACGATGCTGCTTGTTACACATAGGACGTCGATGCTAGATCTTGTTGATAGACTTATAGTTATGGACAATGGCAAAATTTTATTGGACGGACCAAGAGATGAAGTTTTAGCAAGACTTAGTGGGAAGTGATCATGCAAGAAGATATCAAGAATAAACAAAATGAAAATCCAAAAACTGAAAAAAGATTAATTTCTGAAAATAATATAAAAGAACAAGAGGAAGCTAGTAATAAAATTTTAAATAGTGTAGATGATATAAAGTCGAATCTTCAAACAAAAAATTATGATGCTTATGATTTGAAATTTATGTCAAGTCTTTCTGAGGCTGTTTTGGCTAAGGCCCCATCTACATCTAAAAAGATACTCTATACGGTTGCTATAACTATGTTTTGGCTTCTTGTTTGGGCCTCTTGGGCACAAATAGATGAGATCACAAGAGGTAGTGGTAAGATCATCCCGTCTGGAAAAAACCAAGCGATACAAAATCTCGAAGGTGGTATAGTCGATCAAATTTTTGTAAAAGAGGGTGACGAAGTCAAGAAAGATCAAATTCTAATAAGGCTAGATAATAAAAATTTTACGAGTAGTTATGGTGAGTCAAAGCTAAGACTTGACGAACTTCAAGCAAAATTTATGAGACTTGATGCTGAGGCGAATGATAAGGAATTTGACTATGATGAAGCTAGAGATGCAAACAATAGCAAGGCCATAAGATATGAGCTAAGTTTGCATAATTCAAATATTGATCACTTAAATGAGCAAATAGGAATTCTAACAGAGCAGATCCATCAACGCCAAAGTGAGCTAAATGAGCTTAGAAATAAAATTTCTCAAACTCAAAATAGCTACAACCTTGTTTTAAAAGAAAAAGCTATCATGGAGCCTATCTTTAAAAAAGGTCTTGTTAGCGAGGTCGAGTATATCCAGCTTCAAAGACGCGTAAATGACCTAAAAGGCGAGCTTGACGCATCTGTGCTTGCTGTGCCAAGGGTCGAATCGACCATAAAAGAGGCAAAAAATAAGATAGAAGAGGCAAAGCTGGCATTTAAAAATAATGCAAAAAAAGAGCTAAATGAGGTTTCAGCAGAGATCGCAAGGATAAATGAATCACAAATCAGCCTAAGCGATAGAGTGGAAAGAACATATGTAAGATCTCCAGTAAATGGTATTGTCAGCAAAATGATGGTTCATACCGTATCAGGAGTTATCAAGCCTGGTGAAAATATTGCCGAGATCGTTCCTCTTGAGGATAAATTGGTTGCTGAAGTAAAAGTAAAACCAGCTGATGTTGCGTTTTTGAGACCTGGACTTGATACGATGGTTAAATTTACGGCTTATGATTTTAGTATTTACGGTGGTTTAAAAGGTAAAGTAACGCAGATTAGTGCCGATACGGAGACTAATGAAAAAACTGGCGAGAGCTATTATTTGGTCAGGATAGAAACTGAGAAAAATTATCTTGGTAGCGAAGAAAAGCCACTTAGGATAAAAGTTGGTATGATAGTTTCAGCTGATATCATTACCGGTAAAAAGACAATACTTGATTATTTATTAAAGCCTATTTTAAAGGCGAAACAAAATGCCTTAACGGAGAGGTAATGGGCAAGATCGCTTTTTATGATAAGAAATTTGGTGAATATGAGATTGAAAAATTTCAAAATTTACAAAATTTCTACCTCATAAAAGATAATCATTGCTGCGATATAGTTAATGATGAAATTGAACGATTTAAATTTAGTGATTGTGAAATAGAATTTTTACAATTAGTAGATGTTGCTAGTAGACATATAAAACTATTTGAAAATATAAAAATTCAAGATAATCTAGTAAGAAGCATTAAAATTTTAATAAAAGGCTTTGACCAGAGTTTGGATAAATTTGACTTTGATCCTGGAATTTTAAATTTAAATACCCCTTATAAATATGCTATATCACAAGATTTTTTTGAAACGACCATTTTTTTAGAAGAAAAACCTTCTGTAGTTACTAAATTTTTCTCATCAAT
>NZ_CABPUT010000006.1:174281-192084 GCF_902460625.1 Campylobacter concisus
CCACTTCACAAAACAGGTGCTGGTGTAGCTCAGTTGGTAGAGCTACTGCCTTGTAAGCAGTGGGTCGGCGGTTCAAGTCCGTTCACCAGCTCCATTTTTGTAACAGTGTTTGACCAGAAAATACCAAAATAGTTTATTAATGTTTAAGGTGAGATACTCAAGCGGCCAACGAGGGCAGACTGTAAATCTGCTGACTATGTCTTCCGTGGTTCGAATCCACGTCTCACCACCATTGTTATGCGGGAGTAGCTCAGTTGGCTAGAGCATCAGCCTTCCAAGCTGAGGGTCGCGGGTTCGAGCCCCGTTTCCCGCTCCAAAATTTGGGAAAATAAACTGGGAGCTGTATCTAGATTTTACTAAACACAGTTATTCCTTACTTTATTTTCAAAATTTTTAGTTGTTTGTATTGTTTAATTGGAATCATCTCTGCCAAGCGTTTTTCGCTCATATGGCTCAGAGGTAGAGCACTTCCTTGGTAAGGAAGAGGTCGCGGGTTCAAGTCCCGCTATGAGCTCCACTGGTTAATATGATTTTATTATGATTATACAAATTAAGAAAAAAGACATATATCACATACGGAGGAAAAGATGGCTAAAGAAAAATTTTCACGTAACAAGCCGCACGTAAACATAGGTACTATTGGTCACGTAGATCATGGTAAAACTACATTAACAGCTGCAATATCTGCTGTTCTTTCACGCAAAGGACTTGCTGAGCTAAAAGATTATGATAATATTGATAATGCTCCAGAAGAAAAAGAGCGTGGTATTACAATTGCTACTTCACATATTGAGTACGAGACAGAGAAACGCCACTATGCCCACGTTGACTGCCCTGGTCACGCCGACTATGTAAAAAATATGATTACAGGTGCTGCGCAAATGGATGGAGCTATTCTGGTTGTTTCTGCAGCTGATGGCCCAATGCCACAAACTAGAGAGCATATTTTGTTATCACGCCAAGTTGGTGTTCCATACATTGTTGTTTTTATGAATAAAGCTGATATGGTTGATGATGCTGAGCTACTTGAATTGGTTGAAATGGAAATCCGCGAATTACTTAATGAGTATAATTTCCCAGGTGATGATACACCTATTGTTTCTGGTTCAGCACTTAAAGCCCTTGAAGAGGCAAAAGCTGGTCAAGATGGTGAATGGTCGGCAAAAATTATGGAATTAATGGATGCAGTTGATAGCTATATTCCAACTCCAGTTCGTGCAACAGATAAAGATCTTCTTATGCCAATCGAAGATGTTTTTTCGATTTCAGGTCGTGGTACAGTTGTAACTGGTAGAATTGAAAAAGGTGTTATAAAAGTTGGTGACACAATTGAAATTGTCGGTATTAAGCCAACTCAAACAACAACAGTTACTGGTGTTGAAATGTTTAGAAAAGAGATGGATCAAGGTGAAGCTGGTGATAATGTCGGCGTTCTTCTCCGTGGTACCAAGAAAGAGGATGTTGAGCGTGGTATGGTTCTTTGTAAACCTAAATCAATTACCCCTCATACAAAATTTGAAGGCGAAGTCTATATCTTAACAAAAGAAGAAGGTGGTCGCCATACTCCTTTCTTTAATAACTATAGACCACAGTTCTATGTAAGAACAACTGATGTTACTGGTTCAATTACGCTCCCAGAAGGAACAGAGATGGTTATGCCAGGTGATAATGTAAGAATTTCTGTTGAATTGATTGCTCCAGTAGCACTTGAGGAAGGTACTCGTTTTGCTATCCGTGAAGGTGGTAGGACTGTTGGTTCAGGTGTTGTTTCAAAAATACTTGGTTAATTTATAAAAATTTGTCAAAGGGAGGATATCCCTTTGATATCTTAATAAGGACTTATATGAGAATTAAAATTGGTTTAAAATGCTCTGAAAGTGGTGATATAAATTATACAACAACTAAAAATAGTAAAACTACTACGGATAAAGTTGAACTTAAAAAGTATTGCCCAAGATTAAAAAAACATACTATTCATAAAGAAGTTAAATTAAAAAGTTAATTAAGAAGCTATTAGGGCAATAGCTCCAACGGTAGAGCGCTGGATTCCAAATCCAATGGTTGGGGGTTCGAATCCCTCTTGCCCTGCCACGACTAAGGTTAAGATTATGGAAAAAATTATAAATTATATTAGGCTTTCTAAATTGGAAATAATGAAGGTTATTTATCCCACAAAAGAACAAATTAGAAATGCTTTTTTTGCAGTTTTTATCGTAGTTGCTGTTGTATCACTTTTTTTAGCTCTTGTTGATGTTATTATGTCCTTTGTTTTATCTAAAGTTATATGATATAAGGAAAGAAGTAATGTCACATAAATGGTATGCTATACAGACTTACGCTGGAAGCGAAATGGCAGTAAAAAGAGGAATTGAAAATTTAGTAAAAGATCATGGAATAGAAGATCAACTAAAAGAAATTATAGTTCCTACAGAAGACGTAATAGAAATAAAAAATGGTAAGCAAAAAATCAACGAAAGAACTCTTTACCCAGGTTATGCTTTTGCGTGCTTAGATCTTGATACGGCTCTTTGGCACAGGATTCAATCTTTGCCAAAAGTTGGACGTTTTATTGGTGAGGCCAAAAAACCTACGCCATTATCTGAAAAAGATATAAATACCATTTTGGAAAAAGTTCAAAAAAGGGCTGCACCAAAACCTAAGATATTCTTTGAGGATGGTGAGAGTGTTCGTATAACAGAAGGTCCTTTTGCTAACTTTACAGGTATTGTTGAAGAATATGACATGATACATGGCAAGCTTAGACTTAATGTTTCTATTTTTGGTAGAAGTACCCCTGTTGATATTTTGTATTCACAAGTTGAGAAGATAATTTAAGGAGCAAGAAATGGCTAAAAAAGTTATAGGTGAAATAAAATTACAAATTGCTGCAACAAAAGCAAATCCTAGTCCACCAGTTGGTCCAGCTCTTGGACAAAAAGGTGTTAATATTATGGAATTTTGTAAAGCCTTTAATGAAAGAACAAAAGACATGGTTGGGTTTAATATTCCAGTTGTTATAACTGTTTATGCTGATAAAAGTTTTACATTTATCACAAAACAGCCTCCTGCTACAGATCTTATTAAAAAGGCTGCAGGTATAACAAAAGGAACTGATAATCCTTTAAAAAATAAAGTAGGCAAATTAACAAAAGCTCAAGTTCTAGAAATAGTCGAGAAAAAACTTGTTGATTTGAATACAAATGATAAAGAGCAAGCAACCAAGATTATTGCTGGCTCAGCTCGCTCAATGGGTGTCGAAGTAGTAGACTAAAGCCTTTACCGTCAGGTTGATTTGCAAAAGACGGAAGCAATATATATGCGGAGAAATTTATGGGAAAAACTAGCAAGAGATTTCAAGAATTGCTCAAAAAAGTAGAGCAAGATAAAATTTATAACCTTAGCGAGGCTATTGACACAGTTAAAACTCTGGCTTCTGCTAAATTTAATGAAACAGTTGAGATTGCATTAAAATTAAATGTTGATCCAAGACATGCTGATCAAATGGTTCGTGGTTCAGTCGTTTTGCCGGCCGGTACAGGTAAAACTGTAAGAGTTGCTGTTATTGCTAAAGATGCTAAAGCTGATGAGGCAAAAGTAGCTGGTGCTGATATTATTGGTGCAGATGATTTAGTTGAAGATATACAAAAAGGTATAATGAATTTTGATGTTCTTATAGCTACTCCAAACTTAATGGGTCTTGTAGGTAAGGTCGGTAGAATTTTAGGACCAAAAGGATTAATGCCAAATCCAAAAACTGGTACAGTCACAATGGATGTTGCACAAGCTGTTAATAATGCAAAAAGTGGTCAAGTAAATTTCCGTGTTGATAAGCAAGGAAATATACATGCAGGCCTTGGTAAAGTTAATTTTACTAAAGAACAATTAAATGAAAATATTTCAACATTTATTAAAGCGATTAATAAACATAAACCTGCAACTGCAAAGGGTAGATATGTTAAAAATGCTTCGTTGTCTTTGACAATGAGCCCATCTATAGCTCTTGATACTCAAGAAGTTATGGACTTAAAATAAAACTAAAAATTAAAATTTATATCTTAGATTGGAGATAGCCGAGGCCATTGGGCTTAATTGATTCGACCCGCTCTGCTTGAAATTACCGGTCGGAAAGGAGAAAAAGTGACACGTAACGAAAAAAATGAAGTTGTTGCAAAATTAGAGAGTGAATTTAAAACTGCTGAAGCTATTGTAGTTTGTGACTATCGTGGCCTTTCAGTAAAGAAACTTGAAGTTTTAAGAAATTCTGCTAAAGAACAAAATGTAAAAGTTCAGGTTATTAAAAATACTCTTGCAAATATTGCTCTTAAAAATTCTGATAAAGTCGGAATGGAACTCAAAGATACAAATATCTATCTTTGGAGCGAAGATCAATTAGCAGTAACTAAAGTAGCCGCAAAATTTGAAGAGTCTAATGCTGATCTTTTCAAAATAAAAACAGCTTATATTGATGGCGAAGTTGCTAGCGTTGATAAAGTTAAAGCTCTATCTAAAATGCCTAGCCGTGATGAGCTTATTGCGATGCTTTTACAAGTTTGGAATGCGCCAATTCAAAATTTCACAATTGGTTTGAATGCGCTTAAAGAGAAAAAAGAACAATTAGCTTAATAAAAATTAAAAATAATAAGGATTAAAAATGGCAATTACTAAAGAAGATGTATTAGAGTTTATATCTAATCTTTCTGTACTTGAACTTAGTGAACTTGTAAAAGAGTTCGAAGAGAAATTTGGTGTTAGCGCTGCTCCTGTAATGGTAGCAGGTGGTGCAGTTGCAGCAGGTGGTGCAGCAACTGCAGCAGAGGAAAAAACAGAATTTAACATTGTTTTGGTTGATTCTGGTGATAAGAAAATCAACGTTATTAAAGTTGTTAGAGCGCTTACTGGTCTTGGTCTTAAAGAAGCTAAAGACGCAGTTGAGGGAACACCATCTGTTCTTAAAGAAGGCGTTAGCAAAGACGAGGCTGAGGCAGCTAAAAAAGAGCTTGAAGAAGCTGGTGCTAAGGTTGAACTTAAATAATTTTTTATTATTTGAGCTTAATATTTCAAGAGAGGGCACAGGCTCTCTCTTTTTTAAATTTTAGATGCCTTGTTAAAAGGCTATACTTTTCTTTCAAAATTACCACGAGGTAGATGCAATGTTAAATAGCTTATACTCAGGAAATCGTCTTAGGGTTGACTTCTCTAATGTCGTTAAGGAGATAGACGTTCCGAACCTACTACAACTACAAAAAAAGAGCTTTGATAATTTTTTAAATCTAAATAACAATCAAATAGAAAGCGGTATAGAAAAAGTTTTCAAATCAATCTTTCCAATACATGATCCGCAAAATCGTTTGACTTTAGAATATGTTGGCTCAGAAATTGGAAAACCAAAATATACGATCAGAGAGTGTATAGAAAGAGGTCTTACATACTCTGTAAATTTAAAGATGAAAATACGTCTTATCGTTCATGAGAAAGATGATAAGACAGGTGATAAAGTCGGTGTTAAAGATATAAAAGAACAAGAAATTTTTATACGTGAAATTCCACTAATGACTGATAGAATTTCATTTATTATAAATGGTGTTGAGCGTGTTGTTGTAAATCAACTCCATAGAAGTCCAGGTGTTATTTTTAAACAAGAAGAGAGCGCGACTGTTGCAAATAAATTAATTTATACAGCTCAAATAATACCAGACCGTGGCTCTTGGCTACACTTTGAATATGATACAAAAGATATTTTATATGTTAGGATAAATAAACGTAGAAAAGTGCCAGTAACTATATTATTTAGGGCGCTTGGATATAAAAAACAAGACATCATTAAGTTGTTTTATCCGATACAAAATTTAATTATTAAAAATAACAAATTCTTAACTCTTTTTAATCCTGAAGATTATTTGGGAAGAGTTGAATATGATATAAAAAACGAAGATGGAGAAATTCTTCACCAAGCAGGCAAACGTCTAACTAAGAAAAAAGCTGACAAACTGATCGAGGATGGCGTAAAATTTGTTGAATACCCAGTTGAAGCACTTATTGGTAGATATTTGGCAAATCCTGTAATAAATACAGAGAGTGGAGAAATTTTATATGATACGTTATCTGCTCTTGACGAGAATAAACTTGCGAAAATTTTAGCTGAGCATGAAAGTATTGAGATTATAAATAACTCTGCTGCTGGTGTTGATGATGCGATTATAAATTCTTTCATAGCTGACAGCGATATGCTTAAGGTTTTAAAACAAACTGAGGGCGTGGATGATGAAAATGATCTTGCGGCTATTAGAATTTATAAGGTTATGAGACCAGGAGAGCCAGTTGTAAAAGAGGCTGCAAAGAGTTTTGTAAATGATATGCTATTTAATCCCGAGAGATACGATTTAACAAAAGTTGGTCGTATGAAGATGAATCATAAGCTCTCACTTGATGTACCAGAATATGTTACTTTACTAACAAGCGAAGATATCATAAAAACTGCAAAATATCTTATAAAAGTTAAAAATGGACAAGGTCACATTGATGATCGCGACCACCTTGGCAACCGCCGTATAAGGTCAATCGGTGAGCTGCTCGCTAGCGAACTTCACCTTGGTTTTGTAAAGATGCAAAAGGCTATCCGCGATAAATTTACAAGCTTAAGCAATAATACCGAAGAGATTATGCCATACGACCTCATTAATCCAAAAATGATTACTGCAACAATTATGGAATTTTTCACAGGTGGACAGTTAAGCCAGTTTATGGATCAGACAAACCCGCTTAGTGAGGTTACTCACAAACGTCGTCTATCTGCACTTGGCGAGGGTGGTTTGGTAAAAGAACGTGCTGGCTTTGAGGTGCGCGACGTTCACCCAACCCACTACGGCAGAATTTGTCCTGTTGAGACTCCAGAAGGTCAAAATATTGGTCTTATCAATACACTTTCAACCTATGCAAAAGTGAATGATCTTGGCTTTGTTGAAGCACCTTACAAAAAAGTTGTAGATGGCAAAGTGACTGATGAGATAGTTTATTTAACCGCAACTCAAGAAGAGGGTAATGTTATAGCTCCAGCATCAACCAAGCTTGATGAAAATGGGCATATCGTTGAGGATTTGATTGAGGTTAGAAAAGATGGCGAGATGATGCTTGCGCGTAGAGAAGATGTTACTTTGATCGACCTTTGTTCTGGTATGATAGCTGGTGTTGCGGCTTCACTTATTCCATTCCTAGAGCATGATGATGCTAACCGTGCTCTCATGGGTTCAAACATGCAACGTCAGGCAGTACCACTACTTCGCTCAACTGCTCCTATTGTTGGAACAGGTATGGAAAGCGTTATCGCAAGAGATGCATGGGAAAGCGTAAAAGCAAAACGTAGTGGTGTGGTTGAAAAGGTTGATAATAAAAATATATTCATTTTAGGCGAAGACGAAGCTGGTCCATATATCGATCATTACTCTTTGGAGAAAAATTTAAGAACAAACCAAAATACGACTTTTTCTCAACATCCGATAGTTAAAAAAGGTGATGAGATTGTTGCTGGCCAAATAATTGCTGACGGCCCAAGCATGGAAAAAGGCGAGCTAGCTATCGGTAAAAACGCACTAATAGCATTTATGCCTTGGAATGGCTACAACTACGAAGACGCGATCGTCATTAGCGAAAAAATGATACGTGAAGACGCCTTTACAAGTGTTCATATCTATGAAAAAGAGATCGAAGCTCGTGAGTTAAAAGACGGGGTTGAGGAGATAACAAAAGATATACCAAACGTCAAAGAAGAGGAGCTTATGCACCTTGATGAAAGTGGTATTGTCAAAATTGGTACAGAGATCAAGCCTGGTATGATCCTTGTTGGTAAAGTATCTCCAAAAGGCGAAGTTAAGCCGACTCCAGAAGAAAGATTACTACGTGCGATTTTTGGCGAAAAGGCTGGTCACGTTGTAAATAAATCGCTCTACGCTTCAGCTTCGATGGAAGGCGTGGTTGTTGATGTTAAAATTTTCACCAAAAAAGGTTATGAAAAAGATAGCAGAACAAATAAAGCTTACGAAGAAGAGAAGACTCTTTTAGAAAAAGAACATCACGATAGACTGCTTATGTTGGATCGCGAAGAGATGCTAAAAGTTACAGCACTTCTTTCTAAAAATCCACTAGCAAGCGATCAAGAGGTAAATAAAAAAGAGTATAAAAAAGGCTCAAAGATCAATAAGGCTGATCTTGAAAATATAAATAGGTTTACTCTAAATGCTATCGTTAAAAGCTTTTCAAAAGATATTCAAAAGAAATATGATGAGCTAAAAAATTACTTCCAAAATGAGAAGAAAAAGCTCAAAGAAGAGCACGATGCTAAGATAGAAATTTTAGAAAAAGATGACATTTTACCAAGCGGTGTTGTTAAACTTGTAAAAGTTTACATAGCTACAAAACGCAAACTAAAAGTCGGCGATAAAATGGCTGGACGTCACGGAAACAAAGGTATCGTTTCAAATATAGTTAGAGAAGTCGATATGCCGTATCTTCCAAGCGGTCAGATTGTAGACATCGTGCTAAACCCACTTGGCGTTCCAAGCCGTATGAACATCGGTCAAATTTTAGAGAGCCACCTTGGTCTTGTTGGCTATCGCTTAGGTGAGCAGATCAATGAAATTTTTGAAACTAAAAAAGGCGAGTGGATAAAAGAGCTAAGAGCTAAGATGATAGAGATAGCAGGTATTGCTAAGCTAATGGACGCTAAAAAAGCTCTTGGTAAGATGAGCGATGAGAAGCTTCTTGAATACGCAAAAGATTGGAGTAATGGCGTAAGATTTGCAACTCCGATTTTTGAAGGCGTTAAGGCTGACGAATTTGCAAAATTATTTGAGATGGCAAAGATAGATAGCGACGGCAAAACCGAGCTATACGATGGACGCACAGGCTCAAAGATAAGAGAGCGCGTTAATGTTGGTTGTATGTATATGCTAAAACTTCACCACTTGGTTGATGAGAAAGTTCACGCAAGAAGTACTGGACCATACAGCCTTGTTACGCAGCAACCAGTTGGCGGTAAGGCGCTATTTGGTGGTCAAAGGTTTGGTGAGATGGAGGTTTGGGCACTTGAGGCTTACGGTGCTGCTCATACACTAAGAGAGATGTTAACTGTAAAATCAGACGATGTTGAGGGAAGACTTTCTGCTTACAAAGCTTTAACAAGAGGTGAAAACGTTCCTGAGACTGGTATCCCTGAGACGTTCTTTGTTCTAACAAACGAGCTAAAATCACTAGCTCTTGATGTGGAAGTATATGATGAGGATGAGACAAATGAAACTAACTAATTTAAAACCAGTTGAGATAAAAGAAGAGCATAGACCTCGTGATTTTGAAGCTTTTCAACTTCGTTTAGCAAGTCCTGAGAAGATAAAATCTTGGAGTTATGGTGAGGTTAAAAAACCAGAAACTATCAACTACCGCACACTAAAACCTGAGCGTGACGGCTTGTTTTGTGCGAAAATTTTTGGACCGATCCGTGATTACGAGTGCCTTTGTGGCAAATATAAAAAGATGCGTTATAAAGGCATCAAGTGCGAAAAGTGCGGTGTTGAAGTAACAACATCTAAAGTTCGCCGCTCTCGCATGGGTCATATCGAGCTTGTAACTCCAGTGGCTCACATCTGGTATGTAAATTTCTTACCAAGCCGTATTGGTGCACTTCTTGGTATTAAGATGAAAGACCTTGAGCGTGTACTTTACTATGAGGCATACATTGTTGATAATGCTGGTGAGGCTTATTACGACAATGAAAATTCTAAAAAAGTTGAGAAATACGACGTTTTAAACGAAGAGCAATATCAAAGCCTAGCTTCAAGATACGAAGAGACTGGTTTTACAGCTAGAATGGGTGGCGAGGTCATCTATGATATGCTAGCTGAGCTTGATTTGATGGAAATTTTAAATCAACTAAAAGAAGAGATGGAGTCTACAAATTCTGAGGCTAAGAAAAAGACTATCGTAAAACGCCTAAAAGTTATCGAGAGCTTTTTAAATTCAGGCAACCGCCCAGAGTGGATGATGATAACAAATTTACCAGTTCTTCCACCTGATCTTAGACCGCTAGTTAGCCTTGATGGTGGTAAATTTGCTGTTTCTGACGTAAACGATCTATATCGCCGCGTAATAAATAGAAACAGCCGTCTAAAACGTCTACTTGAGCTTGACGCACCTGAGATCATTATCAGAAATGAAAAGAGAATGCTTCAAGAAGCAGTTGATGCGTTATTTGACAATGGCCGCAGAGCAAATGCAGTAAAAGGCGCAAACAAACGCCCACTAAAATCACTAAGCGAGATCATCAAAGGTAAGCAAGGCCGTTTCCGCCAGAATTTGCTAGGTAAGCGTGTTGACTTCTCTGGACGTTCTGTTATCGTCGTTGGTCCGAAACTAAAGATGGATCAGTGCGGTCTTCCAAAGAAAATGGCTCTAGAGCTATTTAAACCACATTTGCTTGCTCGTCTAGAAGAAAAAGGCTATGCAACAACTGTTAAGCAAGCTAAAAAGATGATAGAAGATAAGACAAATGAGGTTTGGGAGTGCCTAGAAGAGGTCGTTAAAGACTATCCAGTTATGCTAAACCGTGCTCCAACACTTCACAAACTTTCTATCCAAGCGTTTCACCCAGTGCTTGTTGAAGGCAAGGCGATCCAGCTTCACCCATTAGTTTGTGCGGCATTCAACGCTGACTTCGACGGCGACCAAATGGCTGTTCACGTGCCACTATCTCAAGAGGCTATCGCTGAGTGCAAAATTTTGATGCTTAGCTCAATGAACATCTTGCTTCCTGCAAGTGGTAAGGCTATCACAGTTCCTTCACAAGATATGGTTTTAGGAATTTATTATTTAAGCCTAGAGAGAAATGACGAAAAAGGCGCAAATAAAATTTTCTCAAGCGTTGATGAAGTAATGATCGCTGAAGAGGCTAATACTCTTGGTCTTCACGCTAAAATTAAGACAATGGTTGATAACAAGATCATCTTTACGACGGCTGGTCGCTTGATCCTAAGAGCGATACTTCCTGATTTTGTTCCTGAAAATATGTGGAATAAGATCATGAAGAAAAAAGACATTGCAAATTTGGTTGATTATGTTTATAGAAATGGCGGTCTTGAAGTAACGGCTGACTTCCTTGATAAGCTTAAAAATTTAGGCTTTAGATATGCGACAAAAGCGGGGATTTCTATCTCTATTGCTGATATAATCGTGCCAGATAGCAAGCAAAAATATATTGACGAAGCTAAGAAAAAAGTTCGCGAAATTCAAAAGCAATACGGCGCTGGTCTTTTAACAGATAGTGAGAGATACAACAAGATCATTGATATCTGGACAGATACAAACAACAGCGTTGCAAGCGAGATGATGAAGCTTATCCAAAATGATAAGGGCGGATTTAACTCTATTTATATGATGGCAGACTCGGGTGCGAGAGGTAGTGCAGCGCAGATTCGCCAGCTAGCTGGTATGCGTGGTCTTATGGCAAAACCTGATGGTTCGATCATCGAAACGCCTATCATTTCAAACTTCCGTGAAGGTCTAAATATAATGGAGTACTTTAACTCTACCCACGGAGCTAGAAAAGGTCTTGCAGATACAGCGCTAAAAACAGCCAACGCCGGTTATTTAACAAGAAAACTAATCGACGTTGCTCAAAATGTTAAAGTAACAATGCACGACTGCGGTACGCACGAGGGCGTTGAAATCACAGATATTACTGAGAGTGGCGAGCTAATAGAAAGCCTTGAAGAAAGAGTATTAGGCCGTGTTTTAGCAGATGATGTGATCGATCCTATAACTAATGAAATTTTATTTAGTGAGGGCACACTACTTGATGAAGAAAAAGCTAGAGCTATAACTGAGGCTGGCATAAAATCAGTGAGCATTAGAACTCCTATTACTTGCAAAGCACCAAAAGGCGTTTGTGCAAAATGCTATGGCTTAAATTTGGGTGAAGGCAAGCTTGTAAAACCAGGTGAAGCAGTTGGTATTATCTCAGCTCAGTCTATCGGTGAGCCAGGTACACAGCTAACACTAAGAACATTCCACATCGGTGGTACGGCTTCTACTGAGCAACAAGATCGCCAAGTAATCGCCCAAAAAGAAGGTTTTATCAGATATTACAACCTTAATACTTATGATAATGGTGATAAGAAGATCGTTGCAAATAGAAGAAGCGCAGCTGTGCTACTTGTTGAGCCAAAGATTAAATCAACGATTGACGGCAAAATAGAGATCGAATATGCCCACGAAGATGTAAATATCGTGATAAAAGGTAAAAAAGAAGAGGTTAAATATACAATTAGAAGAAATGATCTTGCTAAGCCAAATGAATTAGCTGGTGTTAGCGGAAAGATCGAAGGAAAGATGTATATACCTTATGTAAGTGGCGATAAGGTAAAAGAGAATGAAAGTATTGTTGAGATCATAAAAGAGGGTTGGAATATCCCAAATCGTATCCCATACGCTAGTGAACTTAAAATTTCAGATGGAGATCCGGTAACTCGTAAAATTTTAGCTGACGCAAATGGTGTGGTTAAATTTTTCATATTAAAAGGTGATTATCTTGATAGGGTTAAAGATATCAAAAAAGGTCACAAAGTAACTGAAAAAGGTTTCTTTGTAGTTGTTTCTGATAAAGATGGACGTGAGGCGGTTCGCCATTATATCCCAAGAAATTCTATCATTCAAGTTTCTGATAATGATGCAGTTGAGAGAGCGACAGTAGTCTCATTGCCTGAAAAAGATGACAAGTTGATTATTGCTGAGTGGGATCCATACTCAACTCCAACTATTGCTGAAGAAGCCGGTGTGGTTAGTTTTGAGGATATTGAGCCAGGATACAGCGCTACTGAGCAAGCAGATGAGGCGACTGGACAAAGACGTCTTGTTATCAACGAGTATTTGCCAAGCGGTGTAAAACCTGCGATTATTATCGCTACTAAAAAAGGAAATTTAATCAAGTATCCGCTTGATCCAAAAACTGCGATCTTTGTCTCAAGTGGTGATGAAGTAGCTCAGGCTGATATTTTGGCTAAGACTCCAAAAGCTGTCGCTAAGTCAAAAGATATCACTGGTGGTCTTCCAAGAGTTAGCGAGCTATTTGAAGCAAGACGCCCTAAAAATACAGCTATCGTTGCGGAGATTGATGGTGTGGTTAGATTTGACAAGCCACTTCGCTCAAAAGAGCGCATAATCATTCAAGCTGAAGATGGTACAACTGCTGAGTATTTGATCGAGAAAAGTCGTCAGATCCAAGTAAGAGATGGGGAATTCGTCCATGCTGGCGAGAAATTAACTGATGGGCTAATCTCAAGCCACGATATTTTAAGAATTCTTGGCGAAAAAGCACTTCATTATTATTTGATTAGCGAGATTCAACAAGTTTATCGCCGCCAAGGTGTTGCGATCGCCGATAAACATATCGAGATCATCGTATCACAAATGCTTCGCCAAGTCAAAATCGTTGATAGTGGAAATACAAATTTCATAGTTGGCGATATGGTCTCAAGAAATAAATTTAAAGAAGAGAACGAGCGCATCATGAACATGGGCGGTGAGCCAGCTATTGCTGAACCGATCTTATTAGGCGTTACAAGAGCAGCTATCGGAAGTGATAGTGTGATCTCTGCTGCATCGTTCCAAGAGACAACTAAAGTTTTAACAGAAGCATCGATTGCTGCTAAATTTGACTATCTTGAGGATCTAAAAGAGAACGTTATCCTTGGACGTATGATCCCAGTCGGAACTGGTTTTTATAAAGATAAAAAAGTAAAAATCAAAGAAAACTAATACTTTAAGCCCCTATTTTTGGGGCTTAACCTCCTTAAAAAATTAAATAAATTAAAAATTTACAAGCTATTAACTATCACCTAATAAAATCCTTATCTTTAAATCACATCATGGAGAATTTATGAAAAACATTGATCTTGGACTTTTATTTATACGTTTAGGACTTGGTATCTGCCTTTTTATGCATGGTTTTGGTAAAATTTTACATGGACTTAGTGGGGTAAAAGGTATATTAGTAAATGCTGGTTTGCCTGGATTTTTGGCATATTTTTCTTACCTTGGAGAGGTCTTAGCGCCCATCATGTTAATTATTGGTTTTTATTCAAGGGTAGGTGCTATCCTAGTTTTAGGTACTAGTATTACTATTTTATACTCGTACTATGGATTTGCAAATTTATTTGCATTAAATGAGGTTAATGGCTTTAAATCAGAGCTTATTTTCCTTTATATTGCTATTTCACTTTGTATTCTTTTGATAGGTAGTGGCAAATATGCTGTCAAACAAGATTAATACAAAATAAAGACAGCAGAGTTTTTATAAAATCAAGAATTAGATGAGTAAGTCTAACTTATTAACCGTTATTTAAGTTTATTTTAAATAAAATTAGGTCTTTTTAATAAATTTAGTTGAAAGGAATTATTGTGCCAACCATAAATCAATTGGTCAGAAAAGAACGCAAGAAAGTGACTGTTAAGTCAAAATCTCCAGCGTTAAAAGAGTGCCCTCAAAGAAGAGGAGTTTGCACTAGGGTTTATACTACAACTCCTAAAAAACCAAACTCAGCCTTGAGGAAAGTTGCCAAAGTCAGGCTAACAAGCGGTTTTGAAGTCATCAGCTATATCGGTGGTGAAGGTCACAACCTACAAGAACACAGTATCGTTTTAGTTCGCGGCGGTAGGGTTAAAGACTTACCAGGTGTTAAATATCACATCGTTCGTGGTGCACTTGATACTGCTGGTGTTGCAAAAAGAACAGTTTCTCGTTCTAAATATGGTGCGAAACGCCCTAAAGCTGGTGCTGCAGCTGCAACAAAAAAGTAAAAATTTAGGTTCGCAGACGTTGCTAAAATTTGCAAACGTTTGAGTAAAATTTCATAAAAATTTGAAGGAAAGATCAAAATGAGAAGAAGAAAAGCCCCTGTAAGGGAAATCTTACCTGATCCGATTTACGGAAATAAAATAATCACTAAATTTATTAATTCTCTTATGTATGATGGCAAAAAAAGCGTCGCTACTGAGATAATGTATGGTGCTATTAAAGCCATAGAAAAGAAAAATGCTGAGGTTAAAGGCATCGACGTTTTTAACGATGCTATTGAAAATGTAAAACCTATTTTAGAAGTTAAATCACGCCGTGTTGGTGGTGCTACCTATCAAGTACCAGTTGAGGTTCGCCCAGCTCGCCAACAAGCTCTTGCTATCCGCTGGCTTATAACTTACGCTAGAAAAAGAAGCGAAAGAACTATGATAGATAAACTAGCGAATGAGCTCTTAGATGCGGCAAACTCAAAAGGTGCATCTTTCAAGAAGAAGGAAGATACTTACAAGATGGCAGAGGCTAATAAAGCATTTGCTCACTACCGCTGGTAAGAAAGAATTAATATGGCAGAGAGAAAAACGCCTTTACATAAGGTAAGAAATATCGGTATTGCGGCTCACATTGATGCTGGAAAGACAACTACTAGCGAGAGAATTTTATTCTTTACTGGTATGAGCCATAAAATAGGTGAAGTTCATGATGGTGCTGCTACCATGGACTGGATGGAACAAGAAAAAGAGCGTGGTATTACTATTACTTCAGCTGCAACTACGGCATTTTGGAAGGGTTATCAAATAAACCTAATCGACACTCCGGGACACGTTGACTTTACTATCGAAGTTGAGCGTTCTATGCGTGTTCTTGACGGTGCTGTTTCAGTATTTTGTTCTGTTGGCGGTGTTCAACCACAATCAGAAACTGTTTGGAGACAAGCAAATAAATATCACGTACCAAGAATCGTTTTTGTTAATAAAATGGATAGAATCGGTGCAAATTTCTTTAGAGTTGAAGAGCAGATCAGGGAAAGACTAAAAGCAAACCCAATTCCTATTCAAATTCCTATAGGCGCCGAGGATAACTTTAGGGGCGTAGTTGACCTTGTAAGAATGAAAGCTTATGTTTGGAATGATGAGAAAAAGCCAACTGACTATGTTGAAGAAGAAATTCCAGCTGAAGTTAAAGATAAAGCAGAGGAATACCGTGCAAAACTAATCGAAGCAGTTTCAGAGACAGATGATAGCTTGATGGAGAAATTTTTTGCTGGTGAAGAGCTAAGTGAAGAAGAGATCAAAAAAGGCATAAAAGCAGGCTGCTTGAGAATGACTATCACGCCTATGCTTTGCGGAACTGCGTTTAAGAACAAAGGTATCCAACCTCTACTTGATGCTGTTGTTGATTATTTACCAGCTCCAGATGAGATCGCAGCAATAAATGGTGTTTATGAAGATGGCGCTGAAGTAACTGTTGAAAGTACAGATAATGGCGAATTTGCCGCTCTTGCGTTTAAGATTATGACTGACCCATTTGTTGGACAGCTAACATTTATCCGTGTTTATAGAGGAAGCCTTGAAAGTGGTAGCTATGCTTACAACACAGTTCAAGACTGCAAAGAGAGAATCGGTCGCTTGCTAAAAATGCACTCAAATAAACGTGAAGAGATTACTGAGCTTTTTGCTGGTGAGATCGGTGCTGTTGTTGGTCTAAAAAATACTCTAACAGGTGATACTCTAGCTAGCGAGAAAGATAAAGTTATCCTTGAAAGAATGGACTTCCCTGAGCCAGTTATTAGTGTTGCAGTTGAACCAAAAACAAAGGCAGACCAGGAAAAAATGGCAATAGCACTTCAAAAACTAGCTCAAGAAGATCCAAGTTTTAGAGTTAGTACAGACGAAGAGAGTGGTCAAACTATTATTAGCGGTATGGGTGAGCTTCACTTGGAGATCATAGTTGATCGTATGCTTCGTGAATTTAAAGTTGATGCTGAAGTTGGTCAACCACAAGTTGCTTACCGCGAAACTATCCGCAAAACAGTTGAGCAAGAGTATAAGTATGCTAAACAATCAGGCGGTCGTGGTCAATATGGTCACGTATTTTTACGTATTGAGCCGCTTCCAGCTGCTAGTGGATTTGAGTTTGTTAACGATATCAAAGGTGGTGTTGTTCCAAAAGAATATATCCCAGCTGTTGAAAAAGGTTGCAAAGAGGCACTTCAAAGCGGTGTTCTTGCTGGTTATCCAGTCGAAGATGTTAAAGTTACCCTTTTTGATGGTAGCTACCATGAAGTTGACTCATCTGAAATGGCATTTAAACTTGCTGCTTCAATGGGCTTTAAGGAAGGTGCTAGAAAAGCAGGTGCTGTTATTCTTGAGCCTATGATGAAGGTTGAAGTTGAAACTCCAGAAGAGTATATGGGTGATGTTATAGGCGACCTTAATAAACGCCGTGGTCAAGTAAATTCAATGGATGATAGAAATGGTGTGAAGATCATTGCAGCTTATTGTCCATTAGCTCAAATGTTTGGCTATTCAACAGATCTTCGCTCAATGACTCAAGGTCGTGCAACTTATTCAATGGAATTTGATCACTATGAAGAAGTTCCTAAAAACGTAAGTGATGAAATCATTAAAAAGAGAAATGGCTAATTAACCAAAGAAGGGCAGAGTAATCTGTCCTTCAAAAATTATTTATTCTGATAAAATCTATCTACAAAATATGTGAATTGTCCTCATAGCTCAGCTGGATAGAGCGTAGAATTCCTAATTCTAAGGCCACAGGTTCGAATCCTGTTGGGGACACCATCCATCATGCAATCATCTTTGTAAAATACAAAGTGCTCAAACAAGTGTTTTTTAAAATATACTAAAACGTATAATAAGATATAGCAATTTATAAAAATGCTCTTATGCTGATCAGTATAATAGAGTAAAAGAAAAAATGCAAAGAATGGACTTTATAAAAAAGATTATA
>NZ_CABPUT010000006.1:192126-265012 GCF_902460625.1 Campylobacter concisus
TATGCAAACAAGATCACTAATATCAAAGAAATTTTATAAAAAGCGTAATGGTAAATGACTATATTTTCATCAATCTAGTCGGTTTATCTATATATGTATTCGTAGTGGGTTTAGCTTTTTTATCAACACGTTATATTATTAATTTTTATCTAAACTAATAAATTTTATCAACAAAAATTTTTATATATTTAATAATCTGTGCTAACATTTCAAAAATTTATTTAAGGAGAGCAGATGAAAAAAATTTTACTTTTAGGAGCTGTTTGTTGTATGTTGTCAGCTGATGTTAAAACCGTTAATATAAGCCCAGATGAGATCAAAAAATATGATCAGATTATTGATATTAGAACTCCATCTGAGTGGCAAGAGACTGGCGTTATCGCAGGTGCAAAGACTATAACTTTTAATCCAAATGATAAGAGTGCATTTTTAGAGGAGCTTTCAAAGGCAGTCGATATCAAAAAACCTATTGCTCTTGTTTGCAGAAGTGGCAGAAGAAGCACAGCAGCAGCCGCAGCAATAGATAGCTCAGATCTTAAGATAATAAATTTAGATGGAGGTATGAGCAGTTTGATCGAGCAAGGCTACAAAACTACACCATATAAAAAATAGAAAAATTTATGATTCTACGTTTGACTACAAGATAATTTTATTTTGTAGTCAAATTTTATATCAAATAATAAAATTTATTATTTGATTAACCACCGATTAACTCTAGCTATATATAATTTCATCATATTTACAATAAAGAAGGAGACAAAATGTCAAAAGTTATTTTACAATTAAATGTTATTCAGGCTGATGCAAATGCACTTTATATTAAATTTCACGATCTTCACTGGAATGTAAAAGGTATTCAATTTTTTAGCGTTCATGAATACACAGAAAAAGCTTACGAAGATATGAGTGAGATATTTGACGATGCAGCTGAGAGAGCTCTTATGCTTGGTGGCAGACCTATCGTCAAGGCTGAGGAGCTAGCAAAAGTTACTCATATCAAACACGAGCCAAAAGAAATTTACACTCCAACTGAGGTTTTAGAGATTGTCTTGGCTGATTATAAACACCTTTTGGGTGAGTTTAAAAAGCTTGACGAGCTTGCAGAAGGTGATACAACAACTCAAATGTATGCACAAGATCAAATCGCAAAATTTGAAAAAGCGATCTGGATGCTAAACGCAACACTTAGCAAATAACTACTAGCGGGAGTTTTCCCGCTCTACCTAAATAAATTCTACTTTTTGGCGATATTGATTTTATAAATTCTAAGGAGCCAAAATGAAGATTTCTCAAATTGCAAACTCATACGATAATTTAGGTCTAAAAGAAAATGTAAAATCAGAAATTTCACTTCATAAAGATGAAAAGGATATCTCTAAAAAAGAGTCTGAAATTACAAATTTAACAGCCAAAGATATTTCAAATAGCTACTTTTTGCAGTATCAAAAAGAGATCGTTAAAAGCAGTAGTTCAAATTTATTAGCTCAAGGTGGCTTAAGCTTTAATGCGCCTAAAAATTTATCAGAAATTTTATCAGGCCTTGATCTTACAAATATCGGCTATAATGGTAAATCTTTAAACGAGCTAACTAGTGACGAGGCAAATGATCTTATTAGCGAGAATGGATTTTTTGGTATCGTAAATACGGCTGATAGGATAGCTAGCTTTGTGCTAAATGGTGCAGGCGATGACGTGGAAAAACTAAAAGCTGGTAGAGAGGGTGTGGCAAAGGGTTTTGAGGATGCGAAGAAAATTTGGGGAGGTGAGCTTCCTGAAATTTCTCAAAAGACTATCGAAAAGACTCTTGAGACACTTGATAAAAAGATCGCCGAGTTTGGCGGTAACGTTTTAAATGTTTCAGCTTAACTATCTTAAGCAGGCTCGCCTAAGATAAATTTATATGATTGTGCATATAAATTTAGATACGAGCCTTTAATTTCCCGCAAAATTTATTTAATCTTAAAAGTTATACTTCGCCGTTTTACACTAAGGAGAAGAGATGAAAGCTAAAATTTTACTTCCACTGGCAACTGCTATCATGTTTTTGGGTTGCTCATTTTTTGAGGACAATCCACCAGTGCGAAAACAGCCAAGACAGGTCATGCAAAATACACCAGTGAAAAGCTCGATCAAAGGTTTTATAAAAGAGGTTACTTATAAAGATTCAAAATACTGCTATGAAATAGTGGCGAGCGATACAAAAAACCACAAACTCAATAAAGCAAATTTTTGTGCAAATAGATACTATTATGATAAAGGCGACTTAGTCTATGCAACATTTTATGCAGATAAACTTATAGATATGCTTCTTATAAAAGAGGGCGGCTCTAGTGGCTTATATAATGGTATAAAAAAGCCACAAAATGAAGTGATTATTAAAAGAAAAAATGTAAAAACAAATATCGAAGTACCAAAAGAGGAAAAAATTTCTTTTTAATTACCGTTGATTTACTGCTTGCTTATATAATTTCAACAGCAATCAAAACTAGAACTCCTTTTAAGGGGCAAAGCAACAGCCCCTTTTTCTTTTTACTCATTTTAATTTTTATCCTTGGTTTGTTTAAAATTATCAATTTTTATCTATTTTTGATTAATTACGGTAAACGATCGGTAACTGAAATTAAAAATTTTAAGCTTCATGTTAAATTTTATTGATTATAATCGTCGGCACAAAACCTTAAAAGGAGAAAAAATGAAACTAACAAAAATTAGTTTAGCCACTTTGGTTGCTTTAGGTGCATTTTCAAGCGTAGCAAGTGCTACTCCACTTGAAGAAGCTATAAAAAATGTAGATCTTTCAGGATTTGCAAGATATAGATATACAAATGATAAAAAACACGGTGAGTTTTCTAATACAAAATCAGAGTCTGGCTCATTAGCTGGTCATCAATTTAAAGCAGTAGCAAATTTTAAAGCTGCAATTGATGATAACTTCTTTGGCGTTATTGGTTTAAGATATAACGCTACTGATAATTCTGGTGATAATACTCAAGGAGATCAAGGCTCTAGAGGCACTGGTACAGATAAAACTAATACAACTGATCCATTTAAAGTTCATCAGTTCTATCTTGGCTATAAAGCTGGAAACACTACTATAACAGCTGGTAAACAAGAGATTGGCTCGTTCTTTACAGATGATGCTATCGCTACTGGTGTAAGAGTAGTAAATGAAGATATTGAAGGACTAACACTTACTGCTTTAGCTTTTGATGCAATTGAGGGTGATAGTGTTGAGAGTGATGGAGATCTATATGTAAATACTGGTTACTTAAATATTTATGATGTTGGTAATCTATATGCTGCTGGTATCGCTGGTTCATATGATCCTATTAATTTCCAACTATGGTATGCTAGCCTAACAAATCTAGCTGATCTACTTGCAGCTGATGTTTCAGCAAATTTTGCTATTAATGATGATGTTAGCTTAGGTGGTAGAGTTAACTATATAAATACTACTGTAGATAAAAGTGCAAAAGCACATCTTTCTAAAGGTATAGATGAATCTAATGGCGTTGCAAACTATAATGATGGTAACTTCTATGCTGGCGAACTTACAGCTTCATTATTCGGCTTTGATTTAAGAGCTGGTTATATGGGTTGGAAAGTTGATAATAAAGGTGTAACATCATTTGCTCTTGAAGATAAAGGTAGTCTAATAGATGTTGGTGAGCTTACACTTGATCCAACTTGGGCTGATGGAAAAGCAAACCTAGTATATGGAACAGCTGGATATACATTTGATAAATTTACAGTTGGTGTTGATTACATAAAAGGCCACATTAAACACGCTGCAGCTCCTGGCAAAAATGGCAAAGAAAAAGTTGAAGAGGTTACCCCAAGATTTGCATATGAATATAGCAAAAAGCTAACATTTAGCTCATACTATGCATTCAAAACTTCAAAATTTGCTGATGAGGCTAAAAACAAAGAAGATCAATTCAGATTTGAGGCTAAATACTCATTCTAATCGTAGCTCATTAATCAACTTATGATATAATCCCGGGTCGGAGTAATCTGATCCGGGATTTTTAAATTTAGAGCAAAATTTCAAGGAAAATTATGAAAAGTATTAAAATTTCTTTTTTGGCGTGTTTTTTGGTGGCAAATGCCTTTGCAGCTTCACAAGTCTACTATATAGAAGCTCGTGGTGAGTTTGGTAAAGAACTTGCTGAAATGGCAAAAAAGCAGGCTAATGATAGAAATGAAAAAGTAAATGTCTATGTTGATGAAGATCCAAGACGCTATAAAGATAATAGAATTTTAAAATTAGGCGTTGATAGAAAGGGTAGATATAGTGTTTCTTTAGGTAAGGAGCTTTATGAAAAGCAATGTGCTAGCTGTCATGGCGAGAATGCTGATAAAAGGCCATTTGGTTCAACACCTCTAAAAAATATGGATGCTAAAGATATTGAAGATAGTATCATCTCTTATAGAAGTGACTCAAGTTTTGGTGGAAGTGGCAAAAATGTAATGCAAAATCAAGCTAAAATTCTTTCAAATAATGATCTTGGTGCGATTCTTGCCTATCTAAAAGGTAAAGATGCATTTGCTGAACAAGACACAAATGAGAACAAGCCGGTCTCTACTCAAACAAAGCAAGGCAGTTATTTAAGATAAGTTTCACTTTGATAGCTTTGTCATAATATAAATAAAAGGAAGCAGATGTTAAATCCAAAATCATTATTTTTAAGTATGGGCTCAGCTATCGTTTTGATGATAATCTTTGCCATAGCTAGCGGAGCTGCCACAATAATAGAAAGTAAAACTAGCACAGAAGCTGCATGGTACTATGTTTATGGTGCCAGCTGGTTTGCGCTAATTCAACTACTTCTTGGTATAAATTTGACCTATAATATCTTTAGATACAACTTAATCGATCCCAAAAAACTTCCTTCGCTTATCTTTCACCTTGGTTTTATCGTTATCTTAATCGGTGCTGGAATAACAAGATATCTTGGCTTTGAGGCTGATATGCATATAAGAGAGAAAACTCAGTCAAATATCGTTACGACAAAAATATCCTATTTAAATTTAACCGCATTAAACGATAATGGAGAAGAGATAAACGCTGCTTTGCCGTTAGGACTTTCTGATGCAAAAAAAGGTTTTGATCTAAAGCTAAAAATAGCAGATAATGAAGCTAATTTAAAATTTAAAGAATTTGTGCCAAATGCAAGTTATAAGTTTGTGGATGATAAAAATGGGCAACCAGTAGTGGAATTTGTGGTTTCAAACGAGAGTGAAAGTGAAGAAATTTTCTTATTAGAAGAGGAGGAGGCAAGGGTTGCAGATATTAGTTTTATCTTTAATGCTAAGCCAGACGAAAGCAAAAAATATGTGCTTTTTAAATTAGTGGATGGAAATTTTACAGTTACTTCAAATACTGATCTTTCAAAATTTACAATGAGTGATAGCTCAAAAACCGAGTTAAAAGCTGGTAGCGTAAATGAATTTGGCATGGGTAGTCTTTATACTATTTCAAATATAAATTTTGCTCCAAGATTAGTTTCAGCTCATGCCTCAAGGAAGCTAGTTAGCACAAAAGATAGCGAATTTAACGCCTTGATAGCTGAATTAAATTATAAAGGCGAGAGTAAAGAGATGCATATTTTTTATAACCTAACAGAGCCTTCACGCTTAGCTGTGGCTGGACAAAAATTTAACGCTTCATGGGGTGCGCAGCAAGTTAAACTTCCGTTTAGCTTATACTTAAAAGACTTTGAGCTTAAAAGATATCCTGGCTCAAATTCGCCTATGAGCTATTCAAGTGAAGTTATTGTAAAAGATGATACAAACTTGTCGGGGCTTGACTATAAAATTTATATGAATCACGTGCTTGACTATGATGGCTATAGATTTTTCCAAAGTTCATACGATACAGATGAAAAAGGAACCATTCTCTCTGTAAATAAAGATCCAGGCAAGATACCAACTTACATCGGCTACTTTTTACTTGGACTTGGCTTTGTGCTAAATGTTATAAATCCTGGTAGCCGTTTTAGAAAACTAGCTAAGTTAATAGACAATGAATCAACAAAGGGCGATAAAAAGTTTGTTGCTCTTATTGCCATTATACTTTTAAGTTTAAATTTTAGCTCATTAAAGGCTGAAGACTTTTTGCCTAATATCAGCAAAGAGCACACACAAAAGCTTTCTAGGCTTATTGTGCAAAGCTCAGATGGTAGAATGAAGCCATTTGACACTCTTAGCAAAGAAATTTTAAATAAAATACATAGAAGCGAGAGTATAAATAGCCTAAACTCGAATCAAGCCATGCTTTCAATAATGGTAACGCCTGATTTTTGGCGAAGTGAAAAAATTATCTCACTTGGACAAAGTAAGGAGCTAAAAAAAGAGCTTGGCATAGATGAAAATGCAAAGTATGCAAGTTTTAATGATTTTTTTAGAGCCACAAAAGATGGCGGAAGTGAATATAAACTCACAAAATTTGCCGAAATTGCTAATCGTAAGCATCCTGGATCACGCAATACATTTGATAAAGACGTAATCAAGATCGACGAGAGATTGAATGTTTTTTATATGATATTTATTGGTGAAATTTTTAAAATTTTTCCAAAGCAAGATGACCCATCAAACTCTTGGTATTCGCCTGCTAGTGCAATGATGTATTTTCCGCCTAAAGAGGCTGATCTAGTCATTAATATGATGAGAGAGTATTTTGCAGCAGTTGATGCGGCAACAAAAGATAATGATTGGAGCAAGGCTGATGCTGCACTTGATAAAATTTCAGCCTATCAGCAAAAGTATGGCTCTGCTGTAATGCCAAGTGAAGAAAAGATAAATATAGAAATTTTGTTTAATAAAATTCAAATTTTTGAGCGATTGACGCCGGTTTATCTTTTGGCTGGCCTTGCGCTTTTATTTTTTGTTTTTGTCAAAATGCTAGCCCCAAAGGTCCAGATAAATGGCATTGTAAGAGTTGTATACATAATAAATTTGCTGGCTTTTCTTGCTCATACTGTTGGGCTTGGGCTTCGTTGGTACATTGCTGAGCATGCGCCTTGGAGTAACGCTTATGAATCGATGGTCTATATCGCTTGGGCTCTAGGATTTTCTGGTATCGTCTTTGCAAAACGTAGCCCTATCGCTCTTGCTCTTACGTCTATATTGACTGGTGTTACATTGTTTGTTGCGCACCTTAGCTGGATGGATCCGCAGATCACTACACTTGTGCCAGTGCTTCAAAGCTACTGGCTAACAATACACGTTTCTGTTATTACTGCAAGTTATGGATTTTTAGGGCTTTGCGCGTTACTTGGTGGCTTTACTCTATTGCTTATCATTTTGCAAAATAAGAAAAAGCCAAATCCAGAAATTTCTCGCAATATCCTCGAAGCCACCCGTATAAATGAGATGGCTATGATACTAGGACTTAGTTTGCTTACTCTTGGAAATTTCCTGGGCGGTGTTTGGGCGAACGAGAGTTGGGGCAGATATTGGGGCTGGGACAGCAAGGAGACTTGGGCATTAGTTTCGATACTTGTTTATGCCGCAGTTCTTCATATAAGATTTATTCCAAAACTAAATAACCAGTATGCATTTGCGGTGGCTTCATTCTTTGCTTATTGGTCGATTATTATGACTTATTTTGGCGTAAATTTTTATTTAGCTGGCATGCACTCGTATGCAGCTGGCGATCCATTACCAGTACCTGATTTTGTCTGGATTAGTATTGTAATAATGGTGCTTATGAGTGTTTTAGCATTTACAAAGCGATCACTTTGCTCAAGGCTTTAGATGCTAATAAAAGGTCTAATAGTTTTCTTTATTGTATTGCTATTAATTGCAATTTGCGCGTTAATCTATCTACTTTTAAGAAATAGAGATTATAGTGTTGAAATAAAGGAGCTTGCATTAGAAAAAGAAGAGATAACGATCGAAAAGCTTGAAAAGCTTGCGGGTGATAATAGTTTAAGTAAAAACGAGCTTTTCGAACTTATTCAAATTTTTGTAGGAAATTTTAGTATACCAGCCAAAAATAACCAAATCATGCCAAAAGAGGCAAATAACTATATAAATTTCATAATTTTAATCTGCTCTCATAAAAATTCTGATGCAAAGCTCATTAGTTTTTTAGACAAAGAGGCTAAAAAGAAAAATCCAAGCTACATTGTCGAAATAGAAGAGAGTGAAAAAATCGGCATAGAAAATCGCAAAAATCGTAGATAAATTTATTTAAAAAAAGTGTAGTTAAAATATCTTAAAATTAAGTTTGGTATAAAATGAGTTCTTATGATTTTGATTCTATGTACGTGATATTTCTTATGTTATTTTCAATCGTATTGCCTATATTTTTGATAATCCCAGCAGGTAGATATAGCATAAAGGTTTATGCGAGTAAATTTGATCTAATCGGACTTCATCTAATTTTTCCAATCATTATATTGCCTGCTTTGGTAGGTACTTTTATTTTTGTTTGCAGCTTTTTAAATATTTCAGATTATGCTGGTTTAAGCTTTGTGTTCTATGCTTTTTTGATTCTAATGATAGCTTATATAATTTATGGTTTTTATGCTTGTATCAAATATAATCACGGCTTTTTTCATTGCATTGTAGCGCTTTTTTTAAGATTTAATTATGTTACCCCGCTTATTTATCTAATCTTTTTAGGCGGAAAGAACTACAAAGATGACAAAGAGATAACTTCTAAAAATATGAGAGACTTAAATCTTTTCGATCAGTTTAGTTTCTCTATTTATAATTTAATTGCTATTAGAAACTAAAAGTATTTTAAGAGCATTAAAGGTTTTGCGATTAGAGAAAACGCCAAAAAGTAAGAGAAATTTTTATATTTAGCTTTTGCTTGGTTTTTAGGTCTTTTTTATTTTTAAAATTTTAGTCCAAAGCAGGCTTTTGTTTTGTGTTATCGTTTTTAAGCTTATCTTTTTTGGCTTCAAACTCAGCTATTACATTTGCATCAGGAAATAAATATCCATCTTCAACCATCAGATCAACTGCTTTTTTAAACATAGGCAACGCACTTTGAGCGCCGAAGTAGTAGTAAGGTCTTTTAGGATCCCTTGCTAAAACGCCTATTGTGTAGCTATTGCCTCTTGTATCATTTACAAAGCCAAAAAATGAGCCATTGTAGGTATTGCTGTATCCACCACTACCTGAGGCAATGTGTGCAGTTCCAGTCTTGCCACCTATCTCAAGCCCTGGCGTAAAGGCTTTTAGTCCAGTACCTTTCTCAACCGTTTTTATTAAAATTCTCTTCATTATCTTTGCGGTTTCTTGTGATATAACTTGAGCTGGCTCGGACTTTGGCAAATCGTATCTTTTCCCATTTCTTTCTAAGTAGGCAACCATGTGAGGAGTAACTTCAATGCCTTTATTGTTAAATGTATTATAGGCTTTTAAAAGCTGCATAAATGTAGCTTGCAAGCCGTATCCGTAGCTCACAGTCGCCTTATATGTCGATGAATTTAGCTTTGTAACTGTTGGCATCATACCTACTTGCTCGTAAGGTAGGTCTATGCCGGTCTTTCTTGAAAAGCCAAAATTTAAAAGTCCTTGGTAAATTTGTGGCCCATTTAAACGCTCAACAAGCTGAATCATGCCGATGTTTGAACTGTGCACGATTATATCTTCAGCGCTCATAAAAGGCTCTGGATGGGTATCTTTGATTATCCTTTTGCCAAGTTGGTATCGGCCATTATAGGTATTTACAAGCTCGAATGGATTTACTTTCTTCTCTTGAAGTAAGATAGAAAATATAAATGGTTTAAAAACTGAGCCAACTTCATAAGCATATTCGCTAACGGTCGAGTTTAGAGCGCTATAATCTTGCTTTCTTATATTTGAAGGATCATACCTTGAGCTAGAAGCTAGGGCTAAAATTTCTCCATTTTTGCTATTCATTATGCATATAACTAACTCTTTTGCATCTAGAAATTCACGCTTTTCATCTAAAATTTGCTCTAGTTTGGTTTGAAATTTAAGCGGTATAGAAAGCACCGCATTGTAGCCATCTACTCTTGTTGCTAAATTTGAGTCACTTGTTAAAATGATATTATTTCCAATATCGCGAGGCCCTAAAATTTTTGCATTTTGTATAGGAGCTAAATAATCTTCATAATATCTCTCAAGACCTTTTACGCCTTTACTTTTTGTAAGTGCGTCACTTTCAGTTTTGCTCACGTAGCCAATAGCTGGCGTAAGAGCATCTTTTGACATAAATTTACGATTTTGTCCGCTCTCCATTACTCTCATGCCCTGAAATGAAGCAAGGCCTGTTTTTGGATCAAGGTATGAAACCAAAATGCTCTTACGATTTAGCTTTCTTGAGAGCTCTTGAAGGTATGTAGCACCCTTTGCATCAATACTATATGAGAGTGTAACGATACCTTTTGTGTCATTTATAATCTTTCTTACTTTGTTTGGATCGTCGCCGCTGTAAAGCGAATATAGTTTGATAAACATCTCTTTTTTATTAGGATCAATATTTCTAGTGTCAAGCATTACTTTGTAGAGTTTTTGACTTGAAGAGATGCTAAAGCCATCTTTTGTGATTATATTACCACGAATTGCTGTGTTTATATCGCTTGTTTGAAGTCTAGGAAGCTTTCGCTCGATACTTGCTCTATAAAATATGACAAGCACAAATATTGAAATTCCAAAAGTAATTAATAAAAAAAGTATGGTTATTTTTGATTTTCTGGAATTCATTAATGACTTAAATTTGTGTTCTAGAAATTTCTTTATAAGCGCTTAGTGCTTTGTTACGAATTTCTAGCATAAGCTTCATGCTGGTCTCTGCTTTACCTATCGCAATAGCAGCTTGGTGAAGATCTTTTACCTCGCCAGTTGCAAGATCAGCTATGGCTTTATCAGCGTTTATTTGAACCTTGTTTAGCTCTTTTAAAGAGTCGTTTAGAGCATTCTCAAAGCCGCCTTCTTCGCCTGCTTTTGCTATTTTATTTGAATTTTCATTTTTATTTATTTTGTCTAAATTTATACTATTTATCATTATGCTTGTCCTGAAATAAGTGATATCGCACTTTGTGCTATTGTTTTTGCATTTTGAAAGGCTGCCACGTTTGCTTGATATGCCCTTGTTGCTTCAAGTAGGTCAGACATCTCAATGACTGGATTTATATTTGGAAATGCGACGTAGCCATTTGCATTTGCGTCTGGATGGTTTGGATCATATTTTAGCTGAAAGTCCTTGTCATCACGCACCACTTTATCTACGATCACGCTAGTTAGGGTAGGGTGAGCGTTTCTTGGTGAGCTTGGATCGTCAAGTGGATTTTCATACTCGAGTAGACTTTGTGAGCTTTTAAGTTGATCGTTTAAAATTTTATCAAAGTTCATCTCTTTAAAGATCACCTCTTGCCTTCTATATGGTCCGCCTTCAGCCGTTCTTGTAGTTTGAGCATTTGCTATGTTTGAGCTGATGACATTCATTCTGAAACGTTGTGCGCTTAGTCCGTATCCACTAATATCAAAATCATTTAAGTATGACATCATCTCTCCTAGTTCTTAGCACTTGCGTCTATTACGCTTTTAAAGATATTACTTTGAGCCTTGTAGGCGTTATCAAGGGCGTTTATCATAACTGTATTTTTGCCCATTTCTGTTGTTTCCACGTCAAGGTCGACTGTATTTGCGTCATTTCTAGCCATATGACCATCACGCAAGAAAATTTGAGCTGTGTCGCTTTTTGGAAAATCAACTGCAGCCATATGCGCTTCGTTTGTCTTAGCAAGTTGTAGTTTTTTTTGGCTTGAAGTGTTATAAATTTCATTTGCTTTTTCTTTTAAAACATCTTCAAATCTTATATCTCTAGCTTTATAAAATGGTGTATCAACGTTTGCAAGATTGCCAGAGATTAGTTTTTGGCGTAGTTCTCTGCCTGCAAGAGCTGATTCAACAAGTGGGCTAGATTTTGATTTATCTAAAACAAACATTTAAAATCCTTATGAAATTTCACATTTTTATAAGCAAATGATGTTCCAAATATAGGGCAAATTTATTTTGTCTCATAAATTTTTGCCAGATCTTCTTTCATTTTTGTGACTTTTATACCACCAAGATAGTATTTTATCCCGTATTGTCCGCTATCTACGTCTGTTAAAATTTGATATTCGCCATTTTTTATCACTACTTTAAAAGGTAGTGCGATCTCATGTTTATATTCGATGTCTCTTACGATCTGCTCGGCAAGTCTGTCATTTATCTTTTGATCGTTTGTTATGAAGTAGTAGGCGTTAAAGTTTTGCATAAATTCGTGCAAAACATACTCATTTGTGACATTTTCAAAATGAGTTAGTCCAATTAGTGTAAATTTATCTTTGTTTTCAAGCTGGTATTTTGTAAGCTCAGCTGCCTCTTTTTGACAAGGCGGGCAAAATGTGCCAAAAATGTCGATCATTAAAACCTTATTTTCATCATTTTTGATAGCAAAGCCGTGATCTTTTCTAACTAAAGTGAGCTCCTTGCCGCTCACATCTACGAGCTTAACCTCTTCATTTGGACTAAATTCTTTAAAATTTACACTACTGCTCTCATCTTCTCCACAGCCAAAAAAAGCAAATAAAGCGATTATTAAAACAAGTAAATTTTTCATCTTATCCCTTAAACGTATCTTTTTATGGCAGCTCTTGCCTCTTTGTCTGCCTCACGTCTTTTTAAAGTCTCGCGCTTGTCGTGTAAATTTTTACCTTTTGCAAGAGCTAGCCTTGCTTTTACGATGTTTTTATCGCTTAGATAAAGTGCCAAAGCAACTAATGCTAGTCCATCTTGCGAGACTTGACCGAAAATTTTATCAATCTGCTTTCTATGCATCAAAAGTTTTCTGGCTGCTCGCTCATTTGGACGAAATGCGCTATGTGTGGTCTCAAGATAGCTAATATGGGCGTTTAATAAAAAAAGCTCACCCTTTATGACACGCACAAAGCTATCTTTTAAATTTGCTCTGCCAGCCCTTAGAGCCTTGACTTCGCTGCCTTTTAAAACGATGCCAGCCTCGAAGGTTTCAAGTATGCTAAAGTCATGCAAAGCTTTCTTGTTTTTTGCTAGATCTTTTATCAAAGTTTTACCTTTTATTTTACGCTAAATACGCTACTGCCGCTACCACTTAGAAATTTATCTTTAAACTCATTCATCTGTGGATAGAGATTGAAACATGGGGCAAAAAGATCATTTAGCTCCTCGTTTTTATAAATTTCAAGTAGCTCTTTGCTCTTTAAATTTTGCATCTTTTTTGCAGCATTAACGTCTATGTATTGTAAGAAATTGCTTCTAAATTCTTGATAAACCATCGGTGTGGAGCAAAAAACATTTGGCGTGAAGATATTTAAATTTGGCACTTCATCGTCAAATTCTTCTATGATCTCGCCTATGCCGCTTACATTTGCTGCTTTGTAGCCACTTACAAAAAAGGCCACATCTGCGCCGATTTTGGAGGCTATTTGCATCAAATTTTTGCGTTTTATATTTAAATTTAGCTCATCATTTACCATTAGCAAAAAGGTAGCGGCGTTTGAACTACCTCCGCCAAGACCCGCACCAATTGGGATATTTTTGTTGATGATGATTTTATGGGAGCTAAAAAACTCGTCAAGCTCGTTTGAAAAGCCAGCTTTTTTTAGCTCATCTATCGCTTTTTGAATAATATTGTCTTTTATATCGCGGTTGTTACATTCTATGGCAAATGAATCTGACTTTTTAAAATAGATTTCGTCAAAAAGCTGCTCACAGAGTATAAAGCGAGATAAAATTTCGTGGTAGTTGCCTCTAGTGCCAACTATCTTTAAAAATATATTTATCTTTGCGAAGCTTTTCATTTCTCGATTTTTTTAGCTAGCTCGTGAATATCGGCTTCGCTTGCAGTTTTTGTTGCATGTATATTTTCATTTTTGATATCATTTGCTAGTTCGCTTCTTAGTATCATTGTATTTCGTGGCGCTTCGATACCGAGTTTAACAGTATTTTTTGAAATATTTACTATGACAACTTTTATGTCATTTCCTATTAAAATTTCTTCATTTTCTTTTCTTGCTAGGATTAACATTTTTCAACCTTATTTAGAGTGTAATTTATAGTATCATCCGTGATTTGGATTACGCTCATAAATTTATCATAATTTAGCAAATAAATTCCTTGCTTTTGTGTTTCAAAATCGTTAATTTTTAATTTCTTACCATCAAGAATATCGTTTATATCCCCAAGATATGTATTTTTCTGAATGTTTAAAAAATCACAAATATTCAAAAATTTTTCATTTTCGTAGCTAAATTTGCCTTCACTTATCCTTTTTAATGAGCTTAAAGTTACATTATAACCAAGCTTTTTTCCAAAAATTTCTGCATACGAACGGATATAACTTCCTTCGCTTACGCTTAGACGGATAGTTAAAAATGGGTGCGAATAGTTTAAAATTTGGCTATCAAAAATTTCCATAGTTTCTGTCTTTAGCTCAAATTTTTCGCCGTTTCTAGCCAGCTTATAGGCTCTTGTGCCATTTACGTGCTTGGCGCTAAATTTTGGCGGGATATAGCTTATCTTGCCAGTCAGCTCGCCTCTTATGGCTTCTAGTTTTTCTAAATTTAGCTCTTTTACATTTGAAATTTCAGTGATATTTTCATTATCCATGCTTGGACTGCTAGCCCCAAGCCAGATCGTAGCTTCATAGACTTTTGGACTTTTGTCTAAAAATCTAAAAAATTTCGTATATGAACCAAAGGCAACGATGAGACAGCCGCTAGCAAATGGATCAAGTGTGCCTGAAAATCCAGCCTTTTTAACGCCGTATTTTCTCTTTAGTCGCCCTAAAAAGTGGTTTGAGCTCATGCCAGCTGGCTTGTTTGCTACGAAGATGCCGTTCATACGGCCTTTTCCACGAAGCTTGACATGATCTCTCTTACATTACCACCAAAATTTATAGTTAGCTTAAACTCTTTTTTGATTTTGCTAACCGCACTCACCCTGCCGATACCAAAAATTTTATGTTTAACAAGGTCGCCTTTTTTAAATTCATTACTCTTTTCGATGACTAGCGAGCCATGCGTTATGCCACTTTCGCTTAAAAATCTACTCTTATTTAGCCTTGTGCGCTGACCTTTGTAAAAGCGCGAATTTGCAAAGCTTAGGCTAAGTGTCCTTTTGGCTCTTGTTATCGCCACGTAAGCGAGCCTGCGCTCCTCTTCGATGTCGCTACCATCGCCAATGAGCGGGAAAAATCCCTCTTCAAGGCCGATCACAAAAAGATGCTCAAACTCAAGCCCCTTGCTCGCATGCACGCTCATAATGCTAATAGCCTCGTCGCTGATGCCATCTTGCTCGCTTGTTAGTGTGATCTCGTTTAGAAATTCCTCCAGATCAAAGCTTGGATTTTGCTTGATCTGATCTTTTAAAACAGCGTAAAACTCGTCGATGTTCGCCGCTCTTTCAGCGCCATCTGGTAGGCTCTCGTAGTATTTTTTCACGCCAAATTTAGCTTCAAATTTATCTATTAGGTCAAAAACTGAGCTGCTTTCTTGAAGCTCTTTTAGGTTGTTTGCAAACTCAACAAGAGCTGATTTTACCTTTTTACTAAAGGCTTCGTCGTTATCAGAGATGTTTGAGATCGCCTCGTAAATGGAAATTTTGCCATCAAATGCCATTTTTTCAAGCTTATCAAGACTCACTTTGCCAAGCCCACGCTTTGGGCGATTTATGATGCGCCTTATTGAAAAATCATCGTTTGGATTATTTATAAGCCTTAGGTAGCTTATGATATCTTTGATCTCGGCTCTTTCGTAAAATTTAACTCCGCCGACCATTTTATAGGCGATCTGCTCTTTGTTTAGCCCATCTTCAAGCGAGCGAGAGAGCGCGTTTATGCGGTATAAGATCGCAATATCTTTTGCCTGCACACCTTTGCTTAAAAGCTCTTTTATGCATTTTGCGATCTTACCAGCCTCAACGCTCTCATCAAAGCTCTCTATCAAATTTACAGCTTCACCTTCGCCTTTTGTGCCCACAAGCTTCTTACCAAGGCGGTTGCGGTTGTGATCAATTAGCTCGTTTGCGGCTTTTAGTATCGCCTCGCTCGAGCGGTAGTTTTTCTCAAGTCTGATGATCTTTACATCTTTAAACTGATCTTTAAAATTTAAGATATTATCGATCTTTGCACCGCGCCAGCCGTAGATACTTTGGTCATCATCGCCCACGACACAGATGTTTTCATGGCATAGACAGAGCTTTTTTAGCAGTTTATACTGAAGGTCGTTTGTGTCCTGATACTCATCGACCATTATGTATTTGTATCGGTTTGAAATTTCTCTAGCAAGCTCTTCGTTTTCGTCTAAAATTTTATAAGTAAGCCCCAATAAATCGTCAAAATCAACAAGATTATTTGTCCTTAAATAGTCTTCATATTTTTCATAAATTTGAGCAGCTTGTTTGTAAAAGTTATCCTTGCTCTTATCAAATGAAGAGAAATTTGCATTTTTATAGACCTCTTCGACGCTTAAAAGTGAGTTTTTGTAGTTTGAAATTTCACTTGATAAAATCGCCGTGGCAACTGGACTTTCAAAGCTTTTGATGATGCGTTTTTTATCATCTGTGTCGATTATGACGAAGTTATTTTTTCTGCCAAGCTTTTCAATGTAAAGCTTTAAAAACAAAAGCCCGAATTTATGAAAAGTGCAAAGTAGCGGCGAATAGTTTTTGCCGCTTTGGCTTAGCATCGCCATGGCTCTACTACGCATCTCGTTGGCGGCTTTGTTTGTAAAAGTAAGAGTTAGTGTATTTGCCGCATCTATACCGACCTCGCCGATGAGGTAGGCAAGCCTAGTTGTGATGGTCTTTGTCTTGCCGCTGCCAGCTCCTGCAAGTATGAGCATCGGACCATCTATATGAGTAGCTGCTTCACGCTGGGCTTCGTTTAAATTTGATAGTAATTTTTCCATTTTTTGCTTTTTAATTTTTCTTTTGATTTTAGCCAAAAATGCTTAAAATTACTATTTTTTCTTAAATATATCTTTATTTTTTGGGTTTTGCAAAAAGACTGAGGCTGATTTTTTAGCGTGATCGATTTGCTTCTCTTTTGGCTTGTAGATAGAGAAATTTACAAGGATCGGGCTATTTTCAACCAAAATTTGAACCACTGCACCGAGTGGAAAAGAGACCACAGAGGCAAAATTTTCACTACCAAAGCCAGCCTCAAAGCTAAGCTCATCTTGCGTTAGTTTCGCACTCTCAAGCGTATAGCCACCAAGTGAAAACATAATGACTGGCATATTAAAGCTCCTGCTTATCTCATCTGGCAAGCTTGGCTCAAAGCTAACTAGCGGTAAATTTGCTATAACTGAGAAATTTACCCCCTTTTCAAGCAAAAAATCAATGCACTCATAGACGTGCATTTTCATTAAAAGCGAAAATTTCTCATCATCTAAAATTTCGTCTAACATCCTTAATCCTTTGAAATTTCTAAAAACTCATCTACTAGTTTTTTAACTTCGTTTATGCCGATCTGCCAGAAATTTTTATCATCGATATCAAAGCCAAATTTACCTACAAGCTCCTTTGGACTAAGGCTGCCGCCAAGGCTCAAAAACTCGGTGTAAATTTCGACAAAATTTTTGCATTTGCCGCTTTTATAAAGCCCAAAAAGCGCAAGCACAAGAAGCTGCGCGTAAGAGTAGGCGTAGCAGTAAAATGGCGTGTGGATGAAGTGCGGGATGTAGCTCCACCAAATTTTATAGTAGTCATTTAGTGTGACGCTTTTGCCAAACATCTTTTTGCTCTCTCTTAGCCAAATTTTATTTAGCTCATCTAGGCTGATCTCGCCCTCATGTGCGTGCACGGCTCGCTCAAATGTGGTGAAATTTATCTGGCGGTAAAGCGTGGCAAATATATCCTCAATCTTGCCAGCAAGCAGTGAAATTTTCTCTTTTTTGCTAAGGCCGTCTTTTATGTGATCAAAAACTAGCATCTCGCAAAATACTGAAGCTGTCTCAGCCGTGGTTAGCGGGGTGTCTGAATTTAGGTAGCTTACACTATATGAGAGCTTTTGATGCACGGCATGGCCAAGTTCGTGGGCAAGCGTGAAAAGATCTCTTCGCTGGTTGGTATGATTTAGCAAAACATAAGGGTGAGTGTCGCTTGATCCTGAGTGAGAAAACGCCCCACCTCGCTTGTTTGGCGCTGGATAAACGTCGATCCAGCCGTCACTAAAGGCACTTTTGGCGATCTCGCCAAATTTAGGTGAAAACGCCCCAAACGCCTTTAAAACTATCTTTTTGCACTCATCAAATTTATACTCACCTTCGCTGCTAAGAGGCGCGTATCTATCGTAGTCATAAAGCTTTTTAAGGCCTAAAATTTCTCTTTTTCGCTCGTAAAATTTAGCAACTAGGTCAAAATTTTTCTCAGTTACGGCAATGAGCGAATCAACGCTTTTTTTACTGATTTGATTTTCAAGGTGTCTTGGCTCTTCAGGAAGCTTGAAATTTCTAAGCTCGCAGCTTGTTTTTAGATCAGTTTTTATCATATTGTATATGTAGCCAAGAAGGTGCTGGTGTTTGCTAAGCTCGTTTGAGAGGCTTTTGGCGGCTAGTTTTCGCACACTTTGGTCGTTGTCATGAAGCTTGGCTAAAATTTCCTCTTCATTTAAAAGCTCACCTTTAAATTTAAACCTCATCTTGCTCATGCTCTCATCAAAAAGCCTCGAAAAGCCCTCAGCTCCAGTACTTGCAGTGCGAAGCAAGACTCTTTCTTCGGCAACGCTTAGTTGGTGTGGTTTTGCTTTGGCGAGATTGCTTAGATAGTAGCCATATTTTTTGGAGCTTTTGATGATCTCTTCTTGTTTTTTAGGGCTAAGCTCATTAAATTTGATCTCAAAAAATATCAAATTTTCATTTGCTTTTGTCGCTATCTCATCGATCTTTGCATAAAACGCTCCCTTGCTTGTATCTTTGGCAAAATTTAAAAAAGAATAGGTCATTACTTTTGAAATTTTAGCGATCAAGTTTTCATATTCAGAAAACGCATTTAAAAACTCATCTATTTTTAAATTTTCATAATTTTCTAGGTATTTATCTTTAAATTTCTCGCACTCTTTTTGTAAATTTAGTGCGTTTTGCTCACACTCTTTTTCGTTTGCAAAAAGTGCTTTTAGATCCCAAATTTGCATATTTATCCTTTAAATTTTTGGGACATTTTACAAAAAAATGGATAAAAGTAAAATTTCAGCCAAAATTTAGCTGAAATTTTATGAAGATTAGTTTGAAGTCTCTGAAGCTACTGCTGTAAAAAGCACGTCTGATGAGCTATTTAGCGCAGTTTCAACTGAGTCTTGGATAACACCAATGGTAAAGCCAACTGTTACAAACTGCATGGCGATGTCATTGCTGATACCAAAAAGACCGCACGCTAATGGTACTAGAAGCAAAGAGCCACCAGCCACGCCTGAAGCACCACACGCACCAAGAGCTGAGATGAAGCAAAGAAGTAGTGCATCGCCAAATGTAACCGTGATAGATGGGATAGAATTTACCGCAGTAAGCGCTAGAATACTAATGGTAACTGCTGCGCCACCCATGTTTATGGTGGCACCTAGTGGGATCGAGATAGAGTAAAGCTCCTCTTTTAGACCAAGCTTTTTGCAAAGTGCCATATTTACAGGGATATTTGCGGCCGAGCTTCTTGTAAAAAATGCTGAAATAGCGCTCTCTTTTAGGCAGATCATGACAAGTGGATAAGGATTTTTCCTAGTTAATACAAAAACCATGGCTGGGTAGATGATAAATGCGACAACAAGCATTGCCCCAACAAGAACTAAAATTAGTTTTAGATATCCTGCAAGTACTTCAAATCCAGTTTCGTGAATGCTAATAGTAACCATACCAAAGATACCAAACGGAGCTAGTCTAATGATAAATTTAACGATATGAGTTACGCCATCACTTATATCTTTAAATACTTTTTTGGTCTCAGCTGTGGAATTTCTAAGTGCTATACCACTACCAACTGCCCAGGTGATGATGCCTATATAGTTGCCATTTGCAAGGGCGTTTATTGGATTTTCGACCATTTTATAAATGAGATCTTTTAAAACATTGGTAATTCCCTGAGGCGCTGACATATCAGCACTTGCAAGACCTTTTAAAGAAAGCTCCACTGGGAATAAGAAACTAGCAATAACTGCAACAACGGCTGCTAAAAATGTACCAATTAGATAGAGTGTAATAATCTTTTGCATACCTTTTGTATGACCAAAATCTCTTAAAATGATGGATGTCGCCACTAAAACAAAGACAAGAATTGGTGCGATAGCTTTTAAAGCGCCTTTAAATAAATCTCCTAAAACCGAAGCTGAAGCTGCAATAGAATCGGCTGAGCTAGCTTTTTCTTTGGCTTCATTTAGCTGTTTGGCTTCATCTTGACTAAGGCGAGTTTTTATAACTTCATCTATGCTCAAACCACTCTCGTTTTGAATAGTTTGAATTTTAGCCGAGATCTTGTTATAAGGAGCAGCTTCGTAGTGTGTGTAAAAGCCAACTAGGGCACCTAGAATGATACCAACTAAAATTTGAACTATCAAATTTCCATCGGCATATCTTCTTGCTATGTTTTTAAGCATATTCATTTGACACCTTAATAAATTAGTTTTTTGTTGATTTTAGCTAAACAATTTTTAAATATAAAGAATTTGATAAAGATTAATTAGCCTTTTAAATAGATTTGTTACAATTGCACAAAATTTAGTCAAGAAAAAGGATGAAAATGTATCTATTTACTTCTGAAGTTGTAAGTCCGGGTCATCCAGATAAATGTGCTGACATAATCGCTGATAGCATAGTGGATACTATTTTAACACAAGATCCAAATGGCCGTGTAGCAAGTGAAGTTTTTGTAGCTGGGAAAAACATAGTAATAGGCGGAGAGATAAACTCAAAAGTAAAACTCTCATATAAAGACTACGAAAAGATCGTAAAGGACGCTCTTGCGCATATCGGATATGATGGAAAGAGTAATTTTACAAAAGAGCAGTGTTTGCACCCAGATGATATCGAGGTCAAAGTTTGTTTAAATCAACAAAGTCCAGATATAAATCAAGGTGTTGATCAAAGTAGTGGTGAGATCGGAGCAGGCGATCAAGGCATCATGTTTGGCTTTGCAAGCTGCGAAGCGAAAGAATTTATGCCTGCAGCTATAACTTACGCAAGAATGCTTTGTGAAAAAGTATATAAATTTGCCAAAGCAAACCCTGATAAACTTGGCGTTGATATAAAAACACAAGTTACTATTGATTACGGTAGCAAAGATAACTTTGAAAACTGCAAACCTCAAAGCATCCACACTATCGTCGTCTCTGCGCCTTGCGTGGAGAGCATGAAGATAGAAGAGCTTCGCACACTAATTCAAAATTTAATAGACGAAACTGGTCTTCCAAAAGAACTATATAATAAAGAAAAAACGATCATTTACATAAACCCAACAGGCAGATATGTAAATCATAGCTCACTTCACGATAGTGGTCTAACAGGTAGAAAACTAATCGTTGATAGCTTTGGCGGATATAGTCCGATAGGCGGCGGCGCTCAGTCAAGTAAAGACTACACAAAGGTTGATCGCAGCGGACTTTATGCAGCGCGCTGGATAGCTAAAAACATAGTCGCAGCTGGCCTTGCTAAAAAATGTATCGTCCAAATAAGCTACGCAATAGGCGTTGCAAAGCCAACTTCAGTTAGCGTTGACACCATGGGAACTCATGCAAATTGCGTAAATGACGATATGCTTTCAAATTTTGTAAGCGAGCATTTTTCTCTAACGCCTCGCTGGATAACAAATAAATTTGGTCTTGATAAGCCAAGTAAAGATACGTTTTTATACGCAAAAGTAGCTGCAAAAGGTCAAGTGGGAAATGCAAAATACCCTTGGGAAAAGCTTGATGCGGTTGATACCTTCAAAGCTTTACTAAAAAAATAATCAAAAAAGTGGCTTTATCTAAAAGCCACTTTAAATTTCTCTTTAAAACTCATCCCAAAATGCTTTTTTTGGCAAAATAACTTCACTTTTTGAGCCATTTACGCTGTGATAGACCGCTTTATTGTATTTTGTGGCAAGGTGTTTTATTAGTAGCCTTTGAAGCACAGGTTCGCTGCTTGGCACAAACCAGCCATTGTTTGTGATAGCTACAACCACGTCAAATTCGCCCTTGTAAAGCTCCTCTCTTGTCGCTTCATAGCAGATGGCGTTTCTGATTTTAACCCCGTCTATCTCATAGTCGCTAAAATTTTCAGCCTTTTTAAAGTCACTAGCTCCGCCAAAAAATAGCTTATTTACTGCATCTTGCATAAATTTTGGCAAAGGAATTTCTTCACCAAATGGCACCAAAAATTTCTTATCCATTCGCCTTAGATCGCCATCTTGAAATAAAAAGGCGGAGTTATAAATTTGCTTATTTTCATAGGCAAGCGCGCCAGCTATGATGGTTGTCTTTTTTGAAAGCTCTTTTAGCTCATCGACAAGTAGTGGCTCATTTGTCATAAATAGTGGAAATGCGCTCTCTGGCAGTACGATAAGGCGTTTTTGCTCGGCTATGGCGTTATTTATTAAGTCTAAATTTTCATTTGTAAATTCCATACGCAAGCTTTTATCCCAGCGCACCCTTTGAGCGATGTCGGTATTTATTAGTTCCACGTCAAATGGCAGGGTCTTTGCCTCGCTACTTTTAAATTGCAAAGCAGCGATCAGGCAGATAAAAGCTAGAATAAATTTTAAAATTTTGCCTTTTAAACTCAAAGAAATAGCCGCAAGAAATATAAATATAAGCCCTCTTGTGCTTGGCTCAAAAGCGCCTAAAATAAGCGTTGCTTCAAGATTAAACCAGTTAAAGCCAAATGGATGAATATAGCTTACTAAAAATAGCAAAACAGCCCTTAGCATGACAAAACTGGGAAAAGAGGCTATCCAAAACAAAAGCCCATAAACAAATGCTACAAAGAGGATGACAAAAGGTATGAGCCAGATCAGATCGTAGTAGATAAAACTAAAGCTAATCCAATAAAACCACAAAATTCCTGTGAAAAATCCAGCCACGAAAAAACCAGCTCTGCTTAAATTTATGATGATGTAAATTCCAGTCAAAGTTAGAAACGGCGAGATAAAATTTAAGAGTAAATTCTCGAAGAGGCTTAAAAAAATAAAGTTGGAAAGCAAAAAAGCACCGACAAAGGCTTTTATTATAATTTTAGTGCTAAAATGCCCATTTAAAAATCTTACAAATAAGGAAATCCATGCAAAACGCTGATTTTTTAACATCATTACTACCTCTTGTTGTGCTTTTCGCCATATTTTACTTTTTGGTTATTAGACCTCAACAAAAACAACAAAAAGCCCATGCAGCAATGCTCGCAGCTCTTGATAAAGGTGATAAGATAATAACTAATGGCGGACTTATCTGCGAAGTGATTAAAGCCGAAAATGATTTTATCAAAGTTAAACTTAACGATGATGTAATCGTTCGTATAGCACGCGAGTTTGTAGCTAAAAAGATCGAAGATAAATAATGCGTAACGCAAGAGTCACATATAGGCTAGTTATCTTAATATTAGCCTTGATTTTTGGTTTTGGCTTTTCGGTGCCATCTTTTTTTCAAACACAAAGTGGAGCTAAAATTTCACTTGGCCTTGATCTTCAAGGCGGCCTTCATATGCTACTTGGTGTTGAAACGAGCGAAGCTATTCACTCAAAAATAAAATCAATAGCTGGAAGTATAAATTATTATGCTAAAAAAGAAGATGTGTTAATTGATAAATTTAAGATTAAAGAAGAGAACATTGACTTTACTCTTCTTGATGGCGACGAAGCTCCAAAAGTAGATAAAGCACTAGCTGAGATAAAGGGGCTTGATATCAAAAAAGATGGTTTAAATTACAGCATATCTTTAACAGAACAAGAAAGAACGGATACGATCGAGTATGCGATCTCACAAGCTGTTGAAACTATTAGAAACAGACTCGATCAGTTTGGTCTAGCTGAGCCAACTGTTGCCAGACAGGGCAAAGATAATATCCTAGTTGAGCTTCCTGGTATAAAAACTGAAGAGGATGAACAAAGAGCAAGAGATCTCATCGCAAAGGCTGCTCACTTGCAGCTTATGGCAGTTGATGATAAAAGACAAGATCAGGCTAATACGATGAGCGAGGCTGAAGCTGAAAGCTACGGCGATGTGATCTTTAAAGATGCTAAAAATGACCGCGTGAAATACGTCGTTAAAAATATCCCAGTGCTTGACGGCTCGATGCTAACTGACGCAAAGGTCGCATTTTCTCAGCAAAATAACTTGCCTATTATAAATTTCACTCTCAACTCAGAGGGCGCTAGAATTTTTGGCGATTTTACTGGCGCAAATGTTGGCAAAAGGCTTGCTATCGTGCTTGATGGTAAGGTTTATTCAGCTCCTGTTATAAATGAAAGAATAGGTGGCGGCAGTGGTCAGATCAGCGGCGGCTTTACCCTTGATGAGGCTCACGACGTAGCAATTGCACTTAGAAGTGGCGCGCTTTTAGCACCCGTTAAGATGCTAGAAAAAAGAAGTGTTGGCCCATCTTTGGGACAAGAGAGCATCAACCAAAGCATGGTAGCTCTTGCTGCTGGATCTATCTTAGTCGTGTTATTTATGCTAGTTTATTATGGAATTTCTGGAGTTTTTGCAAATATTGCACTAGTTGCAGATGTCGTTATATTAGTCGCTGTGATGGCGCTTTTTGGAGCGACGCTTACACTTCCTGGTATGGCTGGTATCGTGCTAACGATCGGTATGGCGGTTGATGCAAACGTCATTATAAACGAGCGTATACGTGAGCTTTTACGTGAAGGTGTGGCGATAAGGACAGCCGTGCAAAAGGGCTATGAGCACGCTATGAGTGCGATCATCGACTCAAACTTAACTACTATTATCACAGTTGCTGTGCTTTATGCTTATGGTACTGGCCCAGTTAAAGGCTTTGCTGTGACAATGGCGATAGGTATCATGGCTTCGATGCTAACGGCCATTTTAGGCACACATGGCATGTTTGATGCAGTCATGGACAAGATAGAAAAAAGCGGAAATACCAGACTTTGGTTTGGTTATAAAAGGAGCTAGGGATGCAAATTTTCACTAAGGCAAAAGTTTATGATTTTATGCGGTTTAGATTTGCTTCATTGGCACTTTCTATATTTTTATTTGTTGGTTCGATCTTTTTGCTTGCAACAAAGGGTCTAAACTACGGCATCGATTTTTCTGGTGGTACGCTTATCCAGCTAAAATACGATACCAAAGCGCCACTTGATAAAATTCGCGACGCTTTTGGCACAAATGAAGTGCTTAAAAACGCCTCTGTTACTGAGTTTGGAAGCGAAGATGAGGCTGTTATTAGATTCTCAGGATCAAGTTCAAATTTAACTGGCGACATCGGTACTGAGATAAAGCAAATTTTAAAAGATACTGGAAATTTTGAAGTAAGGCGTGTTGATATCGTTGGACCAAAGGTTGGTGACGAGCTTAGAGAAAAAGGCTTGATGGCTCTTGGAATTTCACTAATTGGTATATTAATCTACATCACATTTAGGTTTGAGTGGCGTTTTGCGCTTGCTGCGATCGCAACTGAAATTCACGATATAGTTATAACTGTTGGTGCTATTTCGCTATTTGATATCGATGTAAATTTGGACACATTAGCTGCTGTTTTAACGGTTCTTGGCTACTCACTAAATGATACGATTATTATCTTTGATAGGATCAGAGAGGGTATCAAAGAGAGCAAGCGAACTGATATCGAAGGCGTTATCAACGAGTCAGTCTCAGCCACACTTTCAAGAACTATCTTAACTTCAGCAACTACGATGATGACAGTTCTTGTGTTATTTTTATTTGGTGGAGATATGATACATGGATTTTCATTTATTCTTATCGTTGGCATTGTCATAGGAACGATCAGTTCGATCTACATCTCTTCGCCGTTTCTTATCTGGTTTAAATTTAGCATCGAGCATTTTAGAAGTAGAGAGACTGAAAAGCAAAAGATAAAAAAAGAGCGCGAAAAAGAGCGTGCTATGTTTGAGAAAGGCGTTGTGTAAGGAGGGATAATGAACTGGGGAAAAGTTATCTACATATTTTTTGCGTTAATGAGTCTTACGACTACGGCAGAATTTTTATATGATAAAAACGAGATCGCCCTTTTTGTGGCGGCTAGTATAAATTTGGTTTCAACGCTACTTAAGATCGGTGTTAAAAATTTACTCTCAGCTGAGCTTTTTGCAAGCTCGCTGGTTGCTGATTTACACCTTATACCAGCTTTTGTTATTTTGCAAGTCTCTGAAAATATAACACTTAGCTATTCACTAGCTATCGGTGCAGTCATTGCAAATATATTTTCACTAGCCTTGGTTTTAATAGAATCAAGTAAAGCTCAAGAAGAATTTTAGGAGAAAAAATGGCTGAAAAGAGAAAATATGAGCCTTTAAAGATAGAAAAAAAATGGCAAGAAATTTGGGATAAAAATGAAGAATTTGAACCAAAAGACGATCTAAGCTTGCCAAAAAAATATATCCTAAGTATGTTTCCTTATCCAAGTGGACGCATACATATGGGGCATGTAAGAAACTACTCTATTGGCGATGCACTTGCTAGATCATATAGAAAAAGCGGATATAATGTGCTTCATCCTATTGGCTTTGACAGCTTTGGCATGCCAGCTGAAAACGCAGCCATAAAACATAAAATTCACCCTAAAATTTGGACTTACGAAAACATCGACTATATGAAAAAAGAGCTTGCAAGTCTTGGCTTTTCATTTTCTAAAAAGAGAATTTTAGCCACATCTGATCCACTTTACACTAAGTGGGAGCAAAGCTTTTTTATAAAGATGTTTGAAAAAGGGCTTGTTTATAGAAAAAATGCCATCGTAAACTGGTGTGAGTACGATCAAACTGTGCTTGCAAACGAGCAGGTTGAAGACGGTAAATGCTGGAGATGCGGTAATGATGTTGTGCAAAAAGAGCTTCCAGGATATTACTTCAACATCACAAAATACGCTAGCGAGCTACTTGAGGATCTAAAGCTTCTTGAGGGCAAATGGCCAAATCAAGTCATCACAATGCAAGAAAACTGGATCGGCAGAAGCTACGGCTTGGAGTTTAAATTTAGCCTTGATGAGGCATCAAAAGAGACTTTAGGTGGTAAATTTGATGGCTTTGAGGTATTTACTACAAGACCTGATACGATTTATGGCGTTAGCTATACAGCTCTTGCGCCAGAGCATCCTATCGTAAAAGCGCTTCTTGAAAGTGATAAATTTGATGAAAGCAAAAAGGCAAAGATAAAAGCAATACTTAATCAAAGCCCAAGAGAGCGTCAAGCTAGCGAAAAAGACGGAGAATTTTTAGGAATTTATGTCGTTCATCCACTTACCAATGAAAAAATCCCAGTTTGGGTTGCAAATTTTATCTTAGCTGACTACGGCAGTGGTGCTATTATGGCTGTCCCTGCACATGATCAAAGAGACTTCGAGTTTGCAAGTAAATTTAATCTTCCTATAAAGCCAGTCGTAAAGCCGCTTGAGGGCGAGAGCGACGGTTCTAAAGCATACTCTGAGTATGGAATTTCTATAAATTCTGAGCTTATAAATGGACTTGCTTCAGAAGAAGCTAAAAATTTCATAATAGAAAAATTTGAAAAAGATGGTTTAGGCAAAAGGATCACAAACTACAAACTAAGAGACTGGGGAATTTCTCGTCAAAGATATTGGGGTGCACCAATACCAGTAGTTCACTGCAAATGCTGCGGCGTAGTGCCTGAAAAAGAGGAAAATTTACCTATCGCGCTACCTGAAGATGTCGAGATCACAGGCGAGGGCAATCCTTTAGATAAACATCCAACTTGGAAATTTACAAAGTGTCCAAAATGCGGACAAGATGCGATCAGAGAGACTGATACGATGGATACGTTTGTGGAGAGTAGCTGGTATTTTGCTAGATTTGCAAGCGATGAGAAGACTTGGGAACAAAAAGCGCTTGATGAAAAGAGCGTGAATTACTGGATGAATGTAGATCAGTATATCGGTGGCATCGAGCATGCGATCTTGCACCTTTTATACGCTAGATTTTTCCAAAAGGTCTTAAGAGATCTAGGCTATCTAAGAGATGACGAGCCATTTGAAAATTTACTAACTCAAGGCATGGTCTTAAAAGATGGCAAAAAGATGAGCAAAAGTAAGGGCAACGTCGTAGATCCTGACGATATTATTAATAAATATGGCGCCGATACAGCAAGGCTTTTTATCCTTTTTGCAGCGCCTCCTCAAAAAGAGCTTGAGTGGAATGACAGCGCAGTTGAGGGTGCATTTAGATTTTTAAATAGGCTTTGGGAGAAGGCACAAACTATCAAAAAGATAGACGAACTGCCTCAGATAGACCATGAAAGTCTAAACAAAGATGAGAAATTTGCAAGGCTAAAAATTTATGAAGCACTTAAAAAATCAACCGAGGTTTTTGGCGACACATTTGCTTTTAATACATTGATCGCTGCTTGCATGGAGGCACTAAATGCTATAAATGCTCAGGATAACGAAGATGTAAATGCTGAGGGCTTTTTCATCATCTTAAATTTACTAGAACCTATTGTGCCGCACATTGCAAACGAGCTTAGCGAAGAGCTTTTTGGTAGAAAAAATTTCACAGAGATAGCTGTAAAAGAAGAGGTCTTTGTAAAAGATAGCATCGCTCTTGCAGTTACAGTCAATGGCAAGAAAAGGGCTGAGTTTGAAGTGGCAACAAGCGAGAGCGAGGGTGAAATTTTAAAACTAGCTAAACAAAATGTGGCTAAATGGCTTGAGGGCAAGGAAATTTTAAAAGAGATTTATATAAAAGGCAAATTAGTAAATTTTGTCATTAAAGGATAAATTTTGAGATATTTTTTAGCGTTTTTTATTGCGTTTTTTATCTGCGGGTGTGGGTATAAACCAGTTTCAAAGATCACACATGATCTAGTGGGCGATAAAATTTACGTTGATGTGATTATTAGTAAAGAAGAGCCAAAAAATAGTGTTTGGATAAAGGATGCTGTAAAAGAGGGCATGGTCGCAAGGCTAAATAAAGATTTATCAAGTAAAGAGAGTGCTGATACTTCGATAATTATTTCGGTAAAAGATTTAAATTACGAAGCAATTATTTATGATGAATTTGGCTACATTACGTCATACAAAGCACATCTTAGCTTAAATTATAAGACTAAATTTAAAGATGGCAGCGTAGTTGATATTCCAGCCACTGGCGAGTATGACTTTAGTGTCGCAAGACGTCAAAAAGATGTAAGATTTGCTGACAGCATTCTTAGTGATACTCAAAAATACGAAGCTATCAAAGAGGCATCAAAAGAGGCCTTTGATGAGTATATCGCAAGTTTAGCGGTAAAAGGATATAGAAATGGCAGCAGTAACCGTTAGTCAAATAGTCAAGGAAGCCTTAAATGAGATCAAAGATCGCCATTTGATGCTAACGCCAGAGAATTACACTGAAGTATATAATGAAATTTCTAAAAAATACGGCTTTACAACAGAAGAGAGTAAAAAGATAGAAAAATATATCTCAAGGCTTGGTGATGAATATAAAAATCAAGCCTTGAGCCTTCATATAAAGACGGTCGATGAGTTTGTTGCTTTTATGACTGCTAGGCTCTCTAGAGGTGCTCAACAAGGGGCGGGTCTTGTGGCCGATGATAAAAAATTACAATCACTAAACGCATTTGCTAGAAGAATTCTCCAAGCTATCTCAATGCTTCACAATAAAGATGCAAAAAGCTTAGCAGAGCAAAGTATGCAACTGCTTGCTAGAAGATATGATGAGAAAAATCTTGAAGAAATGTGCCTTAGATGGTTTGATTTTGTTAGCTCGTACGACACTGAATTTTTAGAATTTTTGAAATATTATGGTGTTAGAAATTTTGATGATTTAAAGACAATGAGTTCTGAACTTGAGAAATTTCTTACACAAAAAGATGAAGATGGCGAAGAGGATGTTTTGATTCAGCTTTTAAGCCTTACTCTTGAGCCTTCTATTACAAAGGATCTTGATGAAGAGCTTAGCACGATAAGAAGTACTTTGAAGCAAAATCCTAAAACCTTAAATAGCAAAGAATTTCAAGAAAAGGTAAAGGCATTTGTTGATCGCAGAATAGAAGAAGATAGAACAGAAATCATAGAAAAAGTTGGTTCGCTAAATAATGTCTTGCAAAATATAAGCGAGAGAATTTCTGATATTGCGGTTAGTTCGCAAAGTAGTTCTGATAAAGTTAAAAGCATTAAAAATGATCTAAAAAATGTAAATTTAAATACAAATAGCATTGATCAAGTAAGAAGCATGCTTATTGAGATCGCTGGTGCTTTGGAGATCGAGAGCAAAGAGCTAGGTATCGAGATGCACAATAGGCAAGCTACTATCTTAGAGCTTCAAAATAGAGTGAATAGTCTTGAAAAAGAGCTTGAGGAAGCTAAACTGGAGAGCAAAGAAGACTTTTTGACAAAGGTATCTACCAAGCGTGCTTTGATGAACGAGATTCAACGCATCGAAGAGGCATATAAACGCTATGGGACTGATTACTCTATATGCTTTGTTGATATTGATCATTTCAAAAGCATAAACGATACTTATGGGCATGAGGCTGGAGATGTTATTCTTTCAGCAGTGGCTCAAGTGCTTAAGAAAAATGCCAGAAAGGTTGATTTTGTTGGTAGATATGGTGGCGAAGAATTTGTAATCTTGCTTCCAAGCACTGGTTTAAAAGATAGTGTTAAATTTGGGGATAAGCTAAGAAGCATGATAGAAAATTTCAAATTTATCTATAAAAACGAGCGTATTAAGGTTACTATCAGCTCTGGTATAGCGACAAGAAGTGCAAATTTAAGCGAGACGATGACACTTGAGGCTGCTGATAAGATGCTTTATCTCTCAAAAGAAAATGGTAGAAATCAAGTAATGCCAAAGATAATCGAGGAAAAATGAGCCTAGCTAAATTTCTTGATGGCAAGCCGCTTTATTACAAAGAGATTGATTATGGTAGGATTATTAGAGCGTATGCGACTATAAAAGAACATATAAAGCCATTTAAGATTATTCATATAATAGGCACAAATGGCAAAGGCAGCACCGGCCGCTTTTTAGCGCAAATTTTAAGCCAAAATGGCGCAAAAGTAGGGCATTACACGAGCCCTCATATATTTAAATTTAACGAGCGATTTTGGTTAAATGGCGAAGTCGCTAGTGATGAAATTTTAGAAGCAGCTCACGAGCGCCTGCAAGGACTTCTAAGCGATGAATACAAGATAAAAACAAGTTATTTTGAGTATATGACGCTGCTTTCAGCTGTGCTTTTTGAGGGTTGCGACTATTTTGTCTGCGAAGCTGGTATGGGCGGTGTGCTTGATGCGACAAATGTTTTTGAAAAAGAGTTAAGCATTTTTACGCCTATTGGGCTTGATCACACGGCAGTTCTTGGAAATAGCCTAGAAGAAATTTCACGCACGAAATTTGAAGCCATGGGCAAAAGAGCCATTTTAAATGATGAGATGAACGAGATAAGCGTTGCTATCGCAAAAGAGATCGCAAGCGAGAGGAGCGCAATTTTGAGCTTCCCAAGAGAAATTTTAACCAAAGAAAATTTAAACGAGATCTCAAATTATGCAGATAAATTTAATCTGCCAGAGTTTTTACGATCAAATTTAACTCTAGCCTACGGCGCAGCTAAAATTTTAGATAACAGCATAGACATAAAAAAGCTTGGCGCTTTATCGCTTCGAGGCAGATGCGAAAAGATCGCTTCAAATTTATACGTTGATGTCGGTCACAACGAGCTTGGTGCAAAGGCTGTGGCTAAGAAATTTAGCTCTAAAGAGTTTAGTGACAAGAAGCTAACGCTAGTTTATAACTCATTTTTGGATAAAGATTTCAAGGCAGTTTTGGCAGCTCTTAAGCCAGTCGTCGAGGATGTGCTACTATATCACTATCACTGCGAGGGCAGGGAGCTTGGCGGAGAGCTCATAAATAAAGCGCTAAATGAGCTTGAAATTTCACATAGAGAGTTTGAGCCAAGCGATATGAACGATATAAAAGAGGCAAAAAACGGCAAAATTTATCTAGCTTTTGGCTCATTTCATCTAGTTGAAGCATTTTTAAAAGAGTACTATGCAAGCAAAGGTTTATGAGTATCTTTTAACGCACGCCCCACAAATTCTCATTTGCGAAGATGATAAAGAGGCGGCACTTTGTGCGGATGCGGCCAGTTTTGCTGGCTTTGGCGCCTTTAAATTACCTGATTTTAGAGCTAAAAAGGGTGATGATCTAAGAAGCTTTAACGAAGAGCTCTTTGAAATTTCATCCGTGCTTAGCAAATACTATAAATTTGATGGCAAAAAGATCATCATAAGCCCATTTAGTACGCTTTTAAATCCACTTCCAACGCAAAAAAACCTAGAGAGCTCAACGATCAAGCTAAAAGATAATCTAAATTTAAACGAATTTGCCGACTTGCTCATACGATTTGGCTACGAGTGCGTCGATATCGTTGAGAGCGTTGGCGAGTTTAGCATACGCGGCGAAGTGATCGACATTTATGGCGTAAATATGGACGATCCTGTTAGACTTTTACTCTTTGGCGATGAGGTGGAGAGTATCAGAAACTACAACACCGCCACGCAAATTAGCAACAAAAATGAGCTAAGCGAAGCCGAGATCGTGCCATTTATTGCAAATTTGAGCAAAGATGAGTTTGAAAAAGTTAGTCAAAAGATCGAGGATATGCAAAGTGACGCCCTTGTGAATGATCTAAATTCGCTTGGATTTTGGGCGATAGATAGCTTTAGCGACTACTTAAAAGTTTTTGATTCAAAACTTGTTAAAAAGATCGATTTTGAAATTTATGATGTGCCTGAAGAGAAATTTAAGGGCATTGAAATTTTGCCTGAACCAAAGATCTATAAAGACTTAGAAGTTACTTTAAATTTTGACTTTTTTGAGCTAAATAAAAGCAAAAGTATAACCGTTCTTTCAAGAAATGAAGGGCTTTTTAAGGGCTATGAGCTTGATGGCTTTGCAAATGTAAAGCTTGAAATTTCGCCCCTTGTGGTAAATTTAACCTCAAGTGATAAGATCGTAGTATCACTAAATAAATTTGAGAAAAAAAGGCGAGTTAAGCGCTCAAGCCTCGTGGTCGATGAGCTAAAAGTAAATGACTATGTCGTGCATGAAGATTATGGTATAGGCAGATTTTTGGGGCTTGAAAAGATCAAGGTTTTGGGTGCGACGAAGGAATTTGTAGTTATTGCCTACCAAAATGACGATAAGCTTCTTTTACCAGTTGAACATCTAAATTTGATAGACCGCTACATCGCTCAAAATGGCTCTATGGCAGTGCTTGATCGTTTGGGTAAGGCAAATTTTGCAAAGATAAAAGAAAAGGTCAGAGAAAAACTCTTCGCGATCGCCTCAAAGATCGTAGCAATGGCTGCAAAAAGAGAGCTAATCGCAGGCAAAATTTTACAAAAAGAGGATATCTCTTATCTAAATTTCGTCCAAGATGCTGGCTTTTCATACACGAATGATCAGCAAAAGGCGGTAAATGATATAAAAGATGAGCTAAAAAGCGGAAAAGTTATGGATAGGTTGCTTAGTGGCGACGTAGGCTTTGGCAAGACTGAAGTTGCGATGAATGCTATATTTACCTGCATAAAATCAGGCTTTAGCGCATTTTTCTTCGTGCCAACGACTCTTCTTAGCTCGCAGCACTACAAGACGCTAAGCCAAAGATTTAGCAAATTTGGCATAAAGGTCTTTAGGCTGGATCGCTTCTCAAGTGCAAAAGAAAAGGCGAGCCTGCAAAAAGCGCTAAAAGAAAATGAGCCCATAGTTTGCGTGGGTACGCATGCACTTCTTGGTGTAAAGGCTGAAAATTTGGGGCTTATAGTGGTTGATGAGGAGCATAAATTTGGCGTTAAGCAAAAAGAGCAGCTAAAAGAAATTTCTCAGCACTCGCACATCTTAAGTATGAGTGCTACGCCGATACCAAGAAGCCTAAATATGGCACTTAGCAAGATAAAAACATATAGCATTTTAGCCACTCCGCCAAGCTCGAGGCTGGATGTTAGAACAAGTGTTAGAGAGTGGGACGAAAAGGTCGTCAAAGAGGCGATTATGCGTGAGCTAAGACGTGGCGGGCAGACCTTTTACATCCACAACCATATCGCAGACATCGAGCAGACAGCAAATGAGCTAAGAAAAATTTTGCCAAAGCTTAGGATTTTGATACTTCACTCAAAGGTAAATGCAAAAGTCGCTGAAGATGAGATGATGAAATTTGAGCAGGGCGAATATGACTTGCTACTTTGCACCAGCATCGTTGAAAGCGGCATTCATTTGCCAAATGCAAACACTATAATCGTAGAAAATGCCAATAAATTTGGCATGGCTGACTTGCATCAGCTCCGCGGACGAGTGGGCAGAAGCGACAAGCAGGCATACTGCTACTTTTTGGTGGAAGATAAAGACGCCATTAGTAAAGACGCGCTAAAACGACTTGTCGCACTTGAAGGCAACTCATTTTTGGGCGCTGGCTCAGTGTTAGCATATCACGACCTTGAGATAAGAGGTGGTGGCAACATCATCGGCGAAGCGCAAAGTGGCCACATCGAGGCTATTGGCTACTCGCTATATCTAAAGATGCTAGAAGATGAGATAAATAAGCTTCTTAATCAAGACTCCGCAAAGCTTGACAAAATAGATCTAAAGCTTAGTGTGAGTGCCTTTTTAAATCAAGAATTTATAAGAGAAGATAGGCTAAGGCTTGAAATTTATAGGCGTCTTAGCAAGTGCAAAGAGGTCGCTGAGGTCTATGAGATACAAAGCGAGCTTGAGGATAGATTTGGCAAGATAGATACGTTTACAAAGCAGTTTTTAGACGTCATTATCATTAAAATTTTAGCTCTAAAAGCTGGTATAAAAACGATCTCAAACAGCGAGCAAAACATACTAATAACAAAAAATGATGATGAGAAGATCAGGCTAAAGTCACGTAGCAAGGACGATGATGATGTTTTGGCTGAAATTTTGGTCTATCTAAGAAAGGATAAGAAATGATAGATTGGGGAGTGAAGTACGCAGCGATATATAGAAGCACAAAAAGCATGCTAAAACCAGTTGATGATATTGATTTTGTAGATATCGACTCACTTTATGGGCTGGAAAAACAAAAAGAAATTTTACTAAAAAATACTATAAATTTTATAGAAGGTAAAGATGTAAATCACGTGCTTCTTTGGGGTGAGAGAGGATGTGGAAAGTCAAGCCTTGTAAGAGCTGTTTTTACTAAATTTTATAAAGCTGGGCTTCGCATCATTGAGATCGGTTGCGAGGATCTAAAATACCTTGGCGATATCATCGATGAGATCAGAAAAAGCGAGTTTAAATTTATCATTTTTTGTGATGATCTAAGCTTTGAAAATGGCAGCAATGAGTATAAATTTCTAAAACCTATAATGGACGGCTCTATCCAAAAGCCGCCAAAAAACGTACTTTTATACGCTACATCAAATCGTAGACATTTAATAAGCGAGTTTAAAAGCGAAAATGAAAACTCAGAGCTAATAGACGGCGAAATCCACTACAGCGACGCAGCTCAGGAGAAAATTTCTCTATCCGATCGTTTTGGTCTTTGGATTAGCTTTTATCAAGGCAACTACGACGAGTACCTAAAAATGGTTGATTTTTACTTTAAAGACTATAAAGGCAATAAAGACGAGCTTCATACGCTTGCTAAAAATTTCGCCACACTAAGAGCTAGCAGAAGTGGCAGAACAGCAAAGCAGTTTTATCTCACATTTAAAGAAAATTTAAAATGACTTCAACCGATCTATTTTTAACCTTGTTTAATCACAAAAACAAAAATTTTGATGAGCTAAAATGGCCAGGTGAAGGCACTTTTGAGGTTGTTTCAGGTGCTATTTTAGTGCAAAATACCAACTGGAAAAACGTAGAAAAAGCGCTAGATAATCTAAAAAAAGCAAACAAAGATAGCCTACAAGGCATTTGCGAGCTTGAAAACAGCGAGCTTGCTACGCTCATAAAGCCAAGTGGCTTTTATAACACAAAGGCTAAACGGCTAAAGACGCTTTGCCAAGCCATAAGAAACGAGTTTGACGACTTTGAAAATTTCAAAGAAAATGCCAGTCGTGAGTGGCTCATAAGCGTAAAAGGTGTTGGAGCCGAGACTTGCGACGCGATACTTGCATACGCTTGCGGTAAGCCATATATGGTCGTTGATGCTTACGCACTTAGGATAATGACGTATTTTGACTATACTTTTGAGAGCTACGACGAGGCTGCTGAGTGGTTTAGCTCGCTTGATTATGATGAAATTTATAAATTTCTTGATAGCGAGAAATTTGACGAAACTGAGGTTTTAAAGCTCTATCACGTTCTTATTTTGGAGTTTTGCAAAGAGAATTTCAAAGGTAAAATCTTAAGCCAAAATGGTCAAAAAATATTAAGCAGCATCAAAAATTAAACTACTAATATGTAACAACTCTTTATAAATTTGCCAAAGATTGGGACTTTTTATAGTCTATTTTAAAATTCTGTGCTAAATTTACACAAAATTTATCTTATTTAGTTTAGGAGGAGTGATGATTTACGATAACATCGTTAAAACGATTGGTAATACACCTATTGTAAAGATAAAAACAGGTGCTGATGAAGCCGAAATTTACGTAAAACTAGAGTTTTTTAACCCAGGTGGCTCTGTAAAAGATAGGATTGCATTTAATATGATAACTAAGATGCTAGCTGACGGTACGCTAAAACATGGTGATACTATCGTTGAGCCAACGAGCGGAAATACTGGCATTGGTGTAGCGATGTGCGGTGCTGCACTTGGTTTTAAAGTGATACTTTGCATGCCAGAGAGCATGAGTATCGAAAGACGTAAGATCGTAGCTGCTTATGGTGCACAGCTTGAGCTTACTCCAGCGTCTGGTGGCATGAAAGCAGCGATCGCAAGAGCTACAGAGCTAGCAGCTCAGCCAAATCACGTAATGCTAAGCCAGTTTGAAAACAAGTATAACCCACAAGCTCACGAACTAACAACAGCAGCTGAAATTGTGGCTGATTTTAGTAAGCTTGATGCATTTGTAGCTGGCGTTGGCACAGGTGGTACAATAAGTGGCGTAGCAAAAATTTTAAAAGAAAAAGGCTATGATACTAAGATCATCGCAGTAGAGCCTGAAGCATCGCCAGTTTTAAGTGGTGGCAACCCAGGACCGCATAAAATTCAAGGCATTGGAGCCGGATTTTTACCAAATACTATGAATATGAGCTTAGTTAGCGAGGTAGAAAAAGTAAGCAACGATGACGCACTAAACGCAGCTAGAGCAATTGCAAAAAGTGATGGACTCATGATAGGTATAAGCGGTGGTGCTGCTTACGTGGCTGCAAAAAGAGTAGCTAAAAGACTTGGCGCTGGCAAAAAAGTACTTTTCATAGCTCCAGATAATGGTGAAAGATACTTAAGCACAGAGCTTTACGGAGCATAAAAATATGCGGGAGAGTCTAAAGGAGCTAGTTCAAACTATTCGTGAAAAAGACCCATCGGTACATAAGTGTTGCTTTTTGGCAATACTTATAAACACTCCTGGTATTCATGCGGTTTTGTTTCATAAAATTTCTCATTTTTTATATAAAAAAGAACGTTTTTTTCTAGCTAGACTCATCTCACAAATTGCAAGATTTTTAACAGGCATTGAGATCCACCCTGGCGCAAAGATCGGTAGGAGATTTTTCATAGATCATGGCATGGGTGTGGTTATCGGTGAGACAGCTGAGATAGGCGATGATGTAATGATGTATCATCAAGTAACACTTGGAGGCACTGGAAAAGAGTGTGGCAAAAGGCATCCGACTGTAAAAAATGGTGTGACTATCGCAGCTGGCTCGAAAATACTAGGTGCCATAACGATCGGCGAAAATGCCAAGATCGGCGCAAACTCGGTCGTGCTAAAAAATGTCCCAGCAAACGCGACAGTCGTTGGTATACCAGCAAGAATAGTTCGAGTAAATGGGACAAAATTTGAACCAGAATTTATTATCTAATTTTAGAATTTAAATAAATTTATTTTTGCTCTTTGTATTTTAAAATTTGAGCATAAATTTCATCTTTTAGTTTTAATTTTTCTTTCTTTAAACCATCAAGCTCTGATGGTTTTGCTAGATTCTCATCTATTTTTTTATTTAGCTCATCATGTTTTTTGCAAAGAGTAGCAAAACGAGCATCGGTTTTCTTTAGCTCATTTATAAGGTCTGTATATTCATGTAACATATCGGCTCCTATAAAAATTTGAGAAATTTTATCAAGACTTTGTAAATGTTTGGATATAAAATAAGCACCAAGTCATTGCTTAAATTTTTAAAAAGAGCGAGTAGAAAAATTTATTTTATACGTATTTAAATTCTTCAGGTTTGTGTTTGCTTTTTACAACACGCTTGGTTAGACGTATTCCATCAACGGTACCGATGACTAAAAGCTTTGATCCTGTCCCTACTAATGTATCGCCATTTGGCATTGGCACAAAATTATTATTTATATCTCTAATGCCTACTATGTCTGCATTTGTAATATTTCGCAAATGAGTCTCTTTTAATCTTTTAAATCTTATCCAAGAGTAATCAGGCACAAGAATTTCTTCTATATCGATAGGTGAATTTTTTGTATACAAAAACTGCTCTAATAAATTTTCCATGTCTGGCCTTACGCTCATGGCACTTAGCCGCTGCGCGACTAAGCGAGATGGACTTACCACATTGTCAGCGCCTAATTTTTTTAATCTTTGCGTATCGTCTTCTGTCTCTGCATTTGTGATGATATGATAAGGCTTTCTGCGGCCTATCTCCTTTTCATAAAGTCTTACAGATGCTATAAGGGCGATGTTATCAGCAATATTTGAGCTAAGAGTTATAAGACCTTTTGCGCTTGATAGATGTGTTTTTAAAAAGGCAATTTGCGTGTGTGGCTGAGCTTTTATGAAATATGGGTATTTATAAATTTGAGCTAGCTCCGCGATATCTTCTCTATCATCGACCACTACAAAAGGTATATGATTTTCGCGAAATTGAGCACTAAGTTCGATTGTGTATAGATTGTGATAACAAATAACGAAGTGATTCTTTAGTCTTGCGATCCTATAAAGCATGCGTCGTTCCTTTAAAATGCTAATTAATGTACCTCTTTTTAAAACCTCAACCACAATACCAATCGATAGTGTAAATATAATAAAACCAATAAGTATAAATGTGATAGTAAAAATTCTGCCCTTTGGAGTTATTGGAGCAACTTCGGTAAAACCAACTGTTGTAAAAGTCATACCAGCTTGGTAAAAGGCATCTATTAGCGAGAAATTATCTATTAAGACATAACCTAATGTTCCAAAAAGTAACAGTAATACGACTGAAATTAGTGGAAATCTAAAAGGTTTTAATTGTTCGTAAAGCTCAGTATCTAGGCTTATTTCTGGTTTTGTAGAGTTTGACCAGTTGAGGAATTTTAAAAGTCTTGAGAGAAAAGACATAAATTCCTCTTCATTTTATATTCTTAGTTTGATTGTTTTTTCATTGTTCTTAGAGTAGAAGCAGCAACTTTTATCTTTCTTGTAGTACCATCTTCTAGTGTAACACGAATCGTTCTAAGATTTGGCAAGAATCTTCTTTTAGTTTTATTGTTAGCGTGGCTCACATTGTTGCCTATCATCGGTCCTTTGCCTGTTATCGCACATCTTTTTGACATTTTTTTTCCTTATAAACAAAAATTTCTGCTGATTTTATCTAAAACAAACAAAAGTAATGCTTAAATCAATTCTTTTTTAAAAGAATTGATTTTTATTAATAATCTAGATAAAATAACGCCTTTGCCTATAATTATAAATGCAAAAATATTTAGAAATCTTGAGTGATACAAAATGCTTAGTAAAGAGTTGATCGAAAAAAATGTTAATTTTGTTTTACAGATGCCAACTCTTTTTGAAAAGATCGAGTGTTTTTTATTAGCTGGCAATGTAACTGAGGCTGTTACTGCTTTACAAAATATAGCATCTTTTAAAACTTATTTCAGCTCCATTTTTAAGCGTGCAAAATTTGATATTCCTTATGATGGCAACGATTTGGTAGTAATAACAAATATGCTTGGCATTGATACTTTTAGAGCGATAGTGCTTTCTTATTTTATATTTTTAAAATCCCCAAAAATTTATAAGGTATTTAATTTTAAAATCGTCGATTTAATCGAGCTTAATGCTAAAATTTTATCAGATTGGCTAAAGATATTAAATTCTTTTAAAGAAAAACGATACAGCTATTTATCGCTTGCTCCGTATTCTATTGCCTGTATTATAGTGTGTGAGAATTTATTTTCAAAATATCCATCTTGCATGTCAGACGTTATTTCGTATTCTGACGTAAGCTATAATAAAATTTTGCAAAAAAAATATGATTTTAGTCTTTGGGATATTTTTTTAAAAGCAATGAATATGAATAAGCAATCATTAAGCAAGATTGATAAAGAGATGCTTTGCTTTTTTGAGATTTTGCTCTCTTATGAGTCCAGCAGGCCTGAATTTTATGATTTTGGAATTGATAAAATTTTAGATATCAATGTTTATCCAGAGATGCAAACCATTATATTTATTAAAAAAGCTCTACAAAAATGAAATTAACTTTTAATGGTTCTATGGCTATTATAAGGCCTTTTGGTTTTTTGGAAGCAGAGAATGTTCCATTAAAATTAAGTGAAAAATACATAAACCAAATTTTATCACGCGATATCAGCGCTATACTGCTCTCACTAAAAAATGTTACATTTTTTAGTCCTGTTTGGCTTGGTAGAGTAATTGAAAATTTAAGCGAAGAAGCGCAAAAGCATGGGGTAGTATTTGCGATTTGCGATTGCAATGAAATTTTTTATGAATTGATGATGAAAACAGTTAAGAATATTTTAAATATCTCAATGTTTGAAAGTGAAAATATCGCAAGCTTGTTTTTAAATAAATTTCTAAACAATACAAATGACAAAGTTTTCATTTATAACTCAACTGAGCAGTATAAGCACTATTTGGCTAATTATCTCAAAAATCGCTCATTTGATGTGGTTGAGGCTAGAGATGCGACCGAATTTAATAAAAAAAAGAATTTATATAGTTATGCAGTATCACAGCTAAATCATGTTAGATTAAAGCAAAACCAGATAGATACTTTTATAAAAGATGGTGTCGTTGTTTATGCCATAAAAAGTTTTATGGACTCAGATTTTATTGAAGATTTTGATATGTCAGCTCATAACATTATGCTAAAAATCGGATATAAATTTTTTATTTTATGGGTAAATATTTCTGGTGCTTTAAATATAAGGGGTGCAAAATTTCTAATCAAACTTGCTAGCATTAGCAAAAGATCAGGTGCATTTATTTCGCTTTGTGGCATAAACGAATCAAATTTATCTATCGAATTAGTAACATACCTTAAAGATGCAAATATATTTATCTATAAAAATTTAAATGACTTTTACAAAGACGACACTATTTTTTATCTTAAAAAAAGAGAGTTTGATGCAGAGCCAGTAGATATCAACAAGAGCGTTGCTCAAATTTCATCTTATGTGACGCAAATTGCGAGCAAAATTATTTCACAGTTAGCAGAAGAAGAAATTTTGTGTGTTGATACCAAAGTTAGTGCGCTTGACATAGAGGACGAGTGCGATTATTTGCGTATTTGTGTTCAGTATTATGGTGATATTTACGCAAGAGTGCTATTTGGTGTAAAAAAAGATAAGTTAGATAAAATTTGCTCTATTTTTATGCCTGAAGGCAATGATTCAAATGATTATTTAAGTGGATATTCTCAAATTTTTAGTATCATTACAGATAAATTTTTGACTCATCTTTGGCAAAAAGGCATAAAAGTAAAAGTTAGCTTGCCTAAAATTTTATCTGATGATGTTTTTTTCGATCACAATAGTGTAGGCATCATGAATAGATTAGATGTAAAAGATGACGAAATAGGCTTTGTGTTTGTAACCAAGTAAGGAGAAGAAATGTATGTTGCACCTAGTATTTTATCGGCTGATTTTGGAAATTTGGCAGCTGAGATAAGAGCCATTTGCGAGGCTGGGTGCGATCTGGTGCATGTTGATGTTATGGATGGGCATTTTGTGCCAAATTTAACCATCGGGCCAGTCGTGGTAAATGCCGTTGCTAAAGCAGCTACAAAGCCACTTGATATACATTTGATGGTTGAAAATAACTCGTTTTTTGCCGACCTTTTCTTGCCACTAAAGCCAAAATTTTTAACCTTTCACATTGAAGAAGAGAAGCATCCATTAAGACTCATAGATCACATCAGGAAAAACGGCGTTGGCCCTGGCATCGTGCTAAATCCACACACGCCAGTTAGTGCGATCGAGCATATCATTGATGAAGTCGATATGGTGCTTTTGATGAGTGTAAATCCTGGCTTTGGCGGTCAGAAATTTATGCCAGTCGTGCTTGAGAAAACAAGGGCGCTAAGAGAGCTAATAGAGCGTAAAAACGCCAAGTGTCTCATCGAAGTAGACGGCGGCGTAAACGGACTAAATGCGCCTGATCTTGAAGAGGCTGGAGCTGACATCTTGGTGGCAGGCAACTACATCTTCTCATCAAATTCCTACGAACAAGCCATTCGCGCCATAAAGCTTGAGTTTTGAAACCAAAAAAACAGCGTTTAGAAAATAGCATTGAAATTTTAGCTAGGCAAAATTTAAGCTATCATGAGTTTATTTTAAGATTTAGCGATATTGAAGAAATTTCATCACTCATTGACGTGCGCGACCTTGATATGTGGCGAACTCTTGGGCTTGACATCACTAGAAACGAAGAGAATGAGATCGAGCTTGGCACGAGATTTAGAGATATTAGTGAGCAGGAATTTTGCGTAGTTGATATCGAAACGACTGGTGGTACGACGAGCGGACAGATCATCGAAATAGGCGCAATAAAAATGAAAAATGGTATTGAGATAGGGCGTTTTGAAAGCTTTATAGCAGCTCCTGTGGTGCCTGAAAATATCACCGAGCTAACTGGCATAAAGGCTAGCGATTTAGTTGGCGCGCCAAATTTGCTAAACGTGCTTGAGCGGTTCAAAATTTTTCTTGGAACTAGCGTCTTTATCGCGCACAACGTAAATTTTGACTATGGCTTTATCTCTCACAGCCTAAATGAGATCGGTCTTGGTATGCTGCTAAATAGAAAGCTTTGTACCATCGATCTTAGTCGCCGCACTATTGCTTCGCAAAAATACGGACTTGGCTCGCTAAAAGAGCTTCTTGGCATAAACAACACCCACCACAGAGCGTTAAATGACGCAATAGCGGCAGCTGAAATTTTTAAAGTCTGCCTCACACGCCTACCTTTTAGTATTCAAACGACAGAGGATCTCATAAGCTTTAGCAAAACAGCTCCAAGCGTGAAGCTAAAACCCGAACCGGTTTTATGTGCGAATTAGCAATAAAAAATTATCCTTAATCCTAAATTTAATCATTAATTTTTATGTGTTCTTTGTTTTTAAAGGATTATGGGCAGTTTACTAAATTTTACAAAAAAGGAGGCAAATGAGCCAGAAAAATTTAGTTTCAAATTTAATCTCAGCTGACGATGAGGTGCTCGCTTTTTTGTCAAAATTTGGTGAAAATTGGTGCGTGAGTAATGATGGAGTGGAGTTTATAGAACAAAATTTGACCTTTATCGGCTCAAAACCAGTTTTGCAAAATTTAAAAGATTACAAAACGGCTGAATATAAAAAATTTGCCGACATTAAAAAATTTCTCAGCTCAAATCCAAGTATCAAAAGTAAAATTTTAAGTGGTGATATAAGCTACATCGGCGACAACTTAACAAATATAGAGGTTAAATTTGCGCCTAAGTATTTTTACGATTTTTTAAAATTTATAGTTGAAAATATCCCAGAGCATCACTATTTTTGTAGTCCCAAGGAGGGCTGGATATTATTCATTGCGATGGAGGGATATGTGGAATTTGGTGTTTTGCACCAATAAATTTATTTTTAAGCAGTTGTCTAAAATTGTCAATAAAAACAAAACGTGAAAGAAAAATTATTCGTAAAAATTCTTAGAATTAATAAAAAACTGAGCTTGCATCCTAACACTGCTTATTGCTAGCAAAATTTAATCAATTTTTTTATATAATCCCTATTTTTCACAAAGGCAAAAAGATGGATAGAAAATCTTGGAGTTCAAGGCTCACATACATTTTAGCTGTTGCAGGAGCTACGGTTGGCTTTGGTGCGACGTGGCGTTTTCCGTATTTGGTCGGGCAAAATGGCGGTGGTGCTTATGTTTTGATATTTTGCATAGCAATGATTGTTATAGGGATTCCTATGATTTTAGTTGAAAACGCGATCGGTAGACGCCTAAAATGTAATGCCGTGGATGCTTTTGGTGGATCTATAAATGGTAAAAAGATCAGCAAAAAATGGCAGATCGTTGGCTGGATGGGACTTGTTGGTGCTTTTGGCATCATGGCTTACTATATGGTTATTGGCGGCTGGGTGCTAAACTACATCGCCCAAATTTCATTTGGCTTGCTTGACCTATCACATGTGGTTAGTTTTGAGGAGACAAGTGCATTTTATGAGCAAAATATCGTAAGCAATCCACTTGCTATAAGCTTTGCAACACTTGTTTTTGTGCTAGTTAATTACGCTATTTTGGTACAAGGTGCGGTCGGTGGTATCGAGCGATCAGCGAAATTTTTAATGCCACTACTTTTTATCTTAATGCTTATTATGATCGCTAAAAATATCACACTTGATGGTGCAATAGAAGGCGTAAAATTTTACTTGACACCTAACTTTTCAAAGATAAACTTAAAGCTTTTCGTTGATGTTTTGGGGCAGGTCTTTTTTGCGCTCTCGCTTGGTTTTGGTGTGATGATCACGCTTTCTAGCTTTGTGAAAAAGGATGAGGGTTTGGTTAAAATTTCTATCATTACTGGTATTTTAAATACAGTAATCGCCGTACTTGCAGGGTTTATGATTTTTCCTTCTCTTTTTAGCTACGGCGTATCGCCAGATAGTGGCCCAAGTTTGGTGTTTAAATCGCTACCAATTGTTTTTTCTCACATGCCATTTGGTGGTTTTTTCGCGGTTGCGTTTTTTACACTATTAATGATCGCTGCACTTACGACATCACTACCAATATATGAAGTAATAATCACGACACTTCAAGAAAAATTTAAGATAAAACGCAAAAAGGCAATATTTTTAGTCCTTGGCGGTATATTTATTTTAGGAAATTTACCTTCGCTGATGGCCACAAATATACTAAGTCATGTAAGTATTTTTGGTAAGAATATTTTTGATGCATATGATGCAATAAGCGCAACGATATTTTTTGTATTTACTTCATTTGGTTGTGCAATATTCGTAGGTTGGGTGCTAAAAGACGATGCAAAAAAAGAAATTTTGCAAGGTAGTGAAAAACATGCAAAACTAATAAATGTCTGGTTTTGGTATATTAAATTCGTCGTGCCGTTTATCATTTTGGTGCTTTTTATCAGCTCGTTTTACGATAATTTTTTAAAATAGGGCGTAAAAATATGTTTTATTTTTTACTCGGTATTTACTTTTTTTACGTCGCCGCAAAGGCGATTTTGGCGATTTTGCAGATAAATTTTATACGCGCAGAGGCCAAAAAGCCAGCTGTCGTGCTAGAGCAGGGGGGGTATGAAACCGCCGCTGCCGCAGCAATAACTAATCAAAAATTTGAGATAGCAGGCCTACTTTATCACGCCGCGATATTTATGATGTGGGCGTGCTGGGGGCTTGGCGCGATATCGGGGCATGCCTATAAAACGGGAGATATAGGCGATAACGTCTTTATGGTTATGGTATTTTTGCTCGTTTCGTCGCTGTTAGAACTGCCGCTAAACATCTACGAAACCTTTGTCAAAGATAAAAAGCTCGGCTTTTCAAACGTTACGCCTAAAATTTTCGCGCTTGACCTGCTTAAAACGCTCGCGCTAACGCTAGTGTTTGGCACGCTGTTTGTGTGGCTGGTGCTGCTTTGCATTAGATTTTTGGGCGATTTTTGGTGGTTTTGGGCGTTTTTGCTTAGCTTTGCCGTCGCGCTTGTTATAAATCTCATCTACCCGACGCTCATCGCGCCTATCTTTAACAAAATGCAACCGCTAGAAGAGGGTGAGCTAAAAAGCCGTATAGAAGGGCTTTTAGCGCAGTGCGGGTTTAAAAGTAGCGGCGTTTTCACGATAGACGCCAGCAAGCGCGACAACCGCTTAAACGCCTATTTCGGTGGCCTTGGCGCGACTAAACGCGTGGTGCTTTTCGACACGCTCGTTAAAAAACTAAGTTTAGATGAGATAATCGCCGTTTTGGGGCACGAGCTGGGACACTTTAAGCACAAAGATATCCTAAAAATGATCGCTCTAAGCGCGGTTATGCTTTTTGCGATGTTTTTGATATTCGGCAATATCCCTGACGCGGCGTATCAAGCGCTTGGGCTTCATAGCGGAGGCGGCGGAACGATCGTATTTTTACTGCTTTTCTCGCCGATTTTCGGATTTTTATTTTCGCCGGTGAGCTCGTATTTTAGCCGCGCGAACGAATTTGGCGCCGATAGATTCGCTGGCGAGGTCTCAAACAAAGCCGACATGATAAGCGCGCTAAAAAAGCTAGGCTCCGAAAACAAGGCCTTTCCAAAGGCTCATCCTCTCTATGCGTTCGTCTATCATTCGCACCCAAGCCTTTTTGAGCGTATAAATGAGCTAGAAAATGAAAATTGAAGAAGCTCTTAAAGAGGCTAGTTTAAGGCTAAGCTCACTTTGTCAAAATCCAAGCAGAGTGGCTAAAATTTTGCTTATGAACTATCTTGATGTAAGCATTGAATGGATATTTTTAAATCAAAAAAATGAATTTGATGAGAGCAGCTATTTTGCTCTAGTTAAAAGGTATGAAAACTATGAGCCTCTTGAATATATAACTGGTAAAGCTAGCTTTTATGGGCTTGATTTTTACGTGGAAAGCGGAGTGCTGATCCCAAGACCTGAAACAGAAATTTTAGTGGATAAAGTAATAGAAATTTCACGCGAATATAATGAACCAAAGATTGCAGAAATAGGCATAGGAAGCGGCATTATTAGTATCATGCTGGCTCTAAAAACAAAGGCAAATATTGTAGCGACAGATATCAATGAAAAAGCTTTGATACTTGCAAAAAAAAATGCAGATAAATTTGATGTAGGCGGGAGGATCAAATTTTTAAACTGCTCTTATGTGGATGAAATTTTAGAAGATATTGATATTTTGGTTTCAAATCCGCCATATATTGCAAGAAGCTATAAACTTAGTAAATTTGTACTAAATGAGCCAGAAAGTGCGCTCTTTGGAGGCGAAGTAGGAGATGAAATTTTAAAAGATATTATTCTCATAGCCAAAGATCGTAATATCAAAAACGTTGCTTGTGAGATGGGGTACGATCAAAAAGCAAGTATGCAAAAATTCTTAGAGGCCAATGGTTTTGAGTATAGTTTTTACAAAGATTTGGCTGGCTTTGATAGAGGCTTTAGCGCGAAGTTAAAAATATAAAGGAGAGAATTTGAGAGGAGTTTATTTTTTGCTTTTGGCAGTACTTATAGGAGCTGAGCTAACGCTTGGTATCTTGGTGGCGCCAGTCATATTTTTCCCACAAAGCATCATAGGAGATGGCGTACTTACGCATTTTATGAGCGGTCAAATGATGACAAAGATATTTTTGAAATTTAATTATATTTTGCTTTTTATAAGCATAGTTATAATGATTAGCGAGCTATTTGATCTTAGAAAAAAGCTTATTTTTTCACTAAAATTTAGCATGTTAATGCTTGCTTTTTTAAATTTGGCTTTAGCTTTTAGCTTTGTATTTTTCTTTACACCTTTTATAGTTTACGCTCAAAATTTGGGTGTTGACGCGACACAGACGGCTGAATTTGCCAAAATGCATAGTGCGAGTGAATATGTGATGAAAATCATGCTTGTTTTGCAAATCATTTTATTTTTTGTGAAATTTAAGATTAGTCAAAATGAACTCAAAGCCTGATATTCAAGTCTTAACAAATTTTCTAGCCGAATACACGAGTGCGATGGTGAGCGCTGGTACCTACACCGCACGCGTAGAAAAGTGCGTAGATCGCATAGCTAAACACTACGGCTACGACGTTAGCGTGACGATTTTTGTGAAGTATTTTACGATTAGCGTCATGGACTCGGCCGACAACTCCCTGCGCCGAACTTACGTAAAAAAGATCCCGTTTGGTCATGTGAGCTTTAATCGCATTTCCGAGCTTTCGTCGCTTAGCTGGCGGATTTTGGATGAAAATTTAAGCTTAAACGAGGCAAAAGAGCAGTTTGATGGCGTCATGCGCATCGGGGCGCATAAATTTGCAAGCTCACTTATTTTAATAAGCCTTGCAAATGCGGCGTTTTGCAAGCTTTTTGGCGGCGATGCGGGCTCGGTCGTATGCGTATTTTTCGCGACGCTCGTGGGATATAGCCTTAGATTTGCGCTTGCTAAAATGGGCGTAAATTTAAAAATCCAGTACGTTTTGACCTCGTTTGTAGTCTCGTTTATCGCCTATCTTGGCGTATTTTACGGCTTTACGCACACTAGCGACGTAGCGATCGGCTCGTCGATACTTTTTTTGATGCCGGGCGTTTTTCTCATAAACTCGGTCTTTGATATCATAAACGACAACACGCTTGTGGGCATCAGCAGGGCCGTGAGCACGGGCATCCTGATACTTTGCATCGCGGTGGGCGTCTATATCACGCTCTCGCTTAGCAATGCGGAGATTTTACATGTTTGAGCTTTTGACCGCGACTCTCATAGACGGCGCTTTTGCCGCGGTGGCGGGGCTTGGCTTTGCCTACGCTAGCTCTCCGCCAAAAAGGACTCTCGCATTTTGTGCGCTGCTTGCGGCGTTTGCACACGCTAGCCGCTTTTGGATCATGCAGATGGGATTTTTTAACATCAGCGTCGCCACCCTTATCGTCTCTTTTTTGAGCGGGATTTTAGGTATGCTCTTTGCCAAGCGGCTCAAAGTACCGGCCGAGATCATCGCTTTTCCCGCGCTTTTGCCGATGGTACCGGGAGTCTACGCGTATAAGGGCATTTTGGCGCTGTTTTCGTTTCTAAACGAGCCTAATATCGCTAAGAAAAACGAATACCTAATCATATTTTTCGATAACGCGATCACGACTACGACGGTCTCGCTAGCCCTTGGCGTCGGGGTTTCTGTGGTGCTTATTTTATTTTACGATCAGTCCTTGATGATTACTCGCGGCGCCAAGTGTGATCTAGAGTGTAGAAAAAGACATGATTGATAAAAATATTTTTAAGCCACAACAATTCCTATAGTTTTTGATATTTCTTCTATTTTAAAATCATGATCTTTTATTTTTATTCAATAGTAATTATGCAAAATGATATAGTTGATTAAAAACAAACAATATAACTTTTAAGGCATTTTATAGTCTAAAAGTAATAGTATTAAAAATAAAAATCGATCAAGGAATTGATCTTGTGTAATTTTTGTAAAAATTTAATACAGGGGCTGTGACATGACAAAAGGTCAAATGCGAGGATATTTATATGAAATTTTTATTTCATATTGGTTAGAACAAAATGGATTTGCTAAATGCGGAAAAGGTTGTCCTGGTATTTTGAATGGTAATATAGTATCTGAAGATGGGGAAATAGAAGGCAGAGGAACTAATCATCAAATTGATTTTGTAGGAATTTATTCTAAAAATATACCGTTTGTTTTTCCGATAAGGCTGTTAGCGGAGTGTAAATTTTGGAATAAAAAAATAAATAAATCCTTTATCAGACAATATATAGGGGTGTATAAAGATATATCTGAAAACTACATATCTTCACAAAGAAATAACAAATATAGATTTTTGGATGTTCCTATAATATTTTCTGCAAGTGACTTTGATGAAGAGGCCACTAATCTGGCTTGGGCGCAAGGTATAAATATGGTATCACATTCTAGATTGCCGGTATTAAATAATATGCTACAAGCAATAAATGATATAGTTGATGCTATAGAACAAAACAATTTCGACTTTAACGAAGTAAAAGTAGATATTCAAAGCTATTTAACTCAAGGCAAGGCATACATTGATGTGTACAATGAATTGTTAAAAGATTATTTTTGTCATAATAATACCCTAGAAATCCCAAAAATAAATACTTTTTTATTTGCTACAAATGACAAAGGAGCCTTGATAAATCTTATAAGCAAAGACGAATTCCCTGATGAGCTTTTTTCTGAAACAAACGAAGCAGATTGTGGGATATATTTTGACAACGATAGTTCTGGTAGCAATAATGAAAGAGTATTTTATATCGTATTAAATAGGGATCGTGAGAGGAGGAAATTTTATTTTCAAGCGAATGAAGCTTTGATGCGTAAAGATTTTTCAGAATTACCTTTAGATGCTAGATTGAGTGAAAAAATTAAGTTTATTTCGGAATTATCAATTATTAAAGAAATAAAAGGTCTTACAAGAATAATTAAACTTAAGGTAAATTTTGAATCACGAGGTTTAATGTAGTGAAAATACGAATCTACTACGAAGATACCGATGCGGGCGGTATAGTTTATCATACAAACTACATTAAATTTTGCGAGCGAGCCAGAAGTGAAGCATTTTTTCAGGCTGGATTAAATTTTACAAAAGAGGGCGGATACTTTGTAGTTTCGTCGCTTGAGGCTAAATTTATCGCCTCTGCTGTGCTTGGCGATGAAGTATTTGTTAGAACCAAAATTTTAGAGCTTAAAAAAGCTAGTCTTGTTTTGGAGCAAGAAATTTATAAATTTGATGACAAAAATGCCGAAAAACTACTCTTTAGAGCGACGATTACGTTAGCCTTTAAGAAAGAAGAGAAGCTTGCTAAGATAAATGACGAGATAAAGAAATTTTTGGAGAATTCTAAATTTTAAATCGTGGCTAAATTAAAAATTTAACTTTAGCCACTTTGTGCTTTTACATCGAGCTATTTTGATCGAGCAAAATTTCTTGATTTGCTTCGTCAAAGTGGTCGCCTTTTGCGTTATAAATTTTAACTCCATATAAGACTTGAGAGTTTTCAACTCTTTCGGTAAAAATTCTATCAGCACTTTTATCTATAAAATTTGTATATATATACTCGGCACCAAAAGCACTTGAATAGCCGATTTGTGAATATCTAAAATCTACATCAAAAAGATCACCAAGCCCCAAAAATAAGTCGTTAATAGGATTTAGTGAGTTTGCAATGAAAAGATTTTGTCTATCTCTTTGTGCGATGGCATTAAAGATATTTGGTAAAAAATTTATCTGTGTGCTTAAAAGCGCATAAGGCTTTATCTCAAAGCCTCTCATCTGCGTTGCTACAAGAGAAGCTTTGACGATTGGGATGTTTAAAAATATACTTGCATTATCAAATTTGGATTTTTTACTTAAAGTATCATTTAAATTTATATCTTTGCCTACAATAGAGGCTTCATGATAATCGCTACTTTGCATGCGGATATATTCATTTAGCTTTTGCCCTAATGAACTACCATCATCAAATGCAACTATCTTTTCATTCGAGTAAGCTAGCAAAGCTGAAATTTGCTCTTTATAATCAATGCCACCAAAAATTAAATTTGGCTTTGGATTTATGATAAAAGAGCTATGAACGCTTGGAATGTAGATAAGCTCATTTGGTAGAACTAGCGAATTCATAATGTTTGCACCATTTGATGTAAGGGCTGCGATAAAATAATTAAAGCCTTGGGCTCTAGCCGCTTGCATAGCATTTGTAAGACTTTGTGGGCTTTCATCGTTGCTATTTATAAATTTGATCTCGATATCTGCGTCTTGCTTTAAGACATAGCTTAAGACCGCATTTGATACAATATTTGCATAAGATTTTATAATCTTTTGTGGGATGATTACAGCGATTTTACCGCTTTTATTAACTTTTAAAATAGCTTCACCACCAAGAGAGATATAAAGCTCTAAAAGAGCGTTATCGTCTATTTTTACTGGCTCAAATCTAGCCATAAAACTAGCCAGTAAATCAGCCTTGATAAGCTCATTTAGGCAGGCATTATCACAAAATTCTGGTTCTAAATTTATATAAGTAATCTTTGCTGGAGGTATGCTTGATAGACTTTGGTTTTTTGTAGTATTACTCTCAAAATTTATCTCATCTTGCGATGCAAAAATAGTCGAAAAAATGGCTAAAAAAAGTAAAATTTTTCTCATATCACTCCTTTGATCTTTCTTAAATCATCTATAAAAATATTTTCAAAACTAGGATTTTTGCTGATCCACTCTGGCGAAAACGTTGGTAAAATAAGGCTATTTTCATTTTTTAAAATACTACCTCTTATACTTGAAAATCCGCCTTTTAACAATAAATTTGGGTATAAATGCATAAAAGCTTTCTCTCCTAAAGTCACTATTATCTTTGGTTTTATCAGTCTAATCTCTTCAAGCAAATAAGGACGACAAAGCTCGATAGAGCGGCTTAAAATCGGACTTTTATCATCATTTTGTGAAATTTCACACCGAAGTAGAGAACTTATATAAATTTCTTTTATATCTAAATTTAAACTATTTTTTATAGCATTTTCTAAAAATTTTTTACTATTATTTTCATAAGAATCATTTTTTTTAGAAAATAATATAAACATGATTTTGCTATTTTCATTGCCGATACCGGCTGTTACGCCTTTTGAGCTGTTTCGCAAAGAACAAAGAGAACATTTTTTTACTTCGCGGTTTAGCTCATCAATATTGTTGTAATCATGATAATTGCTTAGACTAAGAAAATTTTTATCAATAAACTTATAGCCAATTAGTTTTAAGAAAAATAATTTTTTTAAAAGCCTATTGTCTTTATTAAAATTCATTTTTGGATTATAACTTGATTTGCTTAAAGTTTGAGTTGTGGCTTTTTAAGCTAAGTTATTCAAAGGAATTTAAGTATTGCTTTGATAAAATCCCACTTTTTATATTAACTTTAAGGATAGAAATGAAAAGGACTTATCAACCTCATAAAACCCCTAAAAAACGTACTCACGGCTTTCGCTTAAGAATGAAAACTAAAAATGGACGAAAGGTAATAAACGCTAGACGTGCCAAAGGTAGAAAAAGATTGGCTGCTTAGCTGGTTTTGAGTCGTTAAGCGGCTCAAAAGAATTCTCTCAAGTTTATAAAGAGGCTAGCAAGTGGCATTGTGATGCTTGCATTATTTTTTATAAACCAACAAATGAAAAAAGAATAGCAGTAGTTGCTAGTAAAAAAGTAGGAAAAGCGGTAGTTAGAAATAGAGCTAAAAGACTTTTGAGAGCCGCTTTTTTTAATATTTCTAGTGAATTAAAAGATGGCACATATATTATGATCGCAAAAAATGGAATTACAGAAATTTCATTTGAAAAAATTTGTAAAAATTTAAGTTGGTCTACAAAAAAAATGGGATGTTTAAAATGAAAAAAATTGCGATTAAAGCTATCGCTTTTTATCAAAAATATATTTCCATACTTCTACCAAAAAGCTGTCGCTATTACCCGACTTGCTCACAATACGCGATTTGGGAATTTCAAACAAATAGTTTTTTTTCTGCTTTTTTTGCAACCTTCATGCGAATTTTAAAATGTAATCAGCTTTTTAAAGGCGGTATCAACTACCCAATCATCTACAAAAAATTTAACTTATGTTTTATATTTCAAAAAAGTGATACCAGAAATGTAAATTTTTGGTTTATCCCTTGTCAGAATAGTAAATTTTATGTCGTAAAAGTATTAGATAAATTAAAGGAAAAAAATTAAAATGGAACAGATGTCTATGCAAAAAAGGTTGCTTCTTGCAGCGCTTTTATCTATTGTGTTTTTTATAGTGTATGATTTTTTTATGCCAAAAAGAGTGATACCTGAGCAAAACCAAACTACAATGTCCCAAACAATAGATCAAAATAAAGCTCCAAATATAAATCAAAATACACCAAAATCAAATGAAAATTTGGCTTCAAATGAGATAATCGCTACGATCAAAGGTCAAAGCTATGAAGCAAAGATAGATAAGCTAGGAAGAATTTCAAAATTCTATCTAACTGAAGATAAGTACAAAACAGAAGATGGCAACAAAATCGAGCTTGTTTCACAAAATCCATTGCCACTTGAGCTTAGATTTAACGATAGTACTTTAAACACTGATGCCTTTAAGGTTGCATATAGTAGTGACGCTAGCGAGATAGATGCTAGCAGCGAGCCTAAAACCATAAAACTTACTCAAAATTTAGATGGAGCTACAGTCACAAAAAATATCAAATTTTACCCAAATGGCAGATATGAAGTTGAAGTAAATTTAAGTAAAAGTGTTGATTATTTCATCACCCCTGGCTTTAGACCAAACATCTCAGTAGATAGCTATACGGTTCACGGCGTGATGCTTAGAAACACGGATGATAGCCTAAACATCATAGAAGATGGTGACGCTAAAGAGGTTAAAAACTATGCAAATACCACAATAGCAGCCGCATCTGATAGATACTATACAACGCTATTTTACTCATTTGAAAAACCATTTGAAGTAGCCGTAGATAAAGATTCTAACAATAATCCTATTCTTTTTGTAAAGGCAAATGATAATTTAAAATTAGGCGCATATATCGGACCAAAAGAGCATAAAATTTTAAGTTCGATGGATGAGAGATTAAACGATGTTATTGAGTATGGTTGGTTTACATTTATAGCAAAACCGATGTTTGCATTTTTAAATTTCTTGCATAACTACATTGGCAACTGGGGCTGGGCTATAGTTGTGCTAACACTTGTTATAAGGATAGTTTTATTCCCGCTTACATACAAGGGTATGCTATCTATGAATAAGCTTAAAGAGCTTGCTCCAAAGGTAAAAGAGCTTCAGGCAAAATATAAAGATGATAAGCAAAAAATGCAAGTTCATATGATGGAGCTTTATAAAAAGCATGGTGCAAATCCGATGGGTGGCTGCTTACCGATCTTACTTCAGATTCCGGTATTTTTTGCAATCTACCGCGTTTTACTAAATGCGATCGAGCTAAAAGGTGCTCCTTGGATACTTTGGATACACGATCTTTCGGTAATGGATCCATATTTTGTATTACCTATTTTGATGGGTCTTACGATGTTTTTACAGCAAAAGCTTACACCAACGACATTTACTGATCCTATGCAAGAAAAGGTGATGAAATTTTTACCTCTTATATTTACATTTTTCTTCGTGACATTCCCAGCCGGTCTTACACTTTACTGGTTTGTAAATAACGTTTGCTCGGTTGTTCAGCAAGTATTTGTAAACAAACTTTTTGAAAAACATAAAAAAGCTACGGAGGTAAAGGCTTAATGAAAATAGAAGCAAATACCCTTCAAGAGGCATTTCAAAAAGCAGCTGAGCAGCTTAACTGCTCAGTAACTCAGCTTGATATAAAAGTTTTACAGCATCCAAGCAGTGGTTTTTTGGGATTTTTTAAAAGAAGTGCGATCATTGAAGCAAATTTAGAAAATCAGCCAAAACCACAACACAAGCCAAAAAATGATAAAAATTTTGTTAAAAAAAATGATGAGAACGAGGCTATAAAAGAAGATAAAAAGCAAGCTAAAAAACACGATCATAGTGATAAAAAGCGAGGCCCTAAAAAACATAGAGATGAAAAAAGCGAAACTAAATTTGAGCAAAAAGAACATAAAAATGAAAAGTCAAATTTAAGTGAAAAAAATGAAGCTCTAGCTAAAGATGCATTTACTCAAAAGAGTGAAGAAGAAGCTGAACCAGGATATGTGATAAAGAGACTTGATGAGCCAAAAGAAATAAAGGAGCCACAAGCTAGCAAAAATGCTCCTAAAAATATTTTAGATAATTCTATTATTGAAAATTTTAACCAAACTGATGAAGAGAGTGCGGCTCAAGCTTTACAAAAAGAAAAAAAAGAAAAAGTAACAATCGACTTTGACAAAATTTTACCTGAGATCAAAGAGGGCATGAACCGTCTTTTTAAGGCAAGTTGTTTTGATATTAGTAAAATTGAAGTTAGCAAATTTGACGATGAAACGGTGCTTATAGAGCTTGATGGAGCTGATGCGGCTCTACTTATAGGTAAAGAAGGTTATAGGTATAAAGCGATATCTTACATGCTTTACAACTGGTTAAACTCAAAATACAACCTTGCTATCCGCCTTGAGATCGCACAATTTTTGCAAAATCAAGAAGCGATGATGGATCAGTATCTAAATGGTGTGATCGAGCGTGTACAAAATAGTGGTAGAGCTCAAACAAAGCCACTTGATGGGGTTTTGGTCAAGATCGCACTTGAGAAACTTCGCGAGAAATTTCCAGATAAATATGTCGGCATAAAAAGCGGCAATGACGGCAAATTTGTCGTCGTAAATGACTTTTTCAAAAAATGAGTGAAACCATCGCAGCCCTTGCCACAGCTTATGGCATCGGCTCAGTTTCTATCGTAAGGCTTAGTGGCAAAGACGCTCTGGCCACCTCTTTAAAACTTCTTAAACTTTCAAATTTAGAGCCAAGATACGCAAAACTAGCCAAAATCTACTCCCTTGATGATGAAATTTTAGACGAGAGCGTCGTTATATATTTTAAAGCCCCAGCAAGCTTTACAGGCGAGGATATCGTTGAATTTCAAACTCATGGTGGCGTGATGGTGAGTGAGAGAATTTTAAATGAGCTAATAAAGGCTGGCGCAAGGCTTGCTATGCCAGGCGAGTTTAGCAAGCGGGCATTTTTAAATGGCAAGATGGATCTAGCCAAGGCTGAGGCTATGCAAGGGCTCATCACTTCAAAAAGCGAGATCGCTGCTAAAATTTTGACCCGCCAGATGCAAGGCGATCTTAGTAAATTTGTAAGCGAGATCAGGGGCGAAGCGGTCAAAACTCTTGCTTTTGTTGAGACGATGATTGACTATGCTGATGATGATCTGCCAGCAAATTTACTAGAGCAGACTAAGCAGATGCTTTTAAAAAATAGCGAGAAGCTAGAGCGCATAGCAACTCTTAGCGAGCAAAGAAGAGGACTGATAGATGGCTTTAAGATCGCTATCGTTGGTAAGCCAAATGTTGGCAAAAGCTCTATCTTAAACTCATTTTTGGCATATGAGAGGGCGATCGTTAGCGACGAAGCGGGCACTACTAGGGACAGGATAGAAGAAAATTTCAAGATCGGCTCACATCTAGTTCGTATAATAGATACCGCTGGCATCAGAAAAGATGCTGGGAAGATCGAGCAAATCGGTATAAACTATTCTATTTCTGCTATAAACGAAGCTGACATAATCCTAGCTGTTTTTGATGGCTCAAATCTAAGCGACGAGCAAGATAAAGAGATAATTAGGCTCGTTTCTAGCTCAAACAAAAAAGCCTTTTTTATCTTAAACAAAAGCGATCTGGCGTTTAAATTTGACATAGAGCTAGAGGGTGCTATCAAAATTTCAGCAAAAAATGATACGAGTGTAGTTTTAAAAAAGCTCGAGGAATATCTCAAGACGCAAGACACCGACGAGATCATGCTAAGCTCAAACCGTCAAATTTTAAGCTGCAAAGAGGCGAGCGAGGCTTTAAAAAGAGCGTTTTTAAGGCTTAGTGAAGAGGAGCTAGAAATTTTTGCTTATGAGCTAAATAGTGCGATAAAGGCGCTTGCAAGTATCACAAAGCCATTTGAAAGAAGTGAAATTTTAGACGAAATGTTTAGCCATTTTTGTTTAGGAAAATGATAGTTTTTTTGGTTAAAATTTTCGTTTTTAAAGGAGATACGATGAAAATTTTACTTATAAATGGTGGTAAAAAATTTGCCCACTCAGATGGTAGACTAAATCAAACACTTCACGACCTTGCATGCGAGAAGCTCGTAAAAATGGGTCACGAGATAAAGCAAACTACAATAGATCATGGCTATGATATAGAGGCTGAAGTCGAGAAATTTCTGTGGATGGACGCAGTAGTTTGGCAGATGCCAGCTTGGTGGATGGGCGAGCCTTGGATAGTTAAAAAATATATCGACGAGGTCTTTACAGCAGGTCATGGCAAGCTTTATACGAGTGATGGCAGGCACAGGGTCGATCCAACTAAAAACTACGGCAAGGGCGGCTTGCTAAATGAGAAGAAATTTATGCTAAGTCTTACTTGGAATGCCCCAGCTGAGGCATTTAGCGATCCAAATGAGTTTTTTGATGCACGTGGGATCGATGGAGTTTATTATCATTTTAGAAAGGCAAATGAGTTTTTGGGCATGAAGCCACTTCCATATTTTGTCTGCTACGATGTTATCAAGATGCCAGATGTGCCAAGATACCTAAAAGAGTACGAAGCGCATCTTGAAAAAGTTTTTAAAAATACGAAATAGAAATTTAAAATAGAAACAAAACTGCAAATATGAATCAAAGTGGCAATAAAATAGCTACGAGCTAGGTTTTAAGATTTTGCCACTTTTTATTGCCATATTAGTAAAAATAAAACACTGGCATAAATTTTAAAATGCTAATATAAAAAGGCCTTATCAAAGTAGGCAAAATTCTCTCAATAATGCTTTATTCTGCTAAATTTCAAAAGGCTTTTTAGTAACTTTTTATAAGCAAGATTGTAAAATGGCCTAAAATTCTTAAAAGGTTACATCAATGGATAAAGCTACCATACAAGCACATAAAATCAGCGATGAAGAGTATGAAGAGATCTTAAAAATTTTAGGACGCGAGCCAAATTTACTAGAGCTTGGCATATTTTCAGCGATGTGGAGCGAGCACTGCAGCTATAAATCAAGTAAAAAATACCTAAACGGCTTTCCGACAAAGGCACCTTGGGTCATCCAAGGACCTGGTGAAAATGCTGGCGTCATCGACGTTGGCGACGGGGTTGCAGCTGTTTTTAAGATGGAGAGTCACAACCATCCAAGCTTTATCGAGCCGTTTCAAGGTGCTGCAACTGGCGTTGGTGGAATTTTAAGAGATGTCTTTACGATGGGCGCAAGAGTTGTTGCGAACATGAACTCACTTCGTTTTGGCGAGATAAGAGGCGATGGCGAGCTAGCAAAAAAGCATAGATATTTGTTAAAAGGAAGTGTTGCAGGTATCGGACATTATGGTAACTGCATGGGTATCCCAACAATCGGCGGCGAAACCACTTTTGATCCTAGCTTTAATGGCAATATCCTAATCAACGCCTTTGCGCTTGGCCTTTGCAAAAGTGATGAAATTTTCTACGGTAAGGCTGAAGGTGTGGGCAACCCAGTCATTTATGTGGGCTCAAAGACCGGCAGAGACGGCCTTGGCGGTGCTGTGATGGCGAGCGATAGCTTTAACGACGAGAACAAATCACTTCGTCCAACGGTGCAAGTGGGCGATCCATTTGCCGAGAAACTGCTCATGGAAGCTTGCTTGGAGCTCTTTAAAAAAGACTACATCATCGGCATCCAAGACATGGGTGCAGCAGGGCTAACAAGCTCTAGCTTTGAGATGGCTGGTAGAAGCGGTAGCGGCATGAAGATGTATCTAGATCGCGTGCCTATGCGAGAAACTGGCATGACGCCTTATGAGCTGATGCTAAGCGAGTCTCAAGAACGTATGCTCATATGCGCCAAAAAAGGCTATGAGCAAAAAGTACTTGAAATTTTTAGAAAGTGGGACCTTGATGCTGAGATCATCGGCGAGGTCACAAGTAGTGGCGTGATGCAGCTTTACTGGCATGATGAGCTTGCAGGTGAAATTCCTATCGGGCCACTTAGCGAGGCGGCTCCAGTGCTTGATCGCCCAGTTGCACGTCCAAAATACCTTGATGAGATAGCAAATTTAAAAATTCCAAATAATGTTGATAACAAAACCGCATTTTTCAAGCTTTTAAAAGAGCCAGAAGTGCTAAATAAAAGCTTTATCTACGATCAATACGACGCAAATATCCAGACAAACACAATAAAACAGCCAGGTCACTTAGGCGCTGCAAGTATCAGAGTAAAAGGCACTAAAAAGGCCGTCTCTATGGCTGCGCAGTGCGATCCTAGAGCAAATTTCGTTGATCCTAAAATTGGTGCTGCAAGAGCCGTCGCGGCGGCTGGTAGAAAAGTAGCGATGAGCGGCGCTGTACCACTTGCGATCACCGACTGCCTAAACTACGGCAACCCACAAAATCCAGAGGTAATGTGGCAGTTTAAAGAGGGGTGTGAAGGCATAAAAGAGGCTTGCCGTGAGCTAAATACACCAGTCGTTAGCGGCAACGTGAGCCTTTATAACGACACTGACGGCGTGAGCGTCTATCCGACTCCAGCCATCGTCACAGTTGGTGTAAATGAGGATGCAAACTTAAATCTAAAAAGCACATTTTTAAGCGAGGGTAGGGCGATTTACCTACTTGGTGAGACAAGTGGAGAATTTGCAGCTTCACTTTACGCAAAGGCTCTATTTGATGTGGTCGGCGGCAAGCTAAAAGAGGTTGATTATAAAGCTGAGCGAGCTCTTTGGGACCTAGTGATCGAAGCAAATAAAGAGCAAATTTTAGAGTTTGCAAATAGCGTAGGCGTTGGCGGTCTTGCTATTACACTAGCAAAAATGGCTAGCATCTCAAACATCGGTGTAAATTGTGAGGTGAAATTTAAAGAGCCAAATTTTATCTTTGACGAGAGCTTTTCAAGGGCGGTCGTTGGCGTAAAAGATGAGACTAAATTTGAAGCGCTTGCTGCTAAATTTGGTGTGAAATTTGAGAAGATTGGCATTAGTGGTGGTAAGAGATTTAAACTAAATGACATTGATGAGAGCGTGGATGAGATAAGAGAAATTTATCTAAATGAGTTTGCAAAAATCGTTAGAAAAGAGGATTAAGAAATGGCTTTAAAAAAGAGCAAGGTCGCTGAGGCTGAAAATGAACAAAAGGAAGCAGAACAAGTTGAAAAACGAGGCGTAGCAAAGCCGCCAGTACTTTTTAGTAAGACACAAAATTTAATAAAATCAATCGAAAAAAGACTAAACGCTACTTTGATAACTTACTATAATTCAAACGCTGGTAGCGTTTGTGGAAACGATGCAAGTGCTATGTATGAAATTTTAAAGGGTAAAAAGATAGATACTGCTTATCTTTTTATAAAAAGTGACGGCGGAAGTGGTATTGCTGCTCTTAGGATCATCACTACACTTAGAAATTACTGCAAAAATTTAATAGCCTTAATACCTGCAAACTGCGCCTCAGCTGCTACCATGATGGCACTTGGCGCAAATGAGATCGTCATGGGGCCACTTGCCTATCTAACCCCAGTTGATACCTCACTAAAACACGAGCTTAGTCCGACAAATAAAGGCAATGAGCTTGTGAGTGTTTCGATGGACGAACTTAGTCGTGTGGTCAAGCTTTGGAAAGAGCAAGATAAAGATAGGCCAAACGACACAAACCCTTATAATTCGCTATATGAGTATATCCATCCGCTGGTTTTTGGTGCGGTTGATCGTGCTAGCTCGCTATCGCTTAAGATTTGCACCGAGCTTCTTAGGTATCACATCGATGATGATAAAAAGATCGCAGAAATTTCTGAAAGGCTAAATGGCGACTACCCAGCTCATGAATATCCAATCCTCTTTAGAGAGGCACACGAGATTGGTCTTCATGTAAAAAAGATGGATGATGATCTAAATGAAATGCTTCAGGAGCTAACGCTACTTTACTCTGAGATGGGACAGCGAGCTTTTACCGACTACGATGAAAATAGCTACCACGATAACAATATCGCAAATATCATCGAAACAAATGGCAAGCAAATTTACTATCAGATAGATAAAGACTGGTTCTACCGCCCTGAAGAGCGCCGCTGGAACGTGATGAACGACGAGAGCTCTTGGCGTAAAAACGAGCTAGTAAATGGCAAAATAAAAAATACTATCTATCACTTGTGGTAACATGTCTGGAGTCCTGTTTTTACTAATATTAGGCGGTGCGATATTTCTCTTTATGAATGTCCAAATAGGTAGTAACCGCAAGAAACAAGCAGATGTAGATGAGGCTAAATTTCTAGTCTCACTGCTTGCAAAAGTAGCTAAGAGTGACGGTAGAGTAGGTGAGTTAGAAGCTAGGCTCATTAGCCAGGTGCTTGATGATCTAAGTAGAAAAGTTAGTGGCGTTATCGGTGTGCGTGAGTATCTAAAAGATGTCTATAACAGTCAAAAAGAAAATGTAGATAACGCCTATGAGACCGCCAGAAACTATAAGCGTGCGTTTAATCTAAACTACGATATATGCGTCGCTAGGCTCACATTTTTTCTAAATTTAGCCTACATCGATGGAGAATTTAACAAAAGTGAGCAAGATGTTATAAGAAATATCGCTTATGGATTTGGCATTGATAAAGAAACGCTTGATGAGATCATCTTTAAATTTGATAGCTTTTATGGCTCAAGATTTGAGGCAAATCCCGATGAAGCTATCCAAGAAAAAGATGCATTTGAGGTTTTAGGGCTTAGCAAAAATGCAAGCTTTGATGAGATAAAAGCTCGCTATAAAGAGCTTGTAAGGCAGTATCATCCCGACATTTTAATGGGCAGGGGCGAGAGTAAAGAGGTGATAGAACGCTCAACTAAAAAGCTTCAGGAGATAAATGAGGCTTATGGGCGATTAAAAGAGAAATTTGGAGTTTAGATGAATAAATTTATTATTTTGCTGCTAGCGGTGGCTGGCTTTTGTAATGATTTTAAAGTGGTAAATATCGATGGAAAAGAGATAAAATTTAAGCTTACGCAAAGCGAGCTTTATCAAGATCAAAGGTTAGTCATCAGCAACTACGATGTTAAAGATAGCAATGTGAGCATAATATTTGTTGATAAAGATGGCAACAAGAGCGACATTATGTCAGTTCAAGCAAAAAAGTTAAATGAAATTAGTGAGTATATCTTTTCATATGATCGCGGCATAAAGGTGATGAAATTTAGCTCGAAAAAGCCGATATGCGAGGCGCTTGAGAAAGAGGAACCTGTAAATTTAAGCGTATTAGATGCGAGATATTTTGATGGCAATCAAATTTCAAGCTATGCCTTTAGTGTTGATATTGCTGGTCAAAAGCGTGAAAACTTTGTAGAGAGAAAAGACTATTATATAGATGCAGCTGCAAATGTTATGGTTACGCTAGAAGCCTTATCGATAAAGAATATCGCAAAGGATATAAAAATGGGGCAGCTTCTGCTAGTAAAAGGTATGTGTTTAACAAAAAGATAAAAAATTTAATAAAGGAGAAAAAATGAGAGCATTGCTTAGCGTTAGCGATAAAGAGGGCATTGTAGAGTTTGCAAAGGGGCTAGAAGAGCTTGGCTGGCAGATACTTTCAACTGGCGGTACATTTAAGCTTTTAAAGGAAAATGGCATAAAAGCTACTGAAGTTAGCGAATTTACGGCTTCACCTGAGATGTTTGAGGGCAGGGTAAAGACGCTTCATCCAAAGATACATGGCGGTATTTTACATAAGCGTGACGATGCTACACATGTGGCTCAGGCAAAAGAGCATGGCATCGAGGGCATTGACCTAGTTTGCGTAAATTTATATCCATTTAAAGAGACTACGATTAGGACTGATGACTTTGCTGAGATCATCGAAAATATCGACATCGGCGGCCCAGCCATGGTAAGGAGTGCTGCTAAAAACTTTAAAGACATGCTCATCGTCACAAACGTGCTTGACTACGATGAAATTTTAAAGCGCCTAAGAGAGAAAAGCGATGATTTTGAGTTTAGAAGATCGCTGATGATAAAGGCGTTCGAGCACACAGCGGCATATGACAGCATGATCGCAAACTATATGAATGATAGATTTAATGGCGGTTTTGGCGATGCTAGATTTATCGTGGGAAGCAAGGTTTTTGATACAAGATACGGAGAAAATCCACATCAAAAAGGCGCACTTTATGAGTTTGATTATTTCTTCACAAACAACTTTAGAGCCTTAAAAGGCGAGGCTAGTTTTAATAATATGACCGATATAAATGGCGCATTGATGCTTGCAACTAGCTTTGATGACGCGCCAGCTGTGGCTATCATCAAGCACGCTAATCCTTGCGGCTTTGCGGTAAAAGATACATTGCTTGAGAGCTACGAGGCTGCGCTTAAATGCGATCCGATCTCAGCTTACGGCGGTGTAGTCGCGATAAACGGCACACTTGATGAAAAGCTAGCAAAAAAGATAAATGAAATTTACGTTGAGGTAATAATAGCTGCAAATGTCGATGATGCTGCGCTTAAAGTATTTGAGAGTAAAAAACGTATCAAAATTTTCACTCAAGACAATAAATTTTTAGTTCGCTCAAATGATAAATTTGACTTTAAGCACGTTGATGGTGGATTTGTATTTCAAGAAAGAGACTATGTAAAAGACGAAGAGCTTGAAAATATGAAGCAAATGAGTAAGAAATTTGCAACTGGTAGCGAGCTAAAAGATGCTCAGATCGCGTGGAAAGTGGCTGCGCTAACGAAGAGCAACTGCGTAGTTTACGTAAAAGATGGCGCAATGGTAGCTATTGGCATGGGTATGACAAGCCGCGTTGATGCTGCACGTGCAGCCGTAGCAAAGGCAAATGAACTAAAAATCGATCTAAGTGGTTGCGTACTTGCGAGCGAGGCATTCTTTCCATTTAGAGATAGTATCGACATCGCTAGTAAGGTCGGTGTAAAATGCGTCATCGAGCCAGGCGGTAGCATCAGAGATGATGAGGTGATAGAGGCTGCCAATGAGCATGGCATGTCGCTATACTTTACTGGCGTTAGACACTTTTTACACTAAAATTTAGGGGCGCTTGCCCCTTTCTTCACACTTTATAACTTTAATTTTCGTATAATCTTTCAAAAACAAAAGGAGATAAAATGAAAAAGATCTTAAAATTTATCTTAATGGCGGCAATGTTTTTTGGTCTAAATTTGATGGCAAAAGATGAGCTTATAAAGGAGCAGACGATGGCAGGGCAAAATTTAAAAGAAATTTATCTAGCAGGCGGTTGCTTTTGGGGTATGCAGGGATATTTTAAAAAGATATTTGGCGTAGTGGATACAAAGGTAGGCTACGCAAATGGCAAGAGCGAAAATACTAGCTACCGCGAGCTTCACGAGAGCGATCATGCTGAAACGCTTTATATAAAATATGATGAAAACAGGGTCACTTTAGCTGAAATTTTAGCTCACTTTTTTAGAGTGATCGATCCGACCTCGCTAAATAAGCAAGGCAATGACGTCGGTAGGCAGTATAGAAGCGGAATTTACTATGTGAGCGAAAGTGATCTGCCAACGATAGAGAGCTTTATGAAAATAGAGCAAAAGAAATTTAAAGATAAGATCGTGGTTGAGGTGGCGCCACTTAAAAATTTCGTCTTAGGTGAGGATTATCATCAAGACTATCTTGATAAAAATCCTTTTGGATATTGTCACATCGATCTAGGTTTAGCCGATAAACCGCTTTACGATGAGGCGAAATTTAAACCGCTTAGTAAAGATGAGCTAAAGAAAAATTTAAGTAGCGAGCAGTATGCCGTGACGCAAGAAGCAGCGACTGAGAGGCCGTTTAGCAGCGAGTATGATAAATTTGATCAAAAAGGCATTTATGTAGATATAACGAGTGGAAAGCCACTTTTCTCAAGTGCAGATAAATTTGATGCAGGATGTGGCTGGCCAAGCTTTACAAAGCCTATCACGACAACAGCTCTTTCATATAAGGAGGACAACTCGTTTATGATGAAAAGGGTCGAAGTTAAGTCGCAAAATAGCGATGCGCACCTTGGGCATGTTTTTGACGATGGCCCAAGCGATAAGGGTGGGCTAAGATATTGCATAAATGGCGCGAGCCTTAAATTTGTACCGCTTGAAGATATGGCTAGGCTTGGATACGAGGAATTTATACCTTATGTAAAATAGCTTTTGTTGAAGCAAATCAATAGTTTAAAAAGTTTAATCAGAGTATAATTCTCCAAAATTAAAAGGAGAAAAAATGAGCGATTTTTTCAAAAACGCAGAGCAGTTTAATGTCGATGGTGCAACTGTGCCATTTTATAAATTTAATGAAAATGGTGTAAATTTTGTTGGCTTTGATTCACGTCCTTGCGTGCCGCCAGAGCCAATGGTCAATGCATTAATCGCTATTAAATTTGCTGATAAAGACACAAAAATTATGATGCTAAATCATAAATTTCCAGCTGGTCTTATACCAAAGATAGATAAGAGCTTTGACATAGAGCGTGAAGATATAGATGGTGGGGCTGTAAAGATGATTTTTAGCCTAAAAGACGGTGCAAACATAGAAGACGTAGATACGAGTCTTTGCCACTAAGATGCTTTTAAATACTTATGCACCACCATTTAAGCTAGTCGGTGGATATTTTATTGCTGGGATTTTCTTTTTAGCATTAAGTGTGCCGGCATTCTTTTATGCAGATTTTGATGCTATCAGCTCACTAAATACAGCTGGTTTTTTGCATATATTTTTTGTTGGCTTTGTTATGAGCATTATCATCGGAGCACTCTATCAGCTAACTTCAGTCATCTTAGAAAAGCCATTTTTTACAGCAAAAGGTGCTATTTTAAATTTGGCTATTTTTTGTCTATCGTTGCTGGGTATGTGTTACGGGATGCTATTTGCTGAGGCTAAAATTTTACAAATTAGTGGAGTTTTGCTTTTTTGCTCACTTGCCTTTTTTGCTACGACTTACGCATTAAGCTTTATGGATAATGAAAAAAAGAGCTTTGCGGCCTTTACGCTTTTTGTTTCAGCTATCTTTTTGGTAATTGGAATAACGCTTGGTTTTTGCTTGCTTATGATGCTTAGTGGCACGCTGATGCTTGATTTTGAGATGACGCTAAAATTTCACGTCTATTTTGTGCTGGGATTTGTATTTCTTGTGATACTTGGAGCTGCTAGCGTACTCTTGCCTATGTTTGCATTGGCTCACGATCTAAAATTTACACTTAGCAAGGCCTCACTAGCATGCTATATTTTGGGTGGTATCTTACTAGCTTTTAATGAAAATTTGTCTGTTTTGTCAATATGTGTGGCAGCTTTACTTTTTATAGCTCAAGCACTTTATATTTTAAAAAAACGCGTTAGAAAGGCGTATGATTACTGGAATGTAAATATCGTACTTTCACTGCTGGCTTTACTTGGTGCTGCTGTTTTTATAGCTTTGGATAAATTAAATTTAGCTGCATATTTTTTAATATATGGCTTTTTGTTTGCTTTTATCGTAGCTCATCTTTACAAGATCGCACCATTTCTCATATGGTATCACTACGTAGCACCTTTTGTTGGAAAGGTAAAAGTGCCACTTCTTGATGCCATGATACTAAAAAAGATAGCTTATTTTGGTATAGCTTTTAATGCTATCTCGCTTCTTTGCTATCTTTTCTCAACTTGCTTTGAACTAGAAATTTTAGTGCAAGCTGGTATGATATTTATAGCTCTTAGTGTAGTTTTACTATCAATAAATATAATAAATATTTTTAGATTTACTGGTTTTAAAGGATAAAAAATGAAAGAAAAAATTTATAACGCACTGTCAAATATCGTTGATCCAGAAGTTGGCTTTGATATCGTTTCGCTTGGACTTATATACGATGCGAGCTGCGATGAAAATGGCAAAGCAAAAGTTACTATGACGCTTTCAACTAAATCTTGCCCACTGCACGAAATGATACTTGGCTGGGTAGAAACTGCTGTGCTTGATATAGAAGGTGTCAAAGAGTGTGAGATCGATCTTGTCTGGGAGCCTGAGTGGAATATACAAATGGCAAGCGATTTTGTAAAAGCCCAACTTGGAGTTTAAATTTTAAGTTTTTGGATTTAAAGGTTTGTAAATTTCTAATAAGCTAGAGAGCAAAAGCTCTCTAGAAATTTTAAGGAGTTTGTTTTTTTATTAGTCCATTTGATGGCGCATAAATGATGGTACATCAAGTTGTGACATATAGTCTTCGTCATATCCACCACTAACTTTTTTAAGTCTTAATATACGCTCTTTTTTTATGATATCGCTTGCAGTAGAAGTTTGTACTTCATCTTTTTTTTCAGTTTCTTTTTGTGAGCTTTGAAAACCTGTTGCTATTATTGTAACTTCAACTTTATTGTCTTCTATTTTATCATCAGTTGTTGTACCAAATATAATTTCAGCATCTTCATCTGCTGCCTCATGAATAATACTCATCGCATTATTGATATCAGCTAGTGGGCAACTAGGGCTTATTCTAAAATGAACTAAAATACCAAATGCACCATTTATTGTCATATTATCAAGAAGTGGTGATTGTATAGCATTTTTTATAGCTTCTTGTGCTGCATCTTCGCCACTTGCTTCGCCAACACCCATTAAAGCTAGTCCTCTATGGCTCATAATCGTTCTAACATCAGCAAAGTCTAGATTTATGTCGCTTTTTCCTGAATCAAGCACGATTGTGCTCATACCATTGACGGCTCTTGCAAGCACTTCATCAACCATTTCAAAGCTTTCTTTTATGCCAGCATTTTTATCAATTAATGTTAGGAGTTTATCGTTTGGAATGACAACAATAGAATCGCTTTCTTTCCTGAGCTCTTCAAGGCCACAATCAGCCAATTTTCTACGTTTTTTTCCTTCAAACATAAAAGGCATAGTAACAACTGCAACTGTTAGTGCACCAATATCTTTTGCAGCTTGAGCAACTACTGGAGCTGCACCTGTACCAGTTCCACCACCAAGTCCTGTACCAATGAAAACTATATCTGATGTCTCAAGTGCACTTTTTACTTCATCGTAGCTCTCTTCAGCAGCGGCTTTTCCTATTTCAGGTCTCATGCCTGCACCTAGACCTTTTGTTGTCTTTTCTCCAAGCTGTATTTTTGTATGTGCAAGAGAATTTTCAAGAGCCTTAGCATCTGTATTAGCAACAATAAGATCTATATTTAAATTTGGATTAACTCTTATTATATGGTTGACCATATTGCCACCACCTCCACCTACACCTACGACCTTTATCTTTGCACCATAGATGCTTTTATTTTCTTCTACTGTGAAGCTACTCATTTTTGAAATTCTCCTTAAAATAATTGTGTAATACTATACCAAAATTTTGCAAAAGCATTTGGCTTTTTTTCTTGTTTACTAATATCTGCAATATTGGCAAGTTCTTCTTTGCTTTTTGATTTATTTGCTACCTCTAATTCAAAATCTTTATCAGAAAAACTATCCTCTTTTTCATTTGGATCCTGCATCTCTTGTCCAAAATTTTGTACGTTTTCTTCTTCTGCAAAAACATTTCTAAAATTTGCTTTCGGTTTTGAGGCTATTTCCCCTTGGTATCTCATTTTTTTCTCAGAATCAATCTCGTATGGGCTAAAGTTGCCAGCACCATACAAACAAAGCCCTATAGCACAAGAATTTGCTGGATCTCTTAAAATTTCAAATAATCCATCCATTTCTTTTGGTTTTGCTATACGAACTGGCATTTTGTCAAATATTGCGGATGCAAGATCTCTAATGCCTTCTAACTTAGTCATACCGCCAGTAAGTATTATTCCAGCACCAATGCTATCTTTATATCCGCTATCTTCTAGCATTTTAGCAAGTACCATAAGGGTTTCTTCTGCTCTGGCATATATAACATTTGATATTATGTCTAGTGAAACTTCGTGGCTTTTTGTTTCATCTCCAAGGATCGGGAGCTCTATTAGATCAACTGACTTATTTATTAAAGCACCATAACCTAATTTTATCTCTTCTGCCTTTGGAAGAGGTGTATGCAGAGCCATAGAAAGATCATTTGTAATGTTTGCTGAGCCGACAGGTAAAAATTCGTTGTATCTTATAGAATTTCCAGAATGTACCACAAGATTACAAGTAGCACCACCCATATCAACAAGTGCAGCACCAAGCTCTTTCTCATCTTTTGTTAATGTTGCTATTGCAGAAGCATATCCTGAAAGGACTATATTATCTAGTTGGACGCCTGCTAAATTTACGGCTTTTCTTAGGTTGCTAATAGATGACTTTTGTACCGTAACAATATGTGTTTGAACTTCTAGCCTACTACCATTCATGCCTATTGGATCTTCAATATGTTCTTGCCCATCTACTTTAAAATTATAAGGAAGAACATGTAGTTTTTCATATTCATGAGGTATGTCAGCCGTATGATCGGCCATTTGCATAGCACGCTCAATCTCTTTTATGCCTATTTCATGATTTGGTATATTTACTACACCGCTACTGTCAACGCTTTTTGTATACGCACCAGAAATAGAAACTATGACTTTTTCATAGCGTGTTCCCGCAACCCTTTGTGCTTCTACTAATGCATTTTTTATAGATTTTGCAGCTTGCTCAATATTGGTTATAACGCCTTTTCTTATTCCTTGTGTTTTTTCAGTTCCAATTCCAATTATCTTAATGCCATTTTCATCATGTTGTGCTATTACTGCACAAATCTGGAAAGAGCCGATATCTATACCTAAAATTTTTGTACTCAAGATAAATTACCTTTTGATATATTCTTTAATTTCATAGTATTTTTTAAGTTTGTTTGTTAAATCTTTTATTAACTCATTATTTTTAAGCATTGTAACGTTTTGCTGTGTTATTTGTTTATAGTTATTATCTATATTATCTACAAGCAACCTTTGTTCCAAAATATCGTATATAACGGCCTTATCTTCTAATATAACATAATCTTTTTTATTGTTAGTTTCAAAAAGTTGAGAAACAAAAGCTCTAGTTTCACTTTCATTTAGTCCTGAGATAGAGATATTTATATCTCTACTGATAAAGCCTATATCAGTACCTTTGAAATTTTGTAAAGACTCTTTTGCTATGGTTGTTAAGTTTTCTTTTTTCTTTTTATCTTTGTAAATTTCAAGTACCATTGCTCTTGCTTGTTCAAAACTCATAGGTTGTGGAGGATTTATGCTTTTTACCCTAACTATCAAATATCCATCTTTATATGTAAATGGTTTTATAACCTCACCAACTTTTGCACCTTTTATTTCATCAAGCGAGAATGTTGCATTATCTTCATTTATACTAACAAATTCATTTGTTGCAAGCTCAGCTTTTTTGATAGAGGTATATTTTTTTAAAGCATCAGTCTTGCTTTTCTCAATATTGTAGTCTTTGACAACTTCAGTCTTTACTTCGTCAAATGATTTGATTTTATCATCAGAGCCTTTGTATCTCTCTTTGTTTTCGTTGTAGTAGTCACTCAAAGTAGTTTGATTTACATCATTTTTGTTTGACTCTATAAAGTATGTTTCAAGACCGTATATGGTCTTTGTCATATAGTTGTTTTTATTTGTTTCCCAAAGATTCTTTAGCTCTTTTTCATCTATTTTTATATCACTTTGATTAGCATTTATTATCTGTATTGCTAATTTGTCTTGCATAAAAAAGCTTGCTTCCATCATTGCAATGTCTTCTTTGCTGGCTGGTAAATTTAAAATAGTTCTAAGTTTATCAAGTAGTATTGTTAGTTTTAAATTTTCTTCAAAATCAGTTGGATTTATTCTGGCTCTTCTTAAAATATCGTAGTATAAATTTTTATCAAAAGCACCATCTTTTTGAAATGTTGGATCAACGATTATATATTTTAAAATATCATCTTTGCTAACAATAAGACCTATATCGTCTGCAAAATTTAATAGTAAATTCTCTTGAATTGTAGCCTGAAGTGCAGCATTTTGTAATCCTAACTCATTAGCCTTTTCTTGAGTTAATTTGCCATCAAAAAGATTATTGTAGTATTGATATAAACTATCGTATTTTTGTTGCAGTTCTTGAATGCTTATATTTCTGTGTCCTACTTTTGCTACTGAAGTGGCTCGATTGCTGTTTAAATCATATGCTCCCCAGCCTACAAAGCCTGCTCCAACAAAGGCTATTGTACTTACCCAAATGGTAACAACTAGGTATTTTTTATGTTTTTGCATCCAAGACAACATTAAATTTTCCTTTAAAAGACTAACGAAATTTGTATGATATATTATATAAAATTGCCTTAAATAAGCTTAAAATAGGGGCTTTAAAAATACCTTTGTAAAGAATTTTGCTAACAATTTTTTAGCATTGTTAGCAAAATTTTTAAATACTATAATCGCTATAACCACTAGTTAAATGAAGCAATTTGCAGCTATTTTCTATCAAAGCTATCTCTTTTGCAAGAAGCTGAGGGCTTCTACTGTAGGCATAAATGCCATATCCTTTAATGATAATAATGTTTGTGTTTTTTTCTAGCATATATCTATAAATTTCAGTTTCTGCACGCTCATACCAGTCGTCATATTGTTTTGGATCATAGACTAAAATTTCATTAAATCTCATATACCCAAAATAATCTTTCGGTACTATTTTTTCATGTTTCATTGCGTAGGCAGTTGCGTATGGCGGCATCGCGTAGCAAACAAATCTTGCCTCATTTATATTTTTATAAATATTTAAGTGTATATCAGCATCAAGACTAGCTTCATTCCAACGATAGTCTTTTTTTGATGAAAGAAGCGTCAAGTCATCATCTTTTAAATTATCAAAAATGGCATTTTGTTTATTGATTATAAATTGATTTTTTTCGACTCTTGCCGAAATCGAGCCGTGAAAGACGCCAAAAAAATTCTTTCTAAACATAGAAAGTGATATCGTTTTTATCTCATTTATTGAGTGTTCTAGCTCCATTTTTTCTCCTACATTTAAGCGATTATATTTAAGCTATCTTAAAATTTATGTAAAATTTTGTGTAATGATAGCTTTTTAAGTAAAATTTCGATAAATTTTCCACAC
>NZ_CABPUT010000006.1:265050-266357 GCF_902460625.1 Campylobacter concisus
AAGAGGCAGCGTTGCAAAGTCCACATATCAGTGTTTTACTTGATGAAGTTCTATTTTTTTTTAAAAATTTAAATGGAAATTTTATAGATTGTACACTTGGATATGCTGGGCATTCTAGCGCCATTTTATTTCAAAATGAAAATTTAAATTTAATTGCCTGTGATAGAGATAACGAAGCTATAAATTTTTCACTAAAAAAACTTGAGCCATTTGGTAGTAGGGTTAAAATTTATAAAAGTAACTTCTCTGAATTGACTAGCAAGCTAAGTCAAGAAGAAATTTTAAATGTCAGAGGAATTTTGGCTGACATCGGTGTTAGCTCACTTCAGATAGATAAAGACGATAGAGGCTTTGGTCTTAGCTCAAGTACGCTTGATATGAGAATGGATAAAGAGCGAAATTTTAGTGCATATGACGTTATAAATGATTACTCTTTTGATGAGTTGGTTAGGATTTTTAGAGATTATGGCGAACTAAAAAATGCTACTGGGATTGCAAATAAAATTATAAATGCTAGAAATTTAGGCAAGATAACGAGTGCAAAAGAGCTTGCAAATTTAATAGGTACAGCCCATATAAAAGGGCGTGGAGTTAGCCCTGCAATACTTGCCTTTCAAGCCATCAGGATAGAGGTAAATGGTGAGTTAGATGAGCTAACAAATTTACTTGATAGTATAGAAAAATGTGGGTTTAAAGATTGTCTTGTGGCGATTATTACATTTCACTCGCTTGAAGATAGGATCGTAAAAGAGCGCTTTAAAAAATGGGCAAATAGCTGTATCTGCCCGCCAGGTGTCTATAGGTGTGAGTGCGGAAACAACCACGAATTAGGAGAAATTTTAACCAAAAAGCCACTAACAGCAAGTCAAAATGAACTAGCGCAAAACTCGCGAAGCAAGAGTGCAAAACTTCGAGTTTTTAAGATAAAAGGATAAAGATGCAAGAAAAAGAAGAGCTACTAACGCTTCACGACGAGGAGCAAAAACGTGAGGTAAATTTAAGCTTTAAGACATTAGTGATGGTCTATTTAGCTGTTTTTATAGCTCTAGCTATATTTTTGCCAAAAATTTACATAGCAAATCAGATTTATTATATAAGTAGGGATATAGCCGACATCAGCGGTAAGCGAGATATGCTTTTAGAGGAAAATAGAGCTCTTAATATAAAGCTCGAAAATTTACGTTATAAAAATCAAATTTTAAATAATATGCAAGAGCGTCAATGGAAATAACTAAACATTTAAAGTTTTATTTATTCTCATCTAAATTTTTGCGATTCAATTATATTGGCAAATAATATAGCCATTT
>NZ_CABPUT010000006.1:268273-314968 GCF_902460625.1 Campylobacter concisus
GCACAAAAATAAAATTAGCTCAATAAATAAAGCCTATTTTTAACTTGCTAATTACTTTCTTTCTGAGAGATTAGCTTTTCATATATATATTGTTCTAAATCTTTTTTTGATATGTCATTTTTTATAGCAGTATTATAAATTTCTTCGACCTTGCTTGAGTATTTTTCATAGCTAAAATAGGGAAAATGCACGCTCCAAGCTTTCTTGATAAGATCGTGACTTATCTCTCTTCTTGCCCAAACTTTAAACATATCAAAGCCAATGAAAACGGCCGAAGTGACGACAGCAGTCGCTATTATAGATATGTGTGCGTCAGTTTTTGCTAAAAAATGATGCGTGATGATTAACAATGGAAATAAAATGACAAAACAGATAAGTGCATAAATCTGATAGAGCTTGATGTGATTAAATCTAAAATTTAGCTTTGCTCCATCTATTAGCATACCTTCGTTAAAAAGGGCATTTGCTTCAAGTAGATCCCTGAATAAAACTGGCTGTTTTGAAACAAAAAAAACGTTTTTTATGATTCTATCTTTTAAAGTTTCTTGCATTTTTTATAGACTTTTTACCTTTGAAATTTTGACTCATTATATCTAAGAATCTATAAATTCAAACAAAATTAGATACAATTTGCCCAAAATTTAAGGAGCTAAAAATGGCAGATCAAGCTTTACAAACCGTCTTTTTAAATGGAGAATTTTTGCAAAAAGACGAGGCAAAAGTTAGTGCTTTTGATAGAGGATTTATATTTGGTGATGGAATTTATGAGGTTGTGCCTGTGATAAATTCAAAAATGGTTGATAAAGATGGATTTTGGGCGAGGTTTGAGAGAAGTTTAAACGAGATAGATATAAGCTTGCCCTACGAAAAGGAAAAATTTGAAGCGATTTTAAGCGAGATAATCGCTAAAAACACCTTAAAAGAGGGCGGAATTTACATGCAAGTAACAAGAGGTGTGGCCTTTAGAAATTTCTATTTTATGGAAAATTTAACACCAAGCGTCTTTATCTTTTGCTACGAGAGTGAAATTTTAAACAATCCTGCTGCAAAAACTGGCATAAAAGTCGTAAGTGTCGAGGATATCAGGTGGAAAAGGCGTGACATCAAGTCTATCTCGCTTCTAGCTCAGTGCTATGCTAAAAATGAAGCTCACAAAAAAGGCGCAGACGAGGGCTTTATGGTGGAAAATGGCTTTGTCACAGAGGGCTGCAGCTCAAGTGCTTTTATCATCAAGGATAAAACTTTAATCACAAAACCACTGTCAAATGAAATTTTGCCGGGAATTCGCCGTATGAGACTTTTAAGGATCGCTAAAGATATTGGCCTTAAGATAGAGGAGCGAAAATTTAGCATGGATGAAGTTTATAGTGCTGATGAAGTCTTTATCTCGGCTGCGACACTCATACTCTTGCCAGTCGTTTATGCTGATGGTAAGGCGATAAATGGCGCAAAAGTAGGAGAAATTTCAAGCAAACTTCGAGAAATTTATGCTGGTGAACTTTTAAAAGAAGCTGGACTTTGAAAGAAAAAATCCTAATAAGTGCTTGCCTAGTTGGCATAAATTGTAAATTTAACGGCGAAAATAATCTCTTAAATAAAGATGTTTTAGATGAAATTTCAAAGAGATATCATCTGCTTTTTGTTTGTCCAGAGGTTTTTGGTGGACTTAGCACGCCAAGGGAACCAGCTGAGATGAAAAATGGTGCGGTTGTTTGTAAATTTTCAGGTAAAGATGTGAGTGAAAATTTCAAAAGTGGAGCAGAAATTTGCCTAAAAATAGCAAAGTTAAATGGCTGCAAAAAGGCTATTTTAAAATCAAAAAGTCCAAGTTGTGGAAGTGGGCAAATTTATGACGGAAGCTTTAGCAAGAGGCTTATTTTAGGCGATGGCATCACAGCAAAACTACTAAAAGAAAATGAAATTTTAGTTTACAGCGAAGATGAGATAGTAGGGCTTGATGTTTGATAGGTTAAAAGACAACATTATGCTTGAGGTGATTTTTAAGTACATCATCTTGTTGCTGCTTTTTATCTGTGTGATCGGTCTTTTTATGAGTGGCGTTCTTTTCTTGAATGGGGAGATGAGTGAAAATTTGCTGAATTTACACATTTTCTTTGGCTTTAGTTTGGTTGTTTTGACGATTGTCCATAGTTATGTTAAGAAGAAAAAGTTAAAGAAGCTAAGTCTTGAGTTTAAAAATATCTTGAATCACAAGCCAGTGCAGATGGACTGCAATACAACTAGGTTTTTAAACGCTCTAAATGATGTAAAAGTGGGCGATCTTTCAAAGAAATTTGGCTCTGATATTGTAGAAATTTTAAAATCAAATGACATAAAAGTAAAAAGCGAGAATGAGACTATGAAGCAAATTTGTAAAAACAACGATGAAAAGATGTTTTATATTTTTGTTTTGATTGTAGAAGCTATTTTTAAGGATAAGGAAAAAATTTGAAAAAAGGTATATTTTTAGCATTTAGTGTTGCTTTGTTTTTGGGATGTTCACAGACCCAGCCAAAGCCAAGTGTGCAAAATTCTTTACCGGATGAAAATGTATATAAGCCAAATGAACGCATTAATTTGCTTGATTTTGAAATGAAGCAGGATGCCTCGTCGCTACCGCAAAATATGCAAAGTGTAAGCTTTGACCAAGAAGAAATTTTAAAAAGAAGGTTTAAGGTTTTTACATTAAGGGGCGTAAAATTTAATCCAAACGATGTCTTTTGGGCATTTAATATATATAAGCCAAGCGAAAAGAGAAAGTATTTTGGCTCAAATTTTAGAGAGATCCCACAAAGCTGGTTTGACACACAAAAGGACAATGCAAATTTTTCAGCTCTTTCAAGCATCTCTGCTTATGCTCTAACTTCGGCAAACACAGCTTTAAGAAATTTTCCAACCGATGAGCCGATATTTTTAAATCCGCAAACTCCAGGCGAGGGATATCCGTTTGATTATCTGCAAGAATCAACCCTAAGCATCGCTCATCCGCTTTTTGTGTCACATCTTTCTAAAGATAGGGCATGGGCGTTTGTTAGCGATGATGCGGTTTGGGGCTGGGTAAAGGTCGAGGATATAAAATTTATAAGCGACGATGAGGCAAATGCCTATCAAAAGTCAAGTTTTGTGACTATAAAAACGGATAAAATGCCAGTTTATGACAAGGCCGGAAATTTCTTGTTTTACTCAAGAGTTGGAGCGATACTGCCTGTTTTGGCGCAGGATAGTAAAAACTACTACGGTAAAATTTATGTAAGAAATCTCTTGAGAGAATTTGTGTTACCAAAGTCTCTTGGCGCTCTTTTTCCTCTTAAATTTAATGACTCAAATCTAAAAACACTTATTAGCTCTCTTCTTACTCAGCCTTATGGTTGGGGTGGGGTCGATAAGCTAAGAGATTGCTCGCTTTTTACTAAAGATTTGCTAGCAAGTTTTGGCGTGTGGCTGCCTAGAAACTCAAGGGCTCAAGCAAATATGGGACAAAAATTTGATCTAAAAGGACTTAGTAACGCCGCTAAGACAAAAGAGATAAAAGAAAAAGGCGTGCCATATCTTACACTTGTGCACCTGCCAGGACATATCATGCTTTATGCCGGATACAAGGGCGATGATATATATGTGGTGCATGATGCTTGGGGGTTAAAAACCGAAAATAACGGCAGAGCGTTAATCGGTGCTACGGCAGTAACTACATTAAACATCGGACAAAACAGAAGCGATATACAAAACTCAAATTTGCTCATTTCAAAGGTAGATTCTATAAATGTGATAAAGCCGGAAAATGTAATAAGTGATAAAGCTAGAAAAATTTCAGCTTTACAAAGGGCTTATGATGTTAAGGTTGAGGATAATTTGGTCAAATTCGGTGATGGAACAATATTTGTCTATGATGACTTTAAACAAAAAGATGATGAGTGTAGTATTGGTGCTGATATAGAGGATATGAATGCGCTTGATTACGCTGCATTTTCGCCGCTTAGCACTGCACTAAGTGATGTTGGCAGATGTAGAAACTACGAGCTTTTAGGCAAAATTTATGGCTCAAGCGAGAGCGAGGTAAAAGCAAATTTGGTAGATGTCGTTTGGCTAAAAGATAGCTTTGCGATGAAACTACCATTTAACTCTAAAAATGGAGCCGCAGCTGCTTTACAAGATGTAAGTAATGAGCTAAATGAGATGGTAAAACATGATATGAGTTTGCTCGAGTATTTAAAAGATCCAGGCGGGACATTTAAGTGGCGCATCATCGCTGGCACAAACCGCTTGAGTCCGCACAGCTACGGCATTGCGATCGATATAAATGTGAAAAAGAGCCACTACTGGCAGTGGAGCAATGGCTATCAAAACCTCATCCCTGAAAAGATAGTGCGTGTTTTTGAAAAACATAAATTTATCTGGGGTGGACGCTGGAAGCACTTTGATACGATGCATTTTGAGTATCGCCCAGAGATGTTTGAGTAGATGAAAGATCAAATTTTAGAAATTTTATCTCGCTCAAACGTCTTTTTAACAGGCGGTGGCGGTGTTGGCAAGAGCTATCTAACTGCCTCTGTCATCAGATACTACAAAGAAAATTTTAAAAACGTCATAATCCTTGGCTCAACTGGTATAAGTGCCGTTAGCCTTGGAGGAGTTAGCTTGCATAGTTTTTTTAAATTTGGCTACTGTAAGGACTATGAGGAGCTAAGGCGCTTTGACTATCATCAAAAAGACAAACTAAGCAAGCTAAGAAATATGCTAGATGCATGTGATCTGCTTGTAATTGATGAAATTTCAATGGTGAGCTCAGATTTAATGGAGATGATAAGATACCGCTTACTTACTTCCAAATTTAAAGGTAGGGTGCTTATAGTGGGTGATTTTTATCAGCTTCCGCCAGTGCAAAAGGAGCAAAACGAAAATAGGCTTTTTAATTTTTTATACGCTTTTAACTCCAGTGCGTGGGAGGATATGAAATTTACAAATGTCGAGCTACTGGTCTCAAAGCGTACAAACGATCTTAAATTTTATGAGATTCTCTCTCGTCTTAGAGTTGGCGAGCTAGATGATGAAATAATTAGCTATATAGAGAGTTTAAGAGTGACCAAGATAGAGCCAGATGATGATACGAGCGTGCTTTTTGGCAGAAACGCCGAGGCTGAAATGCTAAATCAAAAAAGGCTCTCAGAGCTTAGCACGCCACTTGAAATTTCAAACTCAGATGTAAGCATTTTGGATGAAAATTTAGATAAAAAAGAGTTTGAAAAATGGGCAAATACGCTAAATATCTCAAGGGATTTGGAGATGAAGATAGGCGCTAAGATTATCTTTACGTCAAATAAATGGGGCGAGTACTATAACGGCGAGCAAGGCAAGATCATGCAAATTTTAAAAGAAAATGGCGCCATTTCAAGTGTGATCGTGAAAAAAGATAGCGGCGAAATTTGCGAGATAGAAAAAGCCGCTTATATATTTAGTTCGTTAAATTTAAACGAAGATGAGATCGAAGAAAATGTACAGGCATCGCTATATCAGTTTCCATTTAAGCTCGCTTACGCTCTAACTATCCACAAGTCCCAAGGAATGAGCATAAACTCGCTCATTTGCAATATCAACCATATTTTTGCCAAAGGGCAACTCTACGTCGCACTTTCTCGTGCAGTAAGTCCTAAAAATTTAAAACTTTTTTATGATAAAAAAAGTGATTTTAGGCAGCATTTAAGAAAAGTGGTTAAAATTGACGAAGAAGTTAAGAAATTTTACCAAGAAAACGTATTTTTGCATATTAAGGAGAGTTTATGAAAAAGCTATTTTTAAGCCTTGTTTTTGGTGTCTTTGCATTTGCAGACGTGCTAAAAGTGAGTGACTTTCAAACAGATATCTACTCAAAAGCTGGACAAAATTTAACAAAAAAGATAAATATGAACCTTGAAGTCGTTGGACGTGATGTTGAAGAAAATGAAGCGTATGTGCTTGATGCTTTAAACATAATAGTTGGTAGCTTTTACGTGGAAGATATACTAACCTCAATGGGAAAAGAGAAATTTAAAGAGCTTTTCATAAAATACGCAGCCAAAAAGCACTCTCTTGATATTGATGATGTGCTTATCTTGAATATAAAAGTGATAAATAATCTTGAGCTAAGCGAGATCATAAAAGCAATAAAAAGCCAAAATTTATGCTCTGATCCAAGTGTTAATGAAGAGATTGTAACAAAACCAGAAAAGAAGAAAAAAGGCAATGAGATCATCATCTCACCAGACCCAAATGATGTAGTTCAAAAGCCTATTGATCTAAATAACGTGCAGGAATTTGGAAAAGATTTTGGAGAGAAGTGAGTAAATTTGGCTAAAGCTAGCCAAATTTATTGATTTACGATGTCGTAACCTTGAGGAATGACAGGAGTTAGCGTCTCTTGTGGTATGAGCGCGTCTTTTACTGGGTTGCTTAGAGTTATTTTTATCTTATTTGAAAGTTTATCTTTATAGTCAATCGTCGTTGGAAGCGTGTTTTTAATAGTTATAAAGTATTCAACTCCGTCATATATTGCTTTGTAAAGTGTTGGTTGAATTTGCTCCGCATGAGCTAAAATTTGCGTCAAATTTGGCGTATCATCAAGCTTTGAAATGATAGCTTGCTCAAGCTCGTCTTCAATCACGATCACACGCTCTTTGTTAAAATAAATTCTCTTTGGCGTTGGACTTTCATATATCCAAAGTGCAGTATTGTCGTTTTTTGCGTAAAATCTACCCTTGTAATTTATGCTTTTGCCTTCGCTAAATACAGTTTGCGTAAAGTCACTTTGAAGGCTTTTGAAATTTAATCCAGCACCAAATGAGCAAACTGCAACGAGAGATGCAACTAAAAATTTTCTCATTTTTTATCCTTTTTTGGCGTATTCTAGCCCAGTTTAATTAAATAAATAGTTAAACTATGCTAATATCCAAAGTTTAAAAATTTAGGAAGGTAAAATAATGATTTCATCGGTATTTAGAAAGATTTTTGGCACGAAAAACGATAGAGAAGTCAAAAAATATATAAAACGTGTGGCGCAGATAAACGCGCTAGAGCCTACTTATGAGAAGATGAGTGACGATGAGCTTAAGATCAAATTTAACGAGCTAAAAGCCCAAGTAGTAGAAGAAAAAGTCACTTTAGATCAAATTTTAAATGACGTATTTGCGATAGTTAGAGAGGCTAGCAAAAGGGTGCTTAAGATGCGCCATTTTGACGTGCAGCTAATTGGCGGCATGGTGCTAAACGAGGGCAGGATCGCTGAGATGAAAACGGGCGAGGGTAAGACCTTGGTGGCGACTTTACCAGTTATCTTAAATGCGATGAGTGGCAAGGGCGTTCACGTAGTTACCGTAAACGACTACCTTGCAAAGCGTGACGCTACGCAAATGGGCGAGCTTTATAACTTTTTAGGCTTAAGCGTTGATGTAATACTAAGCGGCGGATACGATGATAACGTAAGACAAGCTGCGTATAACGCCGACATAACATACGGCACAAACTCAGAATTTGGCTTTGACTATTTACGCGACAATATGAAATTTGAAGCTGGTCAAAAGGTGCAAAGAGGCCATAACTTTGTTATCGTGGATGAGGTCGATAGTATCTTGATAGATGAGGCTAGAACACCACTTATAATCTCTGGTCCTACAAACCGCACACTTGATGGCTACATAAGAGCTGATCAGGTCGCTAAACAGCTTACTAGAGGCACTCCAGCTGATCCAAATGTGCCAGGCTCAAAGCCAACAGGGGACTTTATAGTCGATGAAAAAAATAGAACGATAATGATCACAGAAGCTGGCATCAGCAAGGCTGAAAAACTATTTGGTGTTGAGAATTTATATAACCTTGAAAATGCCATACTAAGCCACCACTTAGATCAAGCTCTAAAAGCTCACAACCTCTTTGAAAAAGATGTTCATTATGTCGTAAAAGATGGCGAGGTAGTCATTGTTGATGAATTTACTGGACGTCTAAGCGAAGGCAGACGCTTTAGCGAGGGACTCCACCAAGCACTTGAGGCAAAAGAGGGCGTAAAAATTCAAGAAGAGAGCCAAACTTTAGCCGATACAACATATCAAAACTACTTTAGGATGTATAAAAAGCTTGCAGGTATGACTGGTACGGCTCAGACAGAGGCTACTGAGTTTTCTCAAATTTATAACCTTGAAGTTATCTCGATCCCGACAAACGTGCCAGTTAAGAGGATCGATCAAAACGACCTTATCTATAAAACTCAAAACGAGAAATTTAAAGCAGTTATTGATGAGGTTAAAAAAGCTCACGAGAAAGGTCAGCCAGTGCTTGTGGGAACTGCAAGTATCGAGCGCAGTGAGGTGCTTCACGAGATGCTTAAAAAAGCTGGCATCCCACACTCTGTGCTAAATGCTAAAAATCATGAAAAAGAGGCTGAGATCATCGCGCAAGCTGGTGTAAAAGGCGCTGTGACTATCGCTACAAACATGGCAGGACGCGGTGTTGATATCAGGATCGATGATGAGGTTAGAAATTTAGGCGGTCTATATATCATAGGTACTGAAAGGCACGAGAGTAGAAGGATAGACAATCAGCTCCGTGGCCGTGCTGGACGTCAGGGCGATCCTGGTATGAGTAGATTTTATCTAAGCTTAGAGGATAATCTTTTAAGAATTTTTGGTAGTGACCGCATAAAAGCGATCATGGATAGACTTGGTATCGACGAGGGCGAGAGTATCGAGAGTCGCATGGTGACAAGAGCTGTTGAAAATGCCCAAAAGAAAGTTGAGAGCTTGCACTTTGAGGCTAGAAAGCACTTGCTTGAGTATGACGACGTGGCAAATGAGCAAAGAAAAACTATCTACAAATACCGCGACGAACTACTTGATAAAAACTACGATATGAGCGAAAAGATAGCTCAAAATAGAAAAGAGTACGCTGCAAATTTACTTGATACGGCTGAAATTTTCCATGGTGGCTTGAAAGATGACTTTGATATTAAAAATTTATGTTCTATCATCCTTGCAGATTGTGGCGAAGAGATAGACGAGAGTGAGCTAAAAGGCCTAGAGTATGATGAGTTAATAGAAAAACTTGCGCAAATTTTTGAAGTAAGATATAACGAAAAAATGAGCGTGCTAAATGAAGATCAAAGAAAAGAGATAGAGAAAATTTTATACCTTCAAGTGCTTGATAATGCGTGGAGAGAGCATCTCTATCAAATGGATATCCTAAAAACCGGTATCGGCCTTAGAGGGTATAATCAAAAAGATCCGCTTGTCGAATACAAAAAAGAGAGCTATAACCTCTTTATGGAGCTAGTTAGCAGGCTAAAAAGTGAGAGCGTTAAGACGCTTCAGGTTGTAAGATTTAAGAGCCGTGAGGAGCAAGAAGAGCAAGCTAGAATGATGCTTGAAGCTAGTCAAAATGCTGAAAATGAAAATTTAAGCTATAACAATCAAGGCGAGGATGATAAATTTACGCCTGAAAAAAAGATACCAAGAAACGCTCCATGCCCTTGTGGAAGTGGTAAAAAATATAAAGATTGCCACGGAAAAAGTGGCCCTAAAAAAGGCATATTTGCTTAAAATTTCTACTTTTAAGGCGCCAAAAGCGCCTTAATCTTTTAAAGGCTATTTGATGACAAGCTTACCAAAGTACCTACTTTTTAAATATTTAAGATTTGATAAAACTCAGCCATTTATCACCCTAAGTGCCTTGCTTGCCTTTCTTGGTGTTAGCATCGGACTTATGGTTTTAATCGTTGCGATGGCGATTATGAATGGATTTGACAAAGAATTTGAGCGTAAACTTTTTACGATGAACTATCCAATAACCGTTCAAAGCGCCTTTAAGGGCTCCATTGATGATGACTTTGTTGATGAGCTAAAGGCTAGATTTAGCGACCTAAAATTTAGTCCATTTATAAGCACGCAGGTCATTTACCGCTCGGCAAATGCGCTTGAGGGCGGACTGGTTTATGGCGTAAATTTTAAAGATGAAAAGCAGATAAACTCAGTCGTAAATGAAGCTTTAAAAGATAAAGAGCTAGATGGTTTTGAGATACTTGTAGGAAGTGGCATAACGAGTGAGTTTAGACTAAGAAACGATGAGAAATTAACACTTATCTTTACAAAGGCCGATCCAGCTGGCTTTTCACTAACGCCAAAGATGAAGCGCTTTGATATAGGTGGCTCATTTACATCTGGGCTAATTGCCTATGACAAGGCATTTTCATATACTTCAGTTGATGCTTTGAGGAAAATTTTAGACTATCCAAAAGGCGTTTATGATGGAATTCATATCTTTTCAAGTAAGCCATTTGATGATATAAAAAGAGTGCGTGAGGGACTTCCGGCTGGCACGGTAGCTATTGGCTGGTGGGAGCAGAATGGCAACTTTTTCTCAGCGCTCGCACTTGAAAAAAGGGCACTTTTTATCGTTTTGATGCTTATTATCCTTGTGGCGTCGCTAAATATCATAAGCTCGCTACTAATGACTGTGATGAACCGCAGGCAGGAGATCGCCTTGCTTCTAGCGCTTGGAGCTAGTAAAGGCGAGATAAAAAGAAGCTTTTTCTATCAAGGGCTAGTAATCGGCGGTGGCGGCATTATATTTGGCTTAGTGCTTGGCTTTTTAGGGCTATTTTTACTTGGGAATTTCAACATCATAGACTTGCCAGCTGACGTTTATGGCTCAAGCAAACTTCCATTAGAGCTTTCTTTGATTGACTTTATACTTATAATTGTTGGAGCTATTTTTATAGTTGCTATATCGTCTTATTACCCAGCTAAAAAAGCCACAGAAGTAAACGTGCTTCAAACTTTAAGAAATGAGTAGAGCCTAGAGATTTAGGCTTGCTCATTGCTTGTAAAAGTTATTTTTAAAATATTATTTTAAAACTAGCATAAACTCGTAAAATTCTAGAATAAATTTATACTTTTACGCTCTTATATCATGATCGATTTTGCATTGAAGAGCCTCGTGAACAAGTGTTTTTGCCATGACACGCTCTTCATTTATTAGGTGAAAATTTTTACCTAGCTCACCAAAGATATCTTTATTACCCTCGCCATTTATTTTTATTATAGTTTGGGTATTTACGCCGTAGTCTTTTATCTTTTGTGCGATGAGCTCCACTCTTTGCTCATTGTTAACGGTTATAATAACAGCGGCTGCATCGCTTAGGCAGGCATTTTCAAGTGTGTGGCTTTGAAGAACGTTACCTAAAAATACATTTTCCCCGCGGCTCCTACCAAGCTCAACTAGACTAATATCATTATCAAGCACAAGATATAAAAGCTTTGTCTCTTTTAGTCTTAAAACGACTTCTTGTCCAAGTCTCTCATAGCCAAAAACCACGATATGATTTTTTATTTTTTGTGGCTTTAGGGTTTCATTTGGTTCAACAACGATCTCACGTTCTATGAGGTCTGCTATTGCGTCTAGTTTTTTAAGTATAAAAGGCGTAGCAAACATCGACACAACTGAGGCTGCGATAAAAATTTGAGCAGTTTGTATATCAAGTAAATTTCTAGTAGTCATTAGTCCAAAAACAGCTAGTGCAAATTCGCCTATTTGACAAACACTAAGTGCGGTTTTTGCAGCAACTCTTCGTTTTAAATAGATATTTAAGATAGCAAAAACGACAACTGCTTTTATCATCATGACACTAAATACTAGGCCTAGAACAAGCCAGATGTTTGAGATAACGACAGCAAAATTTATCTGCATACCAACGGTTATGAAAAATAGCCCAAGAAGTAGATCTCTAAAAGGTATGAGATCAACTTCGATTTGGTGTTTATATTGCGTCTCAGCCATCATCATACCGGCCAAAAATGCACCCAAAGAGTATGAGAAGCCAAAGAAGTGAGCCAAAGTGCTAGAGCCAACGACCATAAATAAAATCGTAGCTATAAAAACCTCTTGCGAATTTGTTTGAATAACTTTATAAAATATCCAGTTGATGACATATTTACCAAGTAAAAATAGCACAACAATAAGAATAATCGCACTTGTAAATGTCTTTAGTAAAAGCTCATTTATTGAAGCATCTTGCGAGCTAAACATATCTATCATAAGTAAAATAGGAATGACGGCAATATCTTGAAATAGCAAAATTCCAAGTGCTTTTCTGCCGTAAATTTTACTCACATCGCCACTATCATTTAGCGTCTTTAGCACGATCGCAGTTGATGAGAGTGCAAGTGCAAGGCCTGCAATAAGTGCCGTTTCGTCTTTTAAGTGAAGGGCATAATAAAGCATAACGCCCATTATAAAGCCACTTAAACAAACCTGTAAGCCACCGTTTAAAAAAACCTCTTTTTTCATTCCCATTAAGTGTTTAAAGCTAAACTCAAGCCCAATGGTAAACATCAAAAATGCGATACCAAATTCCGCGATATGAGAAATTTCATCATTGCTTTTTAGGTTGAAAAATTCTGATATAAGCGTACCTGTTACGATGTAGCCGATAATGGTTGGTATCTGAAATTTTTTAAAAATGACGTTTAATGCGACTGAGATCGCTGCAACAAGCAAGAAACCTTCTAAAATTTGTTCCATAAATTATTTTTTACCTTCATAAAAGACTAGATCAAAGCTACTTTTTCTTTTTACGAGTGATCTTTTTGTGCTAGTTTGACTGGTAGCTTCGTGCAATTTTTTATTTAGCTTATCAATAGTTGATTCTAAATCGTCAATTTTTTCTTTCAACTGAAGTATCACATCAACGCCGGCTAAATTTACACCTAGTTCTCGGGTTAAATTTAGTATAGTTTTTACGCGATCAACGTCTTTTTGCGAGTAGAGCCTCATCTTGCCATCTGTTCTTGATGGCTCGATAAGCCCTTCTCTTTCATACTGTCTTAAAGTTTGTGGATGTATGCTTAAAACCTTTGCAACAACGCTTATTAAAAAAAGTGGTTCTTCATAATTTTGCATTTTTTACTCCGGTAATTTCTCTTTTAACTCTTTTACTAAGCCTTCATCAAGCTCACTAATATTTGGAAGTTTTACCCTGGCTTTTAAGTAAAGATCGCCATAAATTCCGCTCTTTCTGTTTTGCACGCCATACCCTTTTAAACGGATCTTTGTGCCTGTTTTTGAGTTCTCAGCGATCTTAATCGTGACATCTTTTTTGTAAGTATGTACATCGACTTTTCCGCCAAAAAGCATAGTTTTTAGTGGAATTTCTATATCTTTATAAAGGTCATCTCCGACTCTTTCATATTCGTCGCTTGGCTCAACGCTAATAGCAAGTATGAGGTCGCCTTTTTGACCACCAGCACTCTTGCCTTTGCCTTTTACACGAAGCTTTTCGCCGCCTTCTATACCACTTGGAATTTTTATCTTAATGCTTTCGCCATTAAAATTTATCTTATGTTCGCCACCAGTTACAGCTACATCAAATGGTATAGAAATTTTTGCATTTACGTCTAGATCAGCTCCGCCAAAGCCAAATCCACCACTACTAAATCCGTCAAAGCCTCCAAAATTGCTACCAAATCCGCTGCTAAATTTAGCTCCACCACCGCCAAAGCTACCTGAGAAGATATTCTTTAAAATTTCATTTAGATCGCCCATATCGGCTGAACTACTAGCAAAGTCGTGGAAATTTTGACCGCCAAACATAGTATCGCCGTACTGGTCGTATTGAGCTCGTTTTTTATCGTCGCTTAAAATTTCATAAGCGGCATTTATCTCTTTAAATTTATCTTCTGCTCCAGGGTCTTTGTTGATGTCTGGGTGATATTTTCTGGCAAGTTTTCTATAGGCTTTTTTTATCTCGTCGCTTGAGGCACCCTTTGAAACCCCTAAAGTCTCATATAAGCTTTCACTCATATATTCTCCTTATATTTTTTTGATACGGATTATATCACAAAGCTTTAGTCTATGCAAGTCAAGTTTATTTTTGTTTAATAACAAGAAAAAGTGTTAAGATTTTATTTTTTCACTATATTTATAATTTGCAAAAAATTTTTAGTTTAAAGGAAAAAAATGAAAAAGATTGTGCTAATTTCATTAGTAGCAGCTTCTTTTTTAGTGGGGGCTGATATTAAATTTAATGAAGCTAACTCTAATATCACGAGAGTCTCGCCACTTAGCGATAAAAATAGCGTACTTTCTTATTATGACTCGATCGCTCAGGCAAAGCTTTCAGTTGTAAATATTTCAACTACAAAAACGGTGAATAACGCTGGTATTGAGCAGATGTTCAACGACCCTTTTTTCAATGAATTTTTTGGATTTAACTTTGCTAAACCAAAAGAAAAAGAAAAAACTACTTCGCTTGGTTCTGGCGTTATTATCTCAAATGATGGATATATCGTTACAAACAATCACGTTATAGAAGATAGCGATCAAATAGTCGTAACTCTTGCAAATGGCGGCAAAGAGTATAAAGCAAAGCTAATAGGAAGTGATCCAAAAACCGATCTAGCCGTCGTAAAGATAGAGGCAAACGGACTAAATGTGATCACTTTTGCGGACTCATCAAAGCTGCTTGATGCAGATGTTGTATTTGCAATAGGCAATCCATTTGGCGTTGGTGAAAGTATCACTCAAGGTATCATTTCAGGCCTAAATAAAGATAATATCGGCCTTAATCAATATGAAAATTTCATCCAAACAGACGCCTCTATAAACCCAGGAAATTCAGGCGGCGCTTTAGTTGATAGCAGAGGATATTTAGTCGGAATAAACTCAGCCATACTTTCAAAAAGTGGTGGCAATAACGGCATTGGCTTTGCGATCCCATCAAATATGGTAAAAGATATCGCTAAAAAGCTGATAACTGACGGCAAGATCGAGCGTGGCTTTATCGGCGTTACGATTGCAAATTTAACAGATGAGCAAAAAGAGCTTTACACAAATAAAGAGGGTGCTTTAATAAGTGGCGTAGAGCAAGGCATGCCAGCAGATGAAGCTGGACTAAAAAGAGGCGATTTGGTTATATCAGCTAATGATAAAGCTATCAAAAACGCAAATGATCTTAAAAATTTCATTGGCTCACTAACTCCAAATAGCAGCGTTGATATAACTTACGAGCGATCAAATAAAATAATGAATGCAAAAATCAAGCTTGCAAATGCTGATCACAATTCAAAAGACATAGCAAAAAGCATTATCATCGAAGGACTTAGCGTTAGTAATCTAAGCGATGAGATAAGATATAAATACAAAATCAGCCCAGATACTCAAGGCGTGCTAGTAACTGATGTAAAATCAGGCTCAAAAGCTGAAGACTTTGGCTTTGAAAGAGGCGATGTGATCGTGCAAGTTGGTGAAGAGAGCATAAAAGATCTTCAAACATTTGCAAATACAATCAAAAATACAAAAGGCAAAAAGACACTAGTTTGGATAAATCGCGGTGGTATCATACAAGGCCTTGTTATAAAATAATCATCTAAGAGCTGAAATTTCAGCTCTTAACCCTTTTAAATTTTTAAAATCTTAATCTGCTATAATCCTTAAAAATAAATTTACAACAGGAAAGATCATGACTAGAATTTTAATGATAGAAGATGATATGGAGCTTGCTGAAATTTTAACTGAATATCTAGAAAACTATGATATTGAAGTAGTAACTGCTGAAGAGCCATATATCGGACTATCTACGCTAAATACAAGTAAATTTGACCTAGTTATACTAGATCTTACATTGCCTGGTATGGATGGATTGGAAGTTTGTAAAGAGATCAGGAAAAATCACAATATACCTATTATCATATCAAGTGCAAGACATGATATAACAGATAAGGTAAATGCTCTTGATAACGGAGCGGATGATTATTTGCCAAAGCCATATGACCCACAAGAGCTTTTGGCTCGTATCAAAAGTCATCTAAGAAGGCAGAGTATCACCCCAGCAAATGAGGCAAGAAATTTAAATAAAGACCTAGTTTTAAAAGAATTTGAGCGTGAAATTTTATTTAAAGGCAGCGTCTTAAATTTAACTGCCGCAGAATACGACATCTTAAAATACCTACTTTTAAAAGAGGGCGGAGCGGTTACTAGAGAGGAGCTCATCTACAACTGCGAGAGCATAAATGAAGATAGCTCAAATAAAAGTATAGATGTTATCATTGGTAGGATTCGCCAAAAATTAAATGAAAATCCAAAAGAGCCAAAATACATCCACGCGATCCGCGGTATCGGCTATAAATTGGTTCTTTGATGCCAAGATCTTCTATATTTATCACGATAACGTTTATCTTTGGACTCGCGCTCGTTTCGATATTTCTAGCTTTTTTGTGGCTCATGGGTTTTGACAAGCAAAACTATACAAGAGAGCTAAACAACAAATACTCAAACGTTGCTAGGACAAATTTATTTTATATGGGTGGCATCATAAATAAAGCTCAGTACGACCGACAGCTTTCAAATATCGATATGCCAGAGATTAAAGACGAGAAGAAAAAGGATGAAATTTTAAAACAAGCGACCGTTTTAGAAGAAATTTCAAGTGATCTAGGCTCAAGTGCGATCTTGCTTTATGACAAGCACCACTACTTAAGGATTGAGCATTTAGACGAGCTAAAGCTTTTAATGGATAAAGAATTTCAGCCTTACAGATACGAGGTGATAAAGGCTGTTTTTTTGGTGGTTGCGGTCATTTTGCTAGGTGCTTACATTTTTGTTATCTATAAGATAAAACCACTTAGAAAGCTAAAGCGTCAGATCGTAAAATTTGCAAATGGTGAGCTTGATGGTGTGCAAAATGTTGGCAACGGCAAGGATGAAATTTCTGAAGTTTCAGAGGCATTTTATGAGGCGGTTTGTCAGATCAAGGCGCTTAATGACTCGAGGCATCTTTTCTTAAGAAATATAATGCACGAGCTAAAAACTCCTATCACAAAAGGCCTAATAGCTGCCCAAATGATAGAAAAAAGTAAAAATCAAGAGAGGCTAATCTCTGTCTTTCACAAGCTTGAAAATTTGATAAACGAACTTGCGGCGATCGAGCAGATAACATCAAAAATAGGACTTAGCAATAAAACACCATGTTTTATGAGGGATCTCATCGATGAGGCTATCGATATAGCCATGGTTGAAAAAGAGTGTGTTGGTGTCAGTGAGCTTGATGAGGTTAGAGTGCTTGTTGATTTCAAACTATTTTCAGTTGCCATAAAAAATATGATAGATAATGGCATAAAATACTCAACTGATAAGCACGTAAATATCGTTGTTAGCAAGGATCATATGAAATTTATAACTCAAGGTGAGAAGCTAAAAAATGATCTTGACTTTTATGTCCAGCCATTTATCAAAGGAGAGGATACTCAAAAGAGTTTTGGACTAGGTTTATATATAGTTAGCAATATACTTGATGCTCATGGACTCAAATTTAGATACGAATATAAAAACGGAATGAATGTCTTTGTTTTTGAAAATTTACAAGATATAATAGTGACTTAAATAAAACATAATAAACAAAAAAGGGCTAAAAATGGCAGCAAAAATTTTCTCACCAGTTGATATCTTATCAATAATAGATCTTGAAATAGCTTTTATAAATCGTTATAAAAATGTAAAAGATTATGCAAAAAATTTATCTTTGATATATTTTTCTTTGCCAAGCACCAAAGAGTATAGTGAACTATTTGAAAAATTTTTAAGACAAACTGATGTTGTTGTAAGAGAAAATGAGCATTATGTGGTTGTACTTCATGGAACAAATGAAAGAGGAGCTAGTGAGCTATTATCTGGTATTCAAGAGTTTTTAAACGCTGAGCCAATTGATTTGATAGTAAGCTATCCAAAAGACGGAATAAACGCTAAAGAGCTTACTACTAAGCTTCAAGATGAGATAAAAGACAATTATGGCGTATTGCTTGAAATGCTTTCAAATCAAGAAAAATTTGAAGCTTTTGAAAGTATGATTTAATATAATTTTGTGGAGTTTATTTGGAGAATTTACTACTATTTTTTGCAGTTTTGCTTATAACTAGCATTCTTTTAAGTAAGATCTCTGATAAATTTGGAATTCCATCTTTAATAATATTTTTAGGCGTTGGTATGCTAGCTGGCTCAGATGGGCTGCTTGGTGTAAATTTTGACGACCAAGTAATCGCTCAAAATGTTGGCATGCTAGCACTTATTTTTATACTTTACGCTGGTGGGCTAGATACTGATTTTGCAGCGATTAAACCGATTTTTGGTAGAGGTTTGGCGCTTGCTACACTTGGCGTTTTCTTAACCGCGCTAGCTATCGCTCCAGTAGCAAAATATCTGCTTGATTTTACTTGGGCAGAGGCCTTTTTGCTAGGCTCCATCATCTCTTCGACGGATGCAGCAGCGGTATTTGCCATACTAAGAGCTAAGAAAATTTTACTTAAAAATAGCATTGCGCCATTGCTTGAACTTGAATCTGGCTCAAACGATCCAATGGCGATATTTTTAACTATGACGATCATTCAAATGATCTCACTAAATAGCACTCCAAGTGCGTCAGAGTGGGCGATTACACTAGTTAAGCAGTTTGGTATAGGTATCGCTATGGGCTATTTATTTGGCGTTGCTTTGCCGGCCATTTTTAATAGACTTCGCTTAAAAAGCTGGGGCCTTTATCCAGTTTTTTCTATCGCTTGGATATTGCTTTTATACACACTTTGCTTTAAAATCGGTGGCAATGGCTACCTAGCTGTCTATATAGCTGGAATTTTTATAAATAAAAAAGAGTTTTCTCATAAGAAAAATTTAGTCGGTTTTCACGATGGCATCGCTTGGACTATGCAAATAGTTGTCTTTTTGACGCTTGGTCTTTTGGTAAATCCTTCCGAGCTTCCAGCAACGGCACTAATGGCGCTTGTTTTGGCCTTATGGCTTATGTTTTTTGCAAGGCCACTTGGTGTTTTTGCATCGCTTGCATTTTCAAAATTTAAGATAAATGAGCAAATTTTTATCTCCTGGGTTGGGCTAAGAGGTGTTGTGCCAGTTGTACTAGCTACCTATGTTTATGTCGATGGCGTACGTGATGCGGATATGATTTTTAATATTATATTTTTTATGGTTTTGATTTCTATTTTGATACAGGGTATGTCACTTGGCTTTGCGGCTGATAAATTTAAGGTCAAAGAGAGCGAGCAAGAGGATGTTAAGGCAGTAGAAAACTCTCCGATCCTAAGCTATACACTTCGCCAGCATACCATTCACTATGGCTCAAAACTAATTGGCAAAGATTTGGCTCAGCTTGAGCTTCCAACTGAGTTTTTAATAATCCTAATAAAGCGTAAAAACGAGTATCAAAAGCCAACTGGTTCAACAATCTTTGAAGAAAATGATCTGCTACTGATACAATGCGAAAATCAAGTGCTTTATCAAGATACGATTAAGTATTTGACTTATTAAAATTTTTGATAAAACTTGCCACATTTCATTTCTCTTTGTAAATTTTTAAAACTTTACTCGCTTGCCTTAGCAGACTACTAAATTTAACTCTCGCAAGCTTTTTTACTAAATTTAGAGTCGTGATATACTCGCTCGTAAATTTTTAAAATTTTTCTAACATAAACACATACAGTGTGTTAGCATAATTGCATGCTGTCTATAACGTAAGTTAAATTTCTAGCCCAAAATGAGCTAGAAATTTCTTTATTCTAGGGCTTGAGCCAGATCGGCTATCAGATCCTCGGCGTTTTCAAGGCCTATGCTAACTCTTATCAGCTCTTTTGTGATGCCAGCTTTGATTAGCTCTTCGCTGCTTAGCTGCTGATGAGTCGTTGAGGCTGGGTGTGTGATGAGCGACTTTGTATCGCCGATATTTACCACGATCTTAAAGAGTTTTACGCGCTCTAGCATTTTTTTTGCGCGCTCAAAGCTATCAGTCTCAAAGCAAAATAGCCCATTTGCCATGCCATCTTTAAAGTATTTTTGCGCCTTTGCATGATCTACGTTGTCGGCAAGTCCTGGGTATGCCACGCTTTTTATATGCTTGTGGGAGTTTAGAAATTTAGCTACTTTTAGCGCGTTTTGCGAGTGTCTCTCAACCCTAACAGCAAGCGTTTCAAGCCCTTGTATGAGCTGCCAAGAGTTAAACGGAGATATCACAGCACCGATGTCGCGCACGATAGCAAGCCTCATTCTTAGCGTATAGATATCGAAACGATCGGTCATATCAGCATAAACGATGTCGTGATAGCTCGCGTCTGGGACGTTAAAGTGCTCATATCGTTTGTTGCCTTTTAGCTTTTCGTTTAGGTGATTTGCACTTACGACCACACCTGCTAGGCTAAGGCCCTGACCGCTCATATATTTGCTAGCACTATGTACGCAAACATCGACACCGTGGCGAAGTGGCTGAAAGATGATAGGCGTTGGCACGGTGTTATCGGTGATGCTGATGATGCCATATTTGTTTGCGATTTCTACGATTTTCTCGATATTTGGGATAGAAATTTGCGGATTTGAGAGCGTTTCAAAAAATATAGCCCTTGTTTTATCATCTATCAAACTCTCCAGATCATCAGCCGTGTCGCTGTCAAAGACTCTAGCCTCTATGCCAAATCTTTTTAGTGTGTGCGTAAAAAGTACTGTCGTGCCGCCATAAATTTTTTTGGCGATGATGATGTTATCGCCTGCTTGGGCTAAATTTATGATGCTGTAAAACAAAGCTGATTGACCGCTCGCAGTCGCTATCGCAGCGGCTCCGCCCTCAAGTGCGGCGACCCTTTTTTCAAAGATATCTGTCGTTGGATTGCCAAGTCTTGTGTAGATGTGGCCGCCATCCTTTAGATCGAATCTAGCAGCCGCAACCTCGGCACTTCCAAAGTCGTAAGCCGTGCTTTGAAAAATAGGCACAGCCATCGTGCCAAAGCCCTCATGTGTGTCGTAGCCTACGTGGATCGCAGCGGTTTCTTGCCTCATTTTTGCTCCTTTTAAGGTAATTTTGGCGTAAATTATACATTAGCAAAGCCAAAATTTAGGGGATAAAATCAAATTTTGATATAATTTGCTAAAAAAAGGAAAAATTTGAACCAAGTTACGGACAAATTTAAGCGTGTAAAATATCTTCGTGCGTTAGAAAAATTTGCAAAATCAGCGATAAATGGGCTAAAAAGAGATGACTTTGACGAGGCTGAATTTCGCCAAAGAGTGGAGAAAAACGCAAAGATCATCGAAAAAGTCGAGGCTGTCTATCTTGATCAGCCATACTCAAAGGCACTAGAAAATTTTATAAATTTGCTTATCAAAAATGCCCCAAAAGAGGAACTTTTAAAGGCGGCAAACCTACTTGATAAGCTCAAAAATCAAAAGACATATAAAAAAGAAAAACATAAAAATAAATTTAAGGATGAGGATTGAAAGTAGTTATTTTCGATATGGATGGCACGGTGATCGATAGCGGCGAGGCGATATATAAAACGGTGAATGAAGTAAGAGATGAGCTAAATTTGCCGCCACTTGAAAAAGAATTTATCATAAAAGCGATAAACGAGCCAGGTAGAAATTTAGCCCTTGAGTTTTATGGCATCGATACGCCAAGCAGGAGCTTAAAAGAGGGTTTTGAAGAGAAATTTAAGAAATTTTACGATGAGTGCGCGACTACATATGAGGGCGTAAAAGAGCTTTTGCAAAAGTGCAAAGAGGCTCACTATAAGGTCGTTTTGGCAAGCAATGCACCACACGATACGCTAGAGAAAATTTTAAAGAAAAATGAAATTTATGAGCTATTTGACGAGGTTATCGGCGCTAGCAAAGAGATACCGCAAAAGCCAGATCCTGCGATGCTTCACCTAGCTGTTAGTAAAACTAAAGCTAGTAAGGCGATATTTGTCGGAGATAGCCTAAAAGACGAGCTAGCAGCTAAAAATGCAAATATGCCTTATGTGCAAGTTAGCTGGGGATTTGGTGAGGAGAGTAAAACTGCGACCTATAACGCTAAAAATGTTAGCGAGGCTTGGGAGATAATATTAAATTTTTAACTTAGTTTTAATTGGCTATAATCTTAAGAAATTTTCAAAGAAACAGCGATGATAGATATATTTGAGGGCAGTGCGAGGGATAAATTTTATGACATTTTGTTTAACGCAAATGCCGTTTTAGTTAAAAACGAGATAGATAAAATTTTTGAGAAATTTGTGGCTATGAGCGAGCTTTGTGAAAAGCATGGCGTTAGCGAGGACGAGATCAGAAATTTTATAGCCTCAGAGCAAGATAAAGTTTATAACGGAGTAAATGACCTATATATCGAGCTTAGCGGAGAAATTTTAAGCCAAAATGAGTAAGATTTTTGCACTCATTGCTTTGCTTGCTGCTCTTGTTTTTGCAAAAGAGCCAAATTTTGACCCAAGTTCGGTGCATACATTTGAGCTTAAAAAAGATGAGTGGGCGAGGGTTTTTATAACTGAAAAGCGAACCCAAAGGGTTGAAACGTTTGACTTTAGCTGGACGCTATTTGATAGCACAAACATCACCGTGCAAAGCTTTTTTAGGCGCTATCCAAGGCAGATGGTTTTTTCGCTAAGACAAGGGCAAAACATATACATGCAGCGAGTTTTGCCTGATTTTACGATGCCGCCAAATGAGAGCGTAAGCCTTTATATATCATTTATTGATTTTAAGGATAAAAAGGCGCATTTTAGGGTGGCGCTGCTAGATGAGAGCAAGCGTGTGGATGTGGGTTTTAGAGATCCAGATGAGGCTAAATAGAAGGATAAAAATGGATAAAATCGATGAAATAATGGGTAAATTTATAAGCGAGCTTGGCTACAAAGAGGCGTTTGAGATGTTTTTAAAGATAAGCTCAGGCAAAAAGCTTCGCTCAAAACTTCTTTTAAAGATCGCAGGAGAAAGTGAAATTTCTCTTAAGCTTTGCGCTATCATCGAGCTCATTCATCTTGCAAGCTTGCTTCACGACGACGTCATAGACGAGGCAAATATAAGACGCGGCAAACCAAGCATAAACGCACTTTTTGGCAGTAAAAACTCAGTCATGCTAGGTGATATTCTCTACTCAAAGGCCTATTTTGAGCTTACAAAATTTGATCCAAGCATCGCGGCTATCATTTCAGACGCAGTAAGCAAGCTAAGTATCGGCGAGATGATGGATGTAAAAATGGCTGAAAATTTTAATGAAAATGAGCAAGAATATTTAAAAATGATCTATTATAAAACAGCTGTTTTGATAGAAGCCACGGCTATTTGTGGGGCGAAGCTAGCTGGCAAAGATAGTGAGAAATTTGGAATTTATGGCAAAAATTTAGGCCTTGCGTTTCAGATCGTTGATGATATATTAGACATAACTCAAGATGAGAAAACGCTTGGCAAGCCAGCACTCAATGACTTTGTCGAAGGAAAAACTACACTTCCTTACATTTATCTTTATAAGAGCTTAGACGAAGCTGGTAAGACAAAGCTTAAATCGCTTTGGTCAAAGAAGCTAAACGCGGGCGAAATTTCATGGCTAAAAGAGGAATTTGTTAAGACAAATTCGCTTCAAAAAGCAGTAAATGAAGCAAAAAGGCTTGGAAATGAAGCGATAGAATCGATAAAAGAGTATAAAAACGCCGAGCTTGAAGGGATCATAAAAAGCATGATAGATAGGGAATTTTAATGCACTATTTAGATATAAGTTTTACATATAAAAATACTGATATTTCAGTCAGAGAAAAGCTTGCATTCGATAGCGATGAGAAAAAAGAGCAAATTTTAAAACTACTAAGATCAAACAAAAGTATAAACGAATGTATGGTTTTAAACACATGCAACCGCGTCGAGATAATTGCAAGCGTTAGTGATCTAGAAAGTGCAACGACGCATGCGTTTAGATGCATGTCTGTATTTTCAGGTGTTTTTGAAGATGAGCTTTATGAGAGGGCTGACATCTATGAAGATAGCGGAGCTGTGCACCACCTCTTTGCCGTGGCAAGCTCGCTTGATAGCCTAGTTGTCGGCGAAACACAGATCGTTGGTCAGCTAAAAAATGCTTTTAAATTTGCTTACGATAGCTCAGCTTGCGGCGAACAAATCAGTAAAATCATCCACTATGCATGTAAATGTGCTGCTAAAGTTAGAAATGAAACTCAAATTTCTAAAAACCCGATCTCTGTTTCAAGCGTTGCTGTGGCAAAAGCAAAAGAAATTTTTGGTACGCTTGAAGGAAAAACTGCTATCGTTGTAGGAGCTGGCGAAATGGGCGAGCTAGCGGCAAAACACCTAATCTCAAGTGGCGCAGAAGTCATCATCATAAACAGAAGCTCCGAGCGTGTTGAGCAGCTAGTTGATAGTCTAGGAGATAACGCGAGCTGGGATAGCATTTTAAAATTAAAAGAGTATGTAAATAATTACGATCTGATATTTTCAAGCACCGCAGCCCCGCACGCGATCATCACAAACGCCATAATCGAACCAAGAGAATTTCATAGATACTTTTTTGATATTGCCGTGCCAAGGGATATTGATCTTATAAATACAGAATTTATTAGTGTCTATACGGTCGATAGTTTAGAGGAGATAGTAAGGAAAAATTTAGCTCTAAGAGAGGAGCAGGCACAAAAGGCTTATTCGATCGTAGGTCAAGGCACAAGTGAATTTCTAAAAATTTTAAAAGAAGATATGAGTGTGCCACTCATAAAATCGATCCGCAAACAAGCTGAAATTTGCGCTAAAAATGAGCTAGAAAAAGCGATAAAAAAAGGATATTTAAAGCATAGTGATTATGAGGAGGCACAAAAGCTCATTCATCAAGTTTTTAAAGCATTTTTACATCAGCCAACGATGAAGCTAAAAAGCCTTGCGGACGAGGAGAGATCTAGCGAGCTTTCAAATGGAGTTAGATTTTTATTTGATATAAAAGAAGAGCAAAATTTTCAAGTGGGAGATATAGATGAGATTTAGTAAATTTTATGCACCAACGACCAAAGAAGCGCCAAAAGACGCCTCTTTGCCAAGTCATAAATTTTTAATAAGAGGTGGATTTGTCGAGCAAATAGGCTCTGGTCTTTATAACTATCTACCGCTTGGAAAGATCATGCACGATAAAATTTCTCGTATCGCACGAGAGGAGATGGATGAGGCTGGGGCGCTAGAGGTGAGCTTTAGCGTGGTTACTTCAGGTGAGCTTTGGAAGCAAAGTGGACGTTACAACGTCTTTGGCAAGGAGCTTTTACGCTTTAAAGATAGAAAAGAAAATGACTTTGTTATAAGCCCTACAAACGAAGAGGCAGCCGTTGCTTTGGTGCGTGGCAAGGTGACTAGCTATAAGCAGCTACCACTAAATTTATACCAGATAAATACTAAATTTCGTGACGAAGCAAGACCACGCTTTGGCTTGCTAAGAGGACGAGAATTTACAATGAAAGATGCTTATAGCTTTCACTCTAGCAAAGAGGATCTAAAGCGTGAGTTTGACCTTATGGAGGCAACTTATAGTAAAATTTTCACTCGTCTGGGGCTAAATTTTAGAGCCGTTGAGGCTGATAGTGGAGCTATCGGTGGCAGTGGTAGTAAAGAATTTATGGTGCTTGCAAGTAATGGCGAAGATGACATCCTTTGCTGTGAGGCTTGCAAATACGCTGCAAATATAGAGGCTGCTAGAAGAAAAGCTAGAACAACCGATACTGAAGCGCCAGAGGCTGACGCGGCTAAATTTAAAACGCCAGATACAAAGACTATAAAAGGTGTGGCAGAATTTTTCAAAGTTAGCGAATTTTACTGCATAAAAGCTGTCATTAAAAAAGCTATTTATGAAGACAAAGAAGAGGTTGTAGTCTTTTTTGTAAGAGGCGATGACGAGCTTCAAGAGACAAAGGCACAAAATGCTTGCAAGGCACTTGAACTTGTCGATGCTAGCGAAGAAGAGATTATAAAAGCTGGCTTAGTAGCTGGATTTTGTGGACCAGTTGGGCTAAAGGATGTGAAATTTTACATAGATAACGAGCTAAAAGGTGCAAATAATATGATATGTGGTGCCAACGAAAAGGATTACCACTTCGTTGGCGTTAGTGTTAGCGGATTTAACGAAGAGAGATTTAAAGACCTTGTAAAGGTAAAAGAGGGTGATAAATGCCCAGAGTGTGGCGGAAATTTAAAACTTAGTAAGGGTATAGAAGTCGGTCATATCTTTCAGCTAGGCGATAAATATTCAGCTGCGATGAATGCGACATATCTTGATGAAAACGGTAAGGCTAAGCCATTTTTGATGGGTTGCTATGGCATCGGTATCAGCAGGCTGATTGCCGTAATGATAGAGGCTAGCCACGATGAGAAGGGCTGCATCTGGAAAAAAGAGTGCGCGCCGTTTGATGTGGAGATCATCATTTCAAATTTAAAAGATGAAGAGGGCGTAAAATTTGCATTTGAGCTTTATGAGAGCCTTAAAAAAGCTGGCGTTAGCGTCATCATCGATGATAGAAACGAGAGATTTGGCGTTAAGATGAATGACTTTGAACTCATCGGCTTCCCTTATGCGCTGCTTGTGGGTAAAGAATTTGCAAATGGCAAGGTTGAGTTTATAACAAGAGATGGTTTAAGCAAAGAAACGATCGGCGTAAACGAAGCCTTTAAAAAGATAAAAGAAAGCTTATGAGATTTTTTGCATTTTTGTTTTTTATCATAGAGGCGGCGCTCATATACGTTTTTGTTAATAAATTTGGTTTTTTGAACTATTTTCTTGAGGTGCTTGTTTCTGGATTTGTGGGTATCGCACTTCTTTTAAATGCTGGATTTTCTAGTCTAAATTCGCCTCAAGTGGCGTTTAAAAGCTTTCTTGGTGGAAATTTATTTAGCCAGTTAGGGCTTAGCCTTGGTGGAATGCTTTTGTTTCTACCAGGAATTTTAACAGATATTTTTGGCATAGCTGTAATCGTTTTTTCTTTAGTGTTTAAGAAAAATGCAGCCAAAAACGAGAGCTATCAGGAGTTTAAATTTCAAAATTTTAGCGAGCATGGCACTAAAAAAGATGATGGCGAGATTATCGATGTTGAGGTCATAGAAGAGCCAAAAAGAGTAAATTAGGAGAGATGATGAAAGAGATAAAAATAGCAACCAGAAAGAGTATCTTAGCGCTTTGGCAAAGCGAGCATATCAAAGCTAGAATAGAATCAAAACATAATGATATAAAAGTTGAGCTTGTTGGCATGAAGACAAAGGGCGATGTGATCCTTGATACGCCGCTTGCAAAGATCGGAGGCAAAGGGCTTTTTACAAAAGAGCTTGAAGATAGCATGCTAAAAGGCGAGACTGACATTGCGGTGCATAGCCTAAAGGACGTGCCAGTAGTCTTTCCAAAAGGACTTAAACTAGCAGCGATTTGCTCACGCGAGGATACAAGAGATGCGATGATAAGCGAGAAATTTGCTAAATTTAGCGACTTGCCACATGGCGCGAAAGTTGGCACAACGAGCCTACGCCGCAAGATGCAGCTACTTATCATGAGGCCTGATCTTGAGATTATCTCGCTTCGTGGAAATGTGCAAACTAGACTTAGAAAGCTAAAAGAGGGTGAATTCGACGCGATTATTTTGGCGATGGCTGGCATAAATCGCTTAAATATCAAGGCTGAAGTGGCGCACATCTACACATTTGGCTTTGACGAGATGATACCTGCAATGGGGCAGGGTGCTCTTGGGGTAGAGGCTAGAGATGAGAAGAAAATTTTAGATGAGATCTTTTTTTTAAACGACGAAAATGCGGTTATAGAAACGACCATAGAGCGTGATTTTGTAAGCGTTTTGGAGGGCGGATGTCAGGTACCAATTGGCATAAGCGCAAGGCTAAAAGATGATGAAATTTCTATCGATGCGATCGTTGGTCTACCTGATGGAAGCGAGTTTATAAAAGATAGCTTAAAGGTCAGCAAAGATAAATTTCAAAGCGTTGGTAAGGAGCTAGCTCATAAATTTATAGAAAAAGGGGCAAAAGAGCTTTTAAAACGCGCTGAAGAGATGGCTTAGAGTGTGTTTGAGCTAAAATTTAAAGCAAAAGCCCTAAGCGCAACCAAAAATAGCAAAGACAACTACTATATGATCGGTCTTGCAGAGGGTAAATAGGGCTATAAACTACATAATCTTTCAAAGACCGATCAGACTCAAAAAAGATGACGACGAAAACGCCAACATAAACGGCCTATATGCAGAGTGTAATGGCGATATTTGCTACAACGCCTGAAAACGAGTAAAGATCACTGATAAAACTATCATTTTTGAGGTGCAAGATAGCCGCATTTGCGTTGATATTGAGGATGTTAAGCTTGGTGAGCGTTTTATAAAATATAGCAAAGAGACATTTGGCGAGTTGTTAGAGTAGCTATAAATTTAATCAATTTGCAAAAAAGATTAAATTTACAAAATTTACTGCCGTTTTCAAAACTGTGATGCCATCTAGTGTTTAACCTAACAAAAAATTTGCAATGAATTACTTTGAAAAGACATAAGTATGCCGGCCATGTGTGGCTGTGCGTTGAGCACTAGTTTGCGGACGTTATGACAATGGAGTATAAATTTAGTGCTTGTGTCTATTTAAACGGCGAGGCAATATCGCAAAGACTGCGTCCGAAACAGCGATCGGATACTCTGATAGCTATCGGTGCGTGCGGCAAATAATAAATACCCGCTTTGCTTCGCCTTTTTCAGCTATTTTTGGCTAAAATCGCCCAAAAATCAAAAAGGCGAAATATGGACTACATCAAGCTTTTAAAAGAAAATAATCTACTTCGTGTTATCGATGAGCCAACAGATATTGATCTTGAGATCGCACACGCTAGCTATATTGAGGTCAAGCGTGAGGGCTCGCAAGCGCTACTTTTTGCAAACCCAGTTTGTAAAAAAACTGGGCATAAATTTGCCCCAGTGCTTACAAATATCTATGGCTCAAAACGTGCACTTGAGCTTATCTTTGGGCTAAATCCTGATGAGATCGCAGCCGAGATAGAAAAGCTTTTAAAGCCCAAAAAACCTGAAAATTTCAAAGAAAAGCTTGATTTTTTAGCCTATCTTTTTAATATGAGAAAAATTTTTACTAAAAGGCTAAAAGGTGAGGGCGAGTGCCAGCAGGTAAAATTTATAGGTGAGGAGGCTGATCTTTTGAGCCTACCTGCGCTAAAGACATGGCCATATGATGGTAGCGCTTTTATTACGATGGGGCAGGTTTATACGCAAAGTTTGGATGGCGCTTTGCAAAATTTAGGTATGTACCGCCTACAAATTTATGACAAAAACCGCCTTGGCATGCACTGGCAGATCCACAAAGACGGTGCAAATTTCTTTCACGAGTACAAGCGTGCAGGCAAAAAAATGCCAGTTTCAGTAGCCATTGGCGGTGATCCACTTTATATTTGGTGTGGGCAAGCACCGCTTCCAAAGGGAATTTTTGAACTTTTGCTTTATGGTTTTATCCGTAAAGAGCCAGCCAAACTTGTAAAATCCTTAACAAATGAAATTTACGTCCCGCATGATGCAGACTACGTGATAGAAGGCTTTGTGGATACGACTAAGAGCGAGCTTGAGGGGCCATTTGGCGATCATACTGGCTTTTATACTCCTATCGAGCCTTTTCCGGTGATGGATGTAACGGCGATAACTAGCAAGCGTGAACCGGTATTTCATGCGACTGTGGTTGGAAAGCCGCCACTTGAGGATAAATATATGGGCTGGGCGACCGAGCGCATTTTCTTGCCGCTTTTGCGAACGACCGTGCCTGAGCTTTTGGACTATAACATGCCTGAAAACGGCGTCTTTCACAACCTAATCTTAGCCAAGATAAATACGCTCTATCCAGCTCATGCAAAGCAGGCTATGCACGCATTTTGGGGCGTTGGGCAGATGAGCTTTGTAAAACATGCTATTTTTGTTGGAGCCGATGCGCCTGAGCTTAAAGATTATGATGAATTTACTAGCTTTGTTTTAAATCGTTTTGGTAGCCAGAGTGTGCTAATAAGCCAAGGTGTGTGCGATCAGCTTGATCATGCTAGTCCAAATTCGTGTTTTGGCGGCAAACTCGGCGTAGATGCAACGCAGGATTTTTGTAAATTTATACCAAAGCTTTTAAACGATGATGAGCTGTTGGCTAAATTTCAAAGCGTTGCACCAAATGTAAAAGAGCTTAAGCAGTTTAAAACGGATACCAAAACGCCTATTTGTGTGGTGAAATTTGAAAAAGATTGTGTGGTAAAAGAGCTTTTTGACAAGCTTTTGACATTTAGAGAATTTTTTAAACTCCTTATCGTTGTGGATATGCAAAATCACCTTGAAAACCCATATATGCTACTTTGGCGTGTGACAAATAATATCGATGCTTTGCGTGATATTTTCATAGATGGTGAAAATTTCTGCGTAGATGCCACTAGCAAAGATGAGCGCGAAGGATATACTAGAGGCTGGCCGCTTCAAACAGATTGTGATCGCGAAGTAGTTGCTGATCTAGTTAAGCGCGGTATAGTAAAAGATGAGCCAGAGCTATTTAAAAAATTTGAAATATTTGGCTAGCTTTGAGGGGCTCAAGTAAATTTATAAATTTTGCTTTTTGCTGCGAATTTGAAATTTTTAATAAGACTTGCTTAATCAAATGCTAGTGTTTTTTATACTGATTACAAAATAGCTTTTAGACCTAGTCTAAAAGCTTAATTTGTTTTTAGCTCTCTTTTAAGAGTTTGCTTGCGAGCATATCGGCTTTTGCTTTATCTGTATCTTTTTTTACGGATTTATAAATTTTAGATATATAATTTTCCAAAACTTCGTGGCAAGATATTACTTTTTCATTTTCACCTCTTGCTACTTTTACGTATTCACCGCTATTTTGTAGCTCAAAAGCTAGGTCGTTATCGCTTAGCTGAAGCTCTAAAATTTCAAGCAACCTCTCTTGAAGTCTTGGCTCAAAGATAGGCGTCATAAGCTCCAAGCGACGCTCTAGATTTCTTGGCATCCAGTCAGCACTTGAGATGTAAATTTTTGGCTGAGCATGTTTAAAGTATAAAATTCTAGCATGCTCTAAGTATTTGCCGATTATTGAGCGAACTTTTATATTTTCGCTTTTGCCTTTTATGCCAGGCCTTAGTCCGCACACACCACGAACTATAAGATCGATCTTCACGCCTGCGTTTGATGCGCGGCTAAGCTCATTTATCACATCTTCGTCGATTAGTGCATTCATTTTGGCAATAATCCTACCCTCGCTGCCTTTGCTCGCCTCTACTCTTATCTTTTCGATAATGCGCTCTTTTATCTGAAAAGGCGACATGCTAAGAGCGTTTAAACGGCGATTTTTATTATATCCTGAGAGGATATGAAAAAACGAAGTCGTATCTTGGCTAAATTCTTCTTTGCTCGTAAATAGGCTCACATCGGTATAAATTTTAGCCGAACTGCCGTTGTAGTTGCCTGTGCCAAAGTGCATATAAAATTTAAGCTTATCACCGATTTGGCGAATGACCTGGCTAACTTTTGCATGCACCTTAAAGCCTGTGATACCGTATATCACGTGCGCTCCAGCGTCTTCAAGCGCCTTTGCCCAGTGCAGGTTATTTTCTTCATCAAACCTTGCTTTTAGCTCAACCATCACAGTTACTTGTTTGCCATCACTTGCGGCGTCTATTAGACTTTGAATTATTGGTGAGCTTTTATCGACTCTATAAAGTGTCATTCGAATAGATATAACTTTTGGATCTTTGCTGGCTTCTTTTATAAAGCTAACGACTGGATCAAAGCTCTCAAATGGATGCACTAAGAGCACATCTTCTTTATCTATGGCGTCAAATACCGAGATACCATTGCCAAATGGCGGTAGTGTCTTTGGAACGTAAGGGGTATTTGCTAGGTGGGTAAAATTTTTACTTCCAGCTATCTCCCAAAGCGAGCTAAGAGTGAGTGGAATGCTTGAAAAATAGACATCTTTATGAAAAATTTTCATATGAAAATTTAAGAAGTCCAAGATATCAGCGTCTACGTTTTTATCGATTTGCATACGAACAAAAGCCCCTTTTCTGCGAAGCTTTAGCCCTTGCTCAAGTATCATCATAAAATCATCCGCTTCTTCTTCTTCGATGACGATATCAGCGTTTCTTGTCACTCTAAAAGCAGCTGAGCTAAGTAGCTTATATCCTGGGAAAATTTCTTCTGCGTGGCGATGTACGATCGTTTCAATCGGCACAAAAACATTGCTACTTGGCTGTGTAAAACGTGGCAAGACTCTTGAAATTCTTATCATGCCGTATTTTAAAATTTCTGGATGCTCAATATCAGCAAGCTTAACTGCAAGCGAGAAGCTAAGGTTGTTTAGATGCGGAAATGGGTGAGTTGCATCGACAGCGATAGGCACGATGACTGGCAAGATATTTGAGAAAAAGTATTCGTCGCACTTTTGCTTTAAGCTATCATCAAGCTCGTCATAATTTTTTATAAAAAGCCCCTCTTTGCTAAGAGCATTTACTGTTTTTTTATAGTGATCTTCTACTAAATTTTGCTCATTTTGTAGATATTTTCTAATCTCTCTTAGCTGATCAAGTGGGCTCATGCCATCGCCACTGCTTGTAGTAGCTCCAGCTGCAAAAAGTTGCTTTAAGCCAGCGACTCTGATCATATAAAACTCGTCTAGATTTGTCATATAAATGGCTATAAATTTTAGCTTTTCAAGTAAAGGGATTTCCTTTTCACACTGAGCGAGTACCCTTGAATTAAAGCGTAGCCAGCTTAATTCTCGGTTTATAAAAAGAGTTTCATTTTCGCTCATCATCTTCTCCTTGTGTGTTTTTGAGTTATTTTATGATATATGCGGTTATAAAGTTCTTACTTTATTTAAATTTTTGGTTACAATAAGCCAAAATTTAAATTTAAAGGCTTGTTATGTCTGATTATGTGATATTGGTTGGTATCTTTTTAGTGGCAGTCGTTGTTTTTGCACTTATTAAAAAGATATCGTTTTAGCTTTTAAATTTCTCCCACCACAAATAAGCAAAGATAAGCCCAAAGCCCTTGACTTTGCTCTCGTCAAAGGCAAATTTCATCATGTCTTCTCGTTTTATGAAAACAAGCTCTATATCTTCGCCATCGACGCCACCACCAGAATTTACCTTCATGCTCTCATCGATCTTTGCGTAAAACATCGTTTGTGTGTTGCCTCCAAAGCCAAAAGCACCGTATGTCATCGTGATACGCTCTGTCTCTTTTAGCTCATAGCCCACTTCTTCGATCGCTTCTTCTCTAGCTGTTTGCTCTTCGCTTAGTCCTTTATCCATAAGCCCTGCGCAAAGCTCGTAAGTAAAGCCTTGCTCATTTGTTTTGATGCCTTCTTTCTCTTGTGAGTACCAAACAGCTGGGCGAAACTGCTTGACAAATAAAAAGGCATCTTTTTGCTCGTGATATAAAAAAATACTAACGCTATTCATCACTTTTACGCAGTCCCAATCTCTTTGGACGCCATTTTGCATAAATTTCATCTTAAATGGCTTTAGGTATTTTGACTCGCCAAGAGGCAGAATTTCTAAATTAGTTATAGTAGTATCCATTTCGCAAGTCCTAAAAAGCTAAAAAATCCTATCGCATCAGTAAAAGTAGTAAGAATGACGGCTGAGCCGACTGCAGGATCTATGTTAAAGCGCCTTAGCGTCAAAGGTATGATCGTGCCAAAAAAACCAGCAAAGAATAAATTTGTAACCATACTAAGCCCGATAACAACGCCAAGCATACCTTTGTCAAACCAAACAGAGGCAATTATACCCATTACCACACCAAAGATTAGTCCATTTATGAGTGAAATACTAACCTCGCGTTTTAAGACATTTTTGGCATCTTTAAACTCGATCTCACCAAGTGCCAAACGGCGAACCGTAACGGTAAGCGCTTGTGTGCCGGTATTCCCACCCATTGACGCAACTATTGGCATTAAAACAGCAAGAGCGACGTAGGCTGCTATTGTCTCGTCAAAAAGTCCGATTATAGACGAGCTAAAAAGAGCTGTTAGTAAATTTACACCAAGCCAAACCGCACGACCACGACCAGCCTTAAAAAGCGTATCGTCCTCTTCTGACTCGTCATCAACGCCGGCTAGGTTATAAATTTGCTCAGTTGCACTCTCTTGGATGTAGTCGTGAATATCATCAGATGTGATACGACCAAGCAAAATTCCAGTGCTACTTGTAACTGCAATAACGTTTAGATCGTACTCTTGAAACATATCAGCGACATTTTGCATAAGGTCCATATCATTTGCAACATGTGGCTTGTAGTGATCAATCTGCGCTGACTCAATATTTTGCTTTAGCGTCTTTGTAAAATCAAAAAGTATAAGATCTTCAAGCGGAATAGCATATTGTAAAACTCCATTTTTATCGATGATAAAAAGCTGTGAGATATTTTCTAACTTACCTTCTTGCTTTTCTCGTCTAAGTCTTGCTACTGCATTGCCAAGCTTTTCTTCAAGGTGAGCCGAAAAAAGCTCTGTTTGCATGTGCGCACCGGCTCTATCTTCTTCGTAGCTTCTAAGTCTTAAAATTTCATTTTGGTTTTCTCTATCAAGCTCGTTAAAAAGCTCTCTAGCTTTATCCTCGTCAATGTCCTCGATGTATTGAAGCAAATCAGTCGCATCATCACTCTCTAGTTCTTCAAGTGCTTCTACGATCTTTTCGGCTGGGAGTGTGTCGATCACGTCTTTTAGCATGTGATCAGGTAGCTCAATAGCAACATCACCTAAAATTTCAGGATCTAGCTTCTCAAGATAGTGAGCAAAGAGCTCCTCGTCGTGCTTTTTAAGTGTTTTTAGGTGTTGGGCTAGCTCATAAGGTGAGAGTTCATTATCTTCTAAATTTTCATTTAAATGCTGATCTATTAGCTCTTTTGCTTCTTCTAGTTCTTGGCTCAAGTTTTACCTTTAAAATTCTATTACATTAGGAAAAAATTCCACTTTGTGATACTCTTTTTCATTGCTTAAAGCATTTTTTATTAGCTCATCATTTTTGCTGACAACTGCTTTAAATTTAGCTGATTCTTTCTTGTCTTCTAGGCTTTTAACAACCTTTATTGCACTTTCTGGATTGATAGGCTTATTGTCTCTATAAAGACCAAAATGCAGGTGTGGTCCTGTACTCATACCACTTGTGCCAACGTAGGCTATAAGTGTACCTTGCTTGACTTTTAAACCACCTTTCATGCCTTTAGCAAAGCCATTTAGGTGAGCATAAAGTGTCTCGTAGCCACCAGCGTGAGAGATGATGACAGTTCTTCCATATCCGCTTTTTTGTCCGACAAATTTAACCGTACCATCGCCTGCTGCCTTGATAGGTGTGCCTTTTGGAGCACCGTAGTCAACGCCAAGATGCGCTCTATATCTTTGGAGAATAGGGTGCCATCTTTTTAGAGTAAAAGCTGATGTGATTCTAGCGTTTGCAAGAGGGCGGACTAGTAAAAATTTATCATTTTTCTTGCCGTTTTTATCATAAAATTTATCTTCAAATTTATACATAACATATCGTTTATTTTTTGTTTCTATCATCGCAGCATAAATTTCTGGAGTGCCAAAAGAGCGGCCCATGCGTATTTTTTGATTATAAACGATAGCAATCGTATCGCCTTTATTTATCTTTTTAAAATCAATGCCACTTCCTTTAAAAATTTCTTTAAAGCCAAGAGCTAGTGTGCCAGAGCCAGTGTAGTCAAAAATGTCTTCAGAGACTGATTTGTCCACCTTTAAAGCTAAAAATTTATCCTCGCTTTGATAAGAGATAGGAAGAAATTCGAGCTTAAATTTATCATTGTCATCTCTAAAAATATGCATTTGAAGCTCGTCGCTAACAGGGATTAGCACTTGTTTGGTGTTGCCGTTGTCGTCTTTATAAATTTGATACTTTGTACCAGCGATGATCTCTTCTGTTAGCTCTTGATCTTCGGTTGCTAAGTTATAGTAAAGTGAAAGTGGGATTTTGTTTGTCTCTAAGAAATTTAAGAAGTTACTTCCATTTGGCCAGCTAAGCTCGTCGACACTTGGCTTTATAGCGTATAAATTTATAGATAATATTGCAAAAATTATAAAAATACGAGGCATTAATGTCCTTTTAAAAAGCTGGTGGGATTTTAACTAAAACTTGCTTTAATTTTGCAAAAGATAAAGCATTTTAGGCTATAATCGCTCTAAAAATTTAAACTTAGGAGATATATTTGAAACGTATATTTGTGATTTTATCGCTAGTTTTTGGCTTTGCTTTTGGGGCTGATTTTTCTTTAAATGAGTATAGAACTCCTATAATTAGCGTCGATAGTGATGGCACAGCGACGATAGTTGATAGTCCAGAAATTTTAATCGGCTCAAGTGGTGTCGTGCTTCATAAATTTGATACTGATAGCTCTATCATCGCAAGAGTTAGTGTTATCTCAAAAAATTCTGGCTTTGCTAAGATTAGATTTGAGGTGTTTGATCTGCTTGAGCAAAAGGCGCTCCCACTTCCAGGCATTGCACCTGCAAATGGTGATATGGTCGTGCTAAACTATCTTTATAACCGCTCATTAATCATCGTGCCAAATAAAGAAATTTACGAAGAGATCACATCTGCGTTTCCAAATATGATATTTATCCACCCAGATATTATAGGAGCATATCTAAGCTACGAATACAAGCCAAATCCAAGCAGAGATGACTTTAGAAAAATGTGTGCTCAAAGTGCAGCTGGTCTAATTTTCGTAGCGATGGATGGCAGAAGCGTTTTTGCTGATTGCCAAAGCTTTAAAGTACTAAAAGAATTTAAAAGTGGCGAGGTTGAGTACTATCAGCTGCCATTTTATACAAGAGTTAGCGATATAGACACTGTGTTTTGGAAGCTAAATAGTGAGCACATCAACAACTACGATGCTCACTATGAAAAACTTTTTGAAGAAGACAACTGATAAATGAGCCGTTTGTCCTTAAGTAAGCAAAATTTAAAGGAGTTTTTAAATTTACTCCCAACGCTTAAGGACAAAGAGCTCTTTCACTATGCCTCAAGCCTTAGTTTTCATACGATTTTATCGATCATTCCAATACTTCTTATATCGTTTTCTATCTTTACAAAACTGCCTAGCTTTGAGGAATATTACGCCAAGATTCAAGATTTTATATTTTCAGCTCTTTTGCCAAGCAACCAAGAGATCATCTCAAACTATTTGCAAAATTTCTTACAAAATAGCGGAAATTTAGGCTTGGTGGGCTTTGTGGCCATGATATTTACATCGGCTATGTTTTTTAGTGACTACGAGTATGTAGTTTTAAAAGTGACACGTGCAAATAAGGCTAGAGGATTTTGGTCAGCACTTAGCTCGTATTGGACGCTTATCACGCTTGCGCCACTTGGTCTTGCTGGTAGTTTTTATCTCTCAAGTCTCATTCAAGAGATGCTAAACTCAAACGTGATCACAAGCTCGATAAATTTCTTAAGTATCTTTCCATACCTCATCATCTGGGCGATATTTTGTGTCACATATCTCATCTCAGTAAATGACGAGATAAAATTTAAGAGCGCATTTTTTAGCTCATTTGTCGCCTCGCTTGTTTGGTATATTGGCAAGTCGGCCTTTGTCTATTATGTCCTTTATAATAAAACCTATCTAAGCGTTTATGGCTCGTTTTCAGCCGTACTTTTCTTTTTTGTCTGGATCTATATATCGTGGATCATCTTTTTATATGGGCTAAAGCTTTGTGCTTATCTCTCAAACAGCTCAAAATTTAAAAGATAAATTTAATAGTTAGTACCAGCTGGCAATCTATTTTTATAAAAATTTACCAGCTAGCGTGATTTGTATTATTTTATGTAAAATCTTATGTAAAATCAACGTTTAAACTCGCAAATTTCTATCTTTACGCCAAGCTCTTTACTAAATTCTTTAGCCTTTTTCTCTAGCTCATATTTGTCAAAGCAGATAAGATCTATATAAGATCTCATCTCGCCATTTGCTTCACCTATGATCTCGCAAATTTCACTCTCTTTTAGCGCATCTGAAATTTTGTTTTTGCTATCAACGCCAAATTGTATGTCGCCACTGTGAGATATGGCTAAAAAGCAAAAATTTATGCCAAGTTCAAAAGCTTCGTTATAGGTATCGCTTATACCGTCGTAGTACTCGTTTAGTAGCTCACTAAGAGATGTATATCCTGTAAAAACGTCGTCACGTAGTTTATTTGAACGAGGCTCTAGCTCATAGACCATAAAATTCTTAAGCGGCTCGTTTGAGGCTTCTTTACCAAATTTCTCATCTATAAGATCGGCAAAGTCGATCAGCGGCACGCCTTTTTCTCTTGGCTCGTCTATTATCTCAAACTCTCCAAGCATATTTATCATAATCATCTCGCCAACTACGTTGTCACAAAGTATGAGCGATAATGTATAAGCCTTATTTTCATCTTCGCTTTTAAGCTTGCTTAGAGTCTCGTTATATAGGCACATATCTACACTTTTGTCGTTGAAATTTGCATAGACCATGACCTCATTTGCATCAACGCTTACGCCATACATCTGTATAGTAGCGACGTTTCGTGGTGCACGTGGTTTGCCAAGTGTGCAAGTAAGCTTTGCCTCATACTCTTTTGGCATGCGCGATTTTATAAATTTAAGCCACAAAAGCCTATGTTTAAGTCCTTCTGGAGTGAGTACCAGATCGATCTTTCCATCAATAAGGCCTATCATAAAAGTTGGATCAACTAAACATAAATTTAGCGCTTCTTCGGTCATTTTGCTTGCAGCTTCAAAATTTTTATCTTCTAAATTTTGTTTGATGGCGTCTAAATTTTTGCCAAACTCGCTCCAAAATTTATTAACTCTGCTTGCAAAACTAGAGCTCTTTTTAGAAAACCACATTTTTATCCTTGTTTATTAAAATTTTCAACATTTTTTTGCGTATAAATTTTCATCGATGGAAATTCTAAGGCACTTAGCTTGTCATATCCCTCTTCATTAAAAACACATCCCGTATCGATATTTACGCTATTTGTATAGAGCTTAGCCTCGCGCACTGGCGTGTGACCATAGACATTAAATATGCCTTCAACTTGTATCATATCGCCTCTGCCTGATAGTACATGCCTTCTAAACTCATCTCTTGAACTATCATCATCTCTTAAAGTCCAAAATTTGCCAACGGCCGAGTGCGAAACGACCAAATGCTCGCCATTTTGGTTTTTGTGGTTTTTAAACTCTAAATATACTGGGATACTCTCTAAAAATTCTATGTGTTTTTCTCTGAAATTTATGCTTTGAATTAGATATGATCTGTATGTCTCTTCGCCGCCATTATTGTAAAACCAACTTGTATCAAATGGTATTTTGTTTTTTAAAAAGAAATCTTTGTTGCTTAGCAGCCTTCGCTCATGATTTCCCATTACCATTTTATAATTATTTTGTATGATTAGCTCGACTGTCTCGCAGCTACAAGGCCCTCTATCTATCACATCTCCTACAAAGCAAATTTGTGATTTTTCTTTGTTTGGAAACTGATCAATGAGCTTTAAAAGTGTATTAAAACAGCCGTGCACATCGCCTATAATATAAATTTGCTCGCTCAAATTTTCTCCTTTGTGCCAAATTTTAGTCTATTAAGCTTAAAAATGAAGGTTGTTGTTTGATGATAAATTTAGAAAAGGGTTAAATTTAAAAGGTTAAATTTAGAAATTTAAAGCAGTAGGGAGCCTAAGCTCCCTAAAATCATTGTGCGTAAAATCCGCTGACCTTGCCGGTGAGATCGATCATGATATTTTTCATCTGAGTGTAGTGTTCAAGTATGATCTTGTGTGTCTCGCGGCCGATTCCTGAGTTTTTATATCCGCCAAATGGGCTTCCTGCTGGGATTTGATTATAAGTATTGACCCAGACTCTGCCAGTCTCCATAGACCTTGCAACTCTTAGAGCTTTTGTGATGTCTTGAGTAAAAATTCCGCCACCTAGGCCATACTCGCTATCGTTTACCATTTTGATAAGCTCGGCTTCATCTTTAAATTTGATGACAACGCCAACTGGTCCAAAGATTTCTTCTTGAGCCACTCTCATATCGTTTGTCACATCAACCAACAGTGTTGGCTCGACAAATGCGCCCTTGTCGCAACCATTTGCGGTGTAGGCTTTGCCACCGACTGCTACTTTTGCACCTTCTTTTTTGCCGATCTCGACGTACTCTAAGATCTGCTCGGCTTGTTTTTTATTGATCTGTGAGCCCATTTGAGTGTTAGGATCAAGCGGATCGCCAACTTTTATAGTGCTAAATTTCTTAACAGCAGCCTCGATAAATTTGTCATAAAAGCTCTCTTCTACGAAAATTCTAGACCCTGCGCAGCAAACTTGACCTTGGTTAAATAAAATTCCAAGCTGAAGACCATCAAGTGCCTTGTCTAAATTTGCGTCGCTAAAGAAGATGTTTGCGCTTTTGCCGCCAAGCTCAAGTGTGGCCGGGATGATGCGTCTAGCTGCTGCTATGGCGATATCACGGCCGATCTCTGTTGAGCCGGTAAATGCTAGCTTGTCAAGGCCTGGGTGGTTTTTGATCCACTCGCCGCTCTTGCTACCTTTGCCAGTTACGATGTTTATTAAACCTTTTGGCAAAATTTTATCTATCAGCCTAAATAGTTCAAGCACGCTTAGACTTGTCTCGCTTGAAGGTTTAAATACGCTCGCATCGCCTGCTGCGATCACTGGAGCTAGCTTCCAAGCTGCCATTAAAAATGGAAAATTCCAAGGTACGATCTGACCTACGACGCCTAGTGGCTCGCGTAAAACGATAGAGAGTTGCTTCTCATCAAGTACGTTTGCACTGCCTTCTTCACCCATGATAACGCCAGCAAAGTACCTAAAATGCTCGGCTGCAAAAGGGATATCGACATTTAGCGTCTCACGGATCGGCTTGCCGTTGTCCATGCTCTCAACTTTTGCGAGGTGCTCTTTGTGCTCATCAATGATATCAGCGATCTTGTTTAGCAGTTTTGCTCGCTCGCTAATTGTAGTGTGTTTAAATTTCTTAAAAGCCTCACGTGCAGCACGAACTGCGTCATTTACATCTTCTTCAGTCGCATCTGCGATCTTTGCAAGGTGATCGCCGTTTGCTGGATTTTTAGCATCAAGGGTAGTGCCGTCTTTTGCGTCACGCCACTCACCATTTATGAAAAGCCCATATTTTTCTAGTAACTTCATACTTTTCTCCTCGATTAAGATTTTGTAAAAGGATTATAATATTAATAAAATTTATCAAAAATAAATTTTTGCTATAAATTATCTTTTTTAATAAAATTTATTATCTAATATGAGAAATTTTGGGTTTAGTCTTTCCAAGAAAGTGAAAAAGTAGTTTCTTTGCCAAGTTCGCTTTGGCATTTTACATCTATGCCATTTTTTATGCAGCAGCTTTTTACTAGACTTAGTCCTATGCCAAAGCCACCCTGATCGTCGTTAAATCTCGTGTAGCGATCAAAAATTTGTAGTTGTTGCTCTTTGCTGATACCAATGCCAAGGTTGCTTATGCTAAAGAAATTTGGCTCTAAAACGATGCGTACTTCTGAATTTTGCGCTGCGTATTTTGCGGCATTGCTTAGGAGATTATCTAAAATTTTGCTCACATCCCCAAGATCTGCATTTATAAAGCTTGGCTTTAGGCTAGTATCTATCTCAAGTCCGCGTTTGGCAAAAAATGGCGAGAAATAGTTCAGTCTTTGTGTGGTTAGCAAATTTAGATCTATGAGCTCTTTTTTGCTAGGCTTATCTAGGTTAAAGCTTAGATGAACGAGCGCGTCATAAATGTTATTTAGGCTCTTTGCGGCAAGGCTGATATTGTTAAAACGCTTTAAATTTCGCTCATTTAGGTTGTCAAGATCGGCTGTTTCTATACTCATCGAGATGACGCTTAGAGGCGTGTTTATCTCGTGTGTTGAGTCTTTTATAAAGCGGTTTAGCGTATCTATCTTTTCATAAAGCGGTCTTAGGCTTAGTTTTGCTAGGTAAAAGGCGACAAAGAGTAGGGCAAAAAAGAAAAAGAGCGCCTTTAGCGTGGTTGAAATTTGTAAAGATAAAATTTCAGCCTTGATATCTTTACCAACTAGAAAAATATCTGCGTATGAGAGCTCGTCTGTAGTGTTGTCGTCCATGTACTGGATCTTTTCAAATATCGCGACCTTGCCGCCGATCAAATTTACATTTTTGCTTTTGTCGATCTTTTGGCAGTCAAAGTCTTTATAAATTTTCTCGCCATTTTTTAACACGATGCAAGCATGCACGCCTTTTTCTTTTGTTAGACTTGAAATTGAATCAAGTCCATTCATTCTAGCTTTCATGTAAATGCCCATTTTTATCTCTTTTAAAGACTTTACCTCGTTTAAAATGAGCGTTTCTTTTTTGTTTTTATAATCATGTATGAAAAAATATCCTAAAAATAGCACAGTGCTAACAAGATAAAGGGATAAAATTTTAAATAAAATTTGCGTCTTTTCAGACATAGACATAGCCGTCCCCACGCCTATTTAAAATGGCATCTTTGCCTAAAATTTGACGTAAATTTTTGATATAGACACGAAGGCTAAGCTCGCTTGGCTCCTCGTCAAATTTCCAAATTTTATTAAAAATTTCATCTTTGGTTAAAATTTTGCCTTTGTTTTGCAAAAATAGGGCGAGTAGGTCGCTCTCTTTACTAGAGATATTTACGTTTTTACCATCTTTGCTTAGTGTTTTGCTTTGTGGATGAAAGCTAAATTCGCTTGAAATTTTGATCGCATCGCCACTGTGATGTGAGAAATTTCTCTTTAGAAGCGCTTGTATACGTATGAGTAACTCTTTTAGTTCAAATGGCTTTTTTAGATAGTCGTCGCAGCCACTTTTGTAGCCTTTTTCAAGATCGTCTATGGTATTTAGCGAGGTGGTAAAGATGCTAGGTGCGCTAACACCTAGCTCTCTTAAGGAAGAAAGAAGTGAAAAGCCATCTCCTTGTGGGAGTTTGACGTCAAGTATAAGCAGGTCGAAATTTTGCTCGTAGGCGAGATCAAGCGCTTCTTTGGCATTATCTGAAGTAGTGACCTCATAGCCATTTTCGCTTAGATACTCACTGATGAGATCAAGTAAAATTTCATCATCTTCAACGAGCAAAATTCTAACCATCAAGCACCTTTACATACCTTTTTTCATTTCGTCTTTTTTCATACCCATGTCGTCTTTTTTCATTTCGTCTTTCATGCCCATGTCATCTTTTTTCATTTCATCTTTTTTTATCATGGGTTTTTTGCCCATGTCATCTTTCATCATCTGCTCTTTCTTCATCATCTCGTCTTTACCCATGTCATCTTTTTTCATCATTTCAGTAGCATTTGCAAGACCACCAAGCATAAACATAGCACCAAGTGCAACTAGTAGTAATTTCTTCATAACGTCTCCTTTAAATGAAATATGATGAAATACTATCTCATTAGTGTGAAGTGAGCGTGAATTTATGCAAATACAAAATAGATAACTGGAAGCGTGATAAATGAAAACAGCACGCCTATGGCCACTGATGAGATGGCTAGCGAGCTATCAAGGCCAGCTTTTATGACCATCGCACTTGCAAGAGCTGATGTTGGCATCGCACATTGAAAGAGACCAACGACCCAAGTTTTGCTCATCTGGATACCTGAAAATTTTAATATGATGAAAAATACGATAGCTGGCAAGATCATCTTACACAAAAGCACGACACTAACGCCTTTATATGAGCTTGTGATGCTGCTAAAGTTAAGACCAACACCGATCGCAAAAAGTGCCACTGGAGTGACGCTGCCTTCAAACATCCTAAGTGGCGCAAAGATAAAATCTGGAAGTGGGACTTCTTTTAAGATAAGAGCCATAATAAGCGCGATAAATGGTGGAAATTTTAAAATTTTCATCGTATTTTGAAATAGCGAAACCTTTTCTGGTGCAGCAAAAGAGAGGATAAGTGGCCCAAGGATCGAAAGTGGGATACCAGTGGCTATTTGATCGTAAAAGATGACTTCATTTACCATCGCATCGCCAAAGAAGCCTTGAATGACAGGCATACCGACAAATAGGGTATTACCAAAAAGGCTTAACATGACCATACTAACAGTTGTTACTTTAGTAAATTTAAAAATCTTACCAAGCACCAATGCCATGACAGCGCTGATAGCTGTTGAACCAAAGCCAATTAAAATTGTATTTATAAGCGAAACATCGACGTTTACGTGATAAATTTTGTCAAAGATTAGCGCAGGCATTGCAAAACAAAGGACAAAATCCACAAATGGGATCGAGTGCTTTTGTTCAACAATGCCGACTTTTTTAGCAAAGAAACCAGTTGCGATTATGAAAAAAATTGCAAAAAGTGGAGTGAAGTTCATAGCATTCTCTTTTAAATCTAAATTTTTACGGAAAATTGATTATAGGACCCATAAGATTAAATTACAATAAACCTTTTTTAAAATTTGCTCTCAAAATTTATACCTTAATATCAACCTTTTTATAAAATTTATCTCTCTCATCTATCTTTTCTTTACTCTTTAAATCGTTTTCAAGATAGCTGATATTATAAATTTCTCTTGTAGATATGCTTTTGCCATTATTTAGACTGATTAAAAATTTACTCTCAAATTTATTAGATAGATTGGCAATAGCGATCGCTCCGGCATCTTTTAGACTTACGATTTTATCACCTTGCATGAAGCCAATATCTTTAAAATCCAAGCTATTTAGCTGCACATTATTCATCTCTTTTGCCTCTAAATTTATACTAGTTTTTAGCTCGCTTGATGTGTTTAGCTTGCCAGTATCGTTATAAAGCTCTTTTACGTCTATCTCTCTGCCACTGTCAAATTTTAGCCTTATGGTGCCGTCTTTGTTTAGCTTCATAGCTATGACGCTATCGCTATCTTGCAAAGATGCGGCAGCTGTGGCTTCATTTGTTATAAAAGCCTTTTTTACCTTTTTTAAATTTGAGATACTAAACTCAAGTCCAGTTGCTTGCTTAAATTCATTTTCCATTGCGATCATTTTGGCTGATTTCGTCTTCTCAAGCTTTGATATATAAGCGTCTGCATTTTCTTCAAATTTCTTTAAATTATTGCCAAGATTTTCTATCATTTTATTATATGCGTCAAACTCAGCGTTATAATCTTTGTAAAATTTCATAAAACTATCTTTTTGAAATTTTGTATATGAGAAATTTTCATCTTTTTTGTAATCTTTACTTGGCTCAATGATCGGATTAAACTCGCTTAATCTTGCGGTATCATCAAAGCCCACTTTAAGATAGGCAAAATTTTTAAAAGAGCTATCTTTGCCAAAGATATTATTGTGTCTTAGGTCGACCCAGTCATCTTTTTGGGCATATTTTTTAAAGAAATTATTTATATCATTTTTCTCTATCTTTTCATATCTGTTTTCTGCAGCGAACAAAGTATTTGGATCTGAGGCGTAGTAAGAGTGCCTATAATCAATATCTTTTGTATCCACGTAAAGATCGGGATTATTTGTGATCGTTGCTTTACGATTTAGCTCTTCTCTTTTTATTTGGTTGTGATTTATGACATTTGTGCTGATAAACTGCCTAAGATCAACCCTTGGCATTACATCGCTTAAATTTGCTATTTTTTCATTTCCGTCTTTGTCATAACCTCTTACTTTTAGCTTATCAAAGAGTATATCTTTTTGATCTAGCACGCCGTCATTGTTGCTATCAAAGCTAAAAAGATAGCTATTATTTTCTAATTTTGTAGTGCCAAGCTTATCGTTATCGCCGTAAATATCTAAAAATACTTCTGCTTCTCCATATTTTGTTTTTAGAGTGTTTGAATAAGCGTAATCGTTTAAATTTTTAAATTTTGTATTTTCTAAGTATCCACTTTTTAGTGTAGATAGCATGCTGCTACTATCTGAAGCTTTTATATTTTTAAAGTAGGCATTTTCATTAAAATGATAGCCTTTAGAAAGCTCATCGGAGTAAATTTTATTGTTGCTGTAGATGAGATTTTTTGAGTAGTTATTTAAAATTTCTTCTACTTTTTGTAGGATTTTGTATCTGTTTTGCTCTTTGATCTCGAAATCAGTGATGTTTATAACTTTGCTTGCTTTGATACTTTCTTTTAAATTTGAAATTTGTTCGTTATTTATCTCTAAACCTTGTTTATCCTTAAAGGTATGGAGCATATCTGTAGGATTTTCTAAATCTTTTAAATTTATAAAGTTATATTTTAAAGGTGTAATATTCATCTAAAATCCTTTTTAAAGATGTTGCAGATAATATCGGATAAATTTAGAAAGTATTTAGACGTATAATGGTGCCCGAGGTCGGACTCGAACCGACACAAGGTTGCCCTTACCAGATTTTGAGTCTGGCGCGTCTACCAGTTTCACCACTCGGGCTAAGTTAAGATTGAAATTTTAGATTTGTGAGAAGAAAGAAAAAAGGGGAGACTTGCTCCCCTAAAAAGAAATTATTTCTTTTTACCTTTTTTAGCAGCACCAGCAGCAACTGCTTCTTTAAGTTTTTTGCCAACTTTGAATTTAACTGCTTTGCTAGCAGGAACGTCGATAACTTTTTTAGTTCCAGGAACTCTAGCTTTTCTTGCAGCTCTGTCAGCAGTACCGAAAGTACCAAAGCCTATAAAGCTAATTGTATCGCCTTTTTCAAGAACTGCTTGGATTGTCTCCAAAGTAGCATCAACAACTTTTAGAGTATCTTTTTTTGAAAGACCAGCCTTATCGGCAACAGCTTGAATAAATTCAGCTTTTTTCATGAACCATCCTTTTAAGAAGTTATGTGGCTATATTACACTCTTTTAAAAAAAAATACAATACTTTTTCCCTAAATTTAGCTC
>NZ_CABPUT010000006.1:315169-321255 GCF_902460625.1 Campylobacter concisus
TTTATAAGTTTATTTGCTATCTGGCGTAAGACTTTGCCTCTATATGCTTTTGCGTGATGACTCACTATTTTTTTATTTTTTACAAAACAAAAAGTTATGTATTCTTTTTTTATAGTGTAAAATTTTTCATAAAACTTAGCTCTAAGGTCTAAAATTTCATCATTTTGCAAAAAATCATCAACCGCTTTACTAAAATTTTTTTCATAAAATTTTGAAATTTCAAAGCCACCTAGCTTTTCACCTTGTTTTAGTTTGTATTCTGGTATCTCATCTTTTGCTAAGATAGGCCCAAATAAATTTGAAAATATTAAAACATTATTATCTATATATTTTTGTGCCTCATTGTCTAAACCACGATAGTTTAGATGTTTATAAGCCACGCCATCATACCTTAAGATAGCTTTTATGCTGCCTTTTTGAGATAGGCTTTCTCGCAGCTGCTTGCTCTCTTCAAGCTCTTTTAGCCCAAAAAGCTTTTTTATCTTGTCTAAATTTGCGTTTTTTAAAAACCCATCGTATCTGTTTAAAATTTCAACTCTTTTGTCAAAAAGCTCTGGAAATATCAAATCCTTACCATTAAATTTATTATTCGTATTTAGAGAAATTTTACTTTCGCTTGGAGAAAAGAGAATTTTTAATGCCATTTTTCTTACCTATTTTATATATAAATTTTTATTGGATTATACAATAAACTTTTTATGCTAAAAAAAATCAAATTTTTACCGATATAAAAACAAGCGGAATCATTTTTGCTTAGAGTGAATAAAAATTTAGGAAAAAATTATGAGAATAACAAACCAACTACGTTTTAGTCAGACTTTGCATGACTACCAAAAAAATATGACTGGTGTAAATAAAAGCTACAAGCAGCTCTCAAATGGTTTGAAAATTCAAGATCCATACGATGGTGCTGCGACTTATAATGATGCGATGAGGCTTGATTATGAAGCAACTACTCTCACTCAAGTAGTTGATGCCACTGGTAAATCTGTAAATTTCTCAAAAAATACAGATAATGCATTGCAAGAGTTTGAAAAACAGCTTGAAAATTTTAAGACAAAAGTAGTCCAAGCAGCTAGCAGCGTGCATAGTAAGACATCACTAGAGGCTTTGGCAAATGATCTTCAAGGTATAAAAAATCACCTTGTGAATATTGCAAACACTTCGGTCAATGGGCAGTTTTTGTTTTCTGGAAGTGCTGTTGATACAAAACCAATAGATGGTGCGGGAAAGTATCAAGGCAACCGTGATTATATGAAGACATCGGCTGGTGCTCAGGTTGAGCTTCCTTACAATATCCCAGGACATGATCTATTTTTAGGAAAAGACGGTGATTACAGTAAAATTTTGACTACAAATGTTCGTTTGGCTGATCAAACTAGAACCGACATCTCTTATGCGCCAAAATTTCTAAACGATAACAGCAAGATAAAAAATATGATTGGGCTAAATTACGCTAGTGATTCAGTGGTTAGAAGTGACGGCTCTTACAATGGAACAATAAATCCGGATTATGATTTTTTAGATAATTCAAATGTAAATTTTCCGGATACATATTTTTTCATGCAAGGCAAAAAGCCAGACGGCACGACATTTACTAGTAAATTTAAGATGAGTGCAAATACAACAATGGCTGGGCTTATGGAAAAAATCGGCATGGAATTTGGCAATACAAAAACAACAAAAGTTGTTGATGTGAGTATAAATAACGATGGACAATTTAATATAAAAGATCTTACTAAAGGTAATCAAACTATTGACTTTCATATGGTTGCAGCCACATCAGTAGCACCAAATCGCGGTGCAATCGCTCAAAATAACGCGCTTGATGCGGTAAATTCTCTTGAAGATCTTGAAACAATGGCAAATAACGTTCCAAAAACAGTTCATATCACCGAGTTTATAAAGAGCAAATATACCGATAAAGATGGAAATGCGACAAATGCATTTGACTATGATAAGGTTAGATTTGAGAGAAAGGATAATGAGCTAATCGCAAATTTACCTCAAGTAGCTAGAAGAACGGGCGAATATGCAACAGATCAGACAAAGCTAAGCGAAGTTTCTGGTACAAAAGAGAGCTACGATAGAAATTTATATCCAAAAGATGTTGACGCTAGAAAGAGAGAGCTTTTTAATATCGACAACCAAGAGATAAAATTGCAAGTAAAGTCAATAACTGGCACAAAATATGACATAAAGGTAAAAATGGGTACAGCAGGGGGCACAAACACTCCAGTGCAATTTGAAATAACATCTACACCACCAGGTGGCACGCCTTCTGCACCTAGGACTTTAACTGTTTATAACTCAGATGAGTTTGGAAGTTACAGAACTTATGCTAGTGATTTTACTTATAGGCAGCTCATGGATATCGTTGCTATGGCAGCAAGCGATAATATTCCAAACCCTCCACATGCAGAAAACGCAAATTTTGATACAGATATAGAAAAGGTAAAAAGAGATCAAAACTATAATGCCTATAAAGAGGCTTTATCAAAAACTAAGGGTGCAGTAGAGACAACTTTAGATGATAAAGGCAGAATGGTTTTAACTGATAAGACAAAATCAGTAACAAACATAGAAGTAACTATGCATGATGCAAAAAATAGCGATAAATTTGATGGCGATAGCACTGGCAGAGATACAGCTGGTAATGCTGGACACCCTCAAGGAAAGGGTTCTGTCTTTAGCTTTAATGAAAATAATGCTTTAACTATTGATGAGCCAAGTACGAGCGTTTTTCAAGACCTTGATAATATGATTGAAGCTGTTAGAAAGGGATATTATAGAGCTGATGCAAATAGTAATGACCCACGAAATACCGGCATGCAAGGCGCATTACAAAGGCTTGATCATCTAATAGATCATGCAAATAAAGAGCTTACAAAGATCGGCTCTCAATCAAGACTTTTAACCGCTACAAAAGAGCGAGCCGAAGTAATGAAAGTGAATGTGCAAACTGTTAAAAATGATGTAATTGACGCAGACTATGCGGAGTCATATCTGAAATTTACGCAGCTTTCGCTATCTTATCAAGCAACCCTACAAGCAAGTGCGAAGATAAATCAACTAAGCTTGCTAAATTATTTAAATTAAAATTTAAATCAGCAGGCCGCCTAGCTTGCTGATTTTTTAAAATTAAACTCAAGCGTGCTATAATAAGCCTTTTTTATAAAGGATCTAAAATTTTACGACATATCTTATTTACAATTTTTGTTTGCATTTTTATATATTTTGGTATCGCCACAGCTGCTCCAACTGCTGATTTTGTTGGCTCGCTTGGACAAGGTCTTGGTATTTTAAATATCAAATATTTTGGACTTATTGCGTATGTTTATCCATTTTTATTGATCATTTTGGGCTATTTTGTCTATAAAAATTTTAAGAAATTTGATTTTGATTTTGCTCAGTTTTTGGTAGGAATTTTTCTATTTTTTGTAGCTTTTTTGATGTTTCAAGCCTTGAGTGCTTCAAGTGTAAATGGCGGTATAATTGGAAATTTTATAGTTAGTGCCTTAAAAGAGGTGATCGGTTCTATCGGCACCGCGGTTGCTATACTTATGATGTTTATTATCTCACTTGGGCTTGCTTTTAGGGAAAATTTTATCATTGTTTTAAGAAAGGCTTTTGTAGATAAAGAGATAAAAGTCCATGAAGAGAGAAATTTAAAAGAGTTAAAACAAAAGCAACTTCCAAAAATCGAACGCAAAAGACAAAAGAATAATGATATAAAAGAAGAAGAGCTTATAGAAGCTCAGGTACTAAATGATGATGAACAGAATTTAGATGAAGAACTAGAGCCTGAGCCAGAAAAAGAGAGCAGGGCCTCAACTATAAACGGAGTTGAAATTTTAAACGAAGTGGCTGAGAACAAGAAGTTGCTTGATCAAATAGAGCGAGGCAATGTCGAAAAGCCAAAGAATTTTGTCTTACCACCGCTTAAATTTTTAAACGATCCGCCAAAACGCTCGCACAGCGTAAATGAAACGGAAATTGATCAACAAATTTCTAATTTGCTTGATAAACTCCGTAAGTTTAAAATAGACGGCGATGTGGTTAGAACTTATACTGGGCCTATCGTCACGACATTTGAGTTTCGTCCAGCCCCACATATCAAGGTAAGTAAAATCCTTACTTTGCAAGATGACCTAGCTATGGCGCTAAAGGCACAAACGATCCGTATCCAAGCGCCGATCCCTGGTAAAGATGTGGTAGGCATCGAGGTACCAAATCAAAATTTAGAAACTATATACCTAAAAGAAATTTTAGAGAGCGAAGTCTTTAAAAATGCAAGTAGCCCGCTAACTATGGCACTTGGCAAAGATATCGTCGGTGCTCCTTTTGTGACAGACCTTAAAAAACTACCTCATTTGCTAATCGCTGGAACTACAGGATCTGGCAAAAGTGTGGGTATAAACGCGATGCTTTTAAGCTTGCTTTATAGAAATAGCCCGCAAACTTTGCGTCTAATGATGATCGATCCAAAAATGCTTGAATTTAGCATATATAACGATATCCCACATCTTCTAACTCCAGTTATCACAGAGGCCAAAAAGGCGATCACTGCACTTGCCAATATGGTCGCTGAGATGGAGCGAAGATATAAGATAATGAGTCAAACTCGTACGAAAAATATAGAGAGCTACAATGAAAAGATGAAAGAGGAAGGCGGCGAGCAGTTTCCGTACATCGTTGTAATCATTGACGAGCTTGCTGATCTCATGATGACTAGTGGCAAGGATGTGGAGCTTTATATCGGCCGTCTAGCACAGATGGCAAGAGCTAGCGGCATACACTTGATAGTGGCAACTCAGCGCCCAAGTGTTGATGTCGTGACTGGCCTTATAAAGGCAAATTTGCCAAGTAGGATAAGCTATAGGGTAGGGCAAAGGATAGATAGCAAAGTGATCCTTGATCAAATGGGAGCTGAGAGCTTGCTTGGACGCGGAGATATGTTATTTACACCTCCAGGAAGCCCTGGTGTGATAAGACTTCACGCACCATTTGCTAGCGAAAAAGAGATAGAGACAATCGTAAATTTCTTAAAAGAGCAACAAGAAGTTATCTACGACGAGAAATTTTTAGTAGAAGAAGGCTCTAGCGGAAGTATGGCTGCTGGAGCACTGGGAGAAGATGAACTTGACGAGCTTTACGAAGAGGCTAAAGAGATCATTTTAAGTGAGCAAAAAACGTCGATAAGTTATCTGCAAAGACGTTTAAAAATAGGTTATAACAAAGCTGCAAATATAATCGAACAAATGGAAAAAATGGGTGTTTTAAGCTCAGTGAATGCAAAAGGACAAAGGGAAATTTTATAGCTAAAGTCATAAATTGCTTTAATTTTAGAATTTTAATTTTTATTAAAATTCTAAAAAGTCTTGACAAAGCACATTAAAATCTATATAATTACAACTCTTAAAAATATTGGGGTATCGCCAAGCGGTAAGGCAACTGGTTTTGGTCCAGTCATTCAGAGGTTCGAATCCTCTTACCCCATCCACTTTTTAAATCCAAAATAATACTTATCGCGGAGTAGAGCAGTGGTAGCTCGTCGGGCTCATAACCCGAAGGTCGGCGGTTCAAATCCGTCCTCCGCAACCAAATGCCCATTACTTTTTATCATCTTTTAACTAAGCACCAACCCCCACACCATCACGTATATCATCAACATTGAGATGAACTTAGTGTAAGCTACTTTTAATATCTGTATGACCCATAAAAGCCATCAGTTTATGTGCATTAAACCTCTTCAAACTCACTAATCTAGAAGCCACTGTATGGCGTAATACGTATAGTCCGTGAGTGTTGTTTTCTCCCTTATATCCTAGATGGTTTCTTACAGCCCACCACATATGATTTGCTGTATCGTGGTTTAGATGAGTTATAGGGCACTTGTTTAATGGTAGGTCTTTGCAGTTGTCATAAGCCCCTTGAGATACCCAGTAGTAAGCCACACGAAGCATTTGGTCGTCTTTTGTTTCAGTAAAGAGTTTGCGTGCCTCTATTTTACTTACGCTCTTAGCTGTTTCTAAGCGTTGCTTTATGGCTTTGAATACTAGAATAATTTTATTTTAATATGTAAA
>NZ_CABPUT010000006.1:322443-332888 GCF_902460625.1 Campylobacter concisus
TATATGCTTTTAAATTATCTTTTCAAAATAAAAGTTATATTTGATTTTTCGAAAACTTACACACATTTAAAAGTAAGTTTTCGAAAATTAGAAGTTTTATAAGATTGTAGATTTTAAGCCAAAAGCTCTTTTGCGATCATACTTATGCGTTTTGCTTCAGCACTTGCTCCGATCTCATCTTTTGCCATTTTCATTACAGCGCCTAAATTTTTACCAGCTCTTTCAATAATATTTTTTATTTTTTCTTTAAGCTCTTCATCGCTTAGTTGTGCTGGCAAATATGCCTTAATAAGCTCAATCTCGCCCTGCTCTTTTTTAGCCAAATCCTCTCTAGCACCTTTTATATAAAGCTCAACTGAGTCAGCCCTCTTTTTGATCTCCCTTTGAAGTAGCGGAAGTACCACTTCATCAGTCATTTCGATCCTTTGATCGACTTCAACTTGCTTAAGTGCTGCATTTAGCGTTCTTAAAGTATCTCTTTTAAACTCATCTTTTGCCTTCATAGCCTCTTTTATATCAGCTAAAATTTGCTCTCTTATACTCATTTCCTCTCCTTTAAATTTTTGAAATATTAACTAAAAATTTGTGATAATTTCTTGAAATTTTCCTTGCAGATAGGCCACACCTACACCCTCTCTAAGCCCATCATCGATAACTAAAAATTTTGCTTCTTGCCCACTTAAAAGCTCCTCTAAAAGCAAGGTCCCAGCGATGAGCGGATACTTTCTATTTCTTCCAACCGCCAAATCAGCGCTCTTATCATCCATCTTTAAAAGTTCATCTACAAACCAAGCAAGATCATCATCTCTAAGCTCATATCCGTTTACTTTTTTTGGATCATAGTTCTCATAGTTAAGTCCTAGTCGTAGCGCTGCGATAGTAGTTGGTACGCCAGAAGTCAGCACGATAAATTTATTTTTTAAGCTATTTAAAAATTCTCTTGCATCTTTTGTATAAATTTTTGCATTTTCTTGCATTAAATCAAACGTTTTAAATTTCTCAAAAAATGTAATAATGCCAAATTTAAAGCTCATAAAATTTCCATCTTCACCGATCTCTGAGCTTGCTCCACCGATGTCAATGACGCTAAAATTTTCATTTATTCCAAGCTTTTTAAAAGCATTTTGAACACCCAAAAATGTAAGCTTTGCTTCTGCTTTACCACTGATGATATGAAAATTTATGCCAAATTTTTCTCTTATCTCGCTAAAAATCTCTTCACTATTTGACGCTACCCTAAAAGCCTCAGTCGCGACTGCTGCGCATTTAAATTTATCAAAATCAAATTTACTTTTAGCCTCTGTTATCGCTTCAAAGAGCCTATTTTTAGACTCATCTGCTATCTTGCCACTTTCATTTAGCCCTCTAGCAGCTCCTACTATCTTTTCATAAATTTGCTCATTACTAAAGCCATTTTGTTCTTTTTTGACAAGCGCTACGCGAAATGTGTTTGAGCCAAGATCGATCGCTATAACCAAAATTTATCCTTAAAATTTTTTACAGATTCTAACATATGATAATTTAGTATCATTTAAAGTTGAAAAATTCTAAAAACTTTAATATTTTTCAAGATATAATCCCTATCAAAAACCTTATAAGGGGGCTTGATTGCTTCGAGATAACTTATTGGCATTTGTTATTTTTGCAATTTGTAGCGTTGGATTTTTCGTTTGGGGCTATCAATACATCCCGACAAATAACTACTTTTTATTCTTGATCGCCGGCATGTTTGGTCTTTTTATGGCCTTTAATATCGGTGGAAATGACGTTGCAAACAGCTTTGGCACAAGCGTTGGCGCTAAGACTCTTACGCTTAAGCAAGCTCTCATCATTGCCGCTATTTTTGAACTTAGTGGTGCGATATTTGCAGGATCTGAGGTTACAAATACGATTAGAAACGAGATCGTGAAATTTCCAAGCGATATAAACCCGATGAAATTTGTCATCATCATGATCTCAGCCCTTCTAAGCTCTGGTCTTTGGCTATTTTATGCATCTAAAAAGGGTTTGCCAGTCTCGACAACTCACTCGATCGTTGGCGGTATCGTTGGCGCAGGACTTGCCATGGGTTTTATGATAAAAGATCCCGAGCCATTTAGCATGGTCTCATGGAGCGAGATCGGCAGGATCGCCGTAAGCTGGGTCGTCTCACCACTGCTTGGCGGCGTGATGTCTTACATCATATTTGGCTACGTAAAAAGTAAGATTATCGAGCCAACACATGAGCTTAAAATGAATCTAAAAGCTCTAAAAGCTGAGCGAAAAGCATATAAAGAAAGCTTTGTAAAAGCACTAAAAACAAAGCCGGCCGAGGAGCAGATAGCTACTCTTTCAAAGATCGCAGTTATCGATGAGGATGAGATCGAAACAACTGAATACAGTGAGTACCGCTCAAAAATTCGCATCATGAAAGATAGCGAAAAAGAGATAGACACTTTTAAAGCGATGAAAAAGCACATCCCGATCATCGCTGGATTTGCAGCAATGGTCATCTCATCAATGATGCTTTTTAAAGGGCTGGAGCATATAAATTTAGCCTTTAGCATCATCCAAACTATCTGGATCATCTTCGTCATCGGAGCTCTAGCATATCTTGCAAGCCTTGCTATCATAAATGTCATGAGCAAAAACGATAGCGAAAAGAGCATCAATAGAATTTTTTCATGGTTTCAAATTTTTACAGCTTCATCTTTTGCGTTTTCACACGGCGCAAACGACATCGCAAATGCAGTTGGACCATTTGCAGCCGTGCTTGATGTGCTAAAGACTGGCTCTATAAACGAAAGCTCACCGATACCTAGCATCGCAATGGTAACCTTTGGAATTTCGCTTGTCGTTGGACTTTGGTTTTTAGGCAAAGAGGTGATCACCACCATCGGCTCAAAACTAGCTGAAATTTTACCTACAACTGGCTTTAGCGCAGAGCTTGCCTCAAGCATCGTCATCCTTCTAGCTACAAAGCTTGGCATACCAGTTAGCTCGACTCATATCCTAATAGGTGCGGTTTTGGGTATCGGCATCGTAAATAAAAATGCAAACTGGAAAATGGTAAGACCAATCATTCTTGCTTGGCTCATCACGCTTCCAGCCGCTGCTATCTCGTCATCTATATTTTATTTTGCCCTTGCTAAATTTTTAGGCGTTTAGTCATATTTTTCAAATAGCAAAACCGCCCTATTTTTTAGATATTTTTTGTATAAATTTTATATGAGAGCTTGGCAAGTTGATCCAACCTGCCAAGTAAATTTGAAGTTATTTTTTCTTAATGATGATCTTCTCGCCATCGCTATCAATGGTGATCTCATCGCCACTTTCAAGCTCATCTTTTAAGATCATATCAGCGATCTTATCTTCAACTAGCTCATAAAGCGCTCTTCTAAGAGGCCTTGCACCATAAACTATGTCAAAGCCAGCTTTTGCGATAAATTTCTTAGCCTCTTCGCTCAAAATTGCCTTGATACCGCGGTTATGAAGAGTTTTTTCAAGCTCTTTAAACATGATCTCAACGATAGAGATTAGGCCTTGCTCATTTAGAGGATTAAAAATGATAGTATCATCAAGCCTATTTAAAAACTCTGGTTTAAAGTAGTTTTTAAGCTCGTTTTTAACAGCCACATCACGATCTTCGCCCTTTAGCTCCATTATGAAATTTGAAGCGATGTTTGAAGTTAAAATAATGATAGTGTTTTTAAAATCAACCGTTACACCTTTATTATCAGTCGCACGTCCGTCATCTAAAATTCCCAAAAGTATGTTAAATACATCTTTGTGGGCCTTTTCAACCTCGTCAAAAAGTATGACTGAGTATGGTCTTCTGCGAACTGCTTCTGTTAGCTGACCGCCCTCATCGTAGCCTACATATCCTGGAGGTGCACCAAGAAGCCTGCTCACGCTATGTTTTTCCATATATTCGCTCATATCAAAGCGGATAAGTGCCTTCTCATCGTCAAACAAGAACTTAGCCAAAGCCTTAGCAGACTGGGTTTTACCAACGCCTGTTGGTCCAAGAAATAAAAATGAACCAATCGGCCTTTGACCCTCATTTAGTCCAGCTTTGTTTCTCTTAACAGCACGCGCAAGTGCGTGTAGTGCATCATCTTGACCGACAACGCTCTCTCTTAGATGCTCTTCGATGCGCAGATATTTCTCTTTTTCGCTTGTTAGCATCTTTTTAACTGAAATTCCAGTCCATTTGCTCAAAATTTCAGCTACAAGCTCTTCATCGACTTGATTTTTAAGAAGCACGCCCTCTTTTTTCATGCTTTCCCATTTTTCTTCAAGCTCATGTTTGTGCTTTTTAGCGTCAGCTATTTTGCCGTATTCTATCTCGGCAGCTTTTTGAAGGTCGCCATTTCTTTTAGCTATCTCAGCTTGCGATTTTAAGCTATCTATCTCTTTTGTTGCTTTTGAAATTCCACCAAAAACGGCCTTTTCGTTTTCAAATTTAGTATCAAGTGCTAGCTTTTTCTCATTTAGGTCAGCTATCTCTTTTTCGATCTCTCCAAGTCTCTCTTTATTTTTCTCCGCATCCTCCATCTTTAGCGCTTCTTTTTCTACTTGAAGCGTTACGATCTCGCGTTTTATCTTTGAAAGCTCGTATGGCTCGCTCTCTATTTGCATCTTAAGCTCAGCTGCTGCCTCATCTATAAGATCGATTGCTTTATCTGGCAAGAAGCGGTTTGCTATGTATCGGTCACTTAGCCTTGCTGCGGCAACTAGCGCACTATCTGTTATCGTGATACCGTGATGAACTTCAAGACGCTCTTTTATGCCACGTAAAATTTGTAAAGCCTCATTTACGCTTGGCTCTTTAACGTCTATTGGTTGAAAACGTCTTTGAAGCGCTGCATCTTTTTCAAAGTATTTTCTATACTCTTTTAATGTCGTAGCACCAACAGCATGAAGCTCGCCACGTGCAAGAGCTGGTTTTAGGATATTTGCAGCATCCATTCCGCCCTCGCTCGCACCAGCTCCAACTATGGTGTGAATTTCATCTATAAAAAGTATGATATTGCCAGCTTTTTTGACCTCGTCAATAACTGCTTTTAACCTATCTTCAAACTCACCTCTATACTTTGCGCCAGCTACGACTGCACTCATATCAAGCGCGATGACACGCTTGTTTGCAAGGCTTGTTGGCACGTCGCGAGCCACTATCTTTTGAGCTAACCCCTCAACGATGGCTGTCTTACCAACGCCTGGCTCACCGAGCAAGATAGGGTTATTTTTGCTCTTTCTTATTAAAATTTGCATCATTCTAGTGATCTCTTCATCACGGCCAATGACTGGATCAAGCTCCTTATTTAGGGCTTTTTGCGTTAGATTGATACCAAATTTCTCTAAGCTATCAAGAGTATCATCGCCAGTTTGGCTGTCTATCTTTTTACCGCCTCTTATGCTCTCAAGGTTCTTTTTGATCTCCAAAATATCGCAAAATTTGCTTAAAATTTGTTTGATTTCACTAAGCTCAAGAGCCGAGATGATCCATGTATCAACAGCGATGTAGCTATCGCCCATGCTTACCATCAACGCTTTTGCATTTTCAAGAGAATTTATAAGCTCTCTTGAAATTGAAACGTTATCTTTTGTAACGTTTGAGCTGCTTGGGAGTGACGAGATCTTGCTTTTTATCTCAAGTTCGACTGCGTCTTTACTTACATTCATTTTATTAAACACTTGGTTTAAAATGGAATTGCTATCTGCAAGCAAAGCCCAAAAAATATGAAGCGGAACAACTTGCGGATTTTTAGAAAATATCGCTAAACTAATACCTTTTTCAAGAGCTTCTTGCATCTGAGCTGTTAAATTTTCTGTTATATCAGCCATTAAATCTCCTTGGATTATTTTATATGGTTGCCATTATATAACTTTAGTCTTATATTGTCAAGTATTTTTATAATACTTGTCACTCTTTTTATTTAATTGCTAAAATTTGCTGTTATAAATTTGTATCAAAAACTATCCAAAAGCAAAAATATAAGCTTAAATTTATACTTTTTTTAGCCAAAAGCTAATAGAATTGAGCCAAAAATTATAGGAGAAATTTTGAATAAATTTAGTAGATTTTTTGCACTAAAAATTACAGGTGCTTTGGTTATCTCAAGCGTAGCAGTAAATGCACTTTTTGCAAAGAGTGAAGACGAAGCAAGTGCAAAGCTTGAAGCACTTTCAAAGCTTACAAAAACAATTTCAACCGTTGAAAAATACTATGTTGATGACATTAAATTTAAAGAGATCATCGATAAAGCCATTGCTGGTTTAATGCAAAATTTAGATGCCCACTCAAGCTTTTTAAATGAAAAAGCTTACAAAGATATGCAGGTGCAAACAAGTGGAGAATTTGGTGGCCTTGGCATAACAGTTGGCATGAAAGATAGCGCACTAACTGTTATCTCACCGATAGAAGATACCCCAGCTGATAAAGCAGGTATAAAATCGGGCGATATCATCTTAAGAATAGATGGTAACTCGACTATCGGCACAACGATAGATGAAGCTGTAAATAAAATGCGCGGTAAGCCAAAAACTCCAATAACTATCACAATTTTGCGAAAAGGTGAGCAAAAACCATTTGATGTAAAGATCATAAGAGATCTAATAAAGGTTGAATCTGTCTATGCAAAAATGATAGAAAATGACAACATTCTTTACGTGCGTGTTACAAATTTTGACAAAAATGTTGTTACAAAGGTAAAAGAAGCGATCAAAGAGTATCCAAAAGCAAGTGGCATCATACTTGATCTTAGGAATAACCCTGGCGGACTTTTAAATCAAGCTGTCGATCTAGTTGATCTTTTTGTAGATAACGGCGTCATCGTCTCTCAAAAAGGCCGCGATGCATCTGAAAATATAGAGTATAAAGCAAGTGCTAGTAAAACTCTTTCAAAACTACCGCTTGTTGCACTAGTAAATGGCGGAAGTGCTAGTGCTAGCGAGATCGTAAGTGGCTCACTTCAAGACCATAAACGTGCTGTAATAATTGGCGAAAATACCTTTGGCAAAGGAAGTGTTCAAGTAATCCTTCCAATAGACGACACAGAAGCATTAAGGCTAACCATCGCAAGATACTACTTGCCAAGTGGCAGAACTATCCAAGCAGTTGGCGTAACACCTGATGTAGTCGTGCATCCTGGCAAAGTGCCACAAAGCGACGATAGTGCTTTTAGTATCAAAGAGAGCGAGTTAAAAGCGCACCTAAAAAGCGAGCTAAATAAGATAAATTCTACAAGCGAGGGCAATAAAACTGAAGCAAAAGATGATAAAAAGATAATCACGCAAAAAAAAGTTGATGAAGATATTCAATTAAAAACGGCAATTGATACGATCAAAATTTTAAAAATAAAACAATAAATTAGAAGGAGATCTCCATGCAAAAAAGAGAGCTTATTTACGAGGGAAAAGGTAAAAAAATGTATGCCACAGACGATGCAAATTTGCTTGTGGCTGAATTTAAAGACGATCTAACAGCATTTGATGCTCAAAAAAGAGGCAACGAAGCTGGTAAAGGCGCATTAAATAATAAAATTTCAACACAGCTTTTTAAGCTTTTGGAGAGTAAAGGCATCGTGACTGACTTAGTTGAGACTATTAGCGACACTGAGCAAGTAGTCAAAAAATGCGAGATTATTCCTCTTGAAGTTGTTGTTAGAAACATTGCAACTGGCTCACTTAGCAAAAGACTTGGCATAAAAGAAGGCACAGTTTTACCTTTTACTCTTGTTGAGTTTTACTACAAAAACGACGATTTGCACGATCCATTAGTAACAGATGAGCACTGTATCATTATGGGATTAGTAAAGAGCGAAAAAGATCTTCAAACTCTAAGACATACAGCAAGAGAGATTAACTCTATATTATTTAAATTTTTTGCCGAAAGAGATCTAAAACTAGTTGATTTTAAAATAGAATTTGGTATCGACAAAGACGGCAATATCATTCTAGCTGATGAGATAAGCCCTGATAGTTGTAGATTCTGGGATGCTAAAACTAATGAAAAACTTGATAAAGATAGATTTAGACAAGACCTTGGTAGCGTAAAAGTCGCTTACGAAGAAGTTTTAAGAAGAATTCTTTCTTAAGGACAAAGATGAAAGCTGTTGTAAATATAGCATTAAGAAGTGGGGTCCTTGACCCTGCTGGCAAAGCAGTGGAGCATGCTTTAAATTCTCTTGGATTTAGCGGTGTATCAAATGTCAGAATAGGCAAACAAATTGTTTTAGATATCAACGAGAGTGATAAAGCTAAGGCAAACGAGCAGCTAAAAGTGATGTGTGAAGAGCTTTTAGCAAATACCGTCATCGAAGACTATGAGATCGTGCTATGAAAGTAGCGATCATACTTTTTCCTGGCACAAACTGCGAAGAAGACACAGCTCATGCATTTAAACTACTTGGCTGCCAAACAAAAATAATCTGGCACAAAGAAGATAAGATAGAAGCTGACCTGGTCGTACTTCCAGGCGGTTTTAGCTATGGAGATTATCTAAGAACAGCTGCAATAGCTAAATTTAGCCCAGCTATGCAAGCTGTAAAAGAGCATGCAAAAAAAGGTGGCTATATCTTAGGAATTTGCAATGGTTTTCAGATGCTACTTGAGCTTGGACTCTTAAAGGGTGCGATGAGAAGAAATGAAAATTTAAATTTCGTCTCAAAATATCATCACCTAAAGGTAATCTCAAATAACAATAAATTCTTAGCAAATTTAGCCAAAAATGAAGTGGTTAATATCCCTATCGCTCACGGCGAGGGCAACTATTATACTGATGAAAACACTCTAAAAGGACTTTACGACAACGATCAAGTATTACTAAAATACTGTGATGCTAAAGGCAACGAAATAAATCCAAACGGCTCAGTCGACAATATAGCAGGAATTTGCGATGAGAGCAAAAAGATTTTTGGTCTTATGCCTCATCCTGAGCGTGCTTGTGAGAAAATTTTAGGTACAGATGATGGTATGAAGATGCTAAAAGGTCTAGTTTGGTAAAACATTTTCTTTTTATCTCCCTACTCGTACTAAATTTATTTGCTGTAAATACCGATGAAGTAAGCGTTTTTGACATGATGGACGAAGCTAGAGAGGATAAATTTGTAAATAGCCTTACTTCAAATCCAAAAACTCAAAAACCGCCAAAAGAACAAGATTTTTCAAGAAAATTTGTATCACCACAGCCAGAGCGTATCACTCCAGAGCAGATGCGAAACATCGTTCCAACAAACGAGCCAGATATTAGCGTCCCAGACAATCAAGTATATGATAAGATCAAGGTAAAAGAGCTTCTTTTAAAAGCCACAAATGTACCAAAAAATGTTGTTATAGGAGAAATTTTTAGTGTTGAGATAGTGGCTGATACACAAAATGACTTTGAGTTTGAGTTTGAGACACAGCTTGATGAAACAAATATCAAATGGCTAAATAAGAAAAATTTTCAATGGGTAAAAAGCGAAGGCAATCAATATGTAGGTACTTTTTATCTTGAGGCAACAAGCATTGACGCAAAGACTTTAAAAGTCAGTTTGGATCTAAAAAGAAATGGTGAAAACTATCAAAACTCAAGTATAAATATCTTTTTACCAAAGTTAAAAGAGCTTAGAAGCGATGAGAATTACAACCATATCGTGGCTGATAATCTTGAAGTTAAGAAATTTAAGACAACAAAATTTGATGATATAAACAATATCATGGTTGTAGAAATTTATGGCAACAACGTAGATCTAAGTGCTTTTAATATTGAAAATAAGACAATCTTAAAGCAAGGCGTAGATACGATAAATGGCGACTTTAACTCACAAAGTGCATATTATTTTGCAGTATTTAAGCCAAATAAAAAATCGCTTGACTTTAACTACTACAACCTAAAAAAGGCTAAATTTGAAAGCTTTTCTTTGCCAGTGAGTGTCGAAGATGACGATGTCAGCACACAAATCGGACTAAATCCAAAACAAAGTGAGTTTAGCACCTATAAAGATGTCATGATCTACTCTTGTGCGGTAATTTTTATATTTTTAGCTGTTTGGCGCAGAAGGCTTAGCTACTTTTTCGTAGCAGCCATTTTTATAGCACTTGGAATTTATACCTACAACCCTTTTGGTAAGGCTGTTCTAAAACCAGATATTAGCGTTTCGATATTGCCTACAAAAAACTCAACCATCTTTTACACATCTCGTAAAAATGAGAATGTAGAAATTTTAGACACAAAAGGTGACTACTCAAAAATTTTATTTACTGATGGTAAGATTGGCTGGGTAAAAAAGGATAATCTTGTCAAAAATTAGAGCTTTATTTTTTGCTATTGAGTTTGTTATCAGCGTTATTCTTGTCGTCTTTTTTATGTGGCTATTTAATGATAAAAATAGAGCCATAAGAAAATTTTGGGGAAGATCGCAAAGGTTTTTTGGTGGATATAAACTTGAAGTGATAGGCAATTTTAGTGATGAGGCAAATAT
>NZ_CABPUT010000007.1:0-46776 GCF_902460625.1 Campylobacter concisus
CCCTTAGAGGATTTGAACCTCTGTTTCTACACAGAGAAAGTAGAGTCCTGAGCCACTAGACGAAAGGGTCATAAACCCAAAAATGGTGTCCTGCGTTGGATTCGAACCAACGGCCCCCTCATTAAAAGTGAGATGCTCTACCGACTGAGCTAGCAAGACATTTGTTTAAAAAAGAATTGAGATTATACAAAAAACATTATTACATGTCAAGAAACAATAAAAAGTATCCAGTGCTTTACAATATTAATTTTTAATAATATAAGTTTATCTCAAATTATAAAAAAGAATGGTGCGGATGAAAGGACTTGAACCTTCACGCCGTGGGGCACCAGATCCTAAGTCTGGCGTGTCTGCCAATTTCACCACATCCGCACAACAACAATAAAGTGGTACGCCCATCAGGATTCGAACCTGAGGCCTACGGCTTAGAAGGCCGTTGCTCTATCCAGCTGAGCTATGAGCGCATAAAGTATTTTAAGTGGCGCGCCCGATAGGAGTCGAACCCATAACCTACAGATCCGAAGTCTGTCGCTCTATCCAATTGAGCTACGAGCGCCCAAAATGGGGTGAGTGATGGGAATCGAACCCACGACCCTCAGGACCACAATCTGATGCTCTAACCGACTGAGCTACACTCACCATTTAACATGGTCGGGGTGAAAGGATTCGAACCTTCGGCCCTCTGGTCCCAAACCAGATGCGCTAACCAGACTGCGCTACACCCCGCCTGAGTCGTGTTTGTAAGTTTATGCCACTACCTCATTAAAAAGTCGTATTTTAACTTGTTTTTTTTATAAAGTCAATTAAAAAACACTTAAATTAATAGAAATTATATATAAAAGATAATTCAATCAAAAATATTAATTAATACTTCACCAAATACTTAATTTTTTACACAGGCCATATTTTTGCTTCTCTATCTTATTACCTCACCATAAAGTATAACCTTTATTTCACGGATTTTTAAGTAGCCTGACATGAATATTTTAACTAATATGCAACGAAACAAACATTGATCTATTATCTATTATGCCTTTCATACTTAGCAAAATTTTCTTTTAAATTTATACAGATTTATCTTTTTGGGCTAGAATTTTTATAAAATTGCTTACTTAAAATTCCACAAACAAAAATCACTTGATAGGCTAATGATATGATTGACATTTTATCTATCCTATCATTAGCTTTTCATCATCGTAAAAATATTATTTAGCTAACATTTTCTTTTTAGCATAGATATTTATACTTTCAACTGCCAATGAAAATGCCATCGCAAAATAGATATATCCCTTTGGAATATGAAATCCTAATCCTTCAGCAACTAGTGTCATGCCCACAAGCACCAAAAATGCAAGTGCTAAAATTTTTATAGTCGGGTTATTATCTACAAAATTAGAAATACCTTTTGATGCTACCATCATTACACCAACTGCTAAAATAACAGCAATGATCATTATCTCTATATGCTCAGCCATTCCAACAGCCGTGATAACACTATCAAGAGAAAAAACAATATCCAAAACAGCTATCTCGCTTACAATAACCAAAAAATTTGCATGTGATTTTTTGCTATTTTTATGCTCTTCACCTTCACCAGAAACACTAGAATGTATTTCAAGGGTTGATTTTACAAGTAAAAATAGACCGCCCAGTATAAGCACCAAATCTCGGCCGCTTATACTAAATTCTGCGATAGTAAAGAGTGGCTTTGTTAGCTTCATGATCCAAAACAATGAAAGTAAAAGTAAAATTCTAGTCACCATAGCTAGCCCTAGGCCGACAATCCTACCACTACCGCGCTGCTCTGGAGGTAACTTACCTACCAAAATAGCAATAAATATAATGTTATCTATGCCTAAAACTATCTCTAAGCCAGTTAACGTAAGTAGTGATATCCACGCTTCTGGCGAACTAAACCATTCAAACATTTGCTTCCTTTGTTAAAATTTTTATTATGCTATCAGGCAAAATTTCATGCTCTATCGCATGGATTTTGCTCTCCCAATCCTCTAAGCTCATACCATCTTCTCTTTCAAACGCTCTTTGTGCAATGAGTTTACCTCCGTCAAGCTCCTCGCTCACGTAGTGCACGCTGACACCACCTATCATCATATCGCTCTCAAAGCTCTCTTTTATCGCATGAGCGCCTTTAAAAAGTGGCAATATGGAAGGATGTAAATTTATGGCTTTTATCTTTGATGTAAAAACAGGAGTTAATATCCTCATAAATCCAGCAAGCACTGTTAGTTCAGCGCCGCTTTTTAAAATTTGCTCCACAACTGCAGCGTCAAATTCTTCTCTATTTGCAAATTTGGCACTCTCTATTATCGTCGTATCAAGCCCAAATTTCTTAGCTCGCTCGATGCCATATGCTCCTGGCTTGTTGCAAATACAAAGGCAAACTTCGATCTTTACGCCATTAAAAATTTGATTATGAACTTTTTTAAGTATCGCTTCTAAATTTGAGCCACTACCGCTAAAAAGTACGGCTATTTTTTTTGTAAGCATTTTACTCCTTTTATAATGTCTGTTGGGCTAAGCGCATAGCTATTTTTTTTGAAATTTTTAAGGCTTAGTGCATGAGCTAGTGTAGCCGAGATGGCAGCATCCAGTGGCTCGTAGCCTTGAGCCAAAAGAGCAAGCACGAGTCCGCTTAGCACGTCGCCACTGCCACCTTTTGCAAGCGTGTTTTTACCATAAGGCATGATATAAATTTGTCCGTCTTTAGCGATTATCGTATTTGCGCCTTTAAGTACTAGCACAGCCTTAAATTTCTCGCTCCAAGACTTAGTATAGGCAAATCTATTTTCTTGTAATGTTTTTACGTCGATATCTGCTATATTACAAAGCCTTAAAAGTGAGCAAAATTCCTTTGGGTGAGGTGTCAAAACACAGTTTTCATTTAATAGATCAAGCACTTTTGCGCTGTAAAAGATATCAGCGTCAAGAACAAGTTTTTTGCTCTTTAAAATTTGTGCATCAAGCTCTTCTATACCATTTTCACCAAGTCCCATACCAATGGCTCCGGCATTCATTTTATCGCTTATCTTGCTTGCTTGCATGATCTGCATTGGTAAATTTAGACTCTCACTACTTATCACACTAACTAGCCCAGCCCCAAAGGCAAATGCCGCCTTTGCGCAAAGCATGCTAGCTCCTATGCGCTCGCCAGATATGATAAATGCGTGGCCAAAGTCGCCCTTATTTACGCACTGATTTTTTCTATTTGGAAGTACAAGATCACATTTTTCAAGCAAGTGATAGTCGCTCTCGCATTCGTAGTTTTGCGCGCTTATACCAAGATCAGCGACCTTTACCTTGCCAACAAAGTCTTTTGCAGCGTCGCTATAAAGCCCAAGCTTTCTAGCTCCCATCGTGATCGTGATATCCGCTTTTACGCAAGCACCAAGTACTTTGCCCTCGCTACTTAGCCCGCTTGGCATATCACAAGCGATAGTGCAGGCAGAGCTTTTGTTTATCTTTGAGATAAGCTCTATGTGCTTTTTGTCTAAATTTCTATTTAGCCCTGAGCCAAAAAGCCCGTCTATGACGCATTTTGCGCTATTTAAGCTATTTTCTGCGTCTTTACTCTCTCGCACGCCAGCAGATTTAGCTCGCTCAAGCTGCTTAATGGCTAGTGGCTTTAAATTCTGACTAGCTAAGATAAATTCGCATTCAAACTCGCCCTCTAACATCCTTAAAGCACAAAGCACGTCAGCACCGTTATTCCCACCACCGGAAATGCCAAGCACCCTCTCGCCTTTTTTAAATTTCTTACGGATGAAATTTGCTATGCCAGCGGCAGCGTTTTCCATTAAAAGCTCTTCACTAAGGCCAAATTTCTTGCTCGCTCGCTCGTCTAAAATTCTTGTATCTAAATATAAATTTTTCATCTTCATGCCCTAAAACTAAGCGCCTCTAAGATGTGGGGCTTTAAAATTTGCTCACTCTCATCAAGGTCAGCGATACTTCTAGCCACTCTAAGTGTCCTTTTTATGCCTCTTTGAGAAAGATTGTACCTCGAGGCTGCCTTTTGTAAAATTTCTCTTGCTTCATTATCCAGTAGACAAAATTTTTCTACTTGTGCGTCATTTAGCTTGCCGTTTAGCTCATCTTGATCGCGCTTTTTTTGAAATATAAAGGCTTTTAAAACCATATCACTCATCTGCTGTGAGCTCAAACTTGCCTTGTCACCTGGCGAGCTCTCGTCCATGGCAACTTTTAAATCAATGCGGTCGAGCACTGGAGCTGAAATTCTTGATTTATAGTTTTTTATCTCATTTTCGCTGCATTTGCAATTTAGGTTGTGAGAGAATAAATTTCCGCAAGGGCATGGATTTTGAGCTGCTACGAAGATAAATTTAGTCTCGTAAGTCACTTTTGAATTCACTCTTGCGATGTGGATTTGATTGTCTTCAAGTGGCTCTCTAAGGCTTTCTATCACCTGCTTTGCAAAGTGAGGGAACTCATCAAAAAATAGCACTCCGCCATTTGCAAGTGCGATCTCGCCGATCTTTGCGACGTTTGAGCCTCCGCCAAATATCGAGCTTTTTGTCGAGGTGTGATGTGGCGATCGAAAAGCTCTAATACTTGTAAATTCGCTATCTTGAAGGTTTAAAGAGCGGTAAGCGGCAGACTTTAGCACCTCTTCTAGGCTTTGTGGCGCCATGATGTAAACTAGGCGTTTTGCACACATGCTTTTGCCGCTACCTGGGCTGCCTTCAAATAAAATATTGTGCATGCCAACAGCTGCAATAACGCAGGCTCTTTTGGCACGATCCTGACCCAAAACGTCCTTAAAATCAAGCTCAAAGTTTAAATTTGGAACATATCTTTTGCCAGAAATTTCTAATACGTTTGAAAATAGCTCATGCGTAGCGTTAAAACGTATGCTTTTTGCAAATTCTGCGTCATTAAAAAACCTAATCGCCTCTTCTAGAACACTAACCGCATAAATCTCTAAATTTGGGATCATAGAAGCTTTTTGTGCTATCTCTTTTGGTACTAAGACTTTTACGTTTTTTACCTGTGTGCTTAAAAAAAGAAGGATTGAGAATAAATTTGCTGTGCTTTTTACACTTCCATCAAGTCCAAGCTCGCCAAAAACAAAAATTTTCTCTAAGTTTTTTGCCTTTTGAAGAGCTATAAGAAGAGCAATAGCTAGGTCAAAATGTGAGCCACTTTTTGGCAGATCTGAAGGGGATAAATTTATGGTTATCTTTTGTGCTGGAAAGGAAAAATCAAGTACTAGAAGTGCTGCTTTTACGCGTTCTGTGCTCTCTTTTATGCTTGTGCTTGCAAGCCCAACGATGCTAAAACCAGGAAGCCCGCGAGAGAAGATAGACTCAACGTCAATTATCTTTAGTCCATCGCCGTAAGTAGCACATCTTAAAGACTTCATGAAGCTTTTTCTTTTTTTTGCTTTTTGTATTCCTTATCAAATTTTTTACGTTTATTAAAGCCGATTTTTTCTATAAAAAGATGTCCATCTAAATGATCATTTTCATGCTGGATAGCAATAGCTAAAAGCCCATCAGCCTTTAAGCTTTGCTCTTTGCCAAAGCGGTCTTGATATTTGATAGCCACAACCTCATTTCTTTTTACATCTTCATAATATCCGGGTACACTAAGGCAGCCCTCTTGATAGACACACTCACCCTCACGTAGTTCAAATTTTGGGTTTATGATTTCGATTAAATTTTCTTTATCTTGTACGCCCTCGTCATTGGCTAGATTTATAATAAAAATTCTTTTTGCGACACCTATTTGAATAGCTGCAAGGCCAATGCCCTCTTTTGCAATCATCGTATCATACATATCATCAAGTAGTTTGTGAAGTTCCTCATCAAAAATTTTAACCTCTTTTGAGACTTCATAAAGTTTTTTATTTGGATAAGATAAAACCTCTAAGATCAAGCCCAAACTCCTACTTATTCACCCAAAAATATAGGCTGCTCATCATCTTGTGTTAGTATTAGTTGATCTAACGAGTAAGAGATTAATTCTTCAGCACTTCTTGTCTTTGTTATCATGCTTGAAACCACTTGGATATCAAGCTTGCACTCTTCGCCATCAATCTTCCAAGGTATAGATGAAAGCATATTTAAAATTCTGCTACCGGCTTGTTTTGTGCCATTTTCATCAGTATATTTCATAACCATAGCAAAACAGCCATCACCGTAATGAGCTACTATATCGCTTCTTCTAGAAGTTCTTAAAAGAAGCTGTGATATAGCTTTATACATATTGTTTCGCTCTTTTAAATTTTTAACACGATTTGTAAACCTATCTTTTGCTCTTACTAGTAAAAACGATGCGTTATAGCCATATCTCTTAACAGCTTCTACTTCACTTTGTACTGTGGCTACTAGAAATTTTTTATTATAAACGTCATATGTCGTATCATAAATCGACTGCTCTTCAATAGATTTAAGCATCTTAGCTACTTCGTCATAGCTTACTTTAATGACATCAAGATGCTTATCCATAAGGCTGTTTAATTTTATTAAGTCATGGTTAAATGCACTTAAAACATTTTGAAGAGCTAGGATATTTGTATTATTTTTGAGTGCATCCATGCGCTTTTGTACTAGGCCTCTCATGATGCCTAAATTTTTATAGATTAGCACCACAGCCTGAAGCATGCTTTTTATCTGGATAAAACCTTGCTTTATCTCTTTTTCAATAGAGATATTACTGCCTGATGGTACTGAGATCTCGGAATTTATAACTATCATATCACCGATCTCTTTTCTAAATTCATCAGGCTGCCCATCAAGCATTTTCTCAAAATAAATAGAATAATTATTTGGCGTAGATGGAACATTATCATCGCTTAATTCATGCAAAACATTTTCTGAAAATTTGTAGATATCTACCTTTTCTTTTTCTAGAATATGTTTTACCTCAACCGCTTTTTTCTTAGGGTCTGGTGCATTATCTATCTTTATCACTTTGGGCCTTATTTAAAACTTTTCTCCAAAATTTTATCAACAAGTCCGTACTCTTTGGCTTCGGCCGAACTCATAAAGAAGTCACGTTCAGTATCTTTTACGATCTTACTTAGCTTTTGACCTGTATTTTTGGCCAAAATTCCATTTAAAATCTCTTTCATACGCAAAATTTCACGAGCTTGTATCTCGATATCAGTCGCTTGTCCTCTAGCGCCGCCAAGTGGTTGATGTATCATGATGCGAGAATTTGGCAATGCATATCTTTTACCTGGCGCACCACAGCTTAATAAAAATGCACCCATGCTAGCGGCTTGTCCGATGCAGATCGTGCAAACATCTGGCTTTATGTAGTTCATCGTGTCATAGATACTAAAGCCACTTGTTATCACGCCACCTGGTGAGTTTATATAAAGGTAGATATCTTTGTCCGGATCTTCAGCCTCTAAAAATAGAAGCTGAGCAACTATAGAAGCGGCCATGCCATCTTCTATCTCACCACTTAGCATAACGATCCTGTCTTTTAAAAGACGGGAGTATATATCATAGCTTCGCTCACCTCTACTAGTTCTTTCAACTACGACAGGAACGTAATAGCTCATTACTCGGCCTTCTCTTTTTTACTTGCTTTTTTCTCGTCTTTTTCTTTGTTAAAGAGCTCACCAAATAGCTTCTCTTCGATCATTGACATCTTTATAGCTGGAAGCATGCCTTGATTGCGGTACATCTCAAGGTGTGCTTTTGGATCTTGACCGCTTCTATACGCCTCAAAATAGATCGCTTGAACAACCTCTTGATCGCTTACTTTCACGCCTCTTACGCGAGCTAGCTCATCAATAATGAAAGTTAAACGAACGCTATTTTCAGCGTCTTTTCTAAACTCGTCACGTTTTTTAGAAAGAGCATCTTTGTCCTCTCTAAATTTCTTCATATCGTCTGGAGTAAATGAGCTCCATGCGTTTCTAAACTGCATATCAATCTCTTGCTCGACAATATTTTTTGGCACGTCAAATTTAAATTTCTCAACCGCAGCTTCAGCAAATTTTGGCTTAAGCTCATCATTTATAAGTTTATAAATTTTCTCTTGGCGGATTTGCTCTTTTATACGCTCATCAAGTAGCTCTTCAGTTGGTTTTTCTTCATTTGGAAGTAGAGTTTTAAGCATCTCTTCATCTAGTTTTTCAGGGATTTTTCTCTCTTGAATTTCATGAAGTTTGACTTTAAAAACAGCGTCTTTGCCAGCTAAATGTGCAGCGCCGTAGTTTTCTGGGAATTTAACCTCGATATCTTTTTCGCCACCAGCTTTTATGCCTACCATACCATCTTCAAAGCCTGGGATAAATTGATTTGAGCCGATCTCAAGCACGTAGTTTTCAGCCTTACCACCATCAAATGCAACGCCATCAACAAAGCCTTCAAAGTCAAATTTAGCAAAGTCGCCAACCTTTAGACCTCTTTTGCCATCAATTTTCTCAAGTGGAGCTATCATTTTTAAAAGCTCGCTCTTTTTCTCATCGATATCTTTTTTCAAAACACGTGGGTTTGAAAACTCAGGTATCAAGCTCTCATAGCCGCTCACATCGACACTTGGCTTAAATGAAACTGTTAGCTCAACATCGATCTTGTCATCTTTTCTGTCAAATTTTGAAACGATAGGCTCGCCGATAAGGTCATCGTTTTTCTTGCCTGCTTGCTTTATAGCCTCATCAACAACATCTCTTAAGACATCTTGTTCAGCATCGTTCGTTAGCTCTTTCTCGTAGCGTTTTAGCACAATAGCAACTGGCACATGGCCTTGTCTAAAGCCATCTACTTTCATAGTTTTTGCTGCTTTTTTTGCTAGTTTCTCTACGCTAGATTTTATAGCATCTGCACTTATAGTCGTGCTTGCTAAGGTATTTACGCTATCTAGAGCTTTTGTTTTGATTTCCATCTAATTCCTTTATGAATACAAATTTTTAGCCCAAAATATAGCAGAATTTTCCTTATTTCATTGTAAATTTGTAAATTTTTATAGATATAAAAGGCGTTTTAACGTAGAATCTGGCAATAAAATTATGGAGAAAATTTATGCAAGAGAGCTTTGAAAATTCGGTTAAAAACATGCTAACAATAATAGGCGAAGATCCAAATAGAGAAGGGCTTATAAAGACGCCTGAGCGTGTCTTTAAAGCGTTTAAATTTCTAACTAGCGGATATGATGAAGATCCAAAAGAGGTCCTTGGTGATGCACTTTTTACTAGCTCAAATAATGAAATGGTTCTCATGCGAAACATCGAGTTTTATAGCCTTTGCGAGCACCATTTGTTGCCTATTATCGGCCGAGTGCATGTAGCATACATTCCAAATGGCAAGGTCGTTGGCCTTAGTAAAATTCCACGCATGGTAAATATCTACGCCAGACGCTTGCAAATTCAAGAGCAAATGACTGAGCAGATCGCAAAAGCACTTGAGGACGTAATCGCTCCAAAAGGCGTTGGAGTCGTCGTCGAGGCTAGGCATATGTGCGTTGAGATGAGAGGTGTGCAAAAGATAAACTCAACTACGACAACCTCAGCACTTAGAGGCTGCTTTATCAAAAACGCAGACACAAGACGAGAATTTTTCTCGCTTATAAATTCTCCTAGGGAAACGCATTTTTGAGCTTAGAACATATAAATTTAAAGCTTAAAGAGGGTGTAAAGCTCTCAAACACCTTTGGCATCATAACTAAAATCACAGCTACGACTATCGAGATCACTGGGCTTCGTCCAAGTATCGGTGATATCGTGCGTATAGTTGCAAAAGATAAGAGCAAAAATGGTCTTGGAATGGTCACACAAATAAAGACAGATGGCGCTTATATCAGCCCCTTTGGCTTTGTCGAGGGCTTTAGGATAGGCGACTTTGTCTATGAGAGTGATCAAGGTATGAGTATACCTGTGGGACCAAATTTACTAGGCCGCGTGGTCGATCCATTTATGAAGCCCATTGACGGCAAAGGAGCGATCGAGACGACTGAGTATATGCCGATCATGAGAGTACCGATAGATGCGATGAAGAGAGGGCTTATAAACGAGCCATTTAGCGTTGGTATAAAGACGATAGATGGACTGCTTACTTGCGGCAAGGGGCAAAAGCTGGGAATTTTTGCAGGTTCAGGCGTGGGTAAATCAACGCTCATGGGTATGATCGTAAAAAACACACTAGCTCCCATAAAAGTAGTCGCGCTAATAGGCGAGCGTGGCCGTGAGGTGCCTGAATTTATCGAAAAAAATCTAGGCGGTGACCTAGAGGGCACAGTCATCATCGTAGCGACCAGCGATGACAGCTCGCTCATGCGAAAATACGGCGCATTTTGTGCGATGAGCGTGGCTGAGTACTTCAAACAACAAGGAAATGATGTGCTTTTTATCATGGATAGCGTTACGCGTTTTGCGATGGCACAGCGTGAGATCGGCCTTGCGCTTGGCGAGCCACCTACATCAAAAGGCTATCCACCAAGCTCACTCACGCTCTTACCACAGCTAATGGAGCGCGCCGGCAAAGAGGAGGGCAAGGGCAGTATCACGGCATTTTTCACCGTGCTAGTTGAAGGCGATGATATGAGCGATCCGATAGCTGACCAAAGCCGCTCTATCCTAGACGGACACATCGTGCTAAGCCGCGAGTTAACGGACTTTGGAATTTATCCACCTATTAACATCCAAAACTCAGCCTCGCGTGTCATGGGCGATGTGATCAGTAAAGAGCATAAGCTAAATGCGATGAAATTTAAGCGTCTTTACTCGCTTTTAAAAGAAAACGAAGTCTTGCTTCGCATCGGTGCATATCAAAAGGGTAGCGACAAGGAGCTTGATCTTGCGATCTCAAAGAAAGAATTTATGGAAAATTTCTTGAAACAAAGCTCGGAAGAGACATTTGCACTCGAAGAGGTCGAAGAGCTGCTTGATAAGATCAATCAGTAGATTTCTAAAATTTGCAAGCCTTTTGACAAATTTTGCTACTAAAATTTTTATAGCTTCTTAGGCCTTGCCAAAAATATAATCAATTTTTTATACTAATTGCTAAAGTGATCACGCATTACTTCTTTGCTTCGGATGTAAGAATTGCGCTCAAAGACTTATATCATCTCTTGTTTAATTTCAAAAAGCGCTGCTACAAATATCATGAAAGAGAATTTGAAAATTATGAGGCTTTTTATTTTAAACTTAGTGAGAACGGTTTTTGTGTTATACAAAACGACAAAGTATTAAAAACTATTTCTAAGCACAATACGCATTCCAAACAGCGATCACAAAGTGGGCAAATTCCAAAATTTGGGTTTTACAAAAACTTACCCACTTACAAAATCTGCGGTAGTAAATTTGAGACAAGCGAACAAGCTAAATTTATACCAAGTGGTTATGTGCTGATATCTGTCTTGCTGTAAATTTTGGTAGCAATCATGACGTAAATTTAACTATGAAAGTAAAATTTTACATTTAGATCAGTAATCTCTGGCACTTTAAACTTCACCTCGCAACAAAAAGCATATGCTACATGAGATAGTAAAATTTGGAAGAGATTAAAAGCCAAGACCTATTTTTTCTCATCAAAGCTTGAGTTTAGCTTACACTTTCCCTGACTTTGGTGACGGCAAACGCATAAATTCTAATTAGATAAAAGCAGGTTTCCCACCAACGTCAGAGACTCTTGTTTATTTATATTTGTTTAAATTTATACAAACAATGAAATCAAGAGAGAAAGGCTTAAGAGCCAAATCCCATCTTTTTATCCTCGCCAAAGCTTGAGTTTAGCTCGCGCTCTATCGTCGTTTTAAAGTCCTCAAAGGTAAAAATCCCATCATCTTTTATCGCTACTTTTAAAGCAGTATTTTTTAGCGCAAGTACGATCTGTGCGCCACTTAGGTTAAACTCAGCCAGCCTTTCTACGCTAAAGCCATCTTCAAAGCTTGCATTTTCGGGCAAAATTTTACGCCAAATGGCAAGCCTGCCGTTATAATCAGGCTTTTTAAACTCGATCTTGTAGTCAAACCTTCTAGAAAACGCCACGTCAAGGCTTTGCAAAAAATTTGTCGTGGCGATCAGCACACCCTCAAAGCGCTCGATCTGCTCTAAAAAGATATTTTGCATTTGATTATGCATCTTCTCAGCCCCGCTCGAGCTCTCCACTCTCGTGCTTAAGAACTGATCGGCCTCATTTAGCAAGAGCACCGGCTCGCTGCCACTTTTTTTGCAAATTTCTTTGTAAGTGTCAAAAATTTTTCTTACATTTTGCTCGCTCTCGCCGACATATTTGCTTAAAATTTTTGAACAGTCAAAGCTTAGAATTTGCTTCTTTAGACTCTTTGCAAGCCCAACAGCGCTCATCGTCTTACCAGTGCCAGGCTCGCCGTAAAAGATGATCTTGGCGTCTATATTTTTTCTAGTTTTTATGCCCCAGCTGCTAAGTCTAGCGAGTACTTTTTTATCGACTTGTTTTAGTATCGTGCTTAAAAGCTGCTTTGTCTTTTCGTTTAGCACGACATCTTCTAGGCTAGTTACTGGCTCTATTAGCTCAAAAATTTCTTGCTCTTTTACCAGGCTTTCGATCTTGATTTTTTTACTATTTTTATCATTTTTTGGATGCATTATGCTTTGCAAAATTTCTTCGTTTATAAAAAAGCTCTTGCTAACGTTGCCATAAGCGTTTAAAACCTCATCGTAGTCAATGAGCACACCCTCGATGAGCCTTGAGCCATCCTCTAAAAGAGTACGATTTTTGATGCGTTCAAGCTCGTCTTTGCTTATTAGCCCAACTAGCGTGTTTAGATCGCGACCGTTTTCAAAGTCGCCCGCGTACTCCTCTTTTAAAAGGGCTAAAAATATAATCTGCTCTTTTTCATCAAGCGAATTTTCTTTAAAAATTTGCTCTATCTTTAGGCTAATTTTGCTTAGTTTTACGCGCTCGTTTATGCGCTTTGTAAGCTCAGAAATTTGTTCATTTATTCGCTTTTTGGCATCACTTGAGCTGTTTTCAAAAATAGCAGCCTTTGAGTAAAGCTCCACCTTTAAAAACTGATCTTTTAAATACTCCAAATGATCCTCATATGGCGTAAGTTCTGGCAAATTTATATCAGCGTTGCCATCTTCAAGAATTTTTAAAAATGTGGCTGATAGAGAAATTTCAGAATGAAACAACGAAAGTAGCCCTTGAGCTGAAGCTCTTTGCGTGCTCTCAGGTATTTTAAAAAGACTATAATTTTGTACAATCCAACCGCTATCAAGCAAATTTTTTATAAATTTTAGATACAAAAGCTGCTTATCATTTTGCGTGCCAAAGACTGCTCCAAGTAGCTCAAAAACGCTCATATTAGCCGTTCCTTGCACATAAGCTTTACTTAGATATTTTAAAATTTCTCCCTCTTCATCGCCGCACTTTATCAGCTCGTAAATTTTACTTTTTTTGAGGTCCTGGTTTAAAAAATCAAGCAAGTATTTCACTAAAATTTATCCTTCATCTGCTCTATTTGCTCTTTTAATACACGTTTTAGCACCTTACCAGTAGCATTTCTAGGCAACTCTTCGGCAAAATAGATACTCTTTGGTATCTTGAAATTCGCTAAATTTTTCTTTAAATGCTCTCTTACTGTCTTTTCATCAAGATCCATGCCCTCTTTTACCTGAATAAAGGCCACAACCTCTTCATCTGCATGCACGTCTTTTACGCCGATTACCGCTGTTGCTTCGACTGCTTCAAGTTTGTAAATGACTTCTTCTATCTCGCGCGGATAGATGTTAATGCCCTTTGATATAATGAGGTCTTTTTTACGATCAACGATATAGATAAAACCCTCTTCATCGACTTTGCCAAGATCTCCAGTTTTTAACCAGCCGTTTATTATAGTCTCATCAGTGATGCTTGGCATACCATAGTAGCCTTGCATGACGCAGTCGCCCTTTACAATGATCTCACCGATCTGGCCAATTGGAAGCTCCATCATCTCATCATTTACGATCTTTACCTCATAGCCATCAAGCACAGGCCCTACACTTAAAAGCTTTTGTTTATCATATAAATTTGCAGCTACGACTGGCGAGCATTCGCTAAGGCCATATCCCTCGACAAGTGTTGCACGTGGGAATTTCACTCTAAAGTCATCTATCGTCTGCTTTGCAAGCGGAGCCGCACCACTTACAAATAATCTAATGCGGTTAAACCATCTAAAATACCAAGGAATTTTTGCCTTGCCGATAGCTGTATAGATGGCTGGGATTCCCAAAAATACAGTTACACGCTTTAGCAAAGTTTGCTTTAACACATTTGAAAACGGAAATACCGACTTTACAAGAACCATCGAAGCGCTCGCAAATATCGGAAGCAACACCATTGCAGTTAGCGTAAAACTATGAAACATCGGCAAAAAGACTATAAAACGATCGCTTTTTTTCACTATAAAACGATCATGAGCTCCAATTAAATTTGAAAAGATATTTTTATAGCTTATCATCGCACCTTTTGGCTTGCCAGTAGTGCCTGAAGTGTAAATTATATGCATTAAATCATCTATTACCGGATGCTTTGCGATACTAAGAGCATATTTGTGATTTAGAGTTTCTGTAAAATTTATGTTTTTAACGAGCCCATTATTTTCATAGCCCTTGCTCATATCCTCTTTTGAAATTTGAGGTGTTGAAGTGAGATACGCGCTCTCGCCATACTCTTCGTCAGTGTCTATATATTCATCTTTTGAGGCACTTTGAAGTTTCTTTGGTATTGCTCCGATCCAGATTATTTTTCTTAAAATTTCAAGCTCATTTAATGCGATTAACTCTTTTGCAAGCGAGCTAGACGCAAAAAGCACCTTTGCACCGCAATCATTTATGATATATTCAAACTCGTTTGCTTTTAAAAAAGTATTCATAGGCACTGCGATACCGCCTATTGCGGTTATCGCAAGGTATGAGATGATAAATTCTTTCGAGTTTGTAACCGCCATAGCTACTTTATCACCAAATTTTACTCCAGCAAGCTGCAAATAAGCCGCCACTTTATCGACATTTTGCTTTAATTCGCGATATTTTAGCTTCTCTTTTTCTTCAAAAAGAACTACTTGATTTGGATTTTCCTTTGCTACTTTAGTTAAAATTTCATAAAAATTATTATAAGAGTATCGCATTATTGACCCTAACTAAAATGTATATTTAAAAGTCGTACCAAGGATTTGGATCGTACCAGTATCAAATTCCCCTGACATTTTTCCATTAGCTGTTGAAATACTTGTTGCACGCTTTTTGTCACGGTGTTGATAAACATATCCAAGTGCCATTTCAAGATTTGGCGTAAATTTATAATTTACTCCAAAAGAATACACCTTAGATGTAGTATTTGGAAGCTCTAATCCAGTATGCTTACTGCTTGTAATGTCTTCATCATAGGCAAAGCCAGCCATTAGCCTAAATTTTTCATTTACGTCGTAGGCAAGACCTAGTCTGTATGTATTTGTATCTTTTGCATTTTTAATGACTGGATCATCCATGAATCTTGCAAAAGCTGGATGCGAGTGAGCTGGGCCTTTATCCATGTATTCAAAGTCATAGCCTTTAAATTTAGACCAATACGTCCTCTCAAAAGCTAGCAAAAGAGTAAAGTCGCTAAATTTATATCCAGTTGCAAGCACAAGCTGTGCAGGAAGTGGGATCTCAACTTTTGTTTTGCCATGATAGCTTATAGGAGATAGCGCTCCGTTAAAATCAGCATCTGTATGGCCTTTAAGCTCTAAATTTACATTTGAGCGGTAAGTAACAGCAAAGCTCAAATCCTCAATAGGTCTATAAGTAAGCGCAACATTGTAGCCATAACCCATACCATCGCCTTTTATCTCTCTGTAGCCTATTCGTCCAAAGTCACTTGCTATCTTACCTTTGGTGTAAACGCCTCTAGCACCAAGAGCAACGGCAAGCTTATCGTTTATGCGGTAAGCCACGGTTGGATTTAGCTCAACAACTTGCAGCTTAAACCTTTTAGCGGTAAATGCAGTAGCTGGATCCTCCCATGATACACCAACAGCAGCAGGAACGGCAAGAGCTAAACCAAATTTCCAGTTTTCATAAATTTCTGGCGTTACAAAACTAAATGTACCAGCTAGCGAGTCAAATTTTTCTGACCCATAGCTTTTACCACTATCACTTTTAAACTCAAGCTTATTTATATGAAACCAGCCAAGGGTACTTTCAAAATGGTGAAGCCCGTCTAAAAACATCATATTTGCAGGGTTAAAATACGCCGCATCAGCCCCAAAACTAAAGGCCACGTTACTAGCAGCAAGGCCTAAAGAATCAGCGCTTTGCTCAGGAACCTTATAACCTCCAGCATTTAGCAAAGTAGATGCCATAATAATGCTTAATAGCACTTTTTTCATAGTTTTTCCTTTTCAAAATTTCTTAAAATTTTTATCTCGTCTTCCCAAATACTCTCGTCAATCGTCTCTAATATTAAAGGAATTTCGCCTATTTTATCATCATTTATTATATTTTTAAAAGCGCTAAATCCAAGCTCGCCCTTGCCAAGGCTCTCGTGTCTATCTTTTTTCGAGCCAAGCCCAAATTTTGCATCATTTAAATGCATGCCAGATAAAAATTTATAGCCAATGATCGCATCAAATTCCCCCATCGTCTTGGCGTAAGCTTCTTTACTTCTTAGATCATATCCAGCAGCAAATGCGTGACAGGTATCAAAGCAAACACCAACTCTGTTCTCATCGTCTACTCGCTCTATTAAATAAGCAATCTGCTTAAAACTAAAGCCTAAATTTGAGCCTTGTGCAGCTGTATTTTCGATGACTAGCTTTACACCGCTTGTGCGTTTAAGTGCCACGTTCATGCAGTTTGCGATATTGTCTAAACACTCTCTTTCGCTTATTTGTTTTAGATGTGAGCCTGGATGAAAATTTAAAAGCTCTAGCCCAAGCTTACTGGCGCGATCTATCTCATCTATAAAGGCTTCAAGCGACTTTGCTCTTGCCTCCTCATCCGGATGGCCTAAATTTATCAAGTAACTACTGTGTGGCAAAACATGCTTTGTGCTTATGCCAGAAATTTTTAGATTTTCCTTAAACTGCTCTATTTCACTAGCACTTAGCTCTTTTGCATTCCACTGGCGTTGATTTTTTGTAAAAAGCGCAAAGGCATTTGCTCCTATTTTTGCAGCATTTAAAGGTGCATTAAACACGCCTCCAGCCGCACTTACGTGAGCTCCTATGTATCTCATTTTAACTCTTTTATTATCACTCTTATTTTGTTTTTGCTATCTACAAATTTGACGTAGTTATCGCAAGCCTCGTATTTTATAAAATATGAACTTAGATCTTGACTAAAACCACACTCCGTATTTATCAAGCCTTTGCCTTCATAAATCTTTTCTTTTTGCAAAATTTCTTCAAAAAGGCTCTCATAATGCGGGGCTAGAAAAAATTTCTCATTAAACTCAGTCTTGTTAAAGCAAGCATTATTTATGCAAATTTTATCTCTTATGCTTATGTTTGCGGTGTTTACGCCAGAGCTATAAATTTGCAAATTTAGCTCATTTTTATATTTATGGAAAAATCCAACGTCATTTATCTTGATCATTGGAGAAAATAAAGTAACTTGAAAAGCTTGTGAATTTTGCGGCGTTTTAGTAGCTACGCAACCTGTAAAAATAAAAACAGACAACAAAGTAAATAAAAAATTTTTCAAAAATTTTTCCTTATTAATCTAAAATTAAGTATAAAAGAAATATAATCCCAACTTCATAACCGACATGTGGCCCATTCGTCTAGCGGTTAGGACATCGCCCTTTCACGGCGGTAACACGAGTTCGAGTCTCGTATGGGTCACCACTTCTAAAAATTAAAATCTTATCCATATAAGCTTTAAAATATAGTTAATCTTAAATATTATTTTTAATTTTACTGGACTGTGCCGCTTTCAATTAAATGCGTTATTAAAATTTTAAAACCTAGAAAAATTAATATCGCTCCTCCCAGAAAGAGCGCCTTTTTCTCTAAAATTTCACCCATAAATTTACCTATATAAAAAGCTATCAGGCTTAATGCAAAGCAGACTACACCGATGATAAGCGAGCTTTGAAAGATATTTATCTCTTCAAAGCTAAGTGTGACGCCAACGGCAAGAGCGTCTATACTAGTAGCAAATGCTCCATACAAAATAGTCTTAAATCCTATCTTAAGATACTCACACTCCTCTTTGCTACAGGCCTCTTTAAACATTCTAAAACCAAGAAAGCAAAGTATAAAAATGCGATGAAATGATCAACCGAGCTTATAAATTTTGCAAAACTAACACCTAAAAGATAGCCAAGAAGTGGCATAAGAAACTGAAAAAAACCAAGCATAAAAGCAATAAATAAAATTTTATTAAGAGCTAAATTTTTATACCTTGCGCCATTTGCCATATTTAGTGCCGCACTATCCATACTAAGAGCGAAGCTAAGAAGTAAAAGTTGCATAGTCTTCCTTTAAAAAAAGGGTAAATTCTAGTGCAAAAAGATTAAATTTATTTTAAGTGTTTAGATATTTTTTGTATGATTTTGCTCTAAATTTTAAAAAGGAGAGAAGATGAAAAGATCTCTTGTTATTCTTTGTGGCGCGCTTGCTTTAAATTTACAAGCTGCAAGCATGGATGATATGATAAATAAAGGCGTCAAAATAGCTACTCACGCATCAAGTGGCGACTACAAAAGCCTAGTTAGCGAGGCGCTAAATGCCGCTGTTAGCGAGCTTTCAAAAGAGGGCTTTATAAACAATGCCACAGCTAAAATTCCACTTCCAAAAAGCCTTGAAATGGCTTCAAATTTGGCCAAAAAAGTAGGCGGCGAGAAGTGGGCGCAGGATCTTAGCAAGTCGATAAACAACGCCGCGACCACAGCCGTACCAAAGGCTGCTGAAATTTTTAGCGAAAGCATAAAAAATATGAGCGAAGCAGATGTCAAAAAGCTCTTTAACGGCGGCAGTGACAGCGTTACGAAGTATTTGCAGCAAAGCTCCAGCCAAAAGCTAAAGGCAGCTTTTACGCCGATAATTGAGAAAATGATGAGTGATAATAGCTTTGCTACCGCCTATAATGGGCTAAATTCTTTCATCGTCGGCTCAGCAAAAAATAATGAAACGATAAAATCAGTAAAGAGCCTAGCTAAAAATTTAGGTGCAAGCGAGTATGTGCCAGATGACGGCGAGGATCTAAACGCATATATCACAAGAAAGACGCTAGATGGGCTATTTAACGTGATGAGCGAGAAAGAAAAGGGGCTAAGAAGCGGCTTTAGCCTAGATAGCGGCAAAAAGGTGCTAGACTCGATCTTTAAATGAAAAATTTAAGCGCGCAAAACAAAGCCGACATCGCACTCATCGTAGTTGCCATCGTTTGGGGCGCTACGTTTTTACCTATGGCAAACGCACTAAAAACAAATAGTGTCTTTGTCATGCTCTTTTGTAGATTTTTTATTTCCGCTATCTTTATGGGGCTTATAGCATTTAAATTTTCTAAAATTTTTGATAAAAAAAGTGTGGTTTATGGCATTATCCTTGGCGTAGTTCTATTTGGCTCATTTGTTGCTCAAACTTACGCTCTAAAGCTTACTTTTAGCTCAAGCGTTGCCTTTATTACAGGGCTTGAGTGTGTGATCGTGCCTTTTATGACAGCACTCATTTTTAAAAATAAAATAACCATTTTTGCTATTTTTGGTGCGCTTATTGCCATTTTTGGACTATGGCTTTTAAGTGGAGCCACTCTTGCCTTAGGAGCTGGCGAGGCACTTGCCCTACTTTGTGCCATATTTTATGCACTTTACACGAGCTTAAATGGTCACTTTGTAAGAAAATGCGAGCTTTATCTACTCGTATTTGTGGTATTTCTTACAGTCTCTTTACTCTCATTTGTCTTTGCGTTTATTGAAGGTAGTGTGGTGCCAAATTTTGACAGGGAATTTTTCATAGCGATATTTATCACAACGGTGATTGGCACCATATTTTGCTACTTTGTACAAACCATCGCTCAAAGATATACGACGGCTAGCAAAGCAGCTTTATTTTTCTGTCTTGAGCCAGTTTCTGCTGGCTTTATCGGCTATTTTTTCGCTGGTGAAAAGCTAACACTCATACAAATTTTTGGCGCGATCTTAATAATCTTTGGAGTTATTTTTAGCGAATTTGGTAAAAAATTTTTCTCCAGATCAAAACTAGCTTAAAAGACAAAAAGCTTCATCTGCGACTCTATCTTTTCATCTATAAACTCGCCGTCAAATCTCTCTTTTAACATCGCTAAAACCGCCTTTTCATCGTAGTTTTTAGCTCCATTTATCTCAAGGTGCCAGCAGATGTTCTCAGCAGCTTCCTTCACGCTTCGTCTTGCGATCCTTGTTTCGTTTAAAATTTCACTCTTATAAGCGATCCCTTGCTCATTTAGCCACGCTTCAAGTCTATTTACAACGTTTTTTTGAGAGAGAGTGCGTCCAAATTTTTTAAAAAATGGCTCAATCAAATCAGAGCTTCTAGGCTTATCCCAGCCAAGGTAGAGTTTTTGCTTTGCGATATTATGAAATTTAGCAAAATCTTCATCGCTAGCAATCGCTGGACTCATTGTGCAAATAGCAATATCAAAATGCTTTGTGGGCTTAAATTCTCTCCAAGAGCAAACCTCGCTGGTTAAATTTGTCACGCCAAATCTTTTAGCATCTTCATTTAAAATTTCTATCATATTTTTTGAGCTATCAATGCCAGTTATATTTTTTGCAGTTTTTGATAGAAATATCGTCCAAACGCCGGTGCCACAGCCTATATCAAGAATTTCTTTACCGCTAAAATCAACTCCCCAAGCTAAGGCTTTAGCAAAAATTTGTTGCTGAATAGCACTTACTTTGCCATCAAACCTTTGATAATTTGACGCCTTCTTATCCCATAAATTTTGCATTTTAGCTCCTTATTTTTGGTTATAATTCTAGCAAAAAAGGTCGGAAATGAAAGATTTTATCTACAAAGTAATAATCCCTCCACAAGCCATTGATATGCACGGACATATGAATAATGTCTATTATTTTACTCTTATGCAAGAGGCTGCATTTGCGCACTCTGCCGCGGTTGGCGACACGGTCGAGGCGCAGTATAAAAGAGGCGAGATCTGGCTCATTAGAAAAAATGAAGCCAAATATATAAAAAGCGTAAAATTGATGGATGAGATAGAAATTCACACTTACACACAAGCTGAAGGCAAAGCGACTTCGTGTAGATATTTTGAGTTTAAAAAAGATGACGAGCTAATAGCAACTGGCAAGACCGAGTTTGTCTATATCGATCTAAAAACAAATCGTCCAAAAGCCATTCCGGCTGAGATAATCGCTCTTTACTCGTGATCACACTCATCACAAACGCCTTTTATCACGGCGCTTTTTATATTTTTAGCGACGTTTAGATGAGGCATATCAATGTTTGTGACTTTATGACAGACATCGCAGATAAAGTACGCTTTTGCCTCATTTGCCAGTTCGTAGTAGCTTTTATGATTATTCTCAGTTTTTATGACAAGGCCTTTTTTTTCAAAAATTTCTATGCTTCTATAAAAAGTGGTTTTATTTGCATTAAGGCTTTCTAAAATTTCATCATAGCTTAATGGAGTTTTGGCATTTTGCAAAATTTCAACGAGCTTTATGCGAAAAGTAGTTGCCTTGATACTATGCTCTTCTAAGAAATTTCTTGCATTCATCCTTGCCCTTTTTATTTTTTGTATATTAACGCTAAAAGTTTTAAATTTCATTTAAAAAGCGCTATATTTAGGCTTTCGTTCTTTAAGTTGCAACCAAGTTGCAATCTGCTAAACTTCCGCAATATTTTTTCAAACAAAGGAGAGATGGTGAGAAAGATTTTTGTTTTTTTAGCAGTTTGCGCTTTGTCACTTTTTGCAAAGCCAGTTGTTACGACTAGTATATTGCCTACAAAATTTTTTGTTGAGCAAATCGCTGGTGATACACTAAGCGTAAATACAATGGTTGGCAAAGGTGCTGATCCGCACACTTATGAGCCAAAGCCAAAACAGATGAAGGAGCTTGAAAAGAGCGAGCTTTACTTTGCTATTGGTATTGAGTTTGAAGATACTTGGCTAGAGCGTTTTTCAAAATCTTTTAAAAATTTACACATTGTAAAAACACAAGAAGGCATCGAAAAGATAGCTATGAGTGATGAACACGAACATCATGAACACCATGAACATCACGAGCATAAGCACGAGGGCGAGCATAAACATGAACATCACGAGCATCATGACCATGACCACGAAGCTAGCGAGCATCACCATCATCATGACGGCCTTGATCCGCACATTTGGCTTGATCCGGTTTTAGTAAAAACTCAAGCTGATAATATAGCCAAGGCATTAATAGAGAAATTCCCGCAAAATGCAAAGCTTTATGAGGAAAATTTAGCTAAATTTAAAGCTAGTCTTGACGAGCTTGATAGCTTTATCAAAAATACTCTAAAAGATGTTAAAACTCGCGAATTTATCGTATATCACCCATCTTGGGGATATTTTGCAAAACGCTATAACTTAGAGCAAATCGCTATCGAGATAGAGGGCAAAGAGCCAAAACCAGCTGAGCTAAAAGAGCTCATAGAAGAAGCTAAAGAGCACAGTGTAAAGGTCATTTTCGTGGCTCCACAGTTTCCAACAAAGGCTGCAAATTTAGTAGCAAAAGAGACTAGCTCAAAGGTCATAAGCATTGATCAGCTCCCAGAAAATTGGTTAGATGAGATGAAAAAAACAGCAGAAATTTTTGCTAAGAGTCTATAAAAGATGTTAGCACGCCTGATTGTCATTTGCTTATTTACTATAAATGCCTTCGGGTGTGCTCTTTGCTCACTTTATAGCCCAACCGCTCACGTGAGCGTTAAATTTGACTCAAATGAAAACAATATCACTACAATTGCTTTTTCATGGACATTTTCGCAAAATTTCTCAGAGCTTATGAGGCAAAATTTTGACCTAAATCAGGATGAAAAGATAGATGAAAGCGAGATCAAAAAGATCCGCTTAAATTTACTTGATTATCTTGTGCCAAGGCACTATTTAACAAATATTGAGTACTTTTATAAAGATGAAAATGCTACAAAGCTTGAGTTAAATTTAAAAAAGTATAAACTCTATTTTGATGAGGGCAGATTAAAATTTGATGTTAGTTTTAAGACAAATTTGCTTATCAAAGATGGCTTTGTGGTGTCTGTCGAAATGGACGACAAAGAGGGATATTTTAATTTTAAATTTACACAAAACAACGCATTTTTGGTATCAGATCAGTTTTGGACGATACCAAATCCAAATGCAAATTTAATATTTTTTACATTTTCAAGTAAAGCTGCAGCCAAAGCTCATAATGAAAAGCCTGCATTAAAAGAGCTTCTAAAAGAGCCAAACTCAGTAAATTTTGAAGATGAAAATTTAAGCCAGATCGATAAGATCGATGAAGCTAAGTTTGATCTTGTTTCAAAAACAAGTCTAAGCATGTTTGATAGATTAAAGCAAATTCTAAGAAATTTTGATCAAAGAAGTCCGCTAACTCTGCTATTTTTAGCGCTCATATCATTTGGTTATGGCTTTTTACACGCTGCATCTGCGGGGCATGGCAAGGTGCTTACAAGCTCCTATTTTGCCGCAACTGGTGGAAGCTACGCCAAAGCCTTTTTCTTCTCTTTAAAGATCGGATTTTTACATGTTGTGGGCGCGTTTATTTTTGTGCTTGCTAGTTTTATGATATTACGTGAGATCAGTAGCGATCTGACAAAAGATACAGCAAGCGTTACGACAGCATTTTCTGGCGTTATTATCTTTTTTGTAGCGATTTTTATGCTTTATAAAAAGGTCAAAATTTATCTTTCAAGCAAAAAAGAGTTAAATAAATTTTATATTTTTAGTTCAAGCTTAAGCCAAAATTTGAGTAAAAATACAAAATTTATTAGCGACTGTGGCTGTAATATCTGCACTACAAAAAAACCAAAAAGCAAAGAAGAATGGCTGGTTGCGGCTGCTGCGGCACTTATTCCTTGTCCTGGCACAATACTTGTCTTTGTACTGGCAAATGAGCTAGGTAGCTACTTTGCAGGCGTTATAAGTGGCGTATTTATGGCACTTGGCATGAGCGCAGTGATATTTTTAGCGGCTATTTTTGGAGCCAAGATAAACGAGAGCACAAATATTAAGCTAAAAAAGTTTAAAATCTATGCCGAATTTATGGCACTTAGCGTTATGCTTTGGCTTGGACTTTTTATTTTTACTACTACATTTACGCAAAAGAGTCTGTTTTGAAAGAAATTATAAAAATTAGAAATTTAAACTTTAGCTACGATAAGCAAGTGGTTTTAGAAGGTATCAATTTAGATTATAGTAGCGATGAGTTTTTAGCTATCATCGGCCCAAATGGTGGCGGTAAAAGTACGCTTTTAAAGCTTATCTTAGGGCTGCTTAAGCCTCAAAGTGGCGAGATAAAGCTCTTTGGAAAAGAGCCAAGCGAAGTTAGTAAATTTATAGGCTATGTGCCTCAAAATTTTCTCTCAAATCAAAGCTTTCCGATGATGGTTTTAGAAGTAGTTTTAATGGGACTAATCGATAAAAAAATTTTTGGTTTTTACTCGCGAGATGAGAAACAAATGGCCCTTGGTGCCCTTGAGAAAGTTGGCATGAAAGAATTTGCAAGCGCTAGAATTGGTGAGCTAAGCGGTGGCCAAAGACAGCGTGTATATATCGCAAGAGCGCTTTGTGCAAATGCGAAGGTTCTCGTTTTAGACGAGCCAACAGCTAGTATCGACACAAAGGGCCAGGCTGAAATTTATGAAATTTTAAAAAATATAAATGCAAGCGGTGTTGGCGTAGTTTTAGTAAGTCATGATCTAAATATTGTGCTAAATTATGCTACAAAAATCGCCTATGTGAGTAAAAATTTACATATTCATAAAACTCATGAAGATACCGCAAAAAGAGAATTTATAGAGCATTTAGCAAAATCTCATAGCCATTTTTGTGATGTTGAGATCGCACTTGGTGAATGTGAGTGCAAAATCAAAAGTAATGTTTTTAAGCTAAAGAGATGAAATGAGTGAAATTTTAGAGTTAAATTTTATGCAAAATGCCTTTATTGCTGGCATTTTAGTTAGTATCATTTGTGGGCTCATAGGCTCGCTCGTTGTTATAAATAAAATGACTTTTATCGCTGGCGGTATCGCACACGGAGCATATGGCGGCATAGGACTTGCTTTTTTCTTCTCGCTTGAACCACTTCTTGGAGCTAGCATATTCTCACTCTTTTTAGCCCTTATAATCGCCACTATCACATTAAAAGATAAAACCAACATCGACTCAGTTATCGGTGCTATTTGGGCATTTGGTATGGCTATTGGCATCATTTTTATCGATTTAACTCCGGGATACAATGCCGATCTCATGAGTTATCTTTTTGGCTCTATCTTAGCAGTGAGTGGGCAAGATATAACATTTATGAGTATTTTAGATATCTTATTTTTAGCACTCATTGCCCTTTTTTATCGTCAATTTGTAGCTATTAGTTTTGATGCAGAGTTTGCAAAGTTACGCGGCGTAAATACAACATTTTTTCACTATTTATTAGTGTGCATGATGGCACTTTGTGTGGTGGCTACGATTCGTGTTGTTGGGCTGATTCTAGTCATCGCTCTTCTTACTATACCGCCATATTTAGCACAAATTTTTGCCAAAAGACTGGGGCTGATGATGTTAATCTCTACTGTCTTTTCAGTCGTTTTTTGCTTTAGCGGTCTATTTATTAGCTTTTATTTTAACCTAACAGGCGGAGCTAGCATAATCTTAGTTGCTTCACTTTGCTTTTTTGCTTTTTGTTTTAAATTTAAAAGCTTACGCCAGTAGCCCTTCTTAGCTGATAAAGCGTCCAAAAGACGAAGCAACTGGCTGTGAGATAGACGCTAAAAAATAGAGCCAGCCATATAAATTTTATCTCAAGACCAAAATAAAAAACTACTGCGTAAAAAAGTGATCCTTGAAGCACGAATTGCCTAAATCCATTTAGCAAAAAGATGGCCACTGGGCGTTTTATAGCCTGAAGAGTGCTGCCTGAGACATTTATCGTGCCATAAGCTACGTAAGCAAGAGAATTTATACCAAGATAAAGCCCTGCTATCTCCAAAACTGCCGGCGTATCATCAAAAATTCTTATCATATCTTCACCAAAAAATCTAATAAAAACGCAAGCAAATACACAATAAATAAGTAAAAAAAGAAGCGAAATTTTATAACATTGCTTAGCTCTTTTAAAATTTTTAGCACCATAGTTTCTTGAAACGATACTTAAAACTGCTGCGGCCATACCAATGGTCGGCAATACCAAAATTTGCTCTATCCTTAAAGCTATACCGTACCCTGCTACGGCATTTACGCCATAGTAGCTTATAAATTTTAAAAGTACAAGTGAGCCAAGTGACATCGATAGATAGTTTAAACAAGCTGGTAGAGCTTGCTTTGTAATCTTTGCCCAAATGCTAAAATTTGGCACAAAATAGCTTAAATTTCTTGGCTCAATCATCTTAGCTTTTTTAACTTTTACAAAAAGGTAGATCATGCCCAAAAGCTGAACACCGGCCGTTGCTAGAGCAAGTCCTTTTACACCAAGGCCCAAAATGAATGCAAAAAAGTAGCAAAAAAATGCATTGATAAAAAGGCCATAAAATAGCCAATTGCGGTAACTTTTTGTATCTCCAAGTGCTACAAGCACGCCGTTTAGAGATTTGATAATCAAGAAAAACGGTGCAGCAAGAAAGATAACACCCGCGTAATCAAGCGCCTCTTTTAAATAGTGATGATCAGCCCCTAAAAAAGTGAGCAAGTTTGGTGCTAAAAAATAGCCACAAAACCCCATAAAAATAGCAAATGCTAGCACAAAGATAATTCCATTTGACGCATAAAATTTGGCCATTTTTACTTTTCCTGCTCCAAGACTATTGCCTATTAGCGCAGTTAGTGCTGAGCCAAAACCAAGCCCAATGCCCACAATACTTAGATAAAGCAAAAAACTCATAGCCATACCAGCTACGGCAAGGGTAGAAATTTTTGCTGCAAAAAAAGTGCCAGTAACGTTATAAAGAGTATTAAACATCATTGCGGTGCCGGCTGGAAGCGAAAGCGAAATGATGAGCTTATTTAACGGGTCTTTTAGTAAATCCATGGTTTGATTTTACGTTTTTTATCTTTAAAATTTGTAAAGAAGAAAAATCAACTAAATTTAATAAAAAGCCATTGCTTATAAGCATAAGTTAGGATTGATATCTTTTGGCAACGCATTAAATCTTAGAAAGCTTTTATTTTTATGCTTATAAATTATTTGTGTAAAAATTTGTATTTCTATTAGTCTTTGTTATATTATAAATTTAGTAGGCCAAATATCATAAAAAGCAAGGAAATACCTTGCTAAATTTTATTTATATTTTATGCCCATGCCACCAAATTTAAGTGTATTAGCTGTCTTGTTGTCGGTAGTACTTTCGATTAAGGCTTTAACATCTACTAAGCCTGGCAAGCCCCAAACTTGTTTGCAAAGACCGCCTGTTTTTATAGTTATTCCTATCTCACCAGTAGTATTATTTCCAGGACGTACTTCTAAACACTCATCATCTTTTGCTTTTACTGGTGTTTTTACATTTGACATTTTTTTGACAGCTTCTTTAATATCCGAATCAGTAGCAAATTCGCCTTGTGAAGTGTAGTAAGAACCCAAGTCCGAAATAAGCGTTTGTATATTTGAAGCAGTTTTTGATATCTCTGCATCATCCCTTGTTGCAGCTAATTTTGGTATAGCAACCGCAGCTAATATGCCCAATATAACGATCACGAAGATCAACTCAATCATCGTAAAGCCTTTTTTCATGACTTTCTCCTCCCTGAAATATAAATATTTTCTAAATCGAGCGAATTGTATCATAAATTTCAAAAAAACAATAAAATAATGTACTATATAAAAAATCAAAAATTTGCCGATATAAAAAAGAAAATTAAAATTTAGGGGCGTTATGAAGAGCGTTATACTTTGTCTATTTATCATCACGATTTCATTTTGTAAATATGAATCCTACAAACCTCTCACGGTAGTAAAATATAATGAAGAAAAGGCTCTGCTTGGTAAAAAACTCTTTTTTGACAAAAGACTAAGCCCAAATGAAAACTACTCTTGCCAAACTTGTCACAACTTGTATTGGAATTTAAGCGGAAGCAACCAAGATAGCATGGAAAAAGGCACTTTAAATCCTCCAACCATATTAAATGCTGCAGCAAACTATCTATTTTATAGCGATGCAAAGATTAGCAATTTAAAAGATCAAGTAAAAGAGTCCATAACTTCTAGAATAGAACTAAACTCGGATAACGACAAGATAGTGGATTCTGTAAATAATATCTCTGAGTACAAAATTTTATTTAAAAAAATTTATAATGACGGTATTAATTTTGATAATATTGCAGATGCAATAGCTGAGTTTGAAAAGGCTGTCTTAAGTGTTGATTCGCCATTTGATCGTTTTATATCAGGTGATAACAATGCCATAGATGATAGTGCAAAGAAAGGATTTGAGATATTTAATAATATAGGCTGTGCCGCTTGTCATAATGGTAGAAATTTGGGAGGAAATTTGACACAGGATATTGGCCGAGAAAAAATTTCTGCCTTAGATACAAGCAAAAGATTAAGAAGAGTGCCATCACTAAGAAATATTACAAAAACTGCTCCATATTTATCTCATGGAGAGATAAATGATCTAAAAGAGGCTATAAGCTTTATTGGTAACTACCAGCTAGGATATGAGCTTAGCAAAGATGAAATTGATGCTTTATACTCATTTTTTCTGACATTAAATGGTAAAAAGCCTAGGATACTAAATGAGTACTAAACGAACAAGAACCGTACTTAGCGTCTTAGTAGCTATATTTTTCATTAGTACATTTTTTATATATAAAGCAAATATAGCCATTGATATGGCTCATAAATTTGACGATGGAATTTTAAATCTAAAATTTATAGACAATGAGATAACTTTTTCTTTAAATAATATTTATGATGTCTCGAACTACGACAAACTCAACGCTGATATAAATTCTTTTGATACAAATTTGAGCAACCTTTCAATGCTTAGCGATGAAATGATATTGTTTCATCAAAATGAAATAACAAAAGACCTACAAAATATAAGAGATGTATTTATTAAAAAAGTATTTTTTACACAAAGATCAGCTTATGTAAACTCATCTATAGATTCTTATATCCAAATAAGTCAATATGAGATACAAAATATCGCGCTTCCAAATAAGCTTGAGCCTATATTTTATGCGATAAAAGGTGCTTTAATGCTTAGTCCTGAAGCAATAGATGATATTTCAAAGCAAATAAAAATGTATAAAAACGAGTATAAAGATAACCAAAAAGCTCAAAATGTATTAGACAAGATACTTTATGCAACTCAAGCTACAAAAACTTTACGTACAATCTCAAATAGTGTAAAAGAGCTACACCTTGATAATCTGATAGAAAATTTTAGAAACAAAATCCTAGAATTTCACTCTGATGAGGTGAATAAGGCAAAAATAGCTCAGAGAATTTGCTTACTTACATTTATAATATTTTGTTCATTTGGTCTCTATCAAATTAAAATAGCCTCAGAGCGTTTAAGACAGATAAAACTCTTAAGATCCACGGTTGAAAACGATCATAGCTCTGTTGTCTATTGCGATAAATACAATAGAATTTCATACGTAAATAAAACCTTTGAAGAAAAAACTGGCTACAAGCTAAAGGATGTAATCGGTAAAAATCCTAGAATACTAAAATCATATATGCACCCACAAAGCTTTTATGAATCCATAAAAGATGCTCTGCAAAAATCTCTACCTTGGGAGAGCGATGAGCTTATAAGCAGAACAAAAAGTGGTGATTTTTTATATGAAAAGGTAAAATTTTCACCATTTTTCTTTAAAAATAAATTTGAGGGCTATATAGCGGTAAAACTTGATAGGACTAAAGAGACGCTAATACTAAACGAACTAACTCAAAAAAATGAACAAATAAAAATACAATCTTCGATCGATAAACTAACAGGCTTTGGTAACTACTTTGCTTTAACTGAAATTTTAGACGCGCAAAAAGATGGAGTGCTCATTTGCTTAAGCATTAAAAATTTTAAAATTTTAAGATTCTTTTATCAAACTAAGATTATCGATGCAATGCTAAAAGCAGTAGCTGACACACTAAAGCTTTGCATAGATACTTCTGAGATAAAAGCAAAGCTATTTAGATTTCAAGATGACGCATTTTATATATGGTATGAAGGCGATAACATAGTAAGAGATATTGAATATATAAGAGAATATTTTGGCTCAAATAGAATAAATGTCGCTATTGATGAAAAATTTGAAAATTTACCAGGCATAAAGATGGTGTTTGGTGTTTCATTGCCAAATGATACCCCACAAACTAACCGCCTAATGCAATCAGTCCTTGCAAATCAGCTCGCAATAGAAAATGGTAGCAATATTTACTACTATCTAGAAAATGACGCTATCGAGATGAAATATCACAAAAACCAGCTGGCAGTTCAGCTAATCGAAGATGCTTTAGAAAACGATAGAGTCATCGTAGAAGCACAAGGCATCTTTAACTTAGAAGAAAATGAAACCGAAGCAAAATATTATGAAGTTTTGGTTCGTATAATCGATCAAAATGGCAAGATACACTATCCGGGCGAATTTTTAGATATTGCCATGAAAACGCAACTATATCCGCAAATAACCAAAAAGGTGATAAGTCTTGCATTTGATCTTGCTAAAAGATATCCAGATTATATGTTCTCGATAAATTTATCAATTACCGATATAGCTGATGCTAGTATGAGAGAGCTTATAGAGAGCAAGCTAAACGAGTGCAAAGATCCTAATAAAATTTGCTTTGAAATGCTAGAGAGTGAAGAGCTTAGCGACTACGTTGCGGTAAATTCTTTCATAAAACGCGTCAAAGGCTATGGATGTAAAATTTCGATTGATGACTTTGGCTCAGGATACTCAAACTATTACCGAATTTTGGAGCTTGATATAGACACCATAAAAATAGACGGCTCGATAATCAAAAAGCTTCCATTTGACGAAAATGCTAGAGTTCTAGTAGAAACCATCGTAAGCTTTGCAAAAAAGCAAGGCTACAAAATAGTAGCCGAGTTTGCAAGTTCAGAAGAAATTTTAAACCAAATCAAAAATTTTGGAATACCTTACGCACAAGGTTTCTTACTAGGCAAGCCTCGCAGAATGGAATAGTGGCTAAATTTCTATATCTATCCCAACTGGGCAGTGATCGCTGCCTGTAATATCTGGCAAGATAAATGCGTCTTTTAGCCTATCTTTTAATCCTTGCGAGATAAAGAAATAATCAATCCTCCAACCGACGTTTTTAACCCTTGCGTTAAAGCGGTAACTCCACCACGAGTAAGCGTCCGCCACGTCGTCATTTATGGCTCTAAAGGTATCTATAAAGCCACTTTTTAGCACCTCATCTATCCACGCTCGCTCGATAGGCAAAAAGCCTGAAGTTTTGGCATTTGCCTTTGGATTTTTAAGGTCGATCTCGCGGTGAGCGGTATTTACATCGCCACAAAATATCACCTCTTTGCCGCTTTTTATAAGTTCTTTGCAGTAAGCTAAAAATTTCTCATAAAAGTCCATTTTATAGGCTAGTCGCTCATCATCCTTTTGTCCGTTTGGAAAATAGATATTAAAAAGCACGATATCATTAAATCTATGCTCCAAAACACGCCCCTCCGTGTCGTCGAAAAAAACTGCCTTTTGTGTAGAAATATCAAAATTTGCTAGGCTCATCACGCCAGAGTATCCAGCCCTCTCACCCGAGTTTACACTTATATCTTTAAAACCAAGGTTATAAATTTCTTTTGGCACATCACTTTCTTTGACTTTAATCTCTTGAAGTGCCAAGAAATCAGGCTTTTGCTCTGTAAGCCATGCAAAACCATCTTTTGTTACAAGTGCTCTAAGGCCATTTACATTCCAGCTAATAAGTTTCAAATTTCATCCTTTTTTTAATTATAATTATGCCAAAAATCGCAAAAAGGAAAATTATGAGGAACCAGCCAGAGTATAAATTTTTAAAAAATTTTGGCTATGCAAGAGAGGGTTTGGCTGAAATTTTTAAAAATGAAAAGAGCTTTCGAATAGAAATTTGCATATTTTTATTAGCAACACTATCGCTATTTTTTTGGAAATTCAGCTTTATTTTTAACCTATTTTTGATCTTTAGCATGGCATTTGTGCTAGTTTGCGAGTGCCTAAACTCTGGCTTAGAACGAGTAACTGATCTTGCAAGCCCAGACTATCACGCCCTAGCAAAGGCGGCAAAAGATGCAGGAAGTGCAGCTGTGATGATCGCAAATTTCTTATGTGGCGCGCTTTGGTGCGTGGCAATAGGATATAAAATTTGGGGCTAGTATGAATGAAGAAATTTATAAGGCAATCATTGGCGAGAAAAAGGTAGAAATTATAAATTTGCTAGTTAAAAGCTGTGATGAAAATGGCTTTGTTATGCTTAAAATTTCAGAAATTTGCGAAAAGCTAAACGTGAGCAAACCAACCGTGATAAGCACGTTTAAGCTGCTTGAAGAGAAGAAAATTTTCGAGCGAGTAAAAAACGGAGTTTATAGATTTAAAAATTTATAGTGGCAAGCAAACGCTTACTACCTCTTTTTAGCCGATAGTCTCAGCATTGATCATTCCAAATGTTAAGTAGTTAGTTATCACGACGACCCTAGACGGCTAGCGTCATGAACGCCACCTGTGATCTCGCCGGCTGCATATAAATTTGGTATAGGCATAGCTGTTTGAGAGCTTATGACATGGACTTTTGTATTGATACTTAGACCACCTATTGTGTGGTGAACTTTTGGTGTGCCATGCTCTGCTTAAAATGGCGGATAGGCTATAAAAGTAAAAAAATAATATAAATTTTCTTATAAAATTTTTAAGTAAATAGCTTTAAAAATATTCACTACGACTTCTTTAAATTTATAAATTAGTTGACGAATTTTAGAGTATTTTAGATTTTAGTTTAAGAAAAAAATTTAATTTAGAAGAACGGAGCAAAATTGCTCCATAAATTATTTAACACCAACTATAATTTGAGTTGCTTTAATGATCGCAGTTACTTTATCTCCCACTTTTAAAGCTAGGCTGCTAACTGACTCTCTTGTGATGATAGCTGAAATTTTGTTGCCATTTACATCGATAATAACTTCAGCATTTACAGCTCCGTCTTTTATCTCGCTAACAACGCCTTTGATTTGGTTTGTAGCGCTAAGTTTGATGCTGTCATCTTTTGAAACGATAACGCTTGAAGCTTTGAATAAAAAGATAGCTTTTTTGCCAACTTTAAGATCAAGACCTTTTTCACTATCAACCGTAACAGTTGCTTTTAGCACCTCACCGCCTGCAAGCTTAGCAGATATTAGCGAATTTACCGCACCTATTCTTACTTCTGATATCTCAACATTTAGTTGATTTCTTGCACTTATTGACACTTTGTCTCCTTGTTTTGAATTAAATTATGGTGAAATTGTAAGGTAGAATTATTAAGCAAAACTTAAAAACTATTTATACAAAATTATAATATCAAAAATAAAAATTTTATACTTTTAAATGCCCTAGAAATCGCTATTTTAGAAATAAAATCTAAAAATTTAATTTATATTATTTTAAAAAAAAACGAGAAAAAATATTACTAACTACTACTTCTAAATATCTATTTTTGTAAAATTCTTGTAAATTTGACTTTAAAGATTAGTAAATTTAAAAGTATTTTAAGCTAAAGCAATATTTTTAGGTAAAGAAATAAATTATAAAATTTGAAGTAAAAATTTGAAAGTTTAAATGCCAGCTTCTAGCATAGCTTCTGCTTGATAATGCGTAATAAGTGGCTCAATGATCTCATCAAATAATCCCGCAGCCATAATCGCATCAAGGCGGTAAAGTGTTAAATTTATACGGTGATCACTTATGCGGTTTTGCGGATAGTTGTATGTCCTTATCCTGCCAGAACGATCTCCGGTACCAACTTGGCTCTTTCGCTCACTAGTCTCTTTTGCAAGTCTCTCTTGCTCTTGAAGCTCATAAAGTCTAGCCTTTAGCACCTTCATCGCAGCTTCTTTATTTTTGTGCTGACTCTTGCCATCTTGGTTTGTGACAACAAGGCCTGTTGGTATATGTGTGATCCTAACGGCACTATCGGTTGTATTTACTGACTGACCGCCATGGCCTGAGCTTCTCATCACATCAACCCTTATATCATTTGGATTGATCTCAATCTCGCTATCTTCAACCTCTGGCATAATAGCCACAGTCACAGCTGAAGTATGTACCCTACCCTGACTCTCAGTCTCTGGCACACGCTGAACCCTATGCGTGCCGCCTTCAAATTTTAGTCTTGAGTAAGCACCTTTGCCTTTTATAAGCACGATGATCTCTTTAAAGCCGCCAGTATTGCCTTCGCTTTGGCTAACGATCTCAAATTTATATCCCCGAAGCTCTGCATATCTGATGTAAGCATTAAAAAGATCTCCAACAAATAGCGCGGCCTCATCTCCACCAGTACCTGCACGAATTTCTAAAAATATATTTTTATCATCGTTTGGATCTTTTGGAAGAAGTAAAATTTTAATCTCTTCTTCAAGCTTTTCTCTTGAAATCTCCAAATTTTTAAGTTCCTCTTTTGCTAACTCTCCAAGCTCAGAGTCATCTAGTAAAGCTTTGTTCTCATCAATGTTATTTAAAATTTGTAGATATTTTGTTGCAGCAGATGCAACTGGCTCGATAGATGATTGCTCTTTTGAGAGCTTTGTCATCTTTTCGATATCGTTTGCTATATTTGGATCGCTAAGAAGCGCAGAAATTTCATTATAGCGATCCAAAAATGGATGAAGTTTATCAGCAAACATTAAAATTTATAGATTAAGCAGCTTTTAGAGTGTTTACTAATTGAGCAAGGCGACTAACGCGGCGAGCAGCAGTTTGTTTCTTCAAAAAGCCTCTACTTACGAAGCTATGGATGCTTTTGTTAGCAACTTTTAAAGCTTCATTTGCAGCATTTAGATCTTTAGCTTCTACAGCTACACGCACTGCTTTTGTGATGTTTTTAAGTCTAGTGCGGTAAAATCTGTTTCTCTCAGTTCTTTTTATAGTTTGTCTAGCTCTTTTTTCAGCAGATTTATGGTTTGCCATAATATACCTTTTTGAATAATTTTAGTCGGTGATTATATTAAAGATATAATAAATTTGACCTTAATTTAAGTCATCCTTAATGAAAGTAAAATTTTAGATTTTAAATTAGGTAAATTCTGATAAAATAGCACAATTTTATAATAAAAAGGATAAATTTATGAAACTATTTGGAACGGATGGAGTTCGTGGAAAAGCTGGCGAGAAGCTTTCAGCTCAAACATCTATGCGTCTTGCAATGGCAGCTGGAATTTATTTTAGAAAAACTTCAGCGACAAATGTGATTTTAGTTGGAAAAGATACTAGAAAAAGCGGTTATATGATAGAAACTGCCATCGTTGCGGGGCTGACTGCAGTTGGCTACAACGTCCTTCAAATAGGCCCTATGCCAACACCTGCGATCGCATTTTTAACAGAAAATATGCGCTGCGACGCTGGCATAATGATAAGCGCCTCACACAACCCATACTACGACAACGGCATCAAATTTTTTGATAGCTTTGGCAATAAGCTTGATGAGACTATAGAGGCCGAGATAGAAAAAATATTCTACGACGATGAGCTCATCGCAAACGCTCAAAAGACGATGACAGAGATCGGCGCAAACAAAAGGATCGACGACGTTATAGGCAGATATATCGTACAGATCAAAAATTCATTCCCAAAAGAGCTAAATTTAAAGAATTTACGAGTAGTTTTAGACGTGGCAAACGGAGCTGCTTACAAGGTCGCACCAACTGTATTTAGCGAGCTTGGAGCCGATGTCATCGTTATAAACGACGAGCCAAATGGTAGCAACATTAACCAAAACTGTGGCGCGCTTCATCCAGAGGATCTAGCAAGCGAGGTAAAAAGGCTTCGTGCTGACATCGGCTTTGCATTTGACGGCGATGCTGATAGGCTTGTAGTAGTTGACGAAAACGGCGAAGTTGTGCATGGCGACGCGATACTTGGCTCGTTGGCTGCATTTTTACACGAGCAAAAGGCTCTAAAAGGCGGAGCCATCGTAGCTACGGTGATGAGTAACGCCGCACTTGATGACTATCTAAAAGCTCATAAGATCAAGCTACTTCGCTCAAACGTAGGCGATAAATACGTCCTTGAAATGATGAAAGAAAATGGCATAAATTTTGGCGGCGAGCAAAGCGGTCACGTCATTTTTAACGACTACGCTAAGACTGGCGACGGCCTTGTTACCTCGATGCAAGTTGTCGCAATGATGCTTAAAAAAGGCAAAAAAGCTAGTGAAATTTTTGGCGAACTAAAGCCGTATCCGCAAATTTTGTTAAATTTAAAGATCACAGAGAAAAAGCCGCTTGATAAGATAGAAGGGCTAAAAGAGCTTGAGGCCAGCCTTGCAAAAGATGGCATAAGATCACTTTTTAGATACTCTGGCACTGAGAATTTGATCAGACTTTTGCTTGAGGGTAAAAATCAAACTTTAGTTGAAAAACACATGGATGAAGTTGAAAAATTTTTCGTAAAAGCCTTAAATGCGTAAAAATTTGGTTAAATTTTTCATAGCGTTTTTTATCATTTTTATCGTTGATCAAGCGATAAAAATGATATTTATAGATGGTTTTTTGTGGGAGGGCGAGTTTTTCTCACTAGTTCTTACATATAATAAGGGCGTTGCATTTTCGATGTTTGCCTTTTTAGATGAGTGGCTTAAATTTATCCAGATAGCCCTTATTTTAGGCGTTTTTGTCTATCTAGTCGTTGAGAAGAAGCTGCTTTGCTCGCATGCCATTTGGCTTGGAGCTTTGCTAGGAGCTGGCAGCTCAAATATCACAGATAGATTTATCCATGGCGGCGTCGTGGATTACGTCTTTTGGCACAAGTGGTTTAACTTTGCAGTCTTTAACTTCGCTGATGTGATGATCGATCTTTGCGTAGTGATGATACTTTGGCAAAGTTTTAGAAAAAGGAGAGAGAGTGGGAAATAATATCTACGTCGCATACGCGCTTTGGCTACTTACTGGCTGGCTTGGAGCGCATAGAATTTACCTTGGTAAATTTATCACTGGCTTTTTGATGATGGGACTATTTTTTATCGGCTACTCTTTGCAAATCATCCTTATTGGATATATATTTTTAGCTATCTGGTTTATCTGGTGGATCATCGACGCATTTTTAGTCGGCAGTGGTGTGGATAAAAATTTACAAAAGGACGAGCTAAAAGAGAGACTAAAACTAAAAGATAAAGAGGACGACTTAAAAAGACTTTATGAGCTTTTTGAGAGTGGTGTGATCAGCAAGGCTGAATTTGAAGCTAGAAAAGAGATACTTTTTAGATAAGGAGACGTTATGGCAGAATATTATCTTTACTTAAAATACCTCCACTATTTGTTTTTCATATCGTGGATGGCAGTGCTGTTTTATCAGCCAAGGCTCTACGTTTATCACGTAGAAAACATGGACAAACCTGACTTTATAAAAGTGGTTGAGGTGATGGAGTATAAGATGTATCACTACATCGGTTGGGTCGCACTGATTGGCTCATTTTTTACTGGCATTTTGATACTTATCGCGATGCCTGATCTTATAAAAACTGGTCACATACACGTCAAAATTTTAGTTGTCATCTTAATGGCTATCTATCACCTAGACCTTGGACGCTACATGAAGCAGCTCAAAGAAAAACGCTGTAACAAAAGTGGCATCTTCTTTAGAGCTTACAACGAAGTGCCAACTATCGCGATGCTTATCATCATCTGGGTCATGATAGTAAATCCATTTTAAGGGAATTTGATGAAGAAATTTTTAGCGTTTATTGCTTTGCCGGCACTCTTACTTGCAGCGACTCAGTACTTTGAGCCGATGCAGATAAAATTTGACAACAGATTCTACTCGCTAGCAGGCTCAGCCAAGCCTGTGCCAAATTTATTCACGCAGGAGTACTTACTGCCTGGCGAAAAGCTAGATAGTTTTAGCTACATGCTCTCGCTAAACACGCTTAAATTTGATGCTACGCCAGAGCAAGCAGTCGAGCAAAAGATAAATGATCTAAAAGAACTAAAAGCAAAAGGGCTAAAAGTGGCTTACAAAAAAGGCTCGCTCGCAAATGAAATTTATCTTGATATCACAATATTTTCAAATCTAAATGGTGTGCCAACAGCAGAACACTCGATATATCGCTACACCAAGCAAAGTGGAAATTTAGTCCTTTTTACCATCCAAAGGCGCGCTTATAAAAAAGAGGGCATTCAAAGATTTGCTACAAATTTCACGATCGAGTCGCAAGATTTTAGCAAAAAAGCCCTAGCCACCCCTTTTCCACAAATCATCAATAGATAGAAAAATTTGAGTGTAAATTTAGCCTTTGCACTCAAATTTTAAAACCAGACTTAATAAATTTATCTAAAAATAAAACGAATAGTTATATGATAAGAAAAACTCAAGAAGGATAGCCTATGATACATAAAATTCTTATCGCAAATCGTGGTGAGATCGCAGTTAGGATAGTCAGAGCTTGTAGGGATTTACACATCCAAAGCGTAGGAATTTACACAGCGCCAGACAGCGAATGCTTACATGTAAGGATAGCTGATGAGGCCTATCAAGTGGGCGAAGATCCAATCAAGGGCTATCTTGACGCCAAAGCTATCGTAAAGCTTGCTAAAGAGTGCGGGGCTGACGCGATACACCCAGGATACGGCTTTTTAAGCGAAAACTACGAATTTGCAAAGGCGGTCGAGGACGCTGGACTTATCTTTATCGGTCCAAAGGCTGAAGTGATCAGAAAAATGGGTGATAAAAATATCGCAAGATACCTGATGAAGAGAAACGGCATACCAATCGTTCCAGGCACAGAAAAGCTAAATGACGAGAGCATGGACGCCATAAAAGAGCACGCTAGACGCATCGGCTACCCAGTCATCTTAAAAGCAAGTGGAGGCGGAGGCGGACGTGGCATCAGAGAAGTTTGGCAAGAAGAAGATATGCAAGATGCCTTTGAGTCGTGCACCAGAGAAGCAAAGACCTACTTTAACAACGATGAAGTCTTTATGGAGAAGCTTGTCGTAAATCCTCGTCACATCGAGTTTCAAATTTTAGGCGATAACTACGGCAATATCATCCACCTTTGCGAGCGTGACTGCTCTATCCAAAGGCGCCACCAAAAGATAATCGAGATCGCACCTTGCCCATCTATCAGCGAAAATTTAAGAAAGATAATGGGCGTAACCGCGGTGGCCGCTGCAAAGGCTGTGGGCTACTCAAACGTAGGAACGATCGAGTTTTTGCTAGATGACTACAACAACTTTTACTTCATGGAGATGAACACCCGTATCCAAGTGGAGCATGGCATCACCGAAGAAATCACCGGCCACGACTTAGTCGTTAGACAGATAAGGATCGCAGCTGGCGAGATTTTAGAGATCGAGCAAAGCGACATCAAGCCGCGCGGCTACGCGATAGAGGCAAGGATCACAGCCGAGAATGTCTGGGAGAATTTCATCCCAGCACCAGGCACTATCGAGGGCTACTACCCAGCTCTTGGCCCATCTGTGCGCGTCGATAGCCACGTCTATAAAGACTACACCATACCGCCATTTTATGACTCACTTATCGCAAAGCTGATCGTAAAGGCGACCGACTACGACCTAGCGGTAAATAAGCTTGAAAGAGCGCTTGAAGAATTTACCATCGAGGGCGTGCGAACGATCATCCCATTTTTACTAACGATCAGCAAGAGTAAGGAGTTTAGAAGAGGATTTTTCGATACTAGCTACGTCGAGAAAAACTTAAAAACCATCCTTGAAAACACCTATGATGATATGAACAAAGAGCCAAACGACGACCTAGAAGAAGTCATCGTAGAGGCAATAAAAAGATATAAAAAGAAGAGATAAATTTATCTCATTTTGGCTTTGGCGGTAAATTTCGCCAAGGCTAAATTCTCGCGCAAACTGCGTACGTCTTGGCTCTGTCATTTGCACGGCGTAGAGCTTGTCACCGCTTATTAGCATAATCTGATCTGTAACTAAACCAAAATTTCAAACTCTATCTCTTTTAAAAACGAGCTATTTTTAGCGCTTATCAAAGCTGGCTTATTTTTGCGGTTTGCGAGTAGAATTTAACCATCGACTTAAGGAGAATGCTCCGCGCCACTTGTTTTAAATTTAAATATCACCTCGCCACTTTTGCCTCAACGGCATAGAGATGTCCGTTATTGCCAGCGGTGCCAAAGTAAAGCACACCCTCTCACGTAGGCAAACTAGCGTTTAGAGATATGCGCCAAGCTTTAGCCTTCAGATAGTTTTGCCTATTCTTGTACTATGTCTTTAGGTGGCACACTCTCATTTAAATTTTTTATCTTTTGCTCCACTTTTGAATGCTGCGCCGCTTAAAATTTCTTTACACTTTACTATAAGTGGCGAGCTCATTCGTACGCAAAAGTCCTCAAGTTCGTATGCTTTAGCGTAGTTTTAATTCTCTTTTATGGGCTACGTGGCTTTACCAAGCCAATTTACCTTATCATTAATCCTTTGTAACTCTCGCATTTAGTGATTGCTAGTTTTCTTAGCTATCTCTTGCCAGCTTCTTAAATTTATGAAAATCATGGTCTAAATTTGGCAACAAATGGGTCAAATTTAAAAGCGTGCTGAAATAAATTTGATAAAATTTGCCAAAATTTAGCAAATTAAAGGACTAATATGTTTTTAAAGCTAGATGAAATCGCTCAAAAGTTAGATCAAATTTTCTTGCCACTAGAGCAAGAGGGTATGACTGGCATGAGACTCTTGCTTCAAAATGATGTTAAAGCTACCACACAAGCACTTAAAAACGCACAAGAAGCTCTTGGCGTAAATTTCCCAGCTAAATTTACAAAGCTTTTAAGCAAATTTGACCTTGGAAATTTTGAAATTTGTAATGTTAGTTTTGGCTCCAAAGGCGACTACGCGAGTGAGCTAGTACGGCTAAATAGCGTAGATGAGTATGGCGGCAAATGGTGGCAAGGTGAAGCTCGCCCTTTAAATTTGATAGTCTTTGCCGTGGGTGATCCGTGGATATTTTTGCTTGATTGCACGAGTGGCGCAGTCTATGCATGGCTCTTTGGAGATGAGGAGCTTTGCAGCAGGCGCGTTGCGAGTGACTTTGAAAAATTTTTCATAGCGCTTGCTAGCATCGATATAGCAAGGCTAAATGAAGAAACCCTGCCATCAACCGAGCAAATCCTAAAATTTGTCCAAGCAGACGACACAGCACTTGATCTTTGGCAAGAGATGGCGCAAATTTAGTAAATTTAGGCTCTACTCAGCCTAAATTCTCTTTTATAAATTTATCCCAGCGATCGAAACAAAAACCACTTTTTATAAATTTAGTTTCGATATGTAACGCTCATTGCCTAAAGTAAAAATATAAAAATAAATTTAAATAAAAATTTTTTCTAGGAGAGTTAATATTCAACTACAAAAATTTGACGAATAGGAGCCAAAATGAGCGAGTATATCGAAAAAACGATGGAGTGGATAAAAAAGACCAATCCGGGTCAAGGCGTCTTTGTCCAGGCTGCGACCGAGGTACTAAACAGCCTCGAGCCGCTTATAAAAAGAGAGAGCAAGTACCAAAAGCACGCGATCCTAGAGCGCATCGTCATCCCCGAGCGCACGGTGATATTTCGCGTCACGTACACGGGCGATGACGGCAGACCGCAGGTAAATAACGGCTACCGCGTGCAGTTTAACTCAGCCGTGGGCCCCTATAAAGGCGGCATCAGACTGCATCCTAGCGTGGATCTTGGCGTGCTAAAATTTCTTGGATTTGAGCAAATTTTTAAAAACTCGCTCACCGGCGTAAATATCGGCGGCGCAAAAGGCGGCAGCACCTTTGATCCAAAAGGCAAGAGCGAGGGCGAGATAATGCGCTTTTGCCAAGCGTTTATGAGCGAGCTTTACCGCCACATCGGCAACACCGTAGACGTACCGGCAGGCGACATCGGCGTTGGCGCGCGCGAGATCGGCTATATGTTTGGACAGTATAAAAAGCTCACGGGTAGATTTGACGGCATACTAACGGGCAAAGGCCTAAACTGGGGTGGCAGCCTAGCGCGCACAGAGGCTACTGGATACGGACTAGTATATTTCACTCAAAACATGCTAAGAAAAGCTGGACTTGATCTAGAGGGCAAAAAATGCAGCATCAGCGGTAGCGGAAACGTCGCCATCTACACAGTCGAAAAGCTCTATCAAGCAGGCGCACTGCCTATCACCGTCTCTGATTCAAACGGATACGTCTATGACGCTGAGGGCATCGATATAGCGGTGCTTAAAGAGCTAAAAGAGGTCAAACGCGCGCGCCTTAGCGAATACGTTAAATTTAGACCGAACGCAAAATACGTAAGCGTAAACGAGTACAAAGAGGGTAGAAACGGCGTATGGGACGTGCCGTGCGACGGAGCGTTTCCGTGCGCGACGCAAAACGAGCTACATCTAGCCGACATCAAGACGCTCTACGCTAACGGCTGTCGCTTCGTGGCTGAGGGGGCAAATATGCCAAGCACGCTTGATGCGATAAATTTTATGCTCGCGCAAAAGGATTTTTACTTTGCTCCGGCAAAGGCGGCAAACGCGGGCGGCGTGGGCACAAGCGGCCTTGAGATGATGCAAAATGCTGGCATGACTTCGTGGAGCTTTGAGGAGGTCGATCACAGACTGCACGGCATCATGAATCATATCTTCGAGCTTAGCTACGAGACTAGCAAGGAGTTTGGCGACGAGGGAAATCTAGTACTTGGCTCAAATATCGCGGGCTTTAGAAAAGTGGCCGACGCGATGATAGATCAGGGATACGTGTAGGGCTGATTTTGCTCTTAGCTCTATAAATTTGCGTCCAAGTTAAATTTGGATGCAAATCAATATGAAATAGTTTTAGGCTTTTAGTTAAAAAAGAATTTGCCTTTTGTATGGCAAATTTTACTGACAAACTATCAAATTTACGCTAGTTTGAAGTATTATTTTATGCGGCGTTCGTTTTGACAAATTCGCGGTGGTGTGATATATGTGGATTTGAAGCTCACCTAAATTTAAAATATTGATACTAAGGTGGCGAGCAGATCACTATTTTTAGAGCATTTAATAGAAATTTTGTCAAAAAAGCTGGCGTGGTAGTAAATGGTGGAGTGGCGAGATTTGTGCAACAAATTTGAAAGTTTTTGCCATGTATGCTTTTGCTTGATTGCACGAGTGGTATGTTTATGTGTGGCTGTTTAAAGATGAAGAATTTGTAGCAAGCGCGTTGCGAGCGAGAAATTTTTATAGTGTTAGCTGGCATCGATATAACAAGGCAAAATGAAGAAGTCCTGACATAGGATGAGCAAACACTAAATTTTATTCAAGCAGATTATAGGATATTTGATTTTTGCCAAGAAATGGCTTATAAAATTTAGTAAATTTATGCTCATCCAGCCTAAATTCTCTTTTATAAATTTAAACTATAAACAAGCGAATTTTTTAGCAAATTTATACAGCTACTAGGCGAAATTTAGCTTATAACTCTCGCACAGGCACCATTAATTTACAACTCGAAAGAAGTTATCAAATTTACTCTTTCAGGCAAGCTCTTGCCTAGTCAAATTTCAGCAAAGCGGCCCATGTAATGGTTGGCAAAAAAAGGATGGAGCAAATTCTAGTAAGCAAAAATTAAAATTTGCTACATTTAATCCACGAACAAGCAAATTTTTCGTCAAATTTGGTCGCCACATAAAACCAAGAGTAGTCAAAGCTTTTTGTAAAAAGTATTATTAAAGCGATATCCCATTACCAAATTTAGCTAAATATTAGGCAAAATTTAGCTTAAAAATACTCACGCAAGTACTAAAAATTTGTAAGCTCGCAAGAGAGTCGATTTGCCTAGATTATTTTCAGCACAACATCCATATGAGCGATAACAAAGCGGGTAAATTCCAGCAAGTAAAGACCAAAATTTACTAAATTTAAGCCACATCCAAATTTTGCCTATCAAATTTAACCATAAGGTATATCAACCCTGCAAACGCCTTTGCGTAAATTTAACACATATAAAAATGATAGGATTTTTGAAAATAGTTATTTATAAGTTTTTGTATTAAAAAATTTAATGTAACAAAGAGCAAGCCCTAGCCTGCTCTTTGTTAGAATTTAACCCTTTTTTGGAGTTACAAGCATATTTACATAACGACCTTCTATTATAGGCTCTTTGTCGCGGTCAGCTTCATTTTTTATCATTTCCCAGACCTTCTCAAGCATGGCTACGCCAGCCTCTGGGGTACTCATCTCGCGACCCTTTAAAAATACACGAAATTTAACGTGTTTGCCATCTTGCAAAAACTCGCTTGCGTGTTTAACCTTGTAGTTTATATCGTTTTGGGCGATCTTGACAGAGAGTTTTATCTCTTTTATCTCGATGGTTTTTTGCTTTTTTTTAGCTTCTTTTTGCTTTTTCTCTTGCTGATAACGGAATTTACCATAGTCCATTATCTTGCAAACTGGCGGCTTCGCATCTGGCGCTATAAGCACTAGATCAAGCCCAAGCTTATTTGAGATCTCTAAAGCCTCATCTCTTGAGATGACACCGTATGCTGTGCCATCATCCCCTACACATCTTACTTCTCTCGCCCTTATGTCCTCATTGAGCAATACTTCATTTTCCTTACTCAAAAATGTACCTCACTAAGTTTATCCTTCGTTAAATTTATAAATTCCGCCAAGCTCATATCGCTCTGCGTCCTAGCCTGTCTGTCGCGTAGCGCAACGCTCTTGTTCGCTACTTCGTTGTCACCTAGCACAACTATCATAGGCACCCTTTGTTTTTCTGCCGTTCTTATTCTTTTATTTAAACTCTCATTTTTACTTGCGATCTCGCTATCGACGTTGATTTTTCTTAGCTCGCGTGAAATTTCTTTTGCATACTCTAAATGCGCGTCGCTAATAGGTACGATGACGACTTGCGTAGGAGCTATGAAAAATGGTAGCTCGCCAGCAGTGTGCTCAAGTAAAATTCCTATGAATCTCTCAAAACTGCCAAGCAGTGCTCTGTGAAGCATTACGGGGCGTTGTCTTTCGTTGTTTGCATCGATGTATCCTAGATCAAAGCGCTCTGGCAAGTTAAAATCAACTTGTATCGTGCCGCACTGCCACTTTCTCTTAAGCGCATCAGTGATCTTAATGTCGATTTTTGGACCGTAAAATGCGCCGCCACCCTCGTCGATGCCGTATTTAAAACCGTTTTCATCAAGCGCTTCTTTTAGCGCTTTGGTTGCAGTTTCCCAAATTTCATCCCCGCCGATCGCTTTTGCAGGCTTGGTCGAAATCTCCATCTCGTAATGAAAGCCGAAATTTTCCATTATTTTGCCGGCGAATTTTAAAATTTCTAGGATATTTTCTTTTATCTGGCTTGGCATACAAAAGATATGCGAGTCATCTTGTGCAAATTCGCGAACTCTAAAAAGTCCATGTAAAACGCCGCTTTTTTCATGGCGATGCACTACGCCGTATTCGAAAAATTTAAGCGGTAGATCGCGGTAAGACCTGATATCACTTTGATAAACTTTGATGTGACCAACGCAGTTCATCGGCTTTATGCCATATTCTGTCTCGTCGATCGTCGTAAAGTACATATTTTCTTTATAGTTTGCGTAGTGGCCGCTTCTTCTCCATACGTCGGCCTTTAAAAGCTCAGGCCCACGCACTGGCTCGTAGCCGCGGTCGCGGTGAGCTTTGTATAAAATTTGCTCTAACTTCGATCGCAACCGTCCACCATTTGGTAACCATATCGGCAAGCCGCCACCCACTTCTTCATCAAAAGTAAATAGTTTCATCTCGGTGCCAAGCTTTCTGTGGTCACGCTTTTTGGCCTCTTCGATGATTCGGATGTGCTCTTTTAAGCTCTCTTTATCTGCATAGGCTGTGCCGTAAATTCTAGTTAGCATCTCACGGCTCTCATCGCCGCCAAGATATGCGCCAGCCACGCGTGTAAGTTTGAAAAATTTTAAAAATTTAGTATTTGGTACGTGTGGTCCACGGCAAAGATCTTCAAAATCACCTTGTGAGTAGCTGCTCACTTCGCCATCTGGGATTCTTTTTAAGACCTCTTGTTTTAGGTCGTCATCTTTAAATTTATCGCTCATATTAGCTTTGGTTGAGCAGGTTTTTACGATGTCAAATTTCTTCTCAGCAAGCTCTTTCATCTTATCTTCGATTGCAGCTAGATCGCTCTCGCCTAGCTTCGTGCCCTCATCATCAACTCTAAAATCATAATAAAATCCATCTTCTACGTTTGGTCCGACAAAGAATTTTGCCTTTGGATAGAGTGATTTGATAGCTTGTGCCATTAGGTGCGCACAGGAGTGTCTAATAACGTGTAGTGCTTCTTTTGAGTTGTCAAAATAGATAGGCTCGGCACTACTCTCGCGCCCTGCGATACTTTGAGTATCGACTATTTCGCCATTTAGTTTGTATGCGATGATATCGCTCATTGTTTTTCCTTATATCAAATTGTCTTTTTTACGATAAAAGAACGATTAAGGATTTTATCTAAATGGGCTTTAAGCTAAA
>NZ_CABPUT010000007.1:46929-54842 GCF_902460625.1 Campylobacter concisus
ATATTTAAATATGTAAATCCCTAAATTTAAAGCTTTTTATTTATATAATTTATTATATTTTAAGATTATGCTTGATAATATTTGTTCTTGAAATGAATTTAGCAATTTCTCGTCTTTGCATTACTTAAATTCATTTTTCTCCCGACAATATTTAGTGCTAGGAAGTGGTTAGCCTAGCACTTTTTTTATTCTGCAAAATTTATTAGCGTTGGTCGTACTATCTTCGTATAATCTTTTGTATTTAAAATGATCGATCTATCAAGTAGCCCCGCATTAAATGCGATCTCATCGTTTCTTTGTAGTAACCTTTCATCAACTACTATGTGTAAATTTTTATGAAAGCTAAACGGTGGCACTGAACCAAAAACACAATCTGTCAATGCCAAAACTTCATCTGGACTAGCTAGGCTTGCTCTTTTGCCGTCAAATTTTTGTGTCAAGCTATCAAGATTTGCTTGCATATCGGCTGGCAAAATAGCCAAAATATAAATTTTACCAGCCTTCATCGCTGGCTTTTCATCGCTTAGCAAATAATCATTTAGCACATTTTCATCTTTAAAAATTTGCCTAAATTTCTCCTCATCCACTCCTTTAATAGAGCAAACTAGAGCCTTTGCGCCTTGGCTCATCTTTGTTCCCCTAAGTTTTGCCACCTCTTCTGAAGTGGTCGCACTCTCATGATTTAGGACTTTAAATTTGGCTTCATTCTTACTAAGAAGCTCATATATCTTATTAAAAATTTGCTCAGACACAGCTCTTTCCTTTGGATAAATTTTAGTTAAAATTATACCGCTAAAACTTACAAAAGGCAGGAAAATGCAGATAAATTTAGATGATATAAAGATCGAGCCAAGTTGGAAAGAGATGCTAAAAGATGAGTTTTTGAGTGAAAATTTTGCTCGCATCAAAGAGAATTTCTTAAAGACAAAGAGCGCTGGCGTCGTCTATCCACCAAGTGCACTTATATTTAATGCATTTAACCTAACGCCTTTTCACTCTGTTAAAGTCGTCATCCTAGGCCAAGATCCATACCACGGCGCAAATCAAGCCATGGGACTAAGCTTTTCAGTGCCAAGTGGCGTAAAAGTCCCGCCAAGTCTTGTGAATATCTATAAAGAGATTTACGCTGATCTTGGCATAAAAGAGCCAAATAGCGGCGATCTCACAAAATGGGCAAAACAAGGCGTACTACTACTAAACTCGACTTTAAGCGTCAGCGCTGGAGTGGCAAATTCCCACGCAAGCTTTGGCTGGCAGGGTTTTACTGACGCTGTAATAAAAAAAGTTAGCCAAAATTTACAAAACGTAGTTTTCATGCTTTGGGGCAATCCAGCTAGAGCCAAAGCACCGCTCATTGACGCCAGCAAGCACCTCATCTTAGAGGCAGCACATCCAAGCCCACTGGCTCGTGGTGCATTTTTTGGCTGCCGTCATTTCTCAAAGGCAAATATCTACCTAGCAAATCACGGTAAAACGCCAATAGACTGGGATCTAAACGTAAAAATTTGATCTATTTTTTTTAGATCATTTAAAAGTTTGTTTATCTCTTCAAGCTTTCTTTTGCAAAATTTCTCATCTTTGTTTTGCAAAATTATGGCTTCTTGACCGCTTTGTCTTTGCTTAAACTCATCAAATTTAAGCTCAAAAAGTCTTAACGCCTTTTCATCGTTTGCGAGTCGTTTGCTCTCTTTGGCATAAAGCTCGTCAAGATAGAGCCTACTTTGCTTTATATATTCATTGCAAACATCGTTTGCATGGACTAAATTTATGCCAAGCAAAATGGCAAAAATGGCTATTTTTTTCATGTTTTTCCTTGAAATTTTTACGTTATACTAGCCTTTAAGCACTTAAATTTTAAAATGATCTTTCCAAAAAAGGATAAAAAATGAGACGAAAAGATAGAGAACTAAGCCGTGAAGATGGTTTAAAAATCATAGATGAATGTGAATATGCGGTAATTTCATGCGTGGATGATGAGGGAGAAATTTTTAGCGTACCGATCTCGCCTGTTAGAGTTGGTGAAAGCATTTTTATACACGGAGCTACCGCTGGCTGTAAGGCAAAACTACTTCAAAATGGACGAAAAGTGGAGTTTGTCTGCGTTAGTTTTAACAAAGTCCCGCATCTAAGCGAAAGTGAGCTAGATACGATAAAAAACGACGGCAAGGCACTTGGTGGTAAGGTCTTTACAACTGAATATAAAAGTGCAATCGCAAAAACAAGAGCCTACGAGGTCGAGGACAAGACCAAAAAGTATGAAATTTTAAAAATTCTTAGCCAAAAATACACTGCCTACGCAATGAGCACCTTTGACGTGGCTGCGGAGTATGGGCTCGGGATCATGAAAATTTACGAGCTAAAGATAGAGAGCCTTAGTGCTAAGGCCAAAATTTTACCAAAACCAGCAAAGTAAAGGAATAAATTTGAGCTCACTTGCACTGATGTTTAGACCAAAAAACTTGGATGAAATTTGCGGCCAAAAGGCAGTTAAAGCGGCTTTTTTAAAATTTATAGCCACCGGCAAGATCCCGCACTCCATCTTTTATGGTCCAGCAGGTTGTGGCAAAACGAGCTTTGCAAGAGCTGTGGCAAGCGGGGCAAACTACGATTTTTATGAGTTTGACGGCGGAAATTTAAAGATAGATGACTTTCGCAAAATTTTAAAAAACTACGAAAACGCCTTAAACAAGCCACTCTTTTTCATAGACGAGATCCACAGGCTTAGCAAAACCCAGCAAGAAGCACTTTTGATCCCCATGGAAAACTACAAAGCCCTAGTCATCGGCGCAAGTACCGAAAATCCCTTTTTCACGCTAAGCTCAGGTATCAGAAGCCGCTCGATGCTCTTTGAGTTTAGACCGCTTAGCAGTAGCGATTTTGAAGACCTTCTTGGCAAGATAAAAGAGCAAATTTCATTTAGCATTGACGAAGATGCCAAAGAGTATCTCTTTAAAAGTAGTGGCGGCGACGCAAGAGCCATGCTAAATTTACTAGAATTTGCCGTCACGCTTGATGAAAATGTGAGCTTAGAAAATTTAAAAACACTACGTCAAAACGCCCTAAAAGAGGGAGCGAAAGAGGATGACACGCACTACGAGCTAGCAAGCGCTTTTATAAAAAGTATGCGCGGAAGCGACGAAAACGCCGTCATATATTACCTTGCAAGACTCATAGACTCTGGCGAGAGTGCTGACTTCATCGCTAGAAGGATGGCGATATTTGCCAGCGAAGACATCGGCAACGCAAACCCAAATGCACTAAATTTAGCCGCAAGCACGCTTAGCGTGGTAAAAGAGATAGGCTTTCCAGAGGCTAGGATAATACTAGCTCAGTGCGCCGTTTATCTAGCCTGCTCGCCAAAGTCAAACTCCAGCTACAATGCGATAAATGCCGCCCTAAGATACGTGCAAAGCGAGGAAATTTTAAAAATCCCGCCATATCTAAAAAATCACACAAAAGAGAGCAAAGACTACCTTTATCCGCATGATTTTGGCGGCTGGATCGAGCAAAAATACCTAGAAAAACCACTCGTTTTTTACAAAAGCAAGGGCATAGGCTTTGAAAAAACACTAAATGAGTGGCTAGATAAAATAAAATCCAAGGGCTAAATTTTGGCTTTACTCTGTCAGATTTATTTATGCCAAGCATAAGAGTAAATTTTAAAGGTATATAGATGAATAAGCAAAATTTAGCATACATCACAAATTTAGAGATAGAAGACGTGCCTTGGAGTAGATTAACAACGACTTATGGTAGAGCAAGCGAATTTCCAGAAATTTTTAAACAGCTTTCGGCAGCGATCGGCGAGAAAAATTTGACACAAAGTTTGACTACCAGCAAGTCAAATAGCGGACAAAATACGGCAAATCCAGCAAATAACAATGAAGCAAAATTTAACGCCAAAGCTGCTTGTGACGTGCTTGATAAAATTTTTAAAGAAATAGAGCATCAAAGTACTTTTTGGCACGCTACGCCTTTTGCACTTGTATTTTTGGCGAGAATTTTTATGCGGGCGAAGTTGGTCGCTGATAACGGCGATAAAAACGAGGTGGCAGAGCTTATCGTATCCCGTCTGGGTGAATTTTTCGCGTTTATGCTTATGGTTTGTGACGATGCTGATAAAATTAATCACGCCGCACCACTGGGCAGCTTTGCTGATATGCTAGCCGAAAAATACCTGTGGCCACAAAGCGACGAAAACGACGAGGAGCTTTGGGAAGAACGCTTTTATGATGATGATTTGTTTTATAGTTTTTATTTTTATTCGCGTGCGGTCCTTGACGCGACCGGTATGGATTTTACGCAGTTTAAGCCTATAGAATAGCACTAAATTTGCGCAAACTTATCGTTAAACTTAAAACAAAAAGCAAACTTACTGGTGGTCCGTAAAGCATTTTATAGTTTGCCTAATTTTACAAAAAAATCGGCGCAAGGCGGTAAATTTAACCCAGTTAAGCAAAAGGTGGGAAATTTTACAAAGACGACTAAGCAACTTAATAGCCAAAGCCTTTTAAACGCTTTTGATAAAATTTTTAGTAAAACTAAGAGTTAAATACGTTTTGCCAAGTTATATCCAGCAAGAAAGATTGCAAATTTCTCTTAAAAGCCGTCTAAAACACATAAAAACCTAATTTTAAAATCCAAAAATCAAGAAATAATTTTAGTCCTCATAAGCCGTCTTTGTGGGATAAATTTAGAAAATTATCAATCAAAAAATAACTTAGAGCGTAAAAATATCTGCTATAAAATCTAGCTATCAAAAACAAGCTTGCCACGAGTAAGCCGAAACTAGCGCGAAATTTTAAGCTAAGCTAAAAAATTTTTCTTATTTATTCTAATTTTATATTTTTTTAAATATACTCGCTCTCTAAACTACACCAATGAAAGTCAAGAAAATGCCTACAAATTTTGCTGAAATTTTAAATAATTGTGTTGAGAGTATAAATTCATTTCTTTGGGGTCCATACTTCCTTATCGCCCTACTTTGCGGCACCGGACTATTTTTTACTATTAGGCTTGGGTTTGTTCAAATTTTTAAGTTTAAAATGGGCCTAAGAGAACTTTTTGGGAATTTCTCGCTTCACGGCGAAGCTGCTGGCAAGGCTGGAATGAGCCAGTTTCAAGCAGTTGCAACTGCGATCGCCGCACAAGTTGGCACTGGCAATCTAGTAGGTGCGACAACAGCTCTTATCATGGGTGGTCCTGGAGCGATATTTTGGATGTGGTGCGCTGCATTTTTAGGCATGGCTACAAATTTTGCTGAAATTTGCCTAGCTCAAATTTACCGCACGAAAGATGACAGCGGTCACACGATAGGCGGTCCTGCATTTTATATAAGTCGTGGATTAAAGGGAAAATGGGCAAAAATTTTAGCTGGATTTTTCGCTATCGCTATCATTATCGCACTTGGCTTTATCGGCAATATGGTGCAAGCAAACTCGATCTCAGACGGCTTTAAAGGTGCCTTTGGTATACCTCAGTGGATAACTGGAGCTTTTTTAGCAATCGTCTGCGCGGTCATCTTTATAGGTGGCGTAAAGGCGATCGCAAGAGTAGCTGAAAAGATCGTGCCTTTGATGGCTTTACTTTATGTAGGTGTTGGACTAATCATTATCGCTTTAAATTTTCACGAAATCCCAGATGCAGTTTTGCTTATCTATAAAGCAGCGTTTGATCCTTCAGCTGCGTGGGGTGGAGCTACTGGAGCTAGCATAGCAGCTGCGATGAGATACGGAATAGCAAGAGGGCTTTTTAGCAATGAAGCTGGCATGGGCTCAACTCCGCATGCACACGCCGCAGCTAATGTCAAACACCCAGTCGATCAAGCAGTACTTGGTATAATGAGCGTATTTGTAGATACATTTATCGTGCTAAATATCACGGTTTTTGTAGTGCTTACTGCAAATGTTATTAGCTTTGAAAACGGTAAGGCAGTCTTTACAGGTATCACCTTGGTGCAAGAAGCCTTCTCATCGCATATCTTTGGTAAGGTTGGCGGATATAGTTTCGTAGCTGTTTGCCTATTTTTCTTTGCATTCACAACGATTCTTGGATGGTACTATTTTGCTGAGATCAACGTAAGATACCTTCTTGGGGCAAAAGCGGTCAGAGCTTTTCAAATTTTAGTAGTCGTTTTTGTATTTTTGGGAAGCTTGCAAAAAGTTGATTTTGTCTGGAGCCTAGCGGATATGTTTAATGGCTTGATGGTCGTACCAAATTTAATTGCCATCATCATTTTAAGCCCTATCGTGGCAAAGCTTTTAAAAGATCACGATGCTGGCAAAGAGTATGATGTGAAAGATTATTTGAAATAAATCTTTACCACATCTTTAGAAAATTTACTAATAATTAATTTTTAAATCTCTTGTTTGGGATGTTTTGTTAGAAGTGGTGGCCCCGAATGGACTCGAACCATCGACCACTACCATGTCAAGGTAGTGCTCTACCAACTGAGCTACGGGACCAAAGATTTGGGATTATATTTTATTTTCTATTTTATTTAGCTTAATTTTTTAGTAATTAAATTTATTTATAAGTAGCAAATTTGATGGATAAATTTAGAATTAGCTAACGCTTGCTTCGCAGTTATCGGTAAAGATGAAAACTACCCAGTCAATATCGGCAACTCACAAGTTATCGTCACAAAAACCCCTTGGCACTCCTAAAGAGCTAAAATGTGTAAGCTACCACTATGATATAGGGCATATAGCGTTAGCTTTAGAAATTATCTTTAGTACTGAAGCCAACATATAAAATTCATGAGAGAAAGATACTAGAGCAAAAGATTGATACTAAGAAAAATTCTTCAAAGGTGAGTATAAACCTACAAAAGAGGAAGAGGAATTTTTAAAACAAAAGGCTGATAAGAATAATACAAAAACCGGTTGGTGGACTAGCTGACTGGTAAAGAATATCTTGCTGTTTTCAAGCAACCTTGAGCAAAATGTCATCCTAAAATAGATCGCTTTACTACTAGGGTTTAGGATGATCCAGCTAAAAAAGTTAACAAGGTTATCGGTATCTTTGAGAGTAGTAATAGACATGAAAAATTAAACCTCGAACTAGTTAAATTTATAAGAAATAGTCAAAATATCTCTCTCATTACGCTTTTGCAGAGCAAAAATACCACTAGCGTTTTTAAGGAAATTTACTACGCTAGGAAATTTTAGATCAATGCAAAAGCAAGAATGGATTAGACCACTCGTACGAGATATAAGAGAAATTCCTACCATTTACTTAGGGTACTGGATATAAGATATAGCGAAACTTCAAATCAGTTAAACTTTAACAGCTCTTAATAGATCAAAACACCTCTCTCATCTTATGTGTTAGCTCTAGACTCGCTTCGATCTCGGCTCTTTTTGCCATTACGCTTTCAACATTGACGCCGACATTTATACCAAGTTTTTTAGCAAATTCATAAAGCTCTGCGAAATTTTCAAGGCAAATTTGCGATGCCGTAGCTAAAAAATCATCACTTTCAAGCATCCTTTTTTCGCTCTTTTTATCAACGCTTATGCCAAGCCACTTGATAAACTCTAGCGTTTTTGTATTGCCGCAAGTAGTAAATGTCAAAATAATAGGTAAATTTAACCCGCTTTTTGCCACGCTTTCTAGTAAATTTTTAGCCAAATTTATATCAAAAACTGCCTGCGAGATAAAAAATTTCGCCCCCATTTTGGCCTTTTGGCTCATCCTTTGCTCTTCATCGCCTTTTTTAGCATGCCTCTCAGCTATGCAAACACCGCCCACTACAAGCTCTTTAAACTCATCTCTAGCGATCTCATAAGCACGCTCTAGGCTCATTTTAGGCTCTACCTTGCCAGAAGCAACGCCGACAAAAACATTTATATCGCTACTACTTTTGGCTAAATTTGCTCTAAATTCACTCTCGTTATATTTATTAGCAACCC
>NZ_CABPUT010000007.1:55113-58040 GCF_902460625.1 Campylobacter concisus
TTTTTAGCATGCCTCTCAGCTATGCAAACACCGCCCACTACAAGCTCTTTAAACTCATCTCTAGCGATCTCATAAGCACGCTCTAGGCTCATTTTAGGCTCTACCTTGCCAGAAGCAACGCCGACAAAAACATTTATATCGCTACTACTTTTGGCTAAATTTGCTCTAAATTCACTCTCGTTATATTTATTAGCAACCCTATAAAATATACTTGGCGTCTTTAAATTTAGATATTTTGAATAGTAAATTTCAGGGCTTAATGTATCGCTAAATTCAAAAGTTCGCTCGCTTCTTACGCGGCTACTTTCATCTTGGATCTCGTAAAGCACCAAGCCATCAGCCTGCACATCCGTGATCCTCTTGTCCCATTTTGCAGCGATCTCTTTAAGCTTTGCTTCTTCAAATTCAGCCTTTGGAGGCGTTAGGCCATAAAGCACTATGCCACTTTCATTGTTTATGATCTTATCTTTTAACATTTTCTAACTTTTTTTGAAATTTAAATGGAGTTTAGCGCCTAGGCTTACTAGACGCTAAAATTTGGATTATAGACCTCTTACGATCTTGACAGCTTCTACCATGTTTTTAAGGCTTGGCTCGACCTCTTCCCATTTTCTAGTTTTTAGGCCGCAGTCTGGGTTGATCCAGAGCTGCTCTTTTGGCAAGACTTCAAGCAGAGCTTTGATCTGAGCGACGATCTCCTCGACACTTGGCACGCGTGGGCTGTGGATGTCATAAACGCCAGGTCCGACCTCTTGTTTGTAGCCAACGGCTTTGAAAATTTTAAGTAGCTCGTTACCACTTCTTGCAGTCTCGATACTGATAACATCAGCGTCCATAGCCTCAATAGTCTTAATAATATCGTTAAATTCAGAGTAGCACATATGTGTGTGGATCTGGGTTTTTGCCTCAGCTGAGCTTACTGAAAGTTTGAAACAATCAACCGCAAATTTCTCATAAGCTGGGATATTTTCAGCTCTTAGCGGATAGCCCTCTTTAAACGCTGCCTCATCCACTTGGATCACTCTGATGCCCGCATCTTGAAGGTCTGCGATCTCGTCATAGATACAAAGTGCGAGCTGTTTTGCTACCTCGCTTCTTGGCAGATCATCGCGCACAAAGCTCCAGTTTAGCATAGTCACAGGACCTGTTAGCATGCCCTTCATTACGTGCTTTGTGATGCTTTGAGCGTATTTCATCCACTTAACAGTCATCGGCTCTGGGCGGCTTACGTCACCAAAGAGAAGTGGTGGTTTGACGCAGCGGCTGCCGTAGCTTTGCACCCAGCCATTTTGGCTAAATGCATATCCGCTGATCTGCTCGCCAAAGTACTCAACCATGTCGTTTCTCTCTGGCTCGCCGTGTACTAGCACGTCTAGGCCGATATCTTCTTGGAATTTCACACACTCATCAATATATTTTTTGATACCTGCTTCATAAGCAGCCGCGTCGATCTCGCCTTTTTTGAAATTTTGGCGAAGTACGCGAAGATCAACCGTTTGAGGGAAGCTACCTATCGTTGTTGTTGGCAAGATGCCGTAGTTTAGGGTTTCGCGTTGGATCTTTATGCGGTCTTCAAATTTCTCGTCACGCTCAAATTTGCTTAAATTTTTGATGCGGCTTTGAACGCTTTCAGAGTGGATGAGCTTTGAAGTAGCGCGAGTTTTAACGGCATTTTTATTTTCTTCATAAATTTTTGCCTCAGCATCGTTTAGATTCTCGCCGTTTGCTAGTTTTGTGATGATCTTGATCTCGTCAAGCTTCTCAACCGCAAAGCTTAGCCAGCTTTTGATCTCTGGATTTAAATTCTCTTCGTATTTTAATGTATAAGGCACGTGTAGAAGCGAGCATGAAGTGCCGATATAAAAGTCTTTGCCGCCTATTTTTTCTGAAATTTCACCTACAAGTTTTACTTTTTCGTCGATGTTGCTCTTCCAGATATTTCTGCCGTCTATCACACCAGCAAATAGCGTCAAATGGCTATTTTTGATAGTCTCAAGGACTTCGAAATTTCTCTTGCCGTGGATGAAGTCAAGTGCGATGCCATAAATTTTAGTTTTAGCCACTTCGCTAACTGCCTTGATCGCATGCTCAAAATATGTCGCAAATACGATTTTGATGTTGCTAGCAACGCCTGTTAGCTCGTTATAAACCTTTGTGATAAGTGGCAAAAGGTCGCTTTCATTTTTGTCTGTTACAAAGATCGGCTCGTCAAACTGCACTAAAATTTCATCATCAAGCTTAGAAATTTGCTCAAGTAGCTTTTTATACTCGCCTACAAGCGCGTCAAGGTGCTTAAATGGGCAGCTGCCGTCAGTCGTCTTTGAAAGAGCCAAAAATGTGATAGGACCGATCAAATTTACCTTACCTTTTACGCCGTTAGCCTTCGCCTCTTTGTATTCATTTAAAATTTTGTCCGCTTTTAGGCTAAATTTACTCTCACTGCTAAGCTCTGGCACGATGTAGTGGTAGTTTGTATTAAACCACTTTGTCATCTCCATCGCAACGCCACTTTTGTTGCCTCTTGAGCAAGCAAAATATTGCTCCAAGCCGCTTAAATTTGCAAATCTTGGAGGTGTAGCGCCAAAAGCGATGATGTTATCAAGCATTAGGTCGTAAAATGAAAAATCATTAACGCTAATAGCCGAAATACCAGCATCTTGTTGATATTTCCAGTGTCTTTGGCGAAGCGTCTTTGCAGTCTCTTGCAAATTCTCTTCACTAAAGCCCTCTTTACCAGCCCAAAAGCCCTCTAATGCGCGCTTTAACTCTCTTTTTTCTCCGATTCTTGGAAAACCTAAAACATAACTTTTTATCATTTTTATCCTTTTTAAATTTAACTTTGCAGATGAAAATTCGCTCTGCGGACTACTATAAAACTGTGCAAAGCACAGCAACTTTGAACGTGCAGTGGGGTAGGTGGGGGCTTG
>NZ_CABPUT010000007.1:58068-70611 GCF_902460625.1 Campylobacter concisus
GGGCGACGTTTTGCGTCGCAAGCTCGCAACTGCAAGCAGACCGTAAGTAGAATCCCCTTCTGCCACCAAAAAACCAAACCCTCACCAGCACAGTTCAAACAACAAGTTTAGATCACACCACACGTGGTGGATGACACCCGCTTCTTCTTAAACTAAAATAAAATTTATAAAAAACCCTACTAAAAAGATCCTTGCCAAATTTCAAACACTGCTTAGTTTTATTTTTAAAAATGCAGTTACAATGCAGTGGGCCTGCTAGCAAAAATGGATTTATATCAATGTGAAAAAATGTAAAATTGTTTAAAAATTTGCGTGTTTTTTGAAAATCGCTGATATGTTTTTTGCCGAGATTAACGAGCTTTATGCATGGGACAAGGCATCAGCGTTTTTCCTTTGTAGTGAATTTTTGCCGCATTATAAACGCTCTTTGCCAAATTTTTGTTTAAAGTTTGGGCGCTACTAAATTTCACGCCCAAAACTTTTAGTCTTTTTTACCTTTATTTAGGGATTTTAGCTTAGCATCCATATCAGCTGTAAGCATAGTAAAGACCTTGTTTGTAAGCTCCATCGTAAGGTCTTTAGCCTCTTGCATTGTCTTTTTACTAAATTCATTTAGGAGTTTGTCCGCTTTTTTCTTATCTTTTTTATAAAGCTTTACGTACTCATCTTCAAATTTAGCCTGTTTTACAGCCAACTCTTTTTCAAATTTAGCGTAGGCCTCTTTTACCACCGGCGAATACTTCTCATAGTCAGTCATCACAAGGGTTTGAAGCTTTCTATAAACCCAGTATATCGAAGTATCATCAGCGTCGTATGAGCCATCTGAGTAGCCTTTTATAAAGCCATCAAGACCCTCGTAATACGGCAAATAAACGCTAAGATCAGCCATACCAAGAGCGACGTAGGTCACACGGCCGATCTCTTTTGGTAGCCAAGGGCGCACCTGCATGACGTGAGACTCGTATGTTCTAAAGACGCTTATAGCGCGGTAGACGTTTTTCTTATCTTCATCTTTGCTAGCGTAGTTATCAAACGCAGTGCCGTCGTAGTGGGCTCTCATCGCAGATTTTAGATCCTCAACACTTAGCTTTTTCTCTGGTTTTAAAAATACTGGGAATTTCTGACCATCGGCGAAGTCTTGTTTTAAGCTTGGGTTAAACATGCTTTGCACCCAGCAAACGCGTGGGTAGTTGTAGGTCATATCCCTCTCATCGTCCCTTGTGTAGGCTTTTGTAAAGTTAAATTCTCCGTCTTTTGCAGGGTCATAAGTCTTGTTATCAATCGCAAATTTGATCACATCTTTTGCGCCCATGAAATTTGGATCGTTCTCTTTATAGTTTTGAAGTCTGCCTTGGTTTGCAGTAACGAAATACTCATCTGGAGCGATCTTCGTAGCGATCCATTTGTGGCCTGTACCAGTTTCAAAGTACCAAAGCTCGTTTGCATCGATAAATACCACACCAAAGCCCTCTCCAGCACCCTTTGTCTCTACTATCTCGCCAAGAAGTTTAACGCCCTCTTTTGCACTCTTCATACGTGGCAAAAGCACGTCTGGGATGTCATCCTCGGTGATGCCGCTCTCTTCGTTATATGGGTCGATCTTTAAAAGCTCGTCTTTTGCGTAAATAGTCTCGGTGCCACTTAGTCCAACGCCGGCTTCATTGTAGCCGACAGCTCCGTGAAGTTTTGTGTGAGAATTTGCGATGGTTGTATATCTCATACCATCTTTTGGAAGCGGATATGTAAAGTCATTTGCGCCGTCATGGGCTTTTGAGCTATGCATGCCAGTTTGGTTTTTCTTTGCCGGATGGATTAAAAAGACTTGTGCCTTTACAGCCTTGCTGTCTGCACTCCTGGCGACTAACATAGAGCCATCGTTTGAAGCTTTATCTCCTACTAAAATAGTAGTGCATGCCAAGCTACTTGTGCCTAAAATCGCACTCATAGCGACGATTGATGCAATAATTTTGCCTTTCATTTTTACTCCTTTAGTAAAATAAAATTTCTTCATGTGATTATACGCCAAATTTAATAAATTAGTTCCATATTTTAAAACTTTTTTAAGTTAAATGTAAATTTATTGCAAATTTTGCCTAAGTGAAATTTAAATTTTCTAAAGGATTTTTCGCTATAATCCAAAACTTACGCGATTGCGTATAAAATTTCAAAAAGGATTAGCATGCCAAAGATGAAAACCGTTCGCGGTGCTGCTAAGCGCTTTAAAGTAGGTAAAAATAAGATAAAAAGGGGCTCTGCTTTTAGAAGCCATATCTTAACAAAAAAACCTAGTAAGCGTATGAGAGATTTGCGTGGCCCACAATACGTGGACAGCACAAATGTCCCAGCCGTTCGCAAAATGCTCGGCGTATAAGCAGCGTAGATTTAAGTTTTTGACAAAAAAGTCATTCAAACTCCCCCAAATTTAGGGGCAAGACTCACTTCGTGAGCGCCAATTTGTAAAAGGATAAATATGGCAAGAGTAAAAACAGGCGTAGTTAGAAGAAGACGCCATAAGAAAGTTTTAAAGCTAGCACGTGGCTTTTTCAGTGCTAGACACAAACACTTTAGAAAAGCTAAAGAGCAATTAGAGAGAAGTTTAGTTTATGCGTATCGCGACAGACGCCAGAAAAAACGTGATTTCAGACGTTTATGGATCGTTCGTATCAACGCAGCTTGCAGACTAAACGACATTAGCTATTCAAGATTTATCAACGGCTTAAATAAAGCTAAGATCGAACTTGATAGAAAAATTTTAGCTGATCTAGCTATGAATGACGCGAAGGCATTTGCGGCACTTGCAAAACAAGCAAAAGATGCTTTGAAATAACACCTTTTCTCCGCTTCGGCGGAGATCTTCTTTTTTATACACTTTAAAATTTAATAACAAAAACTCTATAAAACTCTTTGTTTTAATTTACTATCCGCGACTTTTACAAACCACTAGCCAAATTTAACTACTCACAGCCAAAAAAGCTAAATTTCGATACTCGTATCAAAACAGTATTTCAAAGCTTCAGTAAATAAAATTTCGGCGGAGTTTTTACACCCCACCAAATTTCATATAAATTAATTCTTGAGATATTTAAGTGGCTAAACTCTTAAATGGCTTGTATTTAAATTTTAATCAGTACCGATGTAAATTTAGTTCGGCTGTTGAGCGCAAATTTAGTAATATAAATTTGAAAAATTTGCTTACCATTGCTAGCCAAATTAGCCAAGAGCAAGTATAAAACTCGCTCTAAAAACTAAATTCAATGCTCGTATCAAAGCAATGTTTCACCGCTCCACTAAATAAAATTTTGCCGTTTTCTAGTCTAAGACCAAGCTCCTCGCCGCTTTTTGGATAGACTTTTAGGCATTGCGCTGCGTTTAAATTTAAAGTAGTACCGTAAAAGCAAGCCGCCATGCCAGTGCCACAAGCTAGCGTCTCGTCCTCCACGCCCCTTTCATAGGTTCTCACCTTTAAAATTCCATCCTCAAATTTGGCTAAATTTACATTTGCATTGTATTTTTGACGAAGCGCCCTGCACTCTTTGACGTCAAATTCCTCTAAATTTTGTGTGAAATTTACAAGGTGAGGCACGCCAGTATCGTAAAAATACCAAGTTTTGCCACCTTCATTTAGTGGCTCGCTTAAAATTTTTGGACTTGTTAGCACGACCTCGACGCACTCCTCTTTCACGCTTGCCATCACCTCGCCGCTACCAGTTAGCAGAGCAAATTCGCTTGAACCAACAAGGCCGTTTAGATAGGCATATCTAGCAGCCGCGCGCGAGCCGTTGCCACACATCGCAGCGTAACTTCCATCACTATTGTAAAACTCCCATTTCACGCCCTTTTCGTAAGGCAAAAGCACAATAAGCCCATCAGCTCCCACGCCGTTTGTTCGGCTACAAATTTGCCTTGCTAGCTCGCTTCTATCTTTGTTCAAAAATGTATGAAATATGACAAAATCATTACCGCTAGCGTTGTACTTTGAAACTTGCATTATTTTTCCTTTAAAATTGCTCTACCTGTTTTGCTGAGTTTATATAAACTCAGCCGCAAATTTGCCTTAGAAATTTCTCTAGTTCTTGCTCTAAATTTTCTTTATCGCCACTGTTATCTATTATAAAATTTGCCTTTTTTCGCTTTTGCTCGATATCTATCTGAAGCTCCACTCTTGCTTTTGCTTCTTCTAATTTTAGACCGTTTCGGTTCATTAAGCGGCTTAGCAAAAGCTCTTTTGGCGCATAAATCACTGCTACATTTTTAAACTCAGCGTAGCGATCCTCTTTTTCAAAAAATAAAGGGATATCAACAAAATAAACCTGCTCCAAGCACTCAAGCTTCGTAGCGCGAGATAAAATTTCTTCCTTTATCTTTGGATGCAAAATTTGCTCTAAAATTTTTAATTTTTTTGGATCATTAAAAACAATGGCACCAAGTTTTTGTCGATCGATCTTGGCAGCTTCGTCTAAAATTTGCTCTCCAAAAAATTCCACTATCTCACATTTACAAATTTCAAGCTGCTCATGAGCGATCACGTCAGCATCAATCACGCTAAAACCTCGCTCTTTTAGTAAATTTACAACCGTGCTTTTGCCGCTAGCGATCGAGCCTGTGATGACGTAGGCGTTTGGAAATTTCTGCAAACTCGCTCCATTTTTGAAAATTGATGACAATTTTAGCAACTTTTGGCTAAAGTTTTAAAAAATTACAAAAAAGGTCAAAGATGATAAGCTATAAAGATGCTGGAGTGGATATAGATGCTGGAAATAGCTTTGTTGAGGCGATAAAGCCTTTCGTAAAGTCTACACAAACACCAAACGTTATAGGTGGCATTGGGTCATTTTCAGGAGCGGTCAGGCTACCAAGCGGGTATAAAAATCCAGCTATTTTGGGAGCCACTGATGGTGTTGGCACAAAGCTTCGCCTAGCTATCGACGCCAAGAAATTTGACGGCGTTGGCGAGGATCTAGTCGCAATGTGCGTAAATGATCTCATCTGCAACTTCGCCACACCACTCTTTTTCCTCGACTACTACGCAACAGCAAAGCTTGAGATAGAGAGTGCCAAAGAGGTAGTAAAAAGCATCGCAAATGGCTGCAAAAAGGCACAATGTGCGCTTATCGGCGGTGAGACAGCCGAGATGCCATCAATGTATGAAAAAGGCGACTTCGATCTTGCTGGATTTGCCGTTGGTATTGCCGAGGCTGATGAGATCGACAGAAGCAAATTTGTAAAATCTGGTGACGTTTTAGTCGCACTTCCAAGCAGTGGTCTACACTCAAATGGCTTCTCTCTTGCAAGAAAAGTGGTAAGCGAGCTTGGACTAAAATTTGATGAAAAAGTAGGCGATAAAAAGCTCATCGACGTGCTTCTTGAGCCAACTAGAATTTACGTTAGCGACTTTTTAAGATTAAAAGATAAGATTACAGCAATGGCTCACATCACCGGTGGTGGTATAGTTGAAAACTTACCTCGCGTCTTTCCTGCTGGGCTTGGTGCAAAAGTACAAAAAAACGCTATAAAAACGCCTGAAATTTTTAAAATCATCGCTCAAAAAGTAGAAGATAGAGAGATGATGAGAACCTTTAACATGGGCGTTGGCATGATATTAGTTGTGCCTAAAGACAACGTTGATACTGTCCTAGCTAGTAGCGATGGCTACGTGATCGGCGAAGTGGTAAATGGCAAAGGCGTAGAGCTAGTTTAATGCAAGAAAATAGCAAAAAACGCTTGCTAAAAACCGAAAATAAGAGCTTTTTTGATCTTAGCATTTATGAATATATAGGCTGTTTTGGCGTGCTAGAAAGCGGTATCAAAAAACTTGATCTCTATAATCACTGGTGCAAGGTCTCACGTGCCTCTACTATGCTCTGCATCACACATGATAATGGCGAGAGTGACAACCTAGTCTATCTATATGACTGGGAGAAATTTAGCCGTATCTACATAAATACAGGAAATTGACTTGGCAAAACAAAAGGCAAAAATCGCACCTATTTGGGCTAGAGCGAAGGCCTTTATCATCGATCTTTTTATCATCGGTATGCCGATATTTTATGCGACAACATATCTTGTGCTTGATGGCAAAGAGGCATTTTTGCATAACCAAATTGCCATTTTTGGTGCAAATAGCCTAATCTCACTTATAATGTGCCTTTTTTTTAGCATAAAAGCACAAACTCCGGGCTACAAAGCACAAGAAATTTATCTGATAAATCTAAAAACTGGCAGAAAACTAAGCTTTTCTCACACCATCTTGCGCCAAATTTGCTTTGCCTTTGCTGGCTTTAGCATACTTGGACTTTGCCTTTGTTTCTTTAGAAAAGACAAACTAAATCTGCACGACATCATCACTCACTCAGCTGCCGTGCAAAGATCAGAGGGATAAATTTTACTTCGCTCCATGCCAAAGTAGGCGATTTTTACCAAGTTTTGTATCGATGCTCTCTTTTATAATAGAGCAAATATACTCTTTTGAAAGTTGTATAGACTCCTCTAAGCTCTTGCCCTTTGCTAAAAAGCAAGCAAGTGCGGTTGAGAAGCTACAACCAGTTCCACTCATTACAAGCGGATCAACAAGTGGGGTCTTAAAATTTCTTAGCGAACCATCTTTTTTATAAAGTGTGTCTATACTGCTATCTTCGCTGATATGTTTTTTTACGATGACGTCACAAGGCAAATCTTTATAATCATCACCAAAAAGCACATTTGCCTCATCTAAATTTGGAGTAGTTACCGTTGCTAAGCTCATTAGCTCTTTTAGTTTTGCCACCGCACTATCTTTTATAAGCTTGTGTCCGCTTTTTGAGACGCAAACTGGATCAAGCACTACTTTGGTATTTTGAGTTAGTAAAAACTCAAGCACCACTTCCATAATCTCTTCACTAAATAACATGCCTATCTTAATCGCATCAAAGCTAAATTCTTCCGCAAGCGTATTTAGCTGATCTTTGACAAAACTAGGCTCTAAGCAAACTACACTCTTTACGGCATCCGTAGTCTCAGCGACCAAAGAAGTTACTGCTGTTGCACTATAACAATTAAGCCTAGCACATGTTTTTATATCTGCTTGTAGCCCAGCTGTGCCACTATTGCAAGAGCCTGCGATGATTAGAATTTTTTTCATCGTTTTCCTTTGAAATTTTTGGCTTATTATAGAGGATATTAGATAAATTTGAGTTTTTTAAAACAGAAGAAATTTGAGCAAAAAGCTCAAATTTATGAAAGTTTATTTAAGTCGTTATCGATATCTATATATATCGTAGTTGCGTTAAGATTTGTATGCTCAAAGCTAGGATCTATCTGCTTATCGCCATCTTTATGTTCGTTTATTTTAGCTAAAAGATCATCTTCTCTTAATCCATGCTCATTTATTAAACTTGGATCTATTTCATTAAAACTAATACTTACACTAGCCTCATCATTTGGCTCTTCTTGCTCTAAATTGGTTGCGCTAAGGATATCATCTACTTTTTCATTTATATGATCTAAAATAGATACATAATCATTGCCAAGAAGCGCTTTAAACAATGCGTCAGTATCTATGCTAGACTCGCCAATATCATCGCTTACTACGCTACTATCTAGCCAAAGAGTATCGTATCCGTTTATTGATATATCTTGTCCATCATTTGCAGTGATTGTAATGCTTGAGCTTTCGCTCTCGCCCTTTATAGCCTCTCCGATATATACTTTATCATTTACGTCTAAAACTCTTACATGATCATTTTGGTCTATCGCTATAACATCAGATGAAACGCTTTTAACTATACCAGCTACTGCTGCCATCTTTATTCCTTATTTTTATTTGTCGGTATTTTAGTATATTTAATTACTTTTGTATATTGTACTATGGTACAAGGTAGCGATAATCCTAAATCATTCAGATTTTGTGATTAAAATATATCCACTCTCGCTGATATTTTTAAATTTCACACCAAGCTCACGCTTTAGACGAAGTATCACATTTTGGATAGCCGCCTTGCTAACATCGCTCTCATAGACAAATTCTTCTATCATCTCATAAGTAACTAGCTTATTTAGATTATAAGCAAAGAGCCAAAATATCTTATTTTGCAAAAAGCTAAGATAAATTTCAATGCCGTTTTTATAAATTTTCTCTCTTTTTAAATTTATACTCACCTCATCGCTTAAATAAACTAGCTTTTCATCTCGTTCAAAACTTAAACTAATAAGCATTGCTCTAAGATCCTTCATATCAATAGGCTTTTTTAAAAAGAGCATCGCCCCTTCCTCCATGCTTTTTATCAAATTTTCATCGCTATCATAAGAGGTAAAGACGATAAATTTTTGGTGCGGCTTTGTACGTTTCATCTCATTCATCATTTCAAAGCCATTAAGCACTGGCATATGAATATCGCTCATCACAATATCAAAACCTTGCTTTTTAAATTTCTCCACGCCATCTTGTCCATTGCAAGCACCAATTACCTGTTCGCAATAAGGTTTAAGCCCACTAATAATAAGCTCTCTTGCCATATCGTCATCTTCGACTACCAAGACGGACGTCTTTTTTAAAATTTCTAAGACTTCTTGCATTTTAGTCCTTTAAATTTATATCAAAACTTAGCTCAAACACCGTTGGCTTTGCGTTATTTACGAGTCTTACGTCACCATTTAGCTTTTCTTGCGCTAACTTTTTAGCAAAATAAAGTCCTATGCCATTTCCTTGCTTTTTGGTGGTATTTAGCCAAGTAAAAATTTTCTCGCTCATTTGCTCGCTTACGCCATTTCCATTGTCATAAACTCCGATGTAGCACTTATCTTCAAAGCTTCTAAATTTTATCTCGATGATACGTTTTAGTGGCTCATCTTTGTAGCTTTCAACAAGTGAGTCTTTTGCGTTGTGTATTAGGATTAGTAAAATTTGTTGGATTATATTTTCTATCTGACGAACTTTTTGTTCATTAAAACCACTAAATTTTACACTCACATTTGCACGACTAAGCTCTGTGTGCATGAGAGTTATTAGATTTTTAACGCTTGTTTGCACCTCAAATTCGCTCACATTTTCAGCGCTTTTGTAAAAATTTCTAAAAATTTCAATAGTACTTGAAAGAAGTTTGACTGAGCTTTGCCCTTTTTCAAGTAAATTTATTAGCTCCTCATCGCTTAATTTACCTTCTTTTTTTAACATTATGCACGAGCTTAGCATTAGTTTTAGCGAATTTACTGGCTGAATGAATTGATGATTGATACCACTTATTAGCTCGCCAGCCTCACTCATTTTGGCTCTATGAGTTAGCAATGTTTCATACTCATCTTGTATCTTTTTTATCTTGTTATACATAAAATTATGAAGAATATTTGCCAAAAATGTGAGCGCAACGAAGGCAAAGAGCAAGCTTAGAGCATTTTTTAAAGCTTCTTTTGTTAAAGCTGAAATTTCCTCTTCGTTATTTGTGCCAGCTCCTATGAACCAATTTATCGTTGGTATCTCAGCTACTTGGATTAAATTTTGTCCTATTTTTAAGCTTGTAATGTCTTCATCTTTTAAAAACAACTCTTTAAATTTCTCCTCGATCTCTTTTTTTAAAGCAAGATCAGGTATCGATGTTAAAATTTCACCGCTATGAGTCACTAAAAATGAGTAAGAATTTGGCGCAAGGCTAAAATTTTTAATGCTATTAAAGATATTTTCTATACGCACGACACCACAAAGCGCTGCTTTAAATTTCGCTTGTTTTGTGACTGGAACGCATAAATTTAGAGTTGAGCCTTTTAAAATTTTATGTTTTTGCATGAAATTTACGCTTGGGGCATTTGTATTTTTTGTCTCCACATACCAGATAAGCCCTTCTCTTTCGCTCTTTGGCATAACTTCTTCTAAAATTTTCTCTCCATCTACAAAAATTTCTCCATCATCCCTTAAAAGCTGCATTAGATCAAATTCTTTTGCGTTTTGCTTAAAGAGCTTTATAAAGCCAGCTATCTTTTCATCGTCATCTACGATGTCTGCATTTTGTATAAATTTTGACGCACGAATGAGTGAATTTATACGTTCATCAAGCCAAATTTGAAAGTTATTTACGATATTTTTGCTAACTGCTATGTTATTTTTATCAGATAGTTCTATGATTTTCTCTTTGGCATTGCTGTAAATATTTAGCCCAAGAAGTATTACAAAAAGGCTAGCAAGCAAGATGATGGCGTAGATTTTAATATTTTGTGATTTTAAATTAATACCCATATGCGCAGTATATCCTAAGTTAGCCCAAATTTGGGCTAACTAAATTCATTTTAAAAAGGATAAAAGCTTTGAAACGAGCATAAGTGCAAGCACTACAAAACAAACACCAAATCCAAGCAGCGTGCAATCAGCCATCGACATAAATTTAGATGATGGCACAAGATACCAGCCGTCCGCATAAAGATCAACTATGCTCTTTTGCAAATCACTTAGCACCACGCCATCAGGCACCATAGGGCTGTCATATCCGCAGTCGCCTGTTGGCATAAACCAGTCAGGCGCCCACTTTTCAAGCGGTAAGCCAAATGGATAGTGTGGCTCAGTAGAGCAGCCCTGCACACCAAAAGGATCATCACCATGCACCGCGTCGTGGATTTTGGCTAGTTTTACACTATACATTATGCCCTGCACCGCTCCCCAAAAGGCAAAGACGTAGCCAACTAGAGCAAAGAGCAAATTTTTAGGGTTTATGATAGCGATCACGCCACCAAGCGCCATACACAAAAAGGCAAAACGTATATAGACGCACTGCTCGCAAGGAGGCATATAGGCGTAGTTTTGAAAGAGCGAGTGCGCGATAACGACAAGTGCAACGCTTACAAAGACTAAGATCGCCCAAGGGATGCGTGAGTCTTGAAATTTAGCCATTTTTTTAAAAAAGCTCATGTGACGCCTTATTTTTTAAGAAGCTCTTCGATGAGTGCTGCCATACCGTCAAGCGAGCTGATTGATTTTGTCATGATGAGATATTTGCCATTTACGACAAATGCTGGCACGCCTTGAATTTTAGCCACGTCATAGCTCTCATCCCACTTTTTAAGTAGCTCAGTCACTTTTGGATTAGCCAGCTCTTTTTCATAATCAGCCTTACTAACGCCAGCTGCATCAAGTCCAGTCTTTAAAAAGCCCTCAACGTCTTTGCCATCGCCCCAGCGCTCTTTTTTGTCGTGATAAGCTTTGTAGTAGGCAAATTTAGCCTTTTTAAATAGCGAATTTTCATCAAATAAGCTAACACCCTTTGCCTCGTCCATAGTGATAAGCACGGCAAAAACCTTGCTCGCAACCTCGCCGTAATCGCCCTTTGTCTTTAGGTGAAATGGCTCGTATTTTAGTCCAGGAATTTTCTCAACTACCTTTGGAGTGACGCTCTTGTCGTACTTGTAACAAAATGGGCAAGCGTAGCTAAAAATTTTAACTAGCGTATTTTGTCCCGCGCTTAGTGGCTTTTCAAGCTTGACGTAGTCCTCACCCTCGCTAAATGCACTAGCACTAATCGCTCCAGCCACCGCAACAGCAAAGATAGCCTTACTAAATTTAGATAGAAAACTCATGATAATCTCCTTTAGATGATTTATTTTGAGTTATTCTACAACCAAGCTCAACCGCAAATTTAACGCTAGAATAAATTTTGGCTGAAATTTATAAGATATTGCATTAATTAAAAATTTAATTTTTACTAGAACTTATCTCATTTATTGCTGATAATGCATTTAAAGCACTTGGATAGCCTATAAATGGTATAAGTGTCGTAACAACGCTTATTAGTTTAGCTCTATCGTTACCGATACCAAAATTTGCAGCAATGTGCCCTAAAAGCTGTGGCTTTGCAAAGCCAAGAGTCGTGATATAGACAAATGTCAAAAGCTCCCTAAGCTCTAAGCTAAGTCCATCTCTTGCATAAAAATCGCCAAAGCAGTTTTGTGATAAAAACTCCATTATATGTTTTTGATCATTTGGCATTGATGCGATAAATTTATCAACCGCTGGGAAGAGTTTTCTTTGTATCTCAAGGCCTCGCTCACCCCTACCTTCTCTTGATTTTTTGGGCATATTGTCAAGCTCTATATAGCGCTCATTAAAAATTTCATCAGCTAAAAATATATAATCTTCTACCTTGCCAAGCCCAGCATAAGGCACTGCTTGATATAAAATTTCTCTTATCTCTTTTGCTGATATGCCTACATTTAAAGCGGCCCTAACGAAGCTTTTAAATGAGCTTTTTGCGCCTTTACTCACGCAAAGAGAGGCGATGATAACCGAAAGTCTTGTTTTTTCATCAATATTTATCACTTCACTAATATCGCCTAAAAAATTTAAATAATCCTCTAAAAAGCTAGCATTGCTCTCTTCAAGCTCACTTTTTGAACCAAACCAAATTTCATAAATTTTCTTTGCATTGTAAGTTAGTGTCATAAGTTTTACTCCATTGTTTGGGGCTGATTATAAGTGCTAAAGCGTAAATGCTAGCTTAATGTCCAAAAAGGCAAAAATTTTTAATATAAATTTAGATTTTAAGCCATTATAAAGTTTATCGTGATTTTTATGTTATAAGGTTTTATTAC
>NZ_CABPUT010000008.1:0-3126 GCF_902460625.1 Campylobacter concisus
TTGTAGTTGTGCCACTAGTATAAGTAGTATAACCACCAGAACTAGCACCTTTAGTCCAGCTACTTCCAAGAGTAAGCTCATCATTACTATCACCATCTATTTTTAGCTTATTCTCATTACTATCACGTAATATATCTTGAACATTGCTAGCTGTAAGAGTTAAGGTTGTCTTTTCTCCATTAGTCATATCTAGTTTTTCGATATTTTTAACATGACTAAAGTCTATGCTATTGTCAGCTACTTTTAATGTATCAAATCCGGCTCCGCCGTCGATAGTCGAAGTATCTTGAATACTTGCATTTTTACCGATAGAGATAACATCATCTCCGCCGCCGCCGCTTATCATAGAACCACCGCTCATATTTAAATTTTTACCTATTGTAATTATATCACCGTCATCGTTGCTACCAGTTCCAGCACTTCCGTTATTTCCCCAGTCGCCGTGTATGCCAGCGTTATTAGTAAGCGTTAGGTTGTCGCCCGCAGTAATAGTATCGGCTCCACCGCCACCTTTGATATCCGCCCGGTCTTTAAGGGTAACGTTGTTTGCGATATTTACAGTATCATTGTATCCTTGGCTGCCGTCGTCCATATGGATATCAGAATCCGATACGATGGCGCCATTTCCCATATTTAAGACATCCGCACCGTATCCTAAATCCACATGCGTATCTCCGCTAACGGTGCCGTTTATGTTTAGCGTATCGACATCGTCTCCAGTTATAAGCTGAGAATGTTCTACGGTAGCACCCGATGCTACGGTTATAGTATCACTACCTCCGTTAAGATCGAATGTCGCGTTTTTAACGATAGCTCCGGCATTTACGTTTACATGATCCTCGCCGTTACCGTTTACTATTTTGGTTTGATACTGTCTATTGGCTATAGCGTCCGATTGATCGCCAAATACCGCTCCGGAATTTATATTTACGGTATTTTTTGTTCCTTGTAATTCCACGGTAGTTTTACTAAACGTACCTCCGGCGATATTTACGACGTCTCCGTCTCCACTATACGTTCCTCTTCCGGTACTTATCTTGGTTTCGGTAAAATTTCCGCCGTTTATATTTATCTCATCGTCTCCGTCACCGCCGGTTATTTCAGATTTTTTAATTATCCCCCCACTTATATTTATCTCATCTGTTCCTGAGCCGCCGTAAAATTTTAGGTTTGTGAGTGTTCCGTCTTTTATATTCGTTATCGTTTTACTACGAGAAGTATAAATTTCAGAGTCTGTAACCTCGCCACCGTTTATATTTATGGTATCTATATCGTTGGTATCACCGTATGAATGATCTAGTCCAGAATAAATCTTGCTACCGTTTACCACTTTAGAACCCGCATTAATATTTATAGTATCGCTACCGTATCCGGCTATAATGTTCGAGTTATCTATTACTGCTCCGGCACCGATATTTATCTTATCATCTCCGATTCTAGCGTCTATTTTACTATTTTGTTTAAATGTAGAGTTGGTAATGTTTATAATATCGTTATCGTCATCGTCACCGTACCAATGAGGCCTATCTACTAAGCCGGAGAGTAGTTCCGCGCTATTAGTAAAGGTAATGCCGTCGATGTCGACTTTGTCATTACCATCCCCAAAATTTATTACGCCTCCTTTTATAGTTATCCCTTTTTTGAAATTTATCGTATCTTCGCCGTTACCCATATTTATATTAGCCGTATCTAGATTTTCATCTATATATGCAGTATCGTTTCCGTTTCCGGCAGATATAGTAGCACCCCCATTTACGATAGAGCCTTGTTTAATATAAATAGTATCGTTACCGCCGCCCATACTTACGCTACTGCGTCCGCTTAGCGTAGCTCCGCTTTCTATATGAAGTTCGCTGTGTTTATCTTCATTATCGACATCGCCCGCTTCTATCCTGGCTTTACCGTCGACGGTTCCTCTAACGTATACGGTATTGTTACCCTCGCCGGCTTTTATTCTTGATTCTCCGGATACGTGCCCGTTTATATTTATCGTATCATCGCCGCTTCCAGTACTTATCTCATTAAAATGATTTGGATTACCGATCATATTGCCATCTATATTTACAGTATCGTTTCCGGCTCCAGTTTTTATACTTCCCCAAGATAAATTTGCGCCGTTTTTAATATTAACCGTATCATCATCCTCACCGGTATCTACGCCAAGAAATTTGTTAAAAGTTGCTCCGCTTTCGATATTAAACGTATCTTTTCCGCGTCCGGTACTTATTGCGGCATATCCGCTCGTTTCTCCGGCAAAATTTACGGTATCATCGCCGTCTTCGGTGTCTATCCTTGTACTATTGCCTAGCTTACCCTTGATATTAACTACGTCGCCTCCCTCGCCGGTGCTTATATCGCTATTTTTTACCTCTGCTCCGGCTTCTACGTTTACAGTATCTACACCAGTACCAGTATGCGTATTTTTTACTTCCACATTATTTAAAAATTTAACTCCGTCTCCGCCTACGCCACTATACACGGAATTAGCTTTGGTATTATCTACAATAATACCGCTTCTATTATCTCCGCCAAATACGTTAAGATCCGTATTACCCTCTATAGAATTAGCGTAATTAGAAAGCCTACTAGAATCGGTCACAGCCAAATCTGATGCATCATCCTGACCTATAGCTAGTTTACCATCATTGCTTACATACCAACCGTCTTTGTGTTGGAATGCACTAGGAGTAGTAGGATCATCAGGAGTTAGATAATCTCTACCATCAGTATGTCTATATACATGATATCCATTAGGTATAGAGTTATAAAATGAAGCTAATAGTCTAGAAGATGTGCTCTCTCCTACATACGCTGACAAAGGAATTTTTATACTTCCTGCTGGTAAAGTAGGTTCTATTGCTCCAGCCCCAACAGCACTTCCACCACTTACACCAAAGCTATTATCTCCACCTGCTGCTAGAGCTAAAGCATCTATGCTTCCTACATTAGCATTTATGTTACTAATGTGGCCTCCTTCTGCAAAGCTAGTAGAAGATAAGCTTACGCCATCTCCACCATTACCACCTGCTTGTGGACCACCTGCAGCAGTTTCTTCTAGAGCATTAAGATCTGTTCCTTTTAAGATGGCTTGTTGTAAAGCTGAGATATCAGCTACTGTTTCGTTAT
>NZ_CABPUT010000008.1:6318-26402 GCF_902460625.1 Campylobacter concisus
AAATCACGCCAATAGTAGAAATCCACGAAAAGATGCAAAAATAAACTAAATATCCATTTGATTTGTAGATTGTGAATTTAAAAAACAATAACAATTAGGAATAAAAAATGATATACCTATTTTTAATATTTTTAGATTTATTATAGATTATATAACAATGGCGAATAAACTTAAAACAAAAATATAGTACAAACAAACCCAAAAAATATAAGATAATCCAAGCAACTAATGGGTGATGATTGGCTAAATCTACGATTTTATATTGAAATTCTCGCCAGAAAGCATTAAAAAAATCATTCATTACCACTACCGCCGACAGTATTGTCTTTTATCGTATTGTGAAGTTCATAATTTGCTCCTTGAAAAATTGTATGTCTAAAAATATTTCCACCATTTTCTATCATATTATTTAATAATTTATCTTCCCTATTTATTGATTTTGTATTTAAGAAATCTCTCCATTATTTTGATATTGTCCCAATCGAATGCTTTACTTCTCTCAAAGTTTGAGAAATTTGATGCGTATTTGGTATCATCGTCTCTATTCTTATTTATATCCCTATGATCTTGTATATCCATCGATCTTTGGTTTTCATGAGTTATGGTTTTTACTAGATCTTTCATATCGGTTATGTTTTTGAAATTTATATAACTAGCGCCGGTTTGCAAACTCGTATAACCTTTTATTTCTTCGTCATTATATCCTCTTTCATTTTTTGTACGTAAGGCTGTGCGGTATAGTCTTTCTCAAAGCTTTCTTGAAAGCCTTTAAGAAAATTCTTTACAAAGGCTCTACTATGAAGCTCTTCATCTTTACTGTTAAGCTTACTGAAGCTTAATGGCAGTAGCTGGATATTCCTTGGGGTATTTTAAAGGTAACCTAAAATAAAAGATAGAAACAAGAATTTAAAACAAATTTATTTTTATGGTATTAAAATGGTGATGGCTTTATAATCGTTGGAATTTTTAAGAGGCTATTCCACTTTAGTAACTAAGCGTTCCACTCTTAAAGGAAATTTTAAAGAAAGGGAAACTGCAAAAAGGGCAGTTAAAGTATCGATAAGTAGGACATCTATGGTGTCACGGGGGAGACTTGAACTCCCGACCTCCGGCTTATGAGGGTTTAAAAATAAACCTTGTGTAAGCACCAAAAAGACGGCACACAGCTAGTTTCACACTAGATATCTGCTACATTTTGCTACAAAGTTATATTGCATAGGTAACAAAGATGCAATATCTAGTCAAACGAAATGGCATATACTGCTTTAGAGTAGCTATCCCACTATATCTGAGGCCTTATTTTGGTAATAAAACCGAATACATAACCTCCTTCCTCACAAAACCCTTTGATACAGCAAAAAATCGTGCTAAGATCTACTCTATAATTTTTAACGCGATCAAAAAGGCATGGAAGATGAATTTGAGCAGCGAACTTATAGAGCACTTGGTGCTTATGCTTTTAAAAGCCAAGGAGGCCAAAAGTATCAAAGAGCATGATATGCTTGGCAGATATATAAATTTAGATGGACTACTATCACTAAATTTGTTTTTAAAACAGAGTTTAAAAGAAGATAGCTTGCCCAGTGTAATATCAAAAGAGGTCGATGAGATCTGCAAAAAGCTATCTTGCGCCGATCCTCAAACCAAAAAGTTTCTTGGTAAAAGAGTGCTTGAGGCAACGATAGATAACATAAACCACATATCATATAAGATGTGCAAAAACCAAAAGCTACTAAATGATAAACAACAGACATTTGTACCACTTGGTAAAAAGCACAAGAGTGTAAATTTAGATGATAATACTAAAGACGAGATAGTAAAAGGCGTTAAAGAGGCTAACATAGATAGCTATCAAGATGACATAGAGACTTTAAAAAAGCAGGATTTGGTGCTACCTTTTACTAAAAAGTCATTAAAGCACTCTATTAGTGAGCTAAGAAATTCTATAAATGAGCTAGCCAAGCAAAAAGGCGCACTCACACAAAACGATATCCTAAGAATATTTGATTGTGAGTTATTGCCAAATGGAGACAATGAACTAAGCGATGATCTAAAATTTGGATATGGAAATTTAAATGATCCTACCTTTGGTGGTCAGGTAAAGCTATATAAGGCAGATAAATATGAAGATAAAGGTATAGTTTTAAGTGACATTGAGGCTAAAGATCTTGCTTTGAATGATAGAAGTGATGCTAGTGGCATGACTTTCAATGAAGCTATAAATTTCTTTCAAAAGCTCTTCTCAAATAGAGCTAAAAGCTTTATATCACAGCTAGGCTCAACTGCTAAAAACGAAAGCAAAGCTGACATGCTCACGCTAAAGAGCGCATTTGAAAACTATGTATCAAACACGAGTATTTCAAACAACTGGAGTGATAGCACATTTGGCCTTGTTAGACATGTAGGACGGCTAATGTCTATGAAATTTGGCGATGAGCTAGATATCAAAAAGATAAAAAGAGATGACTTGCTAAATTTTAGAAATATCTTACTACAACTACCAACCAAACTCTCTCAAAATAGTCTCTATAAAGATAAGAGCATAGATGAGATCATAGCTTTAGCAAAAGATAGACCAAAAATTTCTAAATCAACCATCAAGAAGTATATTGTTAGAGTTAGTGAGTTTTTTAAATACTGCTACGATAGCGAATATATAGATAAGAACCCTGCTGTGGATCTACAAATAAATTTAAACCAAGATGATGTTACAAATAAAAACCCTTATGAAGATAGTGACGTAAATGCACTTTTGGATCTTGTTAGTAAGATTAGATCAAATGGTGATACTAAAAGTCAAAGAATTAGCAAAGATGAGCTATTTTTCGTTACTCATATAGCAGCTTATTCTGGCATGAGACTAAATGAGATAATTCAGCTAAACACAGATGACATAGTCGAAAAATATAACATAGTATGCTTTAGTTTAAATACAAAAATAGATGTAAAAACAGGTAAGAGCAAGACTTTAAAGACCAGAAACTCTGCAAGGATAGTGCCTATCCACTCTAAGCTAAATAGCATTGGGCTATTTGAATTTATAGAGAGTAAAAAGAAGCTAGCTAGGAAATGCGGCAAAGCAGTTAGGTTATTTAGCTGTGATAATAAAGACTTCTCTGAATATTTTAGAAAAAAGATCAATACTAAAGTTATAAAAGATGATGATAAGACAAGGACATTTCACTCATTTAGGCACACTTTTATAAACAAGCTCATCCAAAGTGGTCAAAGAGTTGAGCATATAGCTGCTCTTGTAGGACATGAACAACAATACAAGATCACTATGAATACTTATGGAGAGCCAGTAACTCCTAAAATTCTAAAGGATCTAGTTGAAGAGGTCAAATTTAATCAAGGAGGGAAAGAGTGAGTGTAGTAAACTATTTAAAATGATAGTACTGTAGTATAAAGAGCAAAAATTGATTTATAAATTTAAGGCCATTTAAGATTATAAAATTATGCTTAATTTTATGGATTTTTAATATTTCGCTATATGTTCTTTGATTTATCTTAAATGGATCAATAAACAACGAAAAACACAATCCATAACCAGCTCACTATTCGCATACATATGATATCCTCTATCAAAAAAGTTATCTTCTATTTCGTCTGGGCGAGGATACTTTTTGTCTGACAAGTCAGACAAAAACACCTCGTTAGGGATAATCCCTAAAACCCTATCTTCGCACTCTTTTCTTCATTTTTTAGTGCGACTTCTAGCTCAAGTCTATGGCAAAAGTCGTCGCCATTTTTTATAGGTCTAAATTTAGTTTGTCTTCTCACACTAGCAAAGTCTCCAGGCGCTAGCAAGCCAAGGCTTGAGACCTTTTTACTTGCATTTTCATCAAATTTTACTTTTAATAGCGCACACTCTTTTTTAAATAAATTTTGCGCTTGCTCTGGCAATAAATATCCAAACTCAAGCTTTAGATCAAATCTTCTAAGACAGGCTTTATCTAGATTATTGATCAAATTCGTTGTAGCGATAAAGATACCATCAAAGCTCTCCATCTGCACTAGCATCTCATTTACTTGAGTTACTTCCCAGCTTCTTGCGGCCATGCTTCTATCTTGTAAAAAACTATCAACTTCATCAAAGACTAGCACGGCCTTTTTATCTTTGGCTTCCTTGAAAGCTAGTGCTATATTTTTCTCAGTTCCTCCTACAAACATAGACAAAAGATCACTTCCTTTTTTGATGATGATCGGCTTTTTAAGGCTTTTAGCGATAAATTTAGTATAAGCGCTTTTGCCAGTTCCAGGCACGCCATAAAGGCATATCCTTGCACTTTTGCTTTCTTTTATGCCTTGTATTAGCTCGTTTAGATCGCAGTCTGAGTTTACGAAATTTGGATCATAGCTGCTTGGCAGATCAGCACTTGGCTTTTCATCTTTTTCTATCTCATCGTAGCCTTGTGCTTTTAAAGTGTTGCTTATCACTCGCTCAAAGGCTTTATTTTTATCTTTTGTGTTTAAATTTAAAACGACTAAGCTAGCGTTACTAACGACTGCTGGGGCTACAAACTGATTTTTAGCTAGCTTTTTTACGAGCTTACTATCTATCAAATTTTCACTATATTTTTTTATGATCTTTGCTCTTACATCTTCAGTAGGTATGCCTATCTCTATGGCAAGATTAAACCTTCTAACCACAGCTTCATCCATGTCAAGAATATTGTTTGTTATCCAGATAGTTGGCACTTCGTTAGTCTCAAGAGATCTGTTGATAAAAGCTTTACCATACTGTCTTTTTTCGTCATTGTTTGTGTTAAATATATCCTCTGCTTCGTCATACATGAGCAAATTTGATCCAGCAGATAATACATTTTGTGCAAGGCAATATGACCTTAGCCTTCGATCCTCAGTCGCATATCCGTATTCGTCATCATAAGCTACTTCATAAAGCTTTAAATTTAGCTCACTGGCTATCACTTTACTAAGCTCAGTTTTACCAGTTCCTGCTGAGCCATATAGAAGCACATTTACTCCTTTTTGCTTTTTGCTAACGGCATTTTTTAGAAACGAGAGCAAAATTTTCATATCTTCTTTTATATGAGGATAGTTTTTTGTTGTCAAATTTGTCTTACTGCACGGCTTTATCGCACTTTCAAATATCTCGTCCATGCTTTCACATTTAACAAACAAATCACACATAAAGTTATTGTTTATGACATCGATTTTATATTTTAGGTTATGCACATTATTTTCTAGTTTTACAATCGAAGTCTTAGCAAAGATTCCATCTTTTCTAAAGGCTTTTTGAACATCGCCGAAACGTAAATTTAGTATCTTTGAGATGGCTTTTGTGGCTTGTATGTTGTTTAGATCTCCTAGTAAACTGCAAGCATTAGATATCACTTCGTAGTTGTACATGATCGCAACAAATCTCAAAATATCTCTCTCGGTACTATTTAGACCTAAATTTTTTTGAAGTAAATTTAGATTGTGTTCAAGATCTTTTAGTCCGCATGCAATTTTGCTTTTTTCAAGGAGCTCAAGTCTATTTTTGAGAGCTTTGATGTCTTCTTCTTTAGGCTCTTTTGACTCGATACCCAAAAAATCTAAAACATCGTCACATCCGCTTCTTAGTAACTCTCTTTCTCCTCCAAGATTAAAAATAGTACGAAGTGTCCAAAGTGTTGTAAGCTCATATATATCGCTATCTACGTAAAAAATCTCTTTTTCCACGACAAACTCCTTTTGCTTTTGTTTGAAGCTATTTTACTCGGCATAAAAGACATTTTTATGTCCATAATTATAAAAATTTGAGAAATTTGTTGTGAAAGGTGAATTTATAAAGAGCGTTTTGAAACGCTCTTTATTTACTCCTGCGTATCACCATTATATGGCAGCTCCAGAGCTTTTGCACTAGACTAGCACAATATTCTATTGTAGGTTCATTTTTATTATAAAGTGTTATTTATTTAAGAACTTAACTAACTCATCTTTAAAATGGTCATCATCATACTCTTCATATGAATAATCATAATTTAACCTAAAATGCACATTACCAATATACGCATCTACCATTGTTGTGCTAGCAGTCGGTTTTTTAGTGTAGGCTTCGATAGTTAGGCTTGCTGGCAAAAAAGGTTCTTGGTAAGTAAATTCACTTTTGGCAATAACACATTTTTCATTTAGGTATGAATTGCAAAACTCTAAAAACTTAGCTCCTAATTCATCTGCTAGTTCTCTTTGTGTGCTAGCTAAATCTACAAACTGCTCAATTACAGGAGCACTTTTAACAACTTTTTTCTTTGACATTTTTTCTCCTTTGTTTTAATTATTTTTTGTCAAGATATCTTTGTGACATGTGAAATTATAACAAGCAAAATGGACAAGAAATGTCTATATTTGAAAATTTGAATTAAAAATTTAATGTTTTTTATATTGCTTTAAATTTCATAGTATTCATCCCAGCAAAGCGCCATATCAATAGAGCCTATGCGCAGTATATCTTTTATCTTATTGATATGTGTGTTGTTTATAAAAGCTGCAAATAGATAGCAAAAATATGCCTTCTTGTCAAAATATACAGAGCTACCAAAATATTCATTGCAGTTTTGCATCCATCGGCTCTTTTGCTTGCTCATTTCGCCAGGGACGATAGGCTCATTTATGATAGCTAAGAAATTATCGTCATTTTCATCATAATCTAGATCGTCTTCACGCAAGCGAAAGACCAAATGAAATTCCATAGCATAATCCTCGATAAACCCACCCTCAACCCTTGCTTTTAGCCTATTTTCAAGCATTTTCGCATCTCTTATTAGGATATCTTGATAGCTAGCTAGCGCTTTATTTATCTTCTCTATCTGCTCCCACTGATCTTTGTTGGCATCAGAGATATACTCTTCTCTCTTGCTACACTCTAGCTTTTTTAGGCAAAGATCTATAGGCGTATAGTCATACCATAAGCGAAGCTTGCCCTCCATCTTATCAATAGTCAAAATTTCATCCCAGCTAAGATCCGTATGGTCATATAAGCAGTGGTAAAACCAGCAGTGCCACTCACCAAACATCTCATGCGTGGGCCAGTTTCTAAATTCGTTTTGATTTTCCGTATAAAAGTAGTCATCTATGTGATTCATAAACTGCCCATATCGCATAAGAAGTTTATCTTTTGAATAAAAAGAGAGTAGTAGCTCACAAAAATGATCATATGCCTCTTTTATATCTTTTGCGCAGAGGTCTATCTGCTTTGCACGTGGCACGACACGGCGCTCAAGGTCATAGAGCCTTTCGTTTATACTATTTAGCTTTCGCCTTTGCTCCTTTGTAAATTGTCCCATTTTTATCCTTTAAAATTTAATCACCGCCACCTGTTCGGCGATCTCTTTATCTGTAAAATTTCCGTTTGTATCAAGTGAATAATCTTTGCCTAGAAAATAGAGCTTAAAGCCAGTTATAGCTCCAAAAATAGGCAGAGTTTGCGTTTTTTGATAGTAGCTTTTAGTGATCTTTGAGATGACTTTTAGCTGCTCGTGCAATGCTTTAAAACAAAGCTCATCTAAAAACGGCGTTAGGCTGATATATCTTAAATGCTGCGCCATAGCAAGAGCAAATATAGGCTCACCCTTGCGCTTAAAATCCGTATCTATGTAGATATATGAGCCTCTAAATTTCACTCGCTCGTTATAGAGTTTTTGCACCTCGCCAAGCTCTGCGTCTATGTTAAGAGCAAAGTGCTTACTAAGTGCTAGGATGAGCGTTTCTGAGCTGTGTGCCCAGTCAAAGTGCCCCTTTGTGATGAACTCGTCCAGGCTCTTTGCCGCCTCTAAATTTGCAAGTGCTCTTGTGAAATTTTGCTCTCTTACGTAGCCAAGTACTTTTGAGAGCGCCTTTTTGTCGCTGTTTTGTGTGAGAATTTTAAGTTGCTCGTAGATCATTGATTATACTTTTTTGATTTTTATCGCCGATACATTTTTTGCGATATGTGAAATTATAGCAACTAGAATGGATAAAAAATGTCCATTCTAGTTTAGAGAGTTAATTTATAGTTGGATTTTGCCAAATTTCAAGAAAATCATTAAATATTTTTTCTGAGCGTTCTTCTATTTTACTTTTATTCCAAACTCTATTTTTTATAACTTCTTGCGTTATTTTAAGCATTGCATGTTTTTGTATCTCTTCTCTTTTTTTATCCCAGTTGTTGTTTTGTATAGCAGTATTTAACTTGCTTTTTAGAAGTGCCATATTTCCTATTTGATATATTAGTTCATTCGCTGTTTCCTCATTTTTACCAATATTTGACCAGTTTTCTTGCCAAGTTTGCGGCATAAGATGTTCTAACGTATAGGTATATTGCAACTCGCTAATATCATTTTTTTCGCTTCTACAATTATACAACTCCATCCAAAATAGCACTAAGCTGGCACGTTTATTGTCTATATCCAACAATGCTTCCTTTATCTCATCATCGTTGGTTATTTCAAAGTTAGCGATAAATTTTTGCATATCAACTTGACCTTTGATATTTTTAATATTCCTACCGATAACTTTATTTATGCTATTTGTTACTTTCCCGCACATCCAGTGTCTGATTATAAAATTTTCAAGTATTGCATAGCACTCGTCAAGCTCTTTTTTATCAAGCTCTAAACTACGTAGCTTTAACACGAGAGGTATAAAAATATTATATTCCGATATACTCATTATATGAAGCAATCTTTTTTCGTTATCGCTAAATTTAAAGGTTTCGCCCTTATCCGCCCAAGGAAGTTCATAAAAAAGATTTGCATACCAGTTTATCTCTTTTATAATACCCAAAACCTCGTCTTGGCTTTTATCTTTTATATACTCTTTATATAGCATACTAAGTCCATCTTGTGTATGCTTTTCTATATTAAAAAAGCCTTTTATGAGAGCATAAGCATAAAGTAAAATCTCGCTTCTATATCTTCTTGAAGCTTTTTCTTCCCAAAATTTTAAACGTTCATTTGAACCTTCAAATATACTTTTCCAGCACTTATCGTATATTTCCTTTGCTTTTTCATCACCCATATTTCCAGATTTTATAAGTCTATCAAATATTGCGTTTTTGATAATATCCATTGACGATAAAACTAAACCTGCCGAGTTTATAGAGTCAAATATTTTTTGTTCGTCTTCATTTTCATCTAAATTTATAACGACCCATAACTTCATCTCTAATATATAGTCCAAGAAACGAACAATATCACTGCTTTCTAAATTACTATTTTTTAATCTTTCAGAAAAATATTTATAGCATGAAATCAGTTTGTCATCATTTTTTACTTCACAAAATTCCAAATAGTTTTTTGCTTTTATAATAGACTCAAAAGAAGCTCTATTTATATGTGAGTGCTTAATTTTTGGATTTTTTTCACTTCTTGGCTTTGCATATAAGTATCCTGCATAATCATTCATTCTAACTTCATCCAGCATATCATATATGGATTTAACTAATATAGAAAAGGTAGTCAGTCTTTGCTGTCCATCTATCAGGCTTCTACGACTTCCATCTCCCATAGAGCTTGATAATTGCTTCAGTATGATTGAACCTAAAAAGTGAGGTCTTCTTTCTTTGAAGCTATAAAAAAGATCTTCAAAAAGCTGTTCCCACTGCGGCTTGCTCCAAACATAAGGACGTTGGAAAAATGGAATTTCTATGTTATTTTCTTGTTCCATAAATCCAAAATTACCTTCATTTGCCTTCATTGCGTCTCCTTTTAAAAAAATAATCGATTATATCACTTTTTATAAAGTAAATATATTAAAAACAACGGACACAAAAATGTCTGATTGACTCATTACAATTACCCAAATTTATTTAAAAGGATCAAAATGCAAGAGAAGATAGATAAGATCAAAAAGATCATCGCAGAGGCCGATGCGGTCATCATCACAGCAGGTGCTGGCATGGGTGTGGATAGTGGATTGCCTGATTTTAGAGGAGATCTAGGTTTTTGGAAAGCCTATCCACTTTTAAGGGATAAAAATTTGAGCTTTGAAGATATGGCAAATCCGCAGTGGTTTTTTGATGATCCAAGGCTAGCTTGGGCATTTTACGGACACAGGCTAAATTTATACAAAAACACAGAGCCTCACGAGGGCTTTAGGCTGCTTTTAGATCTTGTAAAAAGCAAAAACGAAAACTACTTTGTCTATACCTCAAACGTCGATGGACACTTTCAAAAAGCCGGCTTTAGCGAGGAGAAAATTTACGAGTGCCACGGCTCTATCCACTACTCTCAGTGCATCCACAAGCGTGATGGTGCTATATGGCAGACTTGTAGCGATATAAGAGTAGATGAAGAGAAATTTATAGCCTTAGATATGCCAATTTGCCCAGAGTGTGGCTGCGTGAGCCGCCCAAATATCGTGATGTTTTACGACTGGATGGTAAATACAAGACGCATAAACGAGCAGTATAGAAGATATGAAACGTGGCTGGAGCAAAACAAAGATAGCCGCTTTGTAGTAATAGAGCTGGGCGCTGGGCTTGCGGTGCCAACAATTAGAAATTTTGGTGAGAAATTTGTCAAACGCTCCAAAAAAGCAACTCTTATCCGCATAAACCCACGAGATAACTACATCTCGGAGTATATCGGCATAAGTCTAAAATGTGGCGCACTAGATGGACTTAGGCAGATATTATGCTAGAAAAGACATCCTCTAGTCCTAATTTGGATATAATCCCCAAACTAGGAGACCCAATGAAACCCATCATAACCAAACAAGAAAACAGCAAATTTGAACGCATAAATTTAATAGCCTTAAAGCTAAGAGAGAGACCGCACACGATAAAAGAGCTAACAGCCATGCTTGGAGTGACCTCAAAGACCATCCAGCGCGACCTTTACGACACATTAAGAGAGTATGGTGCCGTCAAAAAGGGGCACTACTGGAGTCTAAACGACGAGGACGCGAACGACGGACTAGACGGCGATGATAGAGTTGTGCTAAATATCCTTGATAACGTGGCAAAAAACATGGGCTCAAATTTTTACAGCAAGGCTCACGTGCTTTTAGAGCAAATTTCTCAGCAGCTAAACCACCCTATACTTACAAATATAAACAACGAAAAGCTAAGCGAAGAGGATCTTGCAAATTTTCAAACGCTTGAGGATGCTATAAGAGAAAAAGCGGAGATAACATGCACGTATAACGGCTTTGAGTTTCTTGTAAAGCCTTTAAAGCTGGCACTTTTTGAGGGTTTTTGGTATCTGCTATTACTTGATAGCAAAAAGGGCAATAAATTTAAGAAATTTCACCTAAAGAGTATAAAAGATATAAAGCATAGCGGGGAGAAATTTGAACTAAGTAGTGAGCTAGATGAGCGTATAAAAGCGATGAACTCGGCATGGGCAAACTTAGAAGCTCCAAAAACAGCAAGGCTACTACTAGCGCCAGAAGTGGCAAAATACTTCGAGCGAAAGCCACACGCAAAGCAGCGCATAACCGGTCAAGATAGCGACGGCTCAGTCGAGATCGAGATAGAATTTACGCACATAATGGAGATAAAACCGCTCATATACTACTACCTGCCATTTATCAAGGTGCTTGAGCCAAAAGAGCTAGCTAATAAAATAAGAGATGAAGTAGGAAGTTATTTTAAGGAAATAGATATTTAACAAGACAAGATACGTCCAAATTCTAGGCTAAAATATCTAAAATTTTTAAAGGAGCAACGATGGGCGTTATTATAGACTTGCACGATATAATGAAAATAATGTCTTATGATGGTAAGATAGATGGCTTTGTCGGGACTTTTAAAATATCTAAACTTAGCAACACAATAAATAAAAGATTAAAAAGCGTGATTTCAAAAGCTAACGCAATATTTATGCATATTGAGATGAATGAGAACTTATCATTTGCCAGCATTGAAGAAATTACTAGTAAACTTTTTGAGCTTGAGCTAGATTTTATATTTATGACTAGCACAGATAACAATCTAGATATGGATACAGTTAGATTTAGAATATTGGCAACCGGTATAAATGAATAATCTAAAACTTTTTCACGCTAGCGATCTGCACTTTAATACTAGCTATTTTGACTATATTTTGGCACATCAAGATGAATTTGATATTTTTTGTTTTAGTGGAGATTTTCTAAACAAAGATAATACGCAAGAAAAAGAACAAACTACCTTGTGGCTAAAAAGCTTTAAAAAATTAGTGTTTGTTTGCTCTGGCAACCACGATGCACCAGCATCTTGGCTAAATTCTATAAATGACATATACCCTGATGGCACCATAAAAACTATCAATGGTGTTAAATTTGGCTGCGTGCCTTACTTATGTGATGATCTGCTTGAATTTGCGGAGTGTGATATCTTACTGACCCACGTTCCCCCAGCAAAGACAAGCACAAGCATTAGCAAAAATGACAAGGATCACGGAGATATAGAGCTTGCAAGGCTTATTAAAAATAATCTTTTAAAAGCAAAGATCATCCTTTGTGGGCATATCCATGAGCCAAAATCTCACATAGACATTTTAAACGGAGTTAAAATTTACAACTTAGCAAGTAGCGGTGCAAAAGAGCCATTTTATCAAGTGATAGAGCTATAACTCTCTATAATTTTAGCCACCTCTTGATACTCGTATGGCGTCATTTCTGTATTTAAGATTTGAGAGCATATCTCTTTTATAAATTCGGCGTCACAGCCAAAATCGTTTTTTAGATTTTGCAGTATAAATTTAGCTTCAATAACGACATCATAAGGGCTACTTAATGCCTTAACGGCTTGCCTGTAAAAATCTTTTGACGCCTTTGTGTTGCTATATTTCATAAAATTAGCATTATTTACGTAATCATAGCTTGATTTAGCCTGCGCCAAAAAGGAAAACTCGTCATACTCTTGCCAAAGTTCTTGCTCGGTCATTTTTGCTCCTATATTTTTATTATAAATAAAAATATGGACAAAATTTGTCTATAAATATCTATATAATAGCTTTTGTCATAGTTTAGAAATAGATAAAGTTAAGATCGGTCAATCAATCGCCAACTCTTTAAATTGGCATTAGCGATTGAGGCGACCCATCTATCCAAAAATAACTGTTTGACCTATACCATAGCCAACTTAATGATTTCATCAGCCAATGGCTCTAGCTCATCTTTCATTTTTATTAGTTCGTTCGCTAGCTCATCTTCGCTATATTTATAAAAAATTATCTCTCTCAAAAACTGATCTTTTTTTAGCCACTTCCATCTCGCAAATCTTGTACCTATATTCCATTCGCTAGAAATTTTAACTTGTATACTATCAACGTATGCCTTATTTATTCTATCTGTATCATAAGCAAGTCCGATATATGGATATAAAAAATTTTTACTATCAAATTCTAAAACTAATGCCAATAAATAGCCATTATCCCAACTTCTTTTAAAAATATATATAGGCGTAAAATATCTACTGGGATCAGCCTCTTCTATTTCTACGCACCATTCTTGTGATAATCTTTTTTCAAGCTCAGTTTTTACATTTGACATAAATTCATTAAGTCTATTTGCATTGGCCATATCAAAGTATTTATTTCTTATTTCATCAACTACGTCATAGTTTTTAAGTATTATTTCGATTATTTTTCTTTCGTCCATCTGTACTCCTTTATATTTTCCGTAAATTTTTTCAATTACGTTTTTGTATTGCGATATCACGGCGGCTAAATTTGCCAAATTTCCAGCCTCATCAAGGCATAAGCCAAGCCACGCCATTATCTCTTTGTCGTATGAAATCGCCTTAAATTTAGCTACTTCATCACCGTTTTTTTCTAAAATTTTGTCGCCTTCGATTTTTAGCCCACTTAAACTATAGTCGCTAGGCTCGCGCCCCTGCGGCGATAAAAATAGTACGCAAATTTCAGTTTCGCCGTCGTTTTCTTTTTGGACGGTTTTTATGTATCTTTTGATCTGAGCCTCTTGATCGCCGGCATTTATTTTATTTTCTAAAATAATATGCTTCGCGCCGTCAGTTATATAGATATCTATATTTTCGTATTCTTTATAGACTTTTTGCGTTTTGCAGATCTAGTCCAAAATCCTCTAGCCCGCATGCTTTTATAAAAAGCTCTAAAAATAACTCTTTTTGATAATGTGACGAATTTGGATCAAGTAGCGAGTAAATAAAGCGTGAGTGTAGTCGCACCTCGTCGTTTATATCAAGAAGTGCTAAAAACAAATTATAATCGTTATTACCGCGTAGTTTCTTGATCTCTAGCTTGTCATTTAGGATTTTGATTTGCTTTAGCATAGATTCAAATTTTTCTATATCCATACTTCCTCATTTAAATTTTTAAAGCATTATAACCAGCAAAGCAGACACTTTTTTATCTATTTTACCACTTCGCGCAGTTTTTCTAAAACCTTAACCATCGCTAATGTATCTAGTTTGCAGTATGCTAAAAGTGCCTGTTTATATGCATCGCGCTGCATTTCGTTCATACTGGCCATAGCAGCATATGCCTGCATAGCTTCGCCTCCGTGATGGATCAAATTTAAATCCTTATACGCTGATTCAAATTCAGGCACAAGCGCTGGCAAGACATGCTTTATAGAGTAGCTTCCTTGCATCTTTGGATGGTAGTAGCTTTTGCTAGCAAATGGCGTCATCAGATCTTTTATATTGTCGTGGATAGCCATAAGCTCGTTTGAAATTTGAGGATAGTTTGTGGCAAGACGTCTTATCACTCCTTTTTCAAAGCTCATGTTATAAGCCAGCACGCAGGCATCCTGCGGGATAAATTTGATCAAATTTAGCGCCAGCTCGTATCTAGGATCGGCTCCAGCCTCAGCCAAAAACTCAAAATGCTCTAAATTTCCCTTACCGTCATCTTTGTGGATAGAAAACTGAAAAGGTATCTGCTCATACGGACTAAGCCCTATAAACTCAGGCACCGCCTGCTGAAATGTCTCAAAGTCAAGGTGGTAGAGCGGATAGCTAAGCGTGTTTAGGAATTCTTTAACAGCCTCTTTGTCTATGATCTGCTCCCCAGAGAGCTCAGAGCGGATTTGGATCTGCTGGGAGGCGTTAAATTTATCTAGCTCTTTGATATCTTCAAATTTAACCACGCCACTTTTATAAAGCTCGAATTTCTTATCGCTTCTTAGCCGAGATATGTCAAAAATGCTATACTCCGGTATGCTTCGCTGCTCGTGCCAACAGTACTCCCAAGCGTCGCAAGCGTAAGGATTTGAGCAGTGAGGGCCGATATCTACCTCTGGCTCAATGTTTTTGCTAAGAATTTCATCAAATTTACTTAAAATTTGAGGGACGTCCGCTTGTTTTTGCTTTACTTGCTCGGTTACGTCTTCGATATGAAAAAACTTCTCAAGCTCGAGCTTCTCGCCTCTTACGTAGCTGTTATCTATGTGGATGATATTTACGGCGCCCACCTTATAGCCAAGCGAGCTAATGACGTAGTACTGGATGCTCGCATCATCGATATAGACGTCTTTTACCAAAGTTGAGCTTTTTACTTCGTTGATGATAAGCCCGTCCTTGTCGATACGAAGGATATCAACCATCACAAGGATGCCGTCAAAGCAAAAAGTGGCCTCGTAGATGACCTTTGTGCCATGCTCGATAAGCTCTTTCGTTTTTGCTATCTGCGAGCCAAAGTCGCCGGTATACTCTATCCTCTCGCCGCCACTAAAAAGCTCACAGGCTAGTTCGCCTACCGATGTACCGGTATCAAATACCGCCTGCACGTTCTCATCCGGTGCTTGCAAAACCTCAGGCTTTTTCTTTTTTAGCCACAAGCTCTTTTCACACTGAAGGCCGCGGATGTAGAGGGATTTAGATAGTGCCATTGTCTATACCTTTAAAATTTGTTTTATTTCTGTATATCGTCAAAAAGATCTTTATTTCAAAGTCCTTTTTTGTGAGATTATACCAGCAAAATAGGAATAAAATTTGTCCATTTCTTACTTTAAAATTCATCCAAAAAAGGAGTGGTGATGAAAAAGATCAAACAGATAAAAGAGTTATTTGAGGTAGGTAAAGAGAAGCAAGCAAAGGACATGCTAGGTCACTTGCTAAACGCCTCGACAAATCAATGCTTTGTATGCACAAGATGGATATACCGCATGATGTGTGGTAGGCCTGAAAACGGCATAGCTGGCGCAGCTGCTATATTTAAGCTTATGCAAAAGAACAAAAGCGTCTAGATATTTGGACGAGTGTATGAACTAGAGGATGATATTTTTTCACATATAGGCTTTTACAAATGGGCTCGCGAAGTTTTTAAAAACCTACAAAAACTGGTAACTCCCTAAATTCTAAAGGATCTAGTTAAAGAGATAAATTTTTATCAATGAGAAAAAGGTGGGGTGTTAAAAGTAATGCTTTAATATTAAGGAAATTAAATTTCAAAAAGAACCCAATAGCACTATTAGTAAGGTTGTTTTCTTTCATAAAAATGTATATAGTCATTTGCAATAAAATGTGCTTTTACTTAAAAAATAATCTTATCTGTATTTTATTACACATATTTTTGTGATATAATTGTATTGTATTACATAATTTAGGAATAAGTCATGTTAGATCAACTTTTTTTAAAGAGCAACGACCTTATAAGGTTAAACAATCATAAATTTAAAAGATATTTTATAGACTCCAAGGATTTATCTCATAGACTTATCGTTATCCTGGGACAAAGAGGAATAGGTAAAACAACTACGTTAGCTCAGCTAGCTAGTAAAAACAAAAATAGTCTTTACCTAAGCCTAGATGATATAGAGATATCAAACGATATAACCTCGATTATAAGAGAGTTTGTATTAAATGGTGGAAAGCATTTATACCTAGATGAAATTCATAAAAGCAAAGATATATCAGCCATATTAAAATTTGCCTATGATAATTTTAAAGATCTAAACATAGTAGCTACAGGCTCGTCTGCTCTTGAAGTACTAAAAAGCTCTCATGATCTAAGCAGAAGAGCAATAGTATATAAAATGAGTGGAATGAGTTTTAGGGAGTATCTAGGGCTAAGGTATGGTATAAATTTAGAAGCTATTGAGCTTACAAATTTACTTACAAATCATCAGGAGATAGCTATTGACATCATTAACGCCTTAAAACAAAAAGAGCTAGCCGTCATTAAGCTTTTTAGAGAGTATCTAAAGGCGGGTTACTACCCGTACTATAACGATATGCCAAATGATACTGCCTTTTATCAGACCCTAAGGCAAAGCATAGAAGCTACGATAGATAGCGATCTTTTAAGTATATATCCAAATTTAAACGGCAACACAGCAAGAAAGCTAAAGATCTTAACTCATGCTATAAGCACAAACGTCCCATACCAGCCAAACTACTCAAACCTAAAATCACTTGTTGATATAAGGGATGATAGGACGCTAAAAGAGTATCTTGCTATGCTTGATAGTGCCGGGCTTATAAGGCTTTTAATGAAAAGCGAGCTTGCAATAAAAAATATGGATAAGGCAGACAAAATTTACCTTGAAAATACAAATTTAATGTATATAAATAGCCCTGATATAGGAAATGTAAGAGAAACATTCTTTGCCAATCAGCTTGGAAATATTACTGAAATTTACTCTGGTAAAGGTGGCGACTTCATGGTTGGTAATAAATTTATCTTTGAAATAGGTGGAGCCAAAAAGAGCTTTGAGCAGATAAAAGATATGCCAAATTCATTTATAGCGGCAGATGATATTGAAGTAGGGGTTGGAAATAAAATTCCACTTTGGCTGTTTGGGTTTTTGTATTAGGGACTTATGTATGAGTAAGATAAACCAAATAGAACAAGAGTTGTCTCAAATAGATGCTTCAAAATTTCACAAATTGATAAATACATATCTATCCAAGAAGTTTTCTTTTATGATTCATTCAAACGGTACAAAAATAGGCGAAGATAAACCTATTTCAGGGACTCCAGATAGTTTTGTAGCTCTAGAAGATGGGAATTATGTCTTTGTAGAATGTACAACGCAAAAATCAGATATAGTATCTAAATTTTCAAAAGATTTAAGAAAATGTTTTAATGAAGCAAAAACCGGTATTGGTATCTCTAAAATAAAGAAAGTTATTCTAGCGTGTAATTGCGATATTAAACCTAATGAGATAGAAAGTTTAAAAGAGTATTGTCGTTCAAAAGATATTGATTTGTGCTTTATAGGAATGTCAAGTCTAGCAAATGACTTGTATGCAAACTATTCTAAAATAGCATATGACTTTCTTGGTGTAAGCGTAGATACCGTGCAGATATTAGACGAGAGCGATTTTGTTGCGGAGTATGAAAGCGGCGGCTATGCTACGCCACTAAACACGGTGCTGTGTTGTAGAGAAAAAGAAGTGGCTAGCATAGAACTTGCTTTAAAAGATAACCAAATAACGTTTATAACAGGAAAAGCCGGAGTTGGAAAAACAAGATTAGCAATAGAGGTTGCACCTAAATTTGCTAAGGAAAATGGGTATAAATTTAAGGCCATTTTTAATAGAGGTGTCAATATTTACGATGATTTGATGGCGTATTTTAAAGTTGAAGATGAGAAATTCTTAATTTTTATTGATGATGTCAACAGGATTCATAAAGCACTTGGATATTTGTTTAACTCTTTTAACAAAAAAATTACAAATTCTCAAATTAAGATAGTTGCTACAGTTAGAGACTATGCTAAGGATATTATAGAAAAAGTTCCAAGCAATATTAATTGCTCAGTTATTGAAATACAATCTATGGACAATATCTCAGTAAGTGAAATCATTTCTAGAAATTTTAAAAATATAGATCCTGCATATAAGGAAAAAATTTTAGAGATTTCACAAAATAATCCCAGAATGGCTTTCATGGCTTGTAAAATAGCTGAAAATGGATCTTTTGATGCCGTAAATAATACGTATGATTTATACAAAGAGTATTTTAAAAGTGCCGACAATGATATAAATATTTTTGGTGATATTGACATTGGAAAAATAGTTGCGATAGCAGCATTTTTTAGAGCGATTGACAGGCAAAACGATAAACAAGTAGAAGTTATAAAACAAGCCTTTGAGGTTGATATTGTTGCTATTTGGGATAAAATAGAAAAGCTTCATAGATATGAGATATTTGATATGTATGAAAATAGTGTCATTAAAGTATCAGATCAGATACTAGCATCCTATCTTTTTTGTAAGACTGTATTTGTGGATAAAAGCCTAAAAATAAATAGTTTTATAGTAAATTTTTTCCCAAACCATTCAGGCAAAATAAGAGATGTTTTAAATCAAATAGTACCGGTTTTTGATATCAATTTAATCTTAAAAGAGCTAAAAGACCCAGTAGATAGATTATGGATAGAATGCTCAGATAAATCATTATTGGTAGGGCATGATAACAATCCAATAATAGAGTTTGTAGAAATTTTTTGGTATCTAAAAGAATCAGAAATACTAGAAAAACTACATGAAGAGATACAAGATTTAGAACAAGAGCATATAGATGTAAATAGTATTGATATTTTTAAAGATAACGATAATAGATCAGACCTGGTACTAAATATACTTTCTTTATTATCCAGAAGTAATGATGAAAGCAACCTAAAGATCACAATAGAATTAATAGTGATGTATCTAAATAAAAAGTCAAATAAAATACATGAAGTTATTTATACTTTGGTAAAAGATTTTGGATATGAGCTTAATAGCTATAGATATGGATACAAAAAAGAAAAGATAGTTATGGATAAGCTTTGGGAACTATCAAAAAATAGCGATAATTTGCTCTTAAAAAGACTATTTCTTAGGATTGCTAGTGAGATGCTAGGTACTGACTTTCAAGATACTAGATATCATGGTAGAACATTAAGTTTATACAACTATGCTCTTGTTCTAACACAAGCTTTGATTAATTTTAGAAAAACTATATTTGAAAGACTCGATGAGATTTTTAAAAATAATTATTTTTTAACAGACTTGAAAATGTTTATAACTATATACTCTAGAAAAAATAATATTTCAAATAGCACAAAAATAATAGAACGAGACAAAAAATACATATTAGCCTTGGCTACAAAATACTTTAATCCAAAGATTTATAAGCATTGTAAAATAGTAAGAAATTTTTTATCTTTTTTGGATAAAAATAACATTACATATGATAAAA
>NZ_CABPUT010000008.1:33595-38852 GCF_902460625.1 Campylobacter concisus
GTCGCTAATGTTGATATGAATACAGATTTTTCTATTCTGTTTAATAGAGAAGACCATGAAGAAATATTTTTAAAAATTATAGAAACTATACATAAAATCCCTGATAAGAAATTCGTTTTTGGAAAAGGGGAATTTCTAAAATCATTTTTTATGGGATTTCATTCGCCATTATTAGATGCGCAAAAAACAATAAATATTATTAAGAAATTTATAGATAAATATTTTCTGGATAAAGAAAGGATGATATTTATATCTGGACTTCTTTGCGAATTTAATAACGATGAATCTGAAAATGCCGAGATTGATACTAGGGTACATCTATACGCCTATATGGTTTCAAAAAATAGTGATTACGAGTTATTTAAAAGCTTAGAATTTGAGAAAAATTCAAGAACAGCCTATGGAAGCTGGGTGCCCGCAATACAAAGAGATATCAAATTTTATGAAAAACTAATATCTATGATGAATACGGCAAACTTATTAAAACACAGGACTTTTATTAACAAGATAATTAATGATTTAAAACGTCGTATTGATAGAGAAAAGAAATTTGATTTTATGGAAGATGAGCGATTTTATAGATATTAATTGGCAATAAAATAAATTAATATAGTTTTTACAAAGTAAAGCTTCAACTAATTTAAATAGTAATTACAGACAAGGTGGCTTTATCGTGTTATATTTGAAATTAGAGGGACTAAAAAGGCTTTGAACAGATAAAGGACATACCAAACTCCTATATGACTGCCAATGATATATAAGTCAGAGTTGGAAATCAAATCCTACTATGGTTGTTTGGGCTTCTATATTAATACCTACCTGATCAGATTAATTTTATTTATTTGTGCATATTAGTATTATGTTCCTAAATATTTAAGGATTAGAGACTAAAGACTAGTATGATTGACAAGAAAAGAAGAAATATATTGCCGCAAGGCTAGCAATCAAAAAGATATAGACTTTTAGCTGATACGTTTAGTTTTATAAGAGACTTTCATACCTTGCTGATGTTTGTTTTGCCTACCTCTCCAAACTATCATATCCTGACTTTATATTCTGTTCTTTAGCTTCTGCTCTATTTGATGGTTGTTTTATTTGCTCTACTCCAAAGTCTTTATCAAGTCCTTGATCATACAACTCTTGCTTTGTTATTTTTAGTGAGTCAAATGATATATGATCACATTTTAGATAGATATTATCTGTTTTATAACGCCCCTTTAGCTTATTAAAACCTTGCATATCTTGCCAATCTTTCATATAGGTTTTTATATTATAAATTAAGACTTGATAGTTAATTTTAACTATATCTGACAGGTATTTTTTAAAGCTTTCAGTTCTATTTATAAAAGCTAAATAGTATCTATTTATATCTAAATGGTCATCTATACCTTTTACGAATCCTTCATATTCATTTTGTTTAAGTCCTATCTTTTTAATGACGTCATCATTAAAAAGCCCAGCTTTTATCTTTCTGGCTGCTTCATAAAATTTATCTCTAATGTAGATATATGGAGTATAGTGTCTATTTTGGCTAAAAGAATAGGCTGTGTTTTCTTCTGGCAGGTAAAGATATCTGCCGCTCTTACCAGAAAGTATTTGATGATTTTTATATTCTTTAAGCACAGCACTCTCGTCAAAGTATTCTATTAACTCTTTTATAGAAATCTTTGATGATATAGCTTGATAGCTTGCTCTTTTAATATGTGAGTTGGTATCTTTTGGCTCACAGCTAAGCTCATATCTTCTTAGATTTTGTAAATCTTCATATATGGCTTTAATATCCATATTATTAAAATCTGTTTTTAAGCCAGCCTCTTCAATAGCTCTTGTATTATCAAAAGTTTTTCCTCTAATGCTTACAACCTCAGATCCTGGCACTGGAGTGTAGTGAAATTTACTAGGATGCAAGCTGGAGTTATTTACTATGTTATATAACCCAAGCTCTCTTGTTATCTCTTTTATGTATTCATCATATTCATTTAAGCTTGGAGCCTTTGCTGTGGGTATGATGAGTTTAAATTTCTCTACTTTTATATCTGGTGCTTGATAGGTGGTTGGGTATATGAAGCCTTTTATCTCTTTGCTTTGCAGTAAATTTTGAGTATCACTTATAGTAAATTTAGAGTTATCTATATCATATATAAGCGTAGGAGTTATGCCATCAATACCGCTAGCTTCTTCACTTTTATCTTTGAAACTTGCCACTGATATAGCTGAATAGTTTTTCAGTATTGATTTTAGATTGTATGGCTCTATTTGTATCGTTTTCCAACTATTTAACACTTGAGTTTTTGGGTCTTTACTTAACGTACCAAAGTCACTGCTCACACTCAATATTATCTTTGGCTCATTTTTATCAACTTGAAGCTCTATAAGCATTTGCTCTAGTTCATTAACCACGTGAAATAACGCTCCCTTTCTACCATTATAGACTATCTTACACATTAGATCAGTTAGATTATAAGTTCCCTTAAACCCATCCACTCTTACTTTATATTTATCATTTACCATTTCAGCTTTTGCGGTGATGTTAAATTTTGCATTGATCATAGGCAAAAATTCTCTTATATCGACTGCATTAAGCCTCTTTGCTCTATCATAATAGTCTTTTTTGAAACTCTCATCTTCTTCTACCATTCTTAATAGATAATCAGCTATAGAATTTTTAGCATCAGCTAGTAACTCTTCAACACTTATATTTTGCTTTTTTGTATCAGCTTTTGGCTCGATCACAACATCTGTTTCTATCTTCATCTGTGTATCTTTTTCTTTGCCTTTCTTAACCTTTTGTGCTGCACTTTTAAAGCTTTCATATTGTTTATTTAGTTGGTCTTCATCCATGCCTAAAGGCTCTATATTATTTAGACCATATTTGTTAGATAAGATGTCATTAACCACTCTTTTAAATTTCTCTGCTGATTTAGTCATAACAGCTTTTACTTGTTGCTTAGCTACACCTTTTGTATATATGACTCCACCAGTTTTTACACTATGGGTAAATTTCATATTTTCAAAAGAGACTATTAGATGAACATGAGGCTCTCTTTTTAGTGGTTCACCATTTTTATGTTTCTTGTTTAATGTTCTATTTTCTAGTGCCCCTTCTGGGCGAGGAATATATGGCTCTTCTTTGATTATAGGCAGATGAGCTTCAGCATAAAAAAGTAGCTCATCTATGTCGTGATTTGGGAAAGTTAGCCTCAAAAAATCCATTATAAGCTCATATATATTGCCACTTTCATATAGTCTGCTCCACTCCTCTGAAGTAAATGACAAGGATATATGATAGTAGTTATGTTTCTTATTCTTTTTCTTGCTCTGGTGCTTTTCAGACATCTCGATAAGATCTAAATTTCCAGCTAGTGGCAATCTATCATCTTTTTCATCTCTAGTTAGCTTTGAATCTCTTTTCTTGCCAGTTTTTAGATAATCAGCTACGCCTTTTTCTCCCTTTGAGATCTTAACTATCATAGCTGCTCTTTATTAGGCTTAAAATTTCAGTTAGCACTGATTGAACTTTGTACAACTCTTCTTGTGTTTGCAGCATCGTTTTTAAATCTATATCGCTACTAGTCTTATAAGCTATATTTAGTCTCTTTGCTATTTGATTGATGTTATTAAAAGGTCTAGCAAAATATGTAATGATTGTTGGATATAGCTCTTTCTTTTTTATGGATTCAGAATTTACCGTGCCATTATCTATAAGATAGGAAATGATTTCTGATTTTGATATTTTTAGTTCTCTAGCTATATCAGATAATTTGCTATTTTGCTGAGAAGTGATCCTTGTGGAGAGCGCTTTATCCTTAATATTTTTTGGCATATGATATCCTTTCATAAAATGTGCTAGCGAGATGAAGCGTTTTAACGCTTCTTATATCTCGCATTGTGGCCCTCGGCAGAGCAAGATTATACAAGGTATGAAAACGAAGTGTCATACATTGTATGTGTCTTGCTATTAGAAAAATTTGCTTACTACTGAACATTGCCGTCACCATTTTTGTTTAGCCATTTAGTAAAATCTTTGCTAGCTTTTTGACTATCTTGGTTGTAGATATGGATGATAAAGCCTTGAAGATTAGACACATCATAAAGTGCTTTATCTAGCTTGCCTTGTAGTGTAGATTTGGCTTCATTTGTCTTATGGCTATCATAAAACATATAGCCAAAAAAGAAGATCACTTCTATAAATACAAAGGCAATTAATGCAGATGTTATCTTCTTCATTAAAGAGCTAAAAGATGAGTTGATCTTCGATATAGTTTTGTCTGCACCTTTTAGAGTATTTTTAAAGTTGTTTTGAATCTCTTCTGTAGCATTTATAAGTTCAGCACCTCCTTGCTCTATTAGATCTATTTTTTCTTTAAAATCTCCATTAAAACTATCCGAAGTTTTATTAAAAAGCTCAATATTATTTCTAATATTTTCACTAGCCTTATTGCCCATTTCGATATGTTCTTGTAGAGCAATTACGGCATTTGCCGCAACTGCTGTATCACTACTCTTGATTGTTAGTGCCATTGCTTAGCTCCTCATCTTCTTTTTTGTTTTCGTTGGGTACGAGAATATGACATGCATCAGATGGTTGATTGGCATTTGTTGCCTCATACTCTTTCCTCCATTTGGAAAACTCTTTATTTGATAGCTTTACGCTATAACTATTTTCGATTAGTAACTTGCACTCTTTGAGTGTTGCTTGTTGTGGAAACAAGACCTCAATACATGCTTGTTTAATCTCCTCTTTTTTCTTATTCTTTCTAATGGTTTTTAAATCATTTAAAATTATTTTTTTATTTGGCATTTTTTCTCCTTTTTGCCATTTAAAAAATCAAGAGACAGTAATAGCCATCTCACCAAATGGGCATACCTATAGTGTGCCCATTGCTTTAATATAGTAGTTGTTGATAAGGTTTTTATTTAAGTAGTTTAAAAGTAGAGAACGATTACAATAGGAGTGCTAATAACCTATCGTAGAGGTTCTCTTTTAATTACTTAAAATAGAGCCTCTGCTTTTAACTAGCTTTAATCATCTTAACCTCCTTTTGTTAAAAATATTTTATTTTTAAATTTGTGTGTATTATAAGATATTTTGATGGCTAGATTGTTTAAGCGGTCAATAATTGTTGATTTTTGTTTCAGAAGCACGATATACCAGGGTTTTCCTGGCTTTATAGCATAAAAATACTTATAAATTACTTAATACTCGTATTTATATGAGAAATCTAAACAAATCTCTTAAAATTACAGACTAAAGCTG
>NZ_CABPUT010000008.1:39448-46429 GCF_902460625.1 Campylobacter concisus
TCACGGGGGAGACTTGAACTCCCGACCTCCGGCTTATGAGACCAGCGCTCTAACCAGCTGAGCTACCGTGACACTTTAAAATAAGTTTCGGATTATATAATTTTTAAACTTATTTGTAGATAAAAACCATCTTTATCTACAAACACAAAGTAAAAGCACCAAGAATCGACAAAACGTCTATTTTACGAAATAATTTTGAGCTAGAGATTTATCCTCAGGTGTGATACTAAATTTCTCGCTATCGATGCTAACTTCAAATTTATTTTCTCTGCTTGCTTTTGTATAAGCTAATGCAAGCCTTGCAGCTAGCTCTTTATCAGCTTTACTAGCGTTTTTGCTTATGAAGCTAATAGCTCCCACGATGTCATCGCTCTCTTTAAATTTTACTTGATCAAATTTATCGTTTGGATGTGCTAAAAGTGCGTTATTATCGCTTTCGTCACGACCTATTATCATTTTTGCACCATCTGGCAAGCGCAGATGCCTACCAAGCTTTAGCCACGTCACATCGATATCTCGCATCTCTTTATCAAAATTTAGGTAATCCTTTATCTTCACAGCAAAGCTCTCGATCGTTAGCAAACATCCACCTCCAGGCGTTGCAAAGTCCTCAAAGCCAATTTCCTTTGCCAAAGCAAGCTGCGGCTTTCTATCGCGCCCGCTTATATCAAGCAGCTTCTCTCTATCAACCCAGCCCTCGCGCTCTGGCTTAGTTGGTGGCAAGAGCTTAGCGCACATCGGACGAAGCACCAGATCATCCTCGTCATCAGCTAGGCGCTTAACCTGAAAGAGTGCATCTCTTCGCTGACTCATCGGTCTTTGACCCAAAACTTCGCCCGTGATGATGAAATTTGCATTTTCACTTTTTAGCATATTAAGAGCTGTTTTAAACATATAACCATGGCAGTCGATGCATGGATTAAACTGCTTGCCGTAGCCGTACTTTGGGTTAAAAAGCACGTCACGAAGATACTCATTTCTCATATCAACCACTTTTAAGCTAGCTCCAGCCAAAGCGGCACGGCGTCTTAAAATTTCATGTTTTTCTTCATCTACGCCAAATCCGGTATCCATATAAAGTGCGACCACTTCGATGTTTTGATCGCTTATTAATTTAATTGAGAGCATGCTATCAAGCCCTCCGCTAAACAAAGCTAAAGCCTTCATTTTTATCCTGAAAGTAAAATTTAAAGCCTAAATTTACTAAATCTAGGCTTTTATGAAGTTTATTTAGCAGCGTTAATTACGATTTTTTTAATCACTTCACTCGCGGCTTTTAGACTGCTAACTGGCAAATACTCGAAGACAGAGTGAAAGTTATTTGCCCCTGTGAATAAATTTAGCGTTGGCACACCTTTTGCAGATATCACAGCGCCGTCATATCCACCGCGCATAGGCTTTATATTTGGCGTGATATTTAGCTCACTAAAGGCATCTTTTGCTAATTTTATAGGCAGTGAGTTTTCATCTTTTAAAAATTTAAAGACATTTTCATAGCGTGTTTTTAGCGTGATTTCGCAACGCTCTCCATAAATTTTATTAAAAGAATTTGCCATATCGCTTAAAAACTCAAGCCTTTTTTGAAATTTCGCCTCGTCAAATTCTCTTATGTCGATCTTGAGCGTCGTTTTTGCGCTGTTTCCGCTAAGCTCTTTTACCCAAAAATAGCCCTCTTTGCCCTCGGTGCACTCTGGCACTTCGCCGCCTGGCAAAAGCGAGATAAATTTATGCGCAAGAAGTAGCGAATTTACAAGCTTGCCCTTTGCATTCATCGGATGAGCCGAAACGCCTTTAAAGACCATCGTGCAGTCAGCCGCGTTCCAGTTTTCATATATTAGCTCGCCTATCTCGCAGCAGTCTAAGCAGTAACCAAAATCAGCTCCAAGCAAATTTACATCAAGTGCTTTTGCCCCAAGTAAGCCCTGCTCTTCATCTGGCACGAAGCAGATCACGATTTTACCGTGCTTTACATCAGGATTTTGCATAAAGTAGCTAGCCATATTTACAATGCTAGCGATCGCAGCCTTATCATCAGCCCCAAGCAAGCTAGTGCCGTCAGTCACGACTATGTCATCACCAACGTACTTTTTAAGCTCTGGGTTATCGCTAAATTTTAGATAAATTCCCTGCTCTTCGTTTAGGCAGATGTCGCCACCTGTGTATTTTACGATTTTAGCTTTGGTATCATTTTTTTGCTCACTACTTGTATCTAAGTGCCCAAAAAAGGCGATGCTTGGAGCATTTTCACAGTTTGCAGGAATTTTTGCTATCAAGATAGCATTGTCTTGCAAGATGATATCTTTTATGCCTAGCGAGCTAAGCTCTTCTTTTAAAAACTTAGCCAGCTCGTACTCGGTTGGATTAGAAGGCATGACACCTTTTAGTCCATTCTCTTTATTTGTTGTGGTGTTAAATTTTGTATAGTTTAAAAATCTCTCTACGATATCCATTTTTCATCCTTTTAGATGACAAAAAATGCAATCGCTACAACAGAGACAAACATCCCTAAAAATGTTCTTTTAGCGATTTCAACTGGACTAACCATAGCAATGCCTGCACAAACGATAGCAGCACCGGCAATCGGAGAAGCCGATCTACCTAAAGCACCAGCAATAGCTGCAGCCATACCAAGCTTATCTTGTTCAAAGCCAAGTGCAGCGGCGTTTGTTGTGACAGCTTCGTTAAATGCAAATGTAGCGGCGTCGCCTGAACCTGTAACTATGCCCATGATAAATGGCACAAATGTTCCGCCAAATTTAACGTAACTTTGATCTGTTTTTAGCCATGCGATGACCACATCAACGGCTCCACATGCCTTTAGGCCAGCGACAAAGACACCAGCTGCGATGATGATACCCATAACATCAGCATAAGCGTGGCCCATTCCGTTAAAAAATTCTTTTGTGATTTTTTGCGGATTTGTAAGCGTAGCAAAGATAGCTATGATGGCACCTAGTATCATCGCCTCAGCAACGCCCATCTTTGTCCATGCAAGAAAGCTGTAGTCTTTTGCAAGGCTTGTTCCGCCAATAACCAAGATAACAAGTGGAACTAGAGGCATAATGGCGTAGATGAAATTTACTTTAAATAGCGGTTTCTCTTCGCTAGTGTTACTATTTTCAAGAGTGAAATTTGTATTTTTTTGATAGTCTTTAAGCAGTATCGCAACAATAACTAATGCGATCACTACGATAACAAGAGCAGTAAATGCACTTGGAATTTGCACTTTTATGACATCTTGAACTGTATAGCCCTCAACCGTCTTTTTAACAAGGTCAGCCACATAGACGTTGTGAGCCGATCCTGGGCTTAAAACTCCACCAAATGTCCCTGCAAAAACAGCAGCACCAGCCATAGCTGGGCGGATACCTGAGGCCATTAGAAGCGGTATAAGTGTCGCACCAACAGCAGCGGAGCATCCTGCAGCTGAAGGGATAGCGATATTTATAAAATAAGTTAGCACGGTTGTTGCGGGGATCAAGATAAAGCCTACATTTTTAAGTGGCTTTGTAAGAAGCGCAACAAGGTGTTTATCGCACATTGTGTATTTCATAACAAATGCAAAACCCATACTCGCACAAATCGCCTTTATAAGCCCTGCTTTAGTCATATAGTCAGTAAAAGCACTTAGTGCCCCCATCGGTTTTAGTGCGATTATACAAAGCACCAAACCAACACCTATTAGCACCGTTCTTGTCTCCTTTTTTAAGACTAGAAGTGCTACAACAGCCGCGATGCCAAGAATGGCAGCAATTAGCTTAAATGTTTCCATACCTCTCTCCTTGCTTAGATTTTAAATTTAGTTCCAACTTCTATTTTTTCTATCTCTTTTTGATACTCAAATTTTAAAATTTCACTGTGTCCTATGACCTCAGCCTCGCTACCCTCTATGAGCAAAGCCGTACCTTCAGGCAAAGCGTAGATAGTCTCTTTTGGATTAGCTATCAAAAATTCCTCCAACCTCTCCTCCCTGCTCTCGCCGTTATGGCCTGCCAGCTTACCACTTATGAAGTGCGGGTTTATTTGATATGGGAAGATATTTAAGCTATCAAATGACTTTGGCATGATGATAGGCATATCATTTGTCGTCATCATCGTCTTACCGGCGATGTTTGCACCAGCTGACCAGCCAAAATATTTTGCGCCATTTGCCACAGCTTCTTTTATAGGCTCAATCAAATTTAGCTTATAAAGCATGTAAAGAAGCATAAAGGTATTTCCGCCGCCAACTGCGATACTGCTAGCATTTTTGATAGCTGAAATTTTATCCTCATAGTGATGAATTGATTTTATATTGCTATTTTTTAATCTATCAATTACTTTTTGCTCATACTCGTCATTTGTTCGCCTAACTCCAGCGTAAGGGATAAATAAAATTTCTTCCTTGCCGCATTCACCTAAAAATTCCTTAACCCAGTTTTTGCAGTGCCTTAAATAGCCAGTATCTTGATAGCTTGAAGCGCTGATTAGTAAAGCATTTTTCATTTTTTCACTCCATTTAGTTTGTAAGCAGATCTTAGATAGACATCAACCCCAGCCACCAAGCACTCCTCATCAAAGTCAAATTTGCAGTTGTGATGGCCTGCTTTTAAATTTGTTCCTATCATCATATATCCGCTCTTTGCGCCCCTATCTTGCAAGGCTCTCATAAAATGAGCAAAATCTTCACAAGCACCAAAATCAAGCTCTTTTACGATCTTGTCATCATCTATAAATGGACTTTGCTTTGCAGCTTCATAGAAAATTTCAGTTACTTCTTTGTCGCTATCGGCTCCGTTTGTGCCACCAGTTTTTACGACTTTGCTCTCTACGCCATAAATTTCGCTCACACCTTTAACGATATCCATGCATTTTTCATACATAAAATCATTTAAATTTGTATCTTCGCCTCTTGTTTCGCAAGCTAGATAACCATTTGGCGCGATGACGTTTCTGCCTTCACCTGCTTTTAAAACGCCTACGTTTATCCTAGTCACGCCTTTTGCATGTCTTGTTATACCATGCATACTTAGCGCCATTTGAGATGCAGCTAAAAGTGCATTTGCGCCGTCTTGTGGTGCTCCAGCTGCGTGAGCTGAACGACCAGTGATATGTACGTCAAATTTTGAAGTTGCAAGTAGCTTATTTGTTCCACAGATGATGCCTCTATTGGTTTTTGCTTGAAAGCCGATATGTCCGCCTAATAGATACTCTACGCCATCAAGCACACCAGCAGCTTCCATAGCCACAGCTCCTCTTGTGCCCTCTTCTGCTGTTTGGAAGATAAATTTAAATTTGCCGTTAAACTCATCTAAATTTTCAGCTATAAGTTTTGCCACACCAAGGCCTATAGATATATGACCATCATGCCCACAAGCATGCGTGATACCAGCGATATCTGCGCCAAAACCCTCTTTAAAAGGTCTATGATCAGCGTCTGCGCTCTCTGTCACATCGACGCTATCTATGTCAAATCTAAATGCTGTAAATTTACCAGGCCTTTTCGTATCTATAAAGGCTGTTAGGCCTGTTAAGCCATCTTTCATATAAGGAAGATACTTTGCCTCTTCAGGACTTAGGAGCTTTTTGGCTCTTTCTATTGCTTTTTCGCATTGCTCTTTTGAGCCAAGTCCAAGCCTTGCATCAGCTTTAACCACCTTGTCACCAAGGCTTATTTCATAACCAAGATCGCTAAGTCTCTTTGCTAGTACGGCGGTTGTAAAAAATGTAAACCAGCCAGTCTCTGGATGCGAGTGAAAATACCTGCGATCCTTGATCAGCTCATCTTTTAAAGAAAGAGCCAAATTTGCTATCTTATCCATAGATTTCTCCTTATTCATTTGATAGTTTAATTAGTGCATTTGTTAAAATTTGTGTAGCTTTGAAAGCATCATCAAAATTTATAGCTTCTGCTGTATTGTGACTGATACCGCCGACACAAGGTATAAAAAGCATACCAACACTGTTTGCAAGCTTTGTTAAATTCATCGCATCATGTCCAGCTCCGCTTGGCAAAGTAAGCGTTTTTATGCCCAGTTTAGCAGCCTCTTCGCTTAGTAAATTTATAGCATGCTCACTAAGTTTTACTGGCTCGTCACTACTTAATTCTCTTATCTCATAACTAAAATTTAGCTCACCGCTTAGCTCTTTTATAAAATTTCTAAGCTCTAAATTTAGCTCTTCTAAGCTTGCTTTATCGATATCTCTTAGATCAACTCCAAGCCTTGCCTCGCCTGGCACGACGTTTAAAACGCCCGGCTTTGCATGTGCGTAACCAACAGTAGCCACAGCAGTTTTTTTGTTTTTTGCAAATTTATTTGCAGCGATGATGATGTGTGAGGCGGCAAGCAGCGCGTCACTACGCATATTCATCGGCGTTGCACCGCTGTGATCTGCCTTACCATGAATAATAATTTCAAATCTAATAGGAGCGGCGATACCGCTTACTATACCAACGCTTATACCACTTCGCTCAAGCACTGGACCTTGTTCAATGTGAAGTTCTAAATATGAATGAAGTGAGTGTTCTTTTAAAATAGAATCATTTAAATTTTGTGGCTCAAGTCCAAATTTACTCATCGCTTCAAAAAGCGAAATGCCATCTTCGTCTTTTAATTCATGAAGCCTTTGTAGACCAAGTTTGCCGCTTATTATCTTGCTGCCAATGGTCGCTGTCTTAAACCTACTTGACTCTTCACAGCAAAAATTTATGAGCCAAAGTGGGCGTTTTAGTTTAATGCCAGCTTCTTTTATCGAGGTCAATGCTTCAAGTCCTGCCATGACACCAAGCGTGCCATCATAAAAGCCACCATTTGGCACGCTATCTATGTGAGAGCCCACACAAACCGGCTTCTCGCCTGGCTCACAGCCATCATCATAGATGGCAAAGATATTGCCAACATTGTCAATTTTAAGTTTAAAGCCATTTTCTTCTATTAAATTTATAAGAAAATTTCTAGCCTCCAAGTCTTCTTTACTAAATGCAAGCCTTGTTAGCCCTCC
>NZ_CABPUT010000008.1:49785-75336 GCF_902460625.1 Campylobacter concisus
TCGCCTCAAATCTTTTAAAATTTATCATAATAAATCCTTAAAAATAAAACTAATCTTAAAAACATTTATTACTTTGAACATTTTACATTTAGTTTTATGATTTAAAGCTGAATAAGTGTTAAATTTTTAAATCTAATTTTTTTGTAGTTTGTTGTGTAAGCCTTTAATAATCTCTGAAATTTTTTGCATTATTTCGATTTTATTTGGTTTTTGTGATTTTCTAGTATCTTCGCGAAACTTCTCATAGTATTTTAGCTTTAGCTTTAAAATGGCCTCTTTAAGGCTATCTTCACTAGAAGCTACGTTTGAGCTTTCATCAACATAAATTTCTCTAACAAGCACCGCATTATCTTCAATATTTGGCAATAAAACAGCTTGAAAATAATCTTTATGGTGCAAGAAGAATTTCTCCTCAAGCTCGTTTAAAACGATAGCTTCGTAATTTTTATTTGCTAGCATACTCTTTAAAACACTAAATTCCAAAATATCAGTTTTATCTTTTTTTTGAGCCGTTTGCTTATTTGTTGTTGTAGCATTTGTAAAATTTTGATCTTGTCTATTTATATATCTTTGTCCATGAAGGCTAAAAGTATTTAGCTCTATTTTGAGTAAATTTGAGACCAGTAATTCGTAGCTTTTTGCGATTATTGGCTTTAGAGAATTCGTAAATTCCACTATCTCTTCTAAACATTTTTGCTTTTGTACTGGGCGTGTAATATCATATTTTTTTACAATTTGCTCAATGTAAAACTCGCCAAGCTCAGTCCCAGAACCAAACATCTCTTTTAGCTCGTCGCTTCTACCTGCAAATACCATATCCGCAGGGTCTGCACCATCTTTTATAATAACAACGCTTCCATCTATTTCGTTTTGCACTAAAAGACGAGATGATTTTATGGCGGCATTTATACCAGCCGAGTCACCATCAAAACAAAGCACTACGCTTATCTCGCCTCTTTTTAAAAGCGGTAAGTGATTAGTCGTAAGTGCAGTCCCAAGCACGGCAACAGCGTTTGTAAAGCCTGCAAAGTGCAGCATGATAACATCTAAATATCCCTCTGTGATGATAATCTGCTTTTTTTCAAAAATGCTTTGTCTAGCTAAATGATAGCCGTAAAGTAGCTTTGACTTGTCAAAAACCATGCTTTGTGGAGAATTTACATATTTTGCAGGATGATCTGAGATCGTTCTACCGCCAAAGCCAACTAGTTTTGCCGTGTGCGCATATATTGGAAATGTGATACGCTCGATAAAACTAGCATAAATTCCCTTCTCGTTTTGCTTTACTATGCCAACTTCAAGCGCCTCTTTTGGCTCGATATTTTCATTTTGTAAAAGCCTAATGGTACTAGCGCTCTCCCCTGCCCAGCCAAGCTCAAATTTCTCGATCATTGCATCATTTATGCCACGAGAATAGATATATCTCACAGCGGATTCATGCTTGAAAAATTCGCTCCTATAAAAGGCATTTGCCTTTTCTAAAATATGCTTATTTTCTTTTTGTGTTGGGGCTTTGTCGCTTGTGTATTCAAGGCTAAAATTTACAAGGCTAGCTATTCTTTCGATAGCTTCTGGATAGGTTAATTTCTCATAATCCATTACAAATTTGATCGCATCTCCACCAGCCTTGCAAGCAAAACAGTGAAAAATTTGCCTACTTTGACTTATGCTCATGCTAGGATTTCTATCATCGTGAAATGGGCAGACGCATTTGTAGTTTGCACCCATTTTTTTAACTGGCAAATAGTGCTCTATAATGTCAACGATATCGATTTGATTTTTGAGCTTTTCTATGGATTTTGGATCTATCATAAGCAAAATTATACAACCGCTTTGTTATAATTAAAGTAAAATTTTATTACAAAGTATGAGCGTGGATATTTTTTTTATTGGGCATAGAGATCCGATATTTAGCCTTATTATTTTATTTAGCATTATTTTGATGATAGCCGCATTAAGCTATGCTTGGGGTATCTTTTCGAGCAAAGATGAGAAAAAACGCATTGAAAAATTTATAAGAAAATTTGATAGCAAAGATGGCATAAGTAGCGAGCATAAACAGATGCTACAAAGCCCAGAGATAGACGCCCAAAGCCTTTGCATGCTAGGGCAAACTTTTGCTAAAAATGGTGATTTTGAAAAATCAATTAGTGTTTATCTCATAGCACTTGGCAAAGTTAGAGATAAAAATGAAAAAGAATTTATCCTAAACGAGCTTGGAGAGGTCTATTTTAAGGCTGGATTTTTAAAAAAAGCTAGCGAAGTCTTTGAAAAAGTGCTTGAACTAAGTCCAAGAAATGTGCTTGCACTTCGCTTTTTAACGATGATAGATGAAAAACTTAAAAACTACAAAGAAGCCCTTTATGCGCTAAATTCTCTTGAAGAACTTGGTGTAAATGTAAAAGATCAAAAGGCCTATATAAAGGCGATCAGCACGCTTGATGATAGAAATTTAAGTTTTAATGAAAAGGTAGAAATTCTCTCGCACCTTAGCCAAAATTTTGAGCTTTTAAAACGTATGATCTTAGCCCTTTTCATAAGACACAATGAAAATTTAGAAAATTTAAAAGATTTTGCTCGTTTTGAAGATGTGATCGATCTGCTTTATAATCTAAAAACGCCTATAAATTTAAGCGATCCAAAATATAAATCACTCTTTTACGCAAAGGGCGATATAGATGAGCCTTGCGAAATTTATGGTTTTGAGCTAAACGTCATCAAAAAACTAAAAGACGCTAAATTTGATGCAGCAGGATTAAGCTTTAACTACGTTTGCAAAAGCTGCAAAAACTCATTTCCTATGCACTTTTACCGCTGTCCGGTCTGTCACGAGCTAGGAAGTGTCAAAATTTTATCCCACATCACAGAAAAACCAAGTGAAGATAGTAACACTTTTTAGCGATGGCTCGTGCCTTGGAAACCCTGGAGCTGGTGGCTGGGCATATATATTGAGATTTAACGAAGCGCAGAAAAAAGCAAGCGGCGGAGAAGCATACACGACAAATAACCAAATGGAGCTAAAAGCTGCGATAATGGGGCTAAAAGCGCTAAAAGAGCCTTGTGAAGTGAGACTATTTACCGATAGCTCATACGTGGTAAATAGTATAAATGAGTGGCTTTCTAACTGGCAAAAGAGAAATTTTAAAAATGTAAAAAATGTAGAGCTTTGGCAAGAGTATTTAGAGATTTCAAAGCCTCACAAAGTCGTGGCAAGCTGGGTTAAGGGGCACGCTGGACACCCTGAAAACGAGGAATGCGACCAGATGGCAAGAGATGAGGCATTAAAAATAAAAGATGAGAATGAAAGATGAAAATTTTAGAAGAATTTGAGAAGAATCTTGGATATAAATTTAAAAAAACTGAACTTTTAGAAGAGGCGATAACGCACAAGAGCACCAAACAGGCGTTAAATAACGAAAGGCTCGAGTTTTTGGGCGATGCGGTGATGGATCTACTCGTGGCTGAATATCTTTTTAAAAAATTTAGCAAGATTGCAGAGGGCGACATGAGTAAGCTAAGAGCCGCACTTGTAAATGAAAAAAGCTTTGCAAATATGGCAAGGCATCTAAAAATGGGTAAATTTTTAAGGCTAAGTACGGCTGAAGAAAACAATGGCGGACGCGAGAAAGATAGCATTTTAAGCGATGCATTTGAGGCAGTGATGGGTGCTATCTACCTTGAAGCTGGACTTGATAAAGTGCGAGAAATTTCGATCGCTTTGCTTGAACTTTGCTATCCACAGATCGACTTTGCACACCTCGAAAAGGACTACAAAACCGCTCTTCAAGAGGTCACTCAGGCCAGTCTTGGTGTCATCCCGACATACGAACTCATCGGCACGTCAGGTCCTGATCACAAGAAAGAATTTGAGATAGCCTTGCTACTAAATGGCAAAGAAATTTCACGTGCCGTTGGCAGCTCCAAAAAGCAAGCCCAACAGCTAGCTGCAAAAATCGCACTAGAAAAAATCAAAAAATAGGAAAAATTTTGAATACATTTGGCAAAAAACTAACCTTAACAACCTTTGGCGAGAGCCACGGGGTGGCGATCGGTGGCGTAATAGACGGACTTCCAGCTGGGCTAAAGATCGATACAGATTTCATCCAAAGTGAGCTTGACAAGCGTCGACCTGGACAAAGCAATTTTACAACCGCAAGAGATGAAGCCGATAAGATAGAAATTTTTAGCGGCGTCTTTGATGGCATGAGTACTGGAGCGCCGATAGGTTTTGCCATTTTTAACAACAATCAAAAGTCAAACGACTATGAAAATTTACGTGAAATTTTCCGTCCTGGTCATGCTGATTTTACATATTTCAAAAAATATGGTTTTAGAGATCACAGAGGCGGCGGACGCTCAAGTGCAAGAGAAACGGCTGTTAGAGTAGCAGGTGGGGCTTTTGCGCAGCTGCTTTTAAATGAGTTTAATATAGAAATTTTAAGTGGAGTACTTGGTATAGGCAAAACTTTTAGCGACAAAATAGACTTTAATTTTGCTAAAAATTCTCAAATTTACGCTCTTGGCAACGAGGAAGCGATGAAAGAAGTTGTAAATAAAGCTAGAAGCGAGCACGATAGCGTAGGAGCTGTGGTTTTAAGTATGGCTATAGGAGTGCCAGCTAGTCTTGGCGAGCCACTTTATGATAAGCTAGATAGCGCTTTAGCAGCGGCTTTGATGGGCATAAATGGTGTAAAGGCCGTTGAGATAGGTGCTGGCGTGAATGTAAGCTCTATGCTTGGCTCAGCGAACAACGACGAGATGGACGAACTTGGCTTTTTGAGCAATAACGCTGGTGGCATACTTGGCGGTATAAGTAGCGGCGCTGAGATCGTGTTAAAGAGCCATTTTAAGCCTACGCCTTCGATATTTAAAGAGCAAAAGACGCTAAATTTAGCTGGCGAAGTGGTAGACTTTGAGCTAAGGGGTAGACATGATCCTTGTATAGGCATACGAGGAAGCGTCGTTACAACCGCGATGATAAGGCTAGTTATCGCCGATATGTTACTACTAAATGCTAGCACAAAGCTTGAAAATTTAAAGAAAATTTACGGATAAATCTATAAAAATAAGTAAATTTAGTGGCCAAAAAGCCACTAAATTTTAGAATCTATAAGCAAACTGAAGTTTTACGCTGCTTTGATCTTTTTTACCAAAAGATTGTGCTATGCCAAAATTTATGAGTGTTGCATAAGTTGGCATATATCTTAGACCAACCTCAACCTATGAGCTTGTGCCTTTTTGGGTTAGGCTGATCTCCTCGTCTTCTTGGATCACTGCTATTTTTGATTTTGTATTAAATTTATACTCGGCACTAATTTTTCCATAAGGATTAAATTTACCAGCATCATAGGCTATTTTTGAGTAAATTTTAGCTCTACTTGATGTAACGCTGCTAAATTTTAATGTGCTTTGTCCGATATCTGCCTCATCGCTACCGACATAAGAGAGTGCGTAGTTTAGCCCACTATCAAATATAAAACTATCAAATTTTATCTTTTTGCCGACGCCAAAGCTGGCATTATAATATGGCATTGAGATTTTATAATCTACATCTTTTGCATCAACCTTAGTTTGGCTCCTACCAGCTTTTGCCATGAGATCGATATAAAAATCACGTGGTAAATTTAGCCTTGAAAAAATACCAAATCCATAATTTCTAACTCTACCATCTATTTTGGCATCTTCATCGCTGTTATCAAATTTAGCGTATGAGTTCTCAATAAAAGCTCCATAAATGTTCTCTTTTGCACTAAATGCTACACCAGCTGATAAGCCAACACCTTTTAGATCAATGCCGCTCTCATCATAGTCTGCTTTAAATCCATTTACATTTGCAAAACTGATCACGTTTTTTTTCATCGCTTTCGTATGCTGGCTGATATACGTCGCTTTTATAACCAAAGTCATCAGCAAATGCATATTTAGCAAGATGAGATGTGCCAAACAAATTTGCAACTTCTAGTGCATTTAGATCAAGCTCAATAGCCCCCATTGAGTCGCTCATAAAGTCATTCATTTTAAAAGTCACATCTATTGGTATAGCAAAAGCCCCAAGCATAGACTTGCCATTTTTATTTTTACTTTGATAGAATTTACATCACCTCTATCTGTTAAACCACCATAAACACCTGATTGTCCGCTTTTTTCAATAGTAGAGCCAATTATATTAACTTCGTTGTGCGTTGCATTTGCTCTGGCTCCACTAGTAAAATTTATCCATTTTACTTATTTTGTTTCTAAAAAATTTTTTATTAGAAATTTTAGCTTTAAGATCAATTTTTCAAAAACGAACTTTTACTAATTTTCATCTATAATCACGCCATGAAAAACGAAGCACAAAAATTTTATGCCGTCATTGATCTAAAGTCATTTTACGCCTCAGTTGAGTGCGTGGAGCGAGGTCTTGATCCGTTTAAAGCCGATCTAGTCGTGGCTGACGATAGTCGCGGCAACGGAAGTGTTTGCCTAGCCGTTAGCCCAGCTCTTAGAGCCAAAGGTGTGAAAAATAGATGCAGGCTTTTTGAAATACCAAAGGCTATAAAATTTATCATCGCACCACCTAGAATGCAGTTTTACATCGACTATGCGGCTAAAATTTATGAGATATACCTAAAGTATGTCTCAAAAGATGATATCTATGTCTATTCTATCGATGAGGCCTTTATCGATCTTACTTCTTATGTTAAATTTTATAATACCGATGCAAAATTCATAGCCAAAAAGATAATGGATGAAATTTTAAAAACTACTGGCGTGACGGCCACCTGTGGCATGGGTACAAATTTATACCTCGCAAAAATCGCCCTTGATATCTTGGCTAAGCACAGTGATGATGGGATTGCATTTTTAGACGAGCAGCTTTATAAAGAACGTCTTTGGACGCATAAACCACTAGATGACTTTTGGCGTATCGGTAAGCAAACTAGGCTAAAGCTGGAAAAACATGGGATTTTTTGTATGAAAGATATAGCAAATGCTCCGCGAAGCTTGCTTGAGAAATTTTTTGGAGTTGATGCCTATATAACGATAGATCACGCAAATGGCATAGAGCCAACGACAATAGCTGATATAAAAGCATATAAACCAAGTACAAAATCCTACTTTAGCTCTGAAATTTTACCAAGAGACTACGAGCGTTGTGAGGCGGTAGTCGTACTAAAAGAGATGGCTGATAGGCTAGCGCTTAGGATGATCAACAAAGAAGTAATGGCAAGTGGAATAACGATAAATATAAAATTTGCCGACAAGCTTGAGCCACTACAGCGTGCAAGCGTTAGGTTTAAGACACCAACAAATGTCTCAAGCGTGCTGATGAGTTTGGCCGAAGAGCTACTTTTAAACAAGATAAAAAATGTTGGGCTGATTAGGCAAATTAGCATCAGTGCAAACGACGTAGTAAAAGAGAGCCTCGCTCACTCTAGTCTTTTTGAGGATGATACTAAAGAAAAGGCTGTTTTAAAATCTCTAAATCTCATAAAAGAAAAATTTGGTAAAAACTCGGTTTTAAGAGCGATCGATCTACTACCAGAAGCCACTGGGCAAGATCGAAATAAAAAGATCGGAGGGCACAAAAGTGGCGAGTAAAGATAGAGCGAAAATTTTTAGCTCGTTTAATCCTCTCTCAACCTTAGAGCGAGCCTTACGACAAAAAGAGCGAGAAAAATGCGAAAAACTAGAGCTTGATGAGAGCAAAGTCGATGAAATTTTAAAAAAGATAAGCGAGCTAAGACCAGCTGATGAAGTATATGTGAGCTATCATGACGGCTACACTTATACAAGTGCTAGCGGACTAATCTCTGACGTAAATTTCAAAAATAAAACTCTTATGGTTGTAAAAACTAGGATCAAATTTGAAGATATAAATGACCTAAAAATAATTTAGCCCCCAAACGAGGGCTAAATTTATATAAATTCTACAAAGATTGTAAAATTTTTGGTTTAGAAAAGGCAGTTATTGGTTTGATCTCGCCTTTATATTTTTCAAGATCAGCTAGTATCGTATGCCCGCAGTTGCTTTGAGCGATACTAGATGTGCCTTTGTCGCGTGTTAGGACATTGATGCAACCGTGCTTGCAAAGGCTCTTTTCGCCAAGCACTTCAGGATCGTACCATGCACCTTCGCAAATAGCGATGACACGCTCTGGGATGATGTCAGTGACAAGCGCTCCTACTAAAATTTCGCCCCTGTCGTTGAAAACTCTCACCACATCACCAGTTGCGATGCCTTTTTTCTTAGCGTCATTTATGTTTATTAGCATCGGCTCTCTTGCGCTCACTTCAGCGTAGTTTCTGATTATTGAATTATTTAGCTGAGAGTGCAAGCGGTATCTTGAGTGAGGGGTTGTGATGCTAAATGGATATTTCTTAGCTTTTTCACTACCAAGCCACTCAAACGGCTCGATCCAAGCAAAGTGTGGGGCAAAGTCTTTGTAGCCAAATTTAGCAATAGTTGGAGAGTAGATCTCTATCTTGCCTGATGGCGTGCCAAGGCGATTTTTGTGTGGGTTTTCTCTAAATGCACTAAGTCTTGTGTAGTATTTTGTCTCTTCATTGTCTTTGTCAAATTTAACATAGCCCTCTTTCCAAAACTCATCAAAGCTTGGCATTTTAAGATCTAGTGCCTTGGCTTGTTCCACCGCATCTGCGTAAAATTCTTTTGCCCAGCCAAGCTCATCTTTGCCCTCTGTAAAGACCTCTTCTCTACCCCAGCGTTTGCAAATTTGTGAGCATATCCAGTAGTCGCTTCTGCTTTCTCCCATTGGCTCAACTACTGGTTTGTATGCCACGATGTATTCGCTTGATGGGACACTTTGGTTGATGTCATTTCTCTCGACTTCAAGTGCCACTGGTAAGACGATATCGCTTAATTTAGCTGTGCTTGTCCAAAACGGCTCAGCTGTGATAACAGTATCAAATTTACGCCATGCTTTTACGGCATTATTTACGTCCTGATGCCTTGTAAACATCGATCCAGACGCCATGTAAGCCACTCTCATGTGTGGAAGTTTGATCTTAGAGCCATCATAGTCTATCTCTTTGCCAGGATTTTGCAAAGCTTCGATTGATCTTGAAGATGGGATGGTTACGTTTTTAAATTTCTTCCATGGAGCACCATCTACGTTTTCATATTTCTCGCTTATCCTAGTGCTGATACCTTTTAGAGCAGGTGCTATCTTATCAGTGCTACCGTTTCCGTAGTAGAGGTTAAACTCAAATCCAAGACCCTCTTTACCGATGTGGCCAAGCATCGCACTAAGTGTTACGATACCCCAAAAGCCCATCTCGCCGTGATCTTGTCTTTGAAGAGATCTGCCAGCAATGATAGTGCTTGGCTCTTTCGCGAGTACGGTAGCAAATTTAGCGATATCTTCAGCTTTTACACCGCAAATCTTGCTAGCCCAGTTTATATCTTTTACCACTTTGTCATTCGTACCAAGCAAATAATCTTTAAATTTATTAAAACCAACTGTGTATTTTTTTATAAATTCCTCATCATAAAGCTTGTTTTCATATAGATAGTGGCACATGCCAAGCATCATTGCTACGTCGGTGTTTGGACGAACGATGATAGTTTCAGAGTCAAGATATCTTGTGGTGTCGTTTTTAAAGACGCAAACACTATAAGTTTTAATGCCAGCATCTTTTATCTTTTTTATGCCAAGATAACCATCGTGTGTTGGTGGCTGCCATGAAATTTGACCAGTTACAAGCGGGTCAGTACCCCAAAATACGATGTTCTTAGCATTTTTAACCATAGCTTCCCATTTTGTAGGAGCGTCATAAACCGCACTATTTCCAAGGACGTGAGGCATGATGACAAGACCAGCGCCTGTTGAGTAGTCGCCGCTCTCTTCAACGTATCCACCAAGCACTTTTAGCATCCTGTGGCCAACAGTCCTACCCCAGCTGATCTTACCGCTACCGCCCCACCAATAGCATTCGCCGTAGATGCTCTCAGGGCCATATTTGTCAAAATTTTCTTTTAAGGCTTTTGCAGCTAAATCAAGTGCCGTATCCCAGCTAACACGCACAAATTCTTCCTTGCCACGAAGCTCACTTTTTGCCGCGCCTTTTGCCTTTAAGTAGCTTTTTCTTACGTACGGATAGAGTACGCGACTTTCATTTTGGATGAGATCTGGCAAGCTATTATTCATTGTATTTGGGAATTTATCACCATCAAATGGATCAACAGAGACGATTTGATTTGAGTTGGTATTTGCCCAAAATAGACCAAATCTATTTGCTCCAAAAGTTTTCTTTTGGTCAAAAATGGTTTTTGTCACACCTTCAATCCTGTTCGCTTGTGCCGCAGTGGCTGCAAGCGCAGAAAATTTTATGAAATCTCGTCTTTTCATATTTTCTCCCTTATGAAAAATTTATTTTACTTTTTTGGCATTGTGTTGTAAGTATTTGAGCACTAAATTTAGGTCAGTTTCGTCTAGTGCTACAAATTTTGCATCGACCATTCCAGCTAAATTTGCTGGCCACTGAGCCGCTGTAAAGCTATTTGGCTCATGAAGCCTATGACATGCGGAACAAGTCTCTTCGTAAATTTGTTGTGCTTTTACGTAAAGCTTTTTTGTATCGCCACCAAGTGCGTCATTTGGCACTTCGTAAACGCCCTCTGCTTGGTACCATACTTCGCCATACTCATCTTCAATATCTTTTACTTTTTTAAAATTTGTCCCACTTTCATCATTAAAAGCAATAAAAACTTCCGGATCTTCTATGCTTCTTTGAAGCTGGGCTAAATAGTTCGTTGAAACTACACCATTAACCTTTATCTTGCTCGTCTTTTCACCTTTTTCTATAACCTCAACTGGCGTTAAAACCTCGATCTTTCCGATCATCTTGCCATCTAGCGTTATATTGGCATCTTTTGCGATGACATCGGCACTAAAAGCAAGACTACATGCTAAGGCAGGGGCTAAAAATAGCATTTTCATGTTGCAATCCTTAAAAATAAAATTTAAAAAAATCTTATAACCTAATGGCTTAAAACTACATTATTATATTTAGCTTTATTTAAGAAAATTAATATTTGCTTTTGTTAAAAATAAGATTTAGAAGAAAATTTATCAATGAGTTTTATTGATTGTCTTAATGATTAAAAGTATAAGCAAACACAAGCTCTGTAAAAATTTTACTTTTGAGTCTAGTGAAGTAAAAATTTAACTTTACTTCACTAACTACTATAAAAAAGTATGGCAAAGTTTTTATAAACTTAAAAATATAAATTAGTAAACTTCTTACAGAATTTAAAAATATGCTAAAAACTACTACTCTACATTGCTGGCTATGCTAAGACTTTCTAGCATTTTATCGTTTTAAAATTTTTATCAAAATGCCTTACTATCAATCTAGCAGCTTTGCTTATCGCCTAGCTCGCACGCCTTTTTTCGCATTTGCTTTGCCTTTTTCGCGTCTTTTTTTACTTGCTCGTATCTGTTTTCGTTGAAATTTCCCTCATACAGCCACGCCGCTCTCGCGCAGCCGCCTACGTAGCCTAGCTTACACGAGCGCTCGTAATACTCCATCATCTCGCCTATATCGCCTCCCGTTCGCTCTATCATCCAGCCCACGTTGTAGCATCCGGGAGCGTATTTTTTGTTGCATAGGGTATTGTTTATCGCAAACGACTGCACCTCGTCGCCCAGCTCTTCTTGGATAAAATTACTAGCGCCAAGCAACCGGGCAAATACTCGTAAAGGACGCAGCTAGCCTTGTAATACGCGCTAATCTTAGTCTCGCGCTCGCTCTTATCCGCGGCTTTTACTAGATTATTTTTATAAAGTTCGCCCAGATAAAAGCAGCCCTCGCCGTCTCCTTTGGCGCAGGCTAGACTAAATAGCCCCTCCGCCGCGCCGTAGTCTTGCTTTAAGTTAGCGGCCACCATGCCCGCTTGCACGCACTCTTTGGTAGCGTTTAGGTCGGGATTTTTGCATTTTTTGAGCTTTTCTAGCGTATCTGCGGCCAGCAATGGCGAAAGGACAGACTCGCTAGCGAATAAATTTATCGCCGCAAGTAGCGCAAATAATAAGACTTTCATTTTTATCCTTTAAATTTACCTAACCCCTCGCTTTGGCGATGCAAGCGGCGACGGCCTGCATCAAAGCTCCGCGAAATCCGCCGTTTTCAAGCGCGGCAAGTCCCTCGATCGTGGTTCCCGCCGGCGAGCAGACCTCGTCTTTTAGCGCGGCCGGGTGCTTGCCGCTTTGGATCAGACGCGCCGTCCCCTCTATCGCCGCACAGACGGCGTCGTAGCAAAGCCGCCTAGGTAGTCCACCCCGCACGCCCGCATCGGCCGCAGCCTCGATAAAGGCGCACGCATACGCCGGCAAGCTTCCCGCGATGCCCGTAAATGCGGCAAACCAGGCCTCGTCTATCTCGTAAATTTTACCGATTTTAGCGATTATCTCGCGTACGCTCTCTTTCTTAGCCTCGCTAAATCCAGCGTCAAAGCAAAGAGCCGTAGCAGACGCGCCGATGCTGGCTGCGACGTTTGGCATCGCGCGAGCGATATAAACGCCCTCGCCTACGATTTGCCTAGCGCGCTTTATGTCAAAACCCGGCGCCAAAAGAAGCAAAATTTTGCCCGCAAGCTCGGGCGCGATCAGGCGCAAGATAGCCTCGTAGCTAGCGGGCTTAGTAGCCAGCACGACCGCGTCCGCTTCGCGTGCTAGATCCGCTTCGCTCGCGGCTATTTTTATGCCGAATCTCTGCCGCAAGGCTTCGTTTTTGCTTCTGGCGCAGGCTAGGATTTCAAATTTTGCCTCTTTTTCGCATTCGCGCTGACTCGCGTTTTTAACCGTTTGCGCTAAATTTTCCGCCCTTTGCGCCTCGCTGCCGCCGTCAAATTTTCGCTCCTCCTCAGCCGAGCTTCGTCCCGAGTTAGCCTCACCGCACTGAGTGCGCCAAAGCGCCTCTATCATCGCACCACCCATATTTCCGCCGCCGATGAAGCCGATTTTTACGCTTTTCATTTCGCCGCTTTTTTTAGAGTGCCGATTTTGACCGCTTTGCCCGCGATCGCCGCATTTATCGCCATGCTATCCGCCCAGATAGCCCCCGTAACCTGCCCAGGCGCCAAGGTATAAACGCCGCCCGTCTGCGCCTCGTCGCTAGCCTTAAATTCGTTGCCCACGACCAGCTCATAAAAGCCGTTCGTATCGTTTTCAAATTTGATCGCCGCTTTTAGCGTCGGCTCCATTTTCTGCTTCGCCGCGCCCGCGTACTGCTCGAGCATGTTTTTACTAAGCTTGCCGTAGACGTCGCCGTCTTGGCTTAGATATATCCGCACGGCGCGCTTATCCGAGTTTTTGCCGCCCTTTTCACCCTTGCCGGCGCTAACACTCATCTCATAGGCGGTTTCTCCAGTCGGAAAATCCTTAAATTTAGCGTCCGGGACAAAAACCCGCACGTTGTCCGTTACCGTTTTCGTAACGTGCGTCTGCGGCGTTATATCCGTTAGCACGATCGTGGATTTCACGTCCGAGCCTTTGTCCGAAACAAGCGCGGAAATCGGTACGCGCGTAAGCAGCGTCGTCTCGTAGCAGCCGCTAAAAATAAACGCCGCGGCGAGAGCAAAGATAAATTTTAGTTTTTTCATCGGTTCCCTTTAAATTTTCGCCGATTTTAGCATAAACTAGGCATTTTCATATTGATTATATTAAAAGTAAAAATAGAAAAGTAAGTATGGTATTTTAAAGTATAAATAGTTTTAAGATTGATAAATTTTAATCGTCTTAAGCAAAGCCAACTTAAATAAATAATGCAAAAAAGATATGAGAAATTTATATAAATTTATTTGCTGTTTTTAGAGTTTAATTATTAGCCCCTTTGTAAAGGGGCTAGATGACAAATTTTGATTAGAGTTTTGCTTTTCTTTTGCGCTCTGTTGGGTCTAAATAGCGCTTGCGAACGCGAATATTTATAGGCGTAACCTCGACTAGCTCGTCATCTTCTATCCACTCTAGCGCGCGCTCAAGGCTTAGCTTTCTAGGTGGGACAAGCTTGATCGCATCGTCGCTACCGCTTGCACGCACGTTTGTTAGGTTTTTACCCTTGATAGGATTTACGTCAAGGTCGTTTGGACGGCTGTGCTCACCGATGATCATACCCACATAAACTTTTGCTTGCGGATCAAGGAAAAGCACGCCACGATCTTGTAAGTTAAATAGCGAATAGGCAAGCGTTACGCCGTTTTCCATCGAAACTAGAGCACCATTTGTTCTATGCTCGACGGTACCGCTAAGTGGTCTAAACTCCAAAAAGCTGTGGTTCATAACGCCCTCGCCTTTTGTATCAGTCAAAAATTGGCTTCTAAAGCCGATAAGCCCGCGCGCTGGTATCTCAAACTCGATCCTTGTTTGGCCATCCCCTGTTGGGTTCATAGAGACCATTTCAGCTTTTCTTTTGCCTAGTTTTTCTATGACTGTGCCTGTCGTATCATCAGGCGCGTCGATAACTAAAAGCTCGTATGGTTCGCATTTTACACCGTTTATCTCTTTTACGATGACCTCAGGTCTGCCAAGTAAAAACTCATACCCCTCGCGGCGCATATTTTCAGCCAAGATAGTGATCTGAAGCTCGCCACGGCCACTTACTTTAAATTTGCCCTCACCGATGTTTTCGTATTTCATGGCAATATTTGTCTTCATCTCATTTGCAAGGCGTTCATCGATCTTATTTGATGTGACGTGTTTGCCCTCAGTACCTGCTAATGGGCCATCATTTACAGAAAATACAACGCTAAGTGTTGGCTCTTCGATATGGAGAGGATCGAGCGGATGAGGATTATTTGGATCAACGACGCTATCGCCAACGTCAAGTGCGTCAAAGCCAGCGATCGCTACGATATCGCCAGTGCCAGCCTCGTTAATATCGGTTCTTTCAAGACCCATAAAGCCAATTAACTTTGAAATTCTACCAGTTGTCTTTGTACCATCAGCTTTGGCAAGCATAACATTTTGGTTTTTAGCGATCTTACCGTTAAAAATTCTTGCAATACCAATCTTGCCGACATAGTTGTCATAATCAAGAGTAAAAACTTGAAGCTGAAGTGGGTTTTCGTCGCTACCACTTGGAGCTGGTACGTGAGATAAGATAGTCTCAAAAAGTGGTTGCATATCTTTGTTCTCATCACTTAGTTTTAACTTAGCATAGCCATTTTTCGCAGCTGCATACACAACTGGAAATTCTAGTTGCTCATCATTTGCATCAAGTGCTACAAAAAGGTCAAAAATTTCATTTATAACGCGGTCTGGATCACCTGCTGGCTTATCGATCTTATTTACGACAACGATTGGACGAAGCCCCAAAGAGAGCGCCTTTTTAACGACAAATTTAGTCTGTGGCATAACGCCTTCTTGTGCATCGACAAGTAACAAAACGCCATCAACCATCTTAAGAACGCGCTCAACCTCACCACCAAAGTCAGCGTGGCCCGGAGTATCGATGATGTTGATCTTTGTATCTTTGTAACGAATAGCAGTATTTTTAGAAAGGATCGTGATGCCACGTTCTCTTTCGATGTCGTTGCTATCCATAACACGTTCGCCAACGCTTTGATGTTCGTTAAATGTTCCTGACTGCTTCAAAAGCTCATCAACCATTGTTGTTTTACCGTGGTCGACGTGTGCGATGACGGCTATATTTCGTATCTTTTCCAAAGTTTTCTCCGTTTATTAGTTTGCTATTTTCGCTTCATTAGTTTTAAAATAGGGGCAGATTATAGCCAAATTTTTATAAATTTTAAGCTGATATCAAGAAATTAATTTTTGGAATAGATTTTGCATGCTTGGCATTAAGTTTAAAAATTTGAAAGGTTTAAATGCAAGCTTATACAGCGAAAAACAACGTAGATTTGCTAGCTCCTGCCGGAGGTAAAAAGCCATCTGTTTCTAAGAAATCTCAAAACAATGGCAAATTTTTGTCGATGGTTTTAGATGCAGCTGCGAGTAAGGCAAATAGCGGCCAAAAAATCACTGAAAAAGATGTCAAAGAGATAGTAAAAACGGTTACTACTCAAAAAGAGACACTGCAAAAATCTCAAAGCGAAAGCGCGGCAAAAATTTCAACTGCACTTGAAGAAAATTTAGACGAAAATACAAAAAATGAGCTTTATGAAAATGCAAATTTCATGCAGCTTTTGCAAGTTTTAGAAATTCTAAACGGCAATGAAAAAGTAAGTAAATTTCCAAATTTCAGCGACAAAATAGCAAATTTCTTAAGTGTGCCTGAAAACGTCGAAGAGCTTAGCAATGTTAAAAGCGTTAGCGATCTTATCGACCTTGCTAAGAAATTTGATCTTGGCCTTGAAAATATAGAAATTTCAAACGAAGATGTGCCAAAACTAAATGAGATGTTTAAAAATTTAGGCAAGAAAGAATTTTTCACACCGATAAAGACCGAAGAGAAGCCTTTTTACCTAAAAGAGCTAAAAAATGAAGTCGAGCAAACTATCATCAAAAATGAACCAAAAGAGGTCGTAAAGCTTGATACTTTGTTAAAAGAGGTAGTGGCAAATCCAACTAATGAAACTAAAAATTTAGTCAAAGAAGAGTCTAAAAAGCTAGATAGTGAAGTAAAGCTTGATGATGAGATAGTGGATGTTGAGCCAGAGGAGCAGCTAAAAGAGCCTAAAGTAAAGGTAAATTTACACGAGCAAAAGGCACAAAAAGCCCCAACTCTCGAGTCGCTACTCTTCCCAGAAAGAGAGCAGATGAGCGAGCCTGAGCCAAGCGAGGAGACATTTAACAGCGATAATAAATCAGAACTAAATCAAATGGTAAAAGATATCGCTAGTAGCGCCAAACACCAGCTTCAAACAAAGGCTGATATAAAAGAGACGCTTAGTAACTTCTCTTCTACACTAAAAGAGCAGGTGCAAAATTACAAAGCTCCGATCACTCGTTTTAACATAACGCTTAATCCACTAAATTTAGGCGAGGTCGAGATCACAATGGTAAATCGCGGCAACAACTTACATGTAAATTTTAACTCAACCACGGCTACAATGAATCTCTTTTTGCAAAATCAAGCCGAGTTTAAAAATAGTCTTGTGAATATGGGATTTACCGAGCTTGAGATGAATTTCTCAGATCAAAATCAAAGACAAGATAAAAAAGAACAAGCAAAGAATAAATATAGCTCAAATCAAAGCGATGAGAGCGAAAACACTCAAGCGGAACAAAGCTTGCTTGAGCTAGTAATACCAAGATATATTTAGGAGAGATCATGGCTTCAGTTTCAGATATAACTACACAAACAACACAACAAAAAAACGCCGAGAAAAAGGCAAAAGCAAAGCAAGATGCGGCAGCTGGTACAGGAACTAACCCAAATGCGCAGCTAGATAAAGATGCATTTATGAAGCTACTTTTAACAGAGCTTCAGTATCAAGACCCAACAAGCCCTATGGATACTGAAAAGATGCTCACACAAACTAGCCAACTAGCATCACTAGAGATGCAACAAAATACAAACTCAGCTATGAAAGAGCTTGTAAATCAATTAAAATCAAATGCAAATGCCTACGCTATATCAGCTCTTGGCAAAATGGTCTCAACTGGTTCAAACTCAGTTTTACTAACAGATGAGCAAAAAACTGTAAATTTTGCACTTTATTTTAAATCAGATCTTGCAAATGGCAAGCTTGAAATTAAAAATGCAAATGGAGAGGTCGTTCGTTCAATCGATATAAAAGATCTAAAATCAGGAGTTCGCAGAATATCTTGGGATGGCAAAGATGATTCTGGAAAACAATTACCAAACGGCGCATATACAGTATCTGTTAATTACACTGGAAAAGATGGTAATTCATACAAGACTCAAGTAGGTAGCTATCCGGTTGAGGCAGTAAAATTTGTAGACGGCAAAGCCATGATAAAAATCGCAGGCGAATATGTCCCAATGGATAAAATATCTGAATTTTACGAAGGATAAAAGCCATGATGAGAGGTTTTTACAACGGAATTAGTGGCATCAAAACACAAAGCTTTGGCATGGATGTTTGGGCAAATAATATCTCAAATATCAACAACGTAGGTTTTAAAGCTTCAATCCCTGAGTTTAAAAATTTAATCAATCAACATATGGCTTCCGCTGGAAGTGGTCCAACTAACAATCAAGTAGGTCTTGGAGCTACGAAACAAACGACAGCTTTAAAGATGACAAATGGTAGTTTTCAAAATACTGATAATAACTTCGACCTAGCCATAGGTGGTAAAGGCTTTTTTGGTGTCGTTGATAAAAATGGCAAAAACTACTATACAAGAACAGGTAGCTTTGATATAGATGGGGCTGGAAATTTAGTAGATAATAAAGGCAACTTGCTTCTTGGTACATTAACAAGTTTTACTCCAGTTACTCCAAGTGCAAATGCTCTTAGAAAATATGGTCAAACAAAAGGTACCACGCAGGCATTTACTACAAAAGAAGAGGATCTAAAACTAGGCGATACTGGCTCACAAAAAGGCATAAATTTACCTCGTTTTTTATATATGCCAGCCAAGCAAACAAAAAATATAAATTTAAAAGGTAACCTAGACTCAAGCCTTATAACAGATAAACGAACGACAGCCATTGATGCGGCAAATTTTAATTATACACTCGATAATACAAACAAAACTATCTCACTAAATGGGCAAATCCCGCTAAGTCAGACAAGATTTGGTGCAAAAGCAGGTGATAGCGTAGTGGTAAAAGTAAAAGACGGTGATGGTAAAATTAGTGAGTTTTCAACCACACTAGAGAGCGATGGCAGCTGGCATATAAACAATAAAAGCCTAAAATTTATGAATTTTGCTAGCTTAGATGTAAAAGCTGAAGTTACATCACTAGTTGAAGTAGCTAATAAAGAAAAACTAAGCTCAGAGATATATAACAGTGATGGTACAAAGAGCTTAGTAACTATAAATTTTACAAAGCAAATCCCTCAAGGTGGCAATCAAACTATCTGGAATGCCACAGCTACGATAACTGATGCTAATGGTGTTGTACAAAATACAGCTATGGGAACACTTACTTTTGATGGTAGCGGCAGACTTGTTACAAATACATTAACAAGCGTTGGAAACGTAGCTTTAAATTTTCTTGGCGATGGAGATGCAAATGTTTATAATGGCATAACAAGCTCGGCTAATTCAAAAAAAGACTTTGTCATAAAAGCAGATGGCTACGCTGAAGGAAATCTCACAAAATATAGCGTCGATGATCGTGGAAATATCATGGCAAATTTTGACAATTCTCGCTCATTTATAGTTGCAAAAATAGCTCTATTTCACTTCCAAAATGAGCAAGGTGTGGCAAAAGTGGGTGATAATCTCTATGAAGCAACTCCAAATTCAGGTGAAGCATTTTTTTATAAAAATAAAGCTGGTGAGACCATTTATGGCTCACAAATTCTTGCAAATAAACTTGAAATGAGTAATGTCGATCTTGGTCAAGCGCTAAGTGAGGTTATAGTCACACAAAAGGCTTATGAGGCTAGTGCAAAAAGTATCACAACAAGTGATGAGATGATTCAGACTGCTATTCAGATGAAGAAATAATTTTATGCTAGTTGATGATTAAAAATTTAAAATGAATGATAATCTTAAGAATAGAGTTTGACTTCATTTATTAAAAACTCATAAACTCTTTGCTGAACTAAAATTTCTTCCTCACAGCCACTCATCAAGCGACGAAGGTGAGAAAAATCTATCTTTTTGGCGTATCTTTTGTGATCTTTTAGGTCTTTATCAATGCTTAAAAGTAGTGCATCAAGTGTGATTCTATCGTTTCTTTTAACTCTTGCTACATACTCTTTAACAGTTTGGATCAAAAAGTCTTTTCTGGTTTGGTCATTTTCATAAATTTCATTTGTAATGTCATTTAAAACAAAAAAATCATCTTCGTCTGGGTCAAATTTAGCGGAGATCATAGCGGCAAAAATTTTGGCACGAAATTCTAAAGATTTGTGATGATAGATAAAAAAATCTCTAAAAGCTGATAAAAAACGAAGTTTAAACTTTCCAGACATTACTCTACTTTTTGTGAAATTTTGGCTGATTATATACTTTTAAAGCTAAATTTTTAAAAATGTAACTATAAAACAAAATTTAAGTATAGTTTCTGTATGATTGCGAAGCTCCTTCTTAGACCTGTGCAATGCTTTTTATGAGCACCGCTTCAGGGTGGGAACACAGCAGAGCACTTGTATTAAGTGTGTGCCGCAGTTATCTGAGAGGGGGTCTTTCTAAACCAAAATGCTCATTAAAATCATCACAAATTTCTAAAAAGTCCACTCCATCAATCTTAGGTTTTTCACTAAAAAATTTATACATATTATTAAAGCCATCAGTTAGCTCTTTTGACTTGACGCCATAGCTTATAGAAATTCCAGCTTCTATGTAAGCTGAGAGCTTGTCGCAGTATTTTAGCGCTTTGCCATCGATCGGATTAAATTTATCCTCATTTACGTTTTCCATCGTCCCTTCGTGGCAGATGATTTTGCGCTCATAAGTTCTATTTTCAAACTCATCTTTTATAAATTTCTCGCCATCTTTTCTGATGCCAAGGATGTAGCTAAACTCATCTTTGATCTTTTCAGGCACAAATGGCAAAATCCTCTCATCAATAAGCCTCATCTCATACTCGCTGATGATCTCATTTAGCCCCTTTACGCCGTACTTTACAGGGCTAATGATGTCGCGTGTGAGGCTCTCTGGTAGGTCGTGAAATAGTGCACAAAAGAAGTTATTTTCTAGGCGTTTTTTGCAAGCTTTTGCTTTGAGTGAATAAAAATAGCTAAGTATCGCAACTACTAGCATATGTCCTAAGACCGCAGTTTCAGGGATGCGAGGCGTTTGTGCCCAGCGCTTTTGAAACCTTAGCCTGCCACTTAGATCAACAAGGCGGGCTAATTTTTGATTCATAGCGATCTTTCTAACGCCAATTAACTCGTAATAATCCTCCATCTCCTCCTCAACCTTGGCTTTAAGCTCGTCGATATCGCTTAAAAATTGGCTCGTTTGATAGACGATAGAAAATTCCCACCTAGTGGCAAGATAGCTGGCTGCTTTTAGGATGAGGCGCTCTTTTTCATGCTTTTTATCATTTTTAAAGTGGTTTTTAAATCTCTCTAAAAATTTGCCATCTTCGATCTCTGAGATCAGCCCCTCTAGGTTGCTTAAGACCCAGCTATTTATCTGCTCTTTTTTTGTCTTTTGTATGTGATGAAAGACATCTGGTCGTATGTCTGTGACCACAACCCTACTTAAAAACTCAAAAATTCCAGCCTCAATGATATAGTTCATATCGGCGTCTTGCTCTTGTTTTGCTATGAAATAAGCGATGATAAATTTATGAGCTTGCTTATCAAGCTCGACTAAATTTGTCATCTTTGGATAGTCGTTCCAACGTGATATAGATGCTGCTTTAAAGATATGTTCTATAAGCTTAGCACTTATCATTATTTATCCTTTTTGACTACTTTTGGCTTCTTATCATCGGCATAGCTTATCTTTCTAAAGCCCTCTTTGTTTGAGCTTCTTCTTGGCTTGTTATCTTTTTTAAATTTATCATCTCTGCTGCCTCTATTACCACGATCACTTGTACTTCGTCTCTCACGTGGCTTATCGCTAAAGCTTCTCTCCCTACTTTTTGGAGCAAATTCTTTCTCTTCAACTGGCTTTTTTACAACTAGATCGGAGCTGATCTCAATAACCGTATGAACATTTCCACGTGGGTTAAAGTCGCCCACTATCTTCATAAATTTAGGCTCAAGTTTTTTTTCTAAAACTGAGTAAATTTCATTTATACTATCTTCGTGGCTGATGTTGCGGTTCATAAAGCTATTTATATAAAGCTTTATCGCTTTTAGCTCGACAACCAGCTTGTTTGGGATGTACTCAAGATATATCGTCGCAAAGTCAGGATAACCAGAGCGAGGGCAAAGGCAGCAAAACTCAGGCAGAGTGATCTTTATGACATAGTCCCTTGTTTGCTTATTTTCCCAGACCTCAAGGTCACTCTCTACGTCAAATTCTTTTAAAATTTTCTCGCCGTATTTCATCTCTTCGCTCATCTTTTATCCTTTTTCTTTTAAATATCCAAGTGTTTAACGTCTTTTGCGTGATCTTGGATGTAGTTTCTTCTTGGCTCGACCTCATCGCCCATGAAGAGATTAAACGTATCAGAAGCACTTATAGCGTCGTTTATATCGATCTTTAAAAGTCTTCTATTTTCAGGGTTCATCGTAGTCTCCCAAAGCTGCTCAGGGTTCATCTCACCAAGACCTTTATAACGCTGGATATATGCACCTTTTTTCGCATTTTTCTCTACTTCATCAAGCACGTCTATAACGTCACTATGCAAGTCTAGGCCGCGCTCTTTTATCTTTTGGCTGATGTAAAGTGCCTCTTCATAGAGTGGATTTGTAAATAAATTTTCATTTACCACAAGCTCTTCTAGACCACTTTCAGTTTGGACATAAATTCTAACCTCATCTTCGCTAACGTAGTGGTTTAGGATGTTGTGACCCTCAGCTTTTAAGAAGTCTCTTAAAATTTCAAAAATTTCATTGTAGCTTTTTGAGACGATGTCTGGATTTTCTATCATATAGCGGATCGCCGAAAGGACGTTAAAGCGTTTTTCAAGCTCTTTTAAGACGCTTCTATAAGCTGCAACGATCTTTAAGAAATCAATCAAATCCGCACTGCCAATGCCCTCTATATCAACGCTCTCGATGCCAGTTTCGATAAGAAATTCGTTTAATGCCTTTTCATCTTTTAGATAAATTTCTTTCTTACCTTTTTTATAGCGGTAAAGTGGCGGCTGAGCTAGGTAGATGTGGCCGTTTTCTACAACTTTATTTAAAAATCTAAAGAAGAATGTTAAAAGCAGTGTCTGGATGTGGCTACCATCGACGTCGGCGTCGGTCATGATGATAATCTTATGATATCTAAGCTTCTCAGCATCAAATTCATCTCCAATGCCGCAGCCTAGCGCTGTTATCATATTTTTTATCTCATCAGATTTTAAAATTTTATCTAGTCTTGCCTTTTCAACGTTTAGAATTTTACCCTTAAGTGGCAATATCGCTTGAAAAACTCTATCACGTCCTTGCTTTGCAGAACCGCCCGCAGAGTCGCCCTCCACTAAGTATAGCTCGCTAATGACTGGGTCTTTGCTCTGACAATCAGCTAGTTTACCAGGGAGTGTGCCTACGCTCATGCTCTCTTTTTTGCGAGTTAGATCCCTTGCTTTTTTAGCAGCCTCGCGACCACGTGCAGCCATTAGAGCTTTTTCCATTATCGCTCTTGCTTCGATAGGATTTTCTTCAAAATACTTTGTAAGTACGTCAAAAACCATCTTTTGAACGATCGGTTTTACGTAGCTTGAGCCTAGTTTGCCCTTTGTTTGTCCCTCAAACTGCGGCTCTGGCACCTTTACGCTCACAACTGCAATAAGTCCCTCGCGGATATCTTCGCCAGTTATTTTTGTATCTTTTTCACGTGCAGCAGCGTTTGCTGAAACGTAGTTTGTGATAACTCTTGTAAGGCCCGCTCTAAAGCCAGCCTCGTGTGTACCGCCATCTGGAGTTTTTATGTTATTTACAAAGCTTAGTAAATTTTCACTATAAGTGTCATTGTAAAGCAGTGCAAAATCAACCATAACATCATCTTCTCCGCCACTAAATGAGACTGCTTTGCTAACAGCGTTTGCCTTGTTCATATCAGTTACAAAGCTCTCAAGTCCGCCCTCAAAATGAAAGCTCTCACTTCTGCCGTTTCTTTGATCTTTAAAATTTATAGTTATCTTTGGGTTTAAATATGCTAGCTCGCGAAATCTTTTTACTAAAATTTCATCATCAAATTCAGTCACTTCAAATATGCTATCATCTGGCCAAAACTCGACTTGTGTGCCTGTACGGTTTGTAGTTTTTATAACTTCAAGATCGCTTTGCGGGATACCTTTTGCAAATTCTTGTCTATGAAGTTTACCATCACGTTTAATATTTACGACTAGTTTTTTAGAAAGGGCATTTACGACAGATACACCAACGCCGTGAAGACCGCCGGAGACCTTATAAGTATCCTTATCAAATTTACCACCAGCGTGAAGCACAGTTAGAACAACAGTCGCAGCTGAAATTTTCTCAGTTGGGTGCATATCTACTGGGATACCACGGCCATTATCGCTGATGATCGCTGAGCCCTCGCGTGTAAGCTCAACATCTATCGTATCACAGTATCCAGCCATAGCTTCGTCGATAGAGTTATCAACTACTTCGTAGATCATATGGTGAAGACCACTTATGTTAGTATCACCTATATACATGCCTGGGCGCTTCCTGACCGCCTCAAGCCCTTTTAGTACTTTAATATTTTCTGCGCCGTAATTATTTTCCATAATCTTGCCTTATCTTATAAATTTATCGGCATTATTACTGTTGTTAATTCTTTTGAATTAACAACAAATGCTAGTGAGCTTTCATTAAATCCAAGCTCAAAATTTTCATCCTCGATGCTACTTAAAAAGTCAAGTAAATATCTATTTTTTATACCTATGAAAAATTCATCTCCAAGCTCTAAACCAGTTTGATAATCTATCGTAGTTTTTGCTTCAGAGTTATCTTCTATAACACTTTCAAATGTTATATTGTCTTTTGCAAAAGATATTTTCATTGTATCACTTAGCATAGAGATAGTTTTTATGCCCTCTATCATCTTATCTCTACTTAGCTGAAGCCTTTTTCTTACCTCTTTTGGTATAACACGCTCATAGTCTGGGAATTTGCCATTTATAAGTTTTGTGAAAAATTCAAAATTTTGACTTTGAGCGATTAATATATTTTCATCATAGTAAATTTCTATCTTGTCAAAAAATAGTTTTTGTATTTCATTGATAGCTTTTTTAGGGATTATAAGTGAAAATTCTTTTTCAGTTGGTGTTTGAAATCTAAATACACTAAGTCTTCTTGTATCAGTACCAACGATATTTATAAAGTCTTTTTTAATATCAAGAAAAGCTCCGTTTAGTTCAAATTTTGGGTTATTGCTGTCAATACTTGGTAAAATTTTCTTTAAACTTCTTCCTAACATAACAGCGTCAACATCAAATTTTGATTTACCCTCAATCGTTGGAAATTCTGGAAAATCCTCAAATTTATACATTGGAAGTTTGTATTTTGAGTTCTTTTGTTTTATATAAAGAAAGTTATTTACAGTTTCTAACATCACTTCTTCATCTTTTAGACTTTTTATAATGTCAAGTAGTTTTTTTCCATTTGCAGTTGCGTAACCTTCATCAACTATTTTTACATTACTTAGCTTATATGCTAGACCTATTTCATGATCAGTTGCTTTTATATTTAAAACACCATCTTTTGCTGAGATATAAATATGAGAAGTTATAGCACTAAGATCTCTTTTTTCAAGATATGGATTTGTATTTGTTACTATGCTTTCAAGCATATTTTTGTTTATTAAAACTTTCATTAAAAACTTCCTTCTATTTTTAAATTTAATTTTTTTGTTTTAGTAGGTGATGTTAAAAAGTGAAAAG
>NZ_CABPUT010000008.1:75826-118271 GCF_902460625.1 Campylobacter concisus
TATGTTCTTTTTCACATTTATTCACAAATTTCATATTGTATTTTATCCTTTTGTCAAAATTTTATTTTTTAATTCAGTAACTTTTAGACTAAAAATTTCATTAGTTTGTATTAGCTCATTTATCTTTTTAATATTATGACTAACAGCACTGTGATCTTTCATACCAAAATAGTTTGCGATTTGTGGCATTGAGTTTGTTGTAAGCATCTTTGCAAGATATATGATTATTCGTCTTGCTTCTACGATATTTGTAACTCTTGATTTGCTTTTTATATCACTTTGTTTGATATTTAGCTCTTTACTAACTATTTCAACGATAGTATCGAAATTTATATTTTCACGTTTTTCTTTGATAAGATCTTTTAATATACTTTTTGCAAGATCAAGTGTGATCTCTTCTTTCATAAGAGTTTTAAATACGTTTAAATTTATGATAGCTCCCTCGATCTCACGGATATTATCTCCCATGTTTGTAGCTATGTAGTTTATAACCTCCTTATTTAGATCGATTTTATCAAATTCGCATTTTTTGATGATGATGGCTATCTTTGTATCAAGTTCAGGTGGCGTAATATCAGCCATAAAAGCCTTATCAAATCTTGAAATCATCCTATCTTCAAAGCCTTTTAGTGTCTTTGGAGGTCTATCTGAAGTCATAACTATTTGACCATTTTTTGCTAAAAGTTCATTATATGTGTTGAAAAATTCCTCTTGGATTTTATCAGTTTTACCAAGAAACTGCACATCGTCTATTAGTAAAACATCGCAGTTTCTATATTTTTCACGAAATTTTGGCATTGAGTGGTTATTTATATGACTGGTAAAATCTATCATAAATTGTTCGCTAGTTACGCAAATAACGGTTTTTCCTTTATTTAGGCAGTGATTTCCGACTGACTGAAGTAAGTGAGTCTTGCCAAGTCCCGTCGTGCCATATATAAAAAGTGGATTATAAAGTACGCCAGGCTTTTCAGCGGCTGCTTTTGCGCTTAAAAATGCGTATTGATTTGAAGCTCCACAGACAAAATTTTCAAATGTGTAGCTTGGATTTAAAATGCTACTTTGTGTTTTTATTTGCTTAACATTTATTTGATTTTGTTTTGATATCTTGCTACTTTTAGTAGATGAAATTTCTATATTTGGTTTTATGCCTGTTCTAACTTCATATAGATGAGCGATTTTATCAGCATATCTTGTATTTATAAATTTAGCCATCAACTCATTTGGTGCAGTAAATACGATAATATGATCGTCTGAAGCCTTTTCGTTAAATTTTAATTGCTTGATATAACTTTGGTATTCTTCAGGTGAAATTTGTGTTGAAAGATTTTCTAAAATTTCGTCTGCTATCAAATTTTTATGCCTTAAATTTCGAGAATTTTTATAGTGATACTATCTTAATTTTAATAAAACCTTTGTTAAACTCTGACAAACTTTTTCACATCGTGAAAAAGTCGTGAAAAAGTATTGAAAAGATAGTGATGAAAATTTTAGGAATCGACCCAGGTACTAAGAATTGTGGTTATGCAATACTTGAAAAAAATAAATTTAAAACTACTCTTCTTGAAGCAGGACTCATAAAAATAAAACCAAACACACTTCAATATCAGATTACCGAGCTTTGCGAGGGGCTTGATCTCATCTTTAAAAATTATAAATTTGACGAGGTCGCGATCGAAGACATATTTTTTGCTTACAACCCAAAAACGGTTTTAAAACTCGCTCAGTTTCGCGGAGCGCTCAGTCTTAAAATTTTACAGCTTCATGGTGATTTTGCTGAGTATACGCCACTTCAGGTGAAAAAAACTGTCACTGGCAAAGCCAAAGCTGATAAAGAGCAAGTGGCATTTATGGTGAAGAAAATTTTAGGTATAAACAAAGAGATAAAACCGCTTGATATCACCGATGCGATAGCGATCGCACTAACTCATGCGAATAATTTAAGAGTAAGCTAAATTTTGATAGGAAAAAAATGGCAATAGTAAAAGCATTACTAATCGGCGAGGTGAAAAACTATGGCTCGCAAAGTGCAACTGATAAGTTAAATACACCATGGAGTTCAGCTATATTTAAAGTAGCTCAAAATGGCGAAATTTTTGCAAATGAACTTGGCTTTATGTGTGATAACGTCGCTGATACGAAGCACCATGGAGGCCCAGAAAAAGCTATATTTGCAAATTCGTTTGCAAACTATGCCGAGTGGGAGAGTTTTTTAGGATTAAAAAATATGGCTTATGGTGCGATGGGGGAAAATTTATGCATTGACGGTCTTGATGAGAGTAGTGTCTGTGTAGGTGATATCCATAAAATAGGCTCACTAGTGCTTCAAGTCTCGCAGCCAAGAAAGCCTTGTTTTAAGCTCTCAAAAAGATGGGGCAATGAAAATATGGCTACTCACATCTTTGAAACCGGCTTAACAGGCTGGTATTACCGTGTCATCACTCCAGGATCGTGCAAGGCAGGTGATATCATAGAGATAGTCAAAAAGGATGAAGTTAGTATGAGTATTTTGGAGGTAAATAGGCTGTTTTACGCGCCAAATGAGAATTTAAAACTATTAGAAAAATTTAATGCTCTCACTACTATCACAAACGGCTGGCATGGTGATATAAAAAGACGCCTCCAAGGTATTTATAATACGGAATATATGAGAAATTTATAATAGTAAGTAAAAGTTTTGTTATTTTAATACCCACAAATACTCAAATATTATTAGGCTCGTGTAAATTTACATGAGCCTTTAAAATTTTAAACATTTTTTTCGCTAGAATTACCAAAAATTTAAAGGAGAATATATGCCACTACTTGATAGTTTTTGTGTAGATCATGTGAAAATGCAAGCCCCAGGAGTAAGACTAGCAAAAAGTATGAAAACGCCAAAAGGCGATGATATAAGCGTTTTTGATTTGAGATTTTGCAAGCCAAATGAAGAAATTTTGCCAGAAAAGGGCACTCACACTTTAGAGCATCTTTTTGCTGGCTTTATGAGAAACCACCTAAACGGCAACGGCGTAGAGATCATAGACATTTCGCCGATGGGTTGCAGAACTGGCTTTTATATGAGTGTGATCGGCACACCTAGTGAAGAAGCCGTAAAAAAAGCATGGCTTGCTTCGATGAAAGATATCTTAGAGGTCAAAGATCAAGATAATATCCCAGAGCTAAATAAATTTCAATGTGGCACTTACAAGATGCACTCACTTGATGAAGCGCACGCCATAGCAAAGAAAATTCTTGATCATAGCCTAGTCATCATAAATAACGATGAGATCAAGCTTGACGTTGATGCTATGGGACTAAAAAAGCACTGATTTGAAGCCAGTAAAACAAGAAAATAAAGCCTATCTAAAAGAGCAAATTTTAACCTATCTTGGTAACAAACGCTCTCTTTTAGGCTTTATAGATCTAGGCGTAAAATACGCAAAAGATGAGCTTAAAAAAGAGAAGCTTAGCTGCTGTGACCTCTTTAGTGGAAGCGGTGTGGTGGCTAGGTTTTTAAAACAAAATAGCGAATTTCTAGTCGCAAACGACTTGGAACTTTACAGCTTCATCACAAACTCATGCTATTTGCAAAACGCCACAAACGAGCTAAAAAATGAGATAAATTTCTGGCAAAAAAAGCTTGAAAAAGAGATAAAAAATAACCTTTCTGAGGGCTTTATAACAAGGCTTTACGCCCCACAAGATGATGAAAATATCGCTTTTGGCGAGCGGGTCTTTTACACAAGAAAAAATGCCAAATTCATCGATACTGCAAGAAGGCTCATAGATGAGCTAATGCCAGAGGAGATGAAAAAATTTTTCATAGCTCCGCTTCTTTATAATGCAAGCGTACATGCAAATACGAGTGGAATTTTTAAAGGTTTTCATAAAAATAAAGATGGCATCGGTCAGTTTGGCGGCAGGGGACAAAACGCCATCTCAAGGATCACTTCTGATATAAATTTGACTAAGCCAATTTTCTCAAATTTTAACGTGCCTTTTGAGGTCTATCAAAAGGATGCAAATTTGCTGGCAAAAGAGCTTGATGGGCTTGATCTAGTCTATCTTGATCCGCCATATAATCAGCACCCATACGGCTCAAACTATTTCATGCTAAATCTCATCGCAAGCAACACTGAGCCAAGTAAAATTTCAAAAATTTCAGGCATTGCAAAAGACTGGAACAGATCGGTTTTTAATAAAAAATCATCAGCAAGCGAGGCATTTTTCGAGTTGATAGCAAATTTAAAGGCGAAATTTGTGCTAATCTCGTTTAACTCAGAGGGCTTTATTAACCAAGATGAATTTGATAAAAATTTAAACAAAATGGGCAAGGTTCATCTGCTTCGTAAAAAATACAACGCCTACCGTGGTAGCAGAAATTTAAAAGCTAGAAACATCCACGTAGACGAGCTTCTTTACGTTTTACAAAAGTAAATTTAGCGCTCGTTTCATCACTTCTAAATTACAAACCACACTAACTCAAATGTTAGTTTTGCTCATCATCTGGCAAGCACTTTTCAAAGATAAATTTATGCTCTTTGGGCAAGGCATCGTAGATAGCATTTGCTAAATTTCTGATCTCCCAAAGGGCTGATTTTGAGCTTCTAAGAGAGATGAAATTTTGCAAGCTTCTAGCGTTTATGCTCCATGTAAGCTCGGTTTTATAGCACTCTGGCAAGCAGTATTTGACTATATCAAGGCTTTTTGTAGTTGAGGCTAAAATTTCACGCAAATTTTCAAGTGCTTTTATGCTTGCGTTATCAACTAGTTCGTCATTTGTTAGTACAATAAATTTCGCTGCACGCTCAAACTGCCCTACTTCAAATTTTTCCTCTTTTTTTAGCTCTTTTAGTGTGTAGCGAGTTGATTTGACACTTAGACTTGCCAAGCGGTGACGAGCTAGCTCTTGAAGTAGCGCGCGAGAGATGCCTTGGATGTAGAAGTTATAGTATAGGTGCTCTAAGGTCGAGGCATGCTTAAATTTATTGCCTACTCTATCTATTAGCTCAACATCTTTTTCGCCGCCGTTATCACCTTTTTCAAAGCTTTGCCAGCATGTGCGGATAGCGTGAGAGCAGATATTTAGTGGAGTGTGATTTAGTAGTGTTACTTGCATTTTTTCTCTTTTGTAAAATTTTTTAACATTTTACAAAAAGAAGGCTGATTTTATTTGTAAATTTAAAGCATAAATTTCAAAGGGAGACAAACGCTCCCTTTTGTAAAAGTCTTAGTTATTATTGTTTTAATTGAAGAAGTGTATTTAACATCTCATCGCTTGTTGTGATCGTTTTTGAGTTTGCTTGGAAACCTCTTTGTATGACGATAAGATCTGTTAGCGCACGGCTTAGATCGACGTTACTAGCTTCAAGTTTTGAAGCTGCGATCGTTCCTTTATCGCCTGTGCCAGCTGCACCGATGACTGCTTCGCCTGAGTTTGCAGTTTGTGAAAAGACATTTCCGCCCTCGCTTTGAAGACCCTCGTTATTTGTAAAGGTAGCAAGTGCTACTTTAGCTAGGCCAAAGCTTTGACCATTTGAAAATGAGCCTATTATCGTTCCAGTCTCATCTATTTTTATGCCGTTTAATGTGCCGCCTGTGTAGCCATCTTGTGAGATTGACTCAGTTGATGAGTCTTTATCAAAGCTTGTTAAGCCGTTAAAGTCAGTTCCAAGACCAAAATTTAAGCTAATGTTTTGGCCACTTTGTGAGCCGTTGTTAGCTGAAAATGTTATCGTTGCTGGATGAAAACTTGCAAGTGAGCCATTTGCGTTAAATCTAGCTGTTCCAGTTATAACATTATCTGGGCCTTCACCTGTGTAGTTTATCTTAGCTGGCTCTGGCACTTGTATAACCATGCTCCACTCTGTACCACCATCTGTTGTAGTGCCTGTCTTTGTCCATTTGATACTAACTGTGTGTTTTGAACCAAGTGAGTCAAAAATTTCTGCCGTTGAGCCGTGGCTTGACATCATCATCTTGCCACTTGCTCTTAGAGCTTGGCCTGGGCTTAATGCGCCATCAAGTGCTTTCATAATAGTTGTAAGTCTAACATTTTCATTTATAGCTGAATTATTTGTACCTTGAGCTGGCTTTGTAAGACCAGTTGTTGTCATATAAAGTGCATGATCTGCTACTTCATTTGATGGATTTTCTAGTTGAAATTGACCTAGCTTATTTACAGTAATCTTTGTGCCATCATTTAAATCATCAGCAAGTTTTTTAAGTGCTGCAATACCAGCTGCGTGCTTTTGATCCGGAGTACCAGCTGCAGCATTATAAGCATTATTATAAGCTGTTTGGCATGTTGTATCAGTTATAGCTGCTCCACCAGCACCCGGAGTTATATTATGAGTTTCTGTTGCTTGTTTTATAGCATTAGGTACAGCTGAGTTTACTCTTATTTGACCGTCGCCATTGTAGTCAACGTAACTCCTTGCATCTTTTTGCATAGCAGCACGAAGATCTTCTGTTGTAGTTACTTGTCTTTCTTTCGCATCATTATATTCGTGAACTGCTGTTGTTTGTGAACTCGTATAGACATATTGATAAGCTGTGATGATATCTCGATTTTTTAAACCGGCATCTGCTAGAGGTACTCCCATTGCTGTTGTTGCTGCTACTAATTCATCACCAGTATTGACAGTTAAGTGAATATTTTTTGTCTCTTTTGTAGTACCTGAATTATTTCTATTTATAAGTGTTAGTTTATTACCTTCTGAAATTTCAGCTCTAACACCAGTTTTATTATACTGAGCATTGATAGCAGCAGCAACATCACTTATGTTTGTTACATCTCCGGTTATATTTACACCATTTAATGTTATATTTAATTTTTTTGCAGTTCCATTAGTAAGTGAACCAACATTATTTGGTGATCTACTTCCTATTTCAAATTTTTCAGTTTTGGCATTTGCATAGCTCACCCAGATACCTTGCCCATCTCTTAGAGCAAGACCATTTCCAAGCTCGTCAAATGTAACGCCAAGATCGACGCCACGCTCTGTTAAGCTTTGCTCTTTTCTTGAGTTTGTATAAAACTGATCATTATTTACATCATTTTCGTTATGGACTTCGTTTGGATCTAAAATTCCGTCATTGTTATAGTCACGTCCGCCAGCAACAGAGTCTAGTGAATAAATAGGCGTGCTTCTTTGTCCTATGGTATTGCCTGAGTCAAGGTTGCCTTTTATCTTTACTTCTGTTGTTGCTCTTGCAGGAGTAGTAAGACCCTCTTTGATCACGATATTTTTTATCGGTCCAGTTGAGTCGATAGTGCCAGTCTCTTCATCTCTTGTCCAGCCTTGAACGATATAGCCACTATTGTTTACAAAATTTCCAGCTTTATCACGGACAAAGTCACCATTTCTTGTATAGTATCTTGTAGTTCCGCCATCTGGAGATACGACAAAGAAACCATTTCCTTGAAGTGCAAGGTCTGTTTGCTTATCAGTAGATGTTAGTGTACCTTGTGAAAAAATTCTCGTAGTTGAGTTTATAGTCGTTCCTAGACCTATTTGCATAGCATTTTGACCGCCTAGCTGACCTTGTGGAGCGGTAGCAACTCTTGGAGTTTGGCTTAGTATATCAGCAAAATTTGCACGGTTGTATTTATAACCATAAGTATTAACGTTTGCGATATTATTGCCTTCTACGTCCATGGCTATCTGGTGGGCTTGCAGGCCTGAAACACCAGACCAAAGTGATCTCATCATTGACTTATCCTTTTTGCATTTTAAATTTTTATATTTTTCAAAAGCAAAAGATGTTCCAAAAATTTATATTGATAAAAAGTAGAAGAAATAAAAAGAAATTTGGCGTAATTAACGCCAAATTTTATCCAAGTATCATTGCACCTACGACACCACCGATGATAAGTGGGATATTGAAAAATACAAATGTAGGCACACAAGTATCATATATGTGGTTGTGTTCACCATCAGCATTTAGACCGCTTGTTGGCCCAAGTGTGCTATCGCTTGCAGGACTTCCAGCATCTCCTAGAGCCGCAGCTATACCAACTAACAAGATGATGGCTGGTACGCCAAAACCAAGACTAACGCATAGTGGCACGTAGATAGAAGCTAAAATAGGTATTGTACCAAAGCTAGTGCCTATGCCCATCGTGACTAAAAGACCGATAAGAAGCATCAAAAATGCCCCACCTATCTTGCCGCCAGATACCAAGCTAGCGTATTTTACAAGCTCATCAATACCGCCACTCTCTCTTAAAATGGCGCCATATCCCGCAGCAACTAGCATGATAAAAGCGATAAATCCCATCATAGCAAGGCCATTGTCCATGATCTTATCTACTTTTTTATACTCGATACCACCAAAAACGACCATAACCAAAAGTCCAAGTAGTGCGCCAAGAGGTAGCAGCTCAGTATAAATTTGCACACCAAAAGCCACAACTGCACCAGCCAAAACCGCCCACTCTTTTTTAGTCATCTCAAGGCTTTTTGCACGCTCGATCTCATCAAGCTCTTCTTTTTCAAATTTTGAAGTTTTATAAACTCTTTTTTTACCATAAAAAAGTATGGCAAGGATAAGTCCAATAAGCATAGAAGCGCCACCTATCCACATAACAGAAGATATATCAGAAATAGATGTGGTTATGCCGTTATTTGCTAGCTCTTTTTTTAAGATATTGTGAAAAAGCAGACCAAAGCCAACGCTAAGGCTTACATAAGGTGCTTGAAGACCAAATGTCAAAGCACAAGCCACGGCACGTCTATCTATTCCCATTTTGTTCATAATAGCAAGAAGCGGCGGGATCAAAATAGGTATAAAAGCTATGTGAACAGGGATTAAATTTTGAGATAAGCACGCTATAAATGCAATAGTTAGTATAAAAATTACTTTATTTGAGCTAAGGAATTTACTCAAAGCATTTATCAAGATAGCAGTTAAATTTGTATTTGCGATGGCAGCTGCTAGAGCACCAAGCAAAATATAACTAAGTGATGTTTCAAGATTGCCTTGCATACCGCTTATAAGGCTTTGTGTAGTCTCTTTTAGGGCTGTAAAGAGGCTATCTATCCCATCTGCAATGCCACTTTCAAATCCACTAAATCCATGCTTATACATTACTCCCGCAACAAGAGCAGAGATAAGGATAGAAAGCAAAATGTTAAAACGCAATAGACAAAGTATCGTCATTACCAAAATGCTAAAAACAACAGGGTTAAATATAAGCATGAGCGTCCTTTTTGTGAGTGTTGAGAGATTATACAAATGTGTGGCTTATTAAATTTTAAAAAGAGTGGCTTAAGTGGGCTTGTGTTAAGATTTTGAGTAAATTTTAAAAGGAAAAAACGATGGATTTAGAGAAAATTTATAAAGAGGCTGGGGCATATTTAGAGGGACATTTTTTACTAAGCAGTGGCAATCACTCGCAGTTTTATCTCCAAAGTGCAAAGGTGCTTGAAGACCCAGCTTTGGCTGGAAAGCTAGCTGATGAGCTTGCCCGTGTGATAGAGAAATTTGGCATTAAATTTGATAGCGTTTGCTCGCCTGCACTTGGAGGAATTTTAGCTGGCTATGAGCTAGCTCGCGCAGCAAAGAAGCGTTTTATCTTTACAGAGCGAGTTGAAAAGGTAATGAGCTTAAGACGCGGATTTGAGGTGAAAAAAGGCGAGAAATTTATCGTTTGTGAAGATATCATCACGACTGGCGGCTCGGCACTTGAAGCAGCGCACGTGATAGAGAGCCTTGGCGGTGAGGTAGTTGGCTTTGCAGCACTTGCGAATCGTGGCTTTTGTAAGGTTACAAATTTAGACAATGAGGCCAAGCCAAATGCAAAACTGCCAAGCGATAAGCCATTTTTTGCTTTAGGAAATTTTGAGTTTGAAATTTATGAGCCTGAGCATTGCCCACTTTGTAAAAATGGAAGCAAAGCGATCAAACCTGGAAGCAGAGGCAACTAAAATTTATACTATAAATATAGCTATCTTTCTTTTTAAAAATTGATTGATAGCTAAAATTTTTAGAAAAATCCAAAAATAGTATTCATAGAAAATTTTAATAAAGGCTTCAAATCATTTCAACAAAAATTTATAGTTTAATTTTTAAAAGTAATCTGTTTTTTATATTGGTATGAATTATTTTTTAGATAATCTTATTTTTTAAGCTACCAAGTGATAATATCTGCTCAAAAAGCGAGATGAAGCTATGCAAGAATATGATATTTTAGACGTTTTATCAAATAAAAAGGTCCTTTGCCTTGAAGATGAAGAGGCGATTTTAAAAAATATTTGTGCGTCTTTGGAACTATTTTTTGCCGAGGTAAATGGCGTAACAGATGGCTATGATGCACTTGAGCTAGCGATGAGCGATACTTATGATGTTTTGGTGCTTGATATAAGCGTGCCAAACATCGATGGCCTAGAGATCGCTAAAAAAGTAAGAACTATAAATCAAAAAATTCCTATCGTGATCTTATCAAGCCACGTCGAGCAAGAGTATTTGTGGAGAGCAGTTGAGCTAAAGATCACAAGGTATCTTGCAAAGCCATATGATAAAAAGTCATTTATAAAAGCCCTAGAAGACGTTGCTTTAGAGCTTGTTGGACGTAAGCCGACTCTTAGACTAAATGATGAATTAGAATACGATTTTGGTAAAAAAGTACTTTATATAAATGGTGAAATTTCTCATCTAAGTAAGAGCGAAAGCAGGCTTTTGGAGTATTTTTTAAACAACAAAAATCAAACTATAACTTATGAACAAATTTTTGATTATATTTGGGAGTATGAGCAGCCAAGCAAAGAGGCGATAAAGACGATCGTAAAAGAGCTTAGAAGGAAGCTTGGCAAAGATGTGATTAAAAATTTATACGGCGTAGGTTACCTTTGTGAAATATAAATTTCAGCTAATCGTTAGTGTTTTTATCTTTGTTTATCTCTTAATATCCGCACTTGTTTTAAATTTTTATAATAATCTTGCAATGAAAGATGCCAAAAAAGAGGCATATTATGTGCTTGAGAGTATAAATTCTGTAAGAGAGTACATCGCAGGCGTTCAGCGTCCATTGATAGAGCAGCTAAAGCATGATGGCATTATAAAAGAGGACTTTTTTGACGAGAGATTGCTTTCATCTTCATATATAAGCCGTGAAATTTATAATATCCAAAAGAAAAAATATAATCTTGACTTTGACTACAAACTAGTCGCCATGGCACCTTTAAATAAAGCTCATGAGCCAAATGAATTTGAAGCGCAGGTGTTAAGAGGCTTTAAAGAGAATAAATTTAGTGAGTTTTCAAAGATTATAAAAGATGAAAATGGCTCACAATTTTTTGTAGGACTTCCTATAAAAAGTCAAAATACATCTTGCCTAGCCTGTCACAATAGCGAAAGTGCTCCAAAACAGATGTTGGATCGTTATGAAATTTCAAATGGAAAAATTTCTGAAGCAAGTGAGATGATGGCAATGCTATCTTTTAAAATCCCACTACGTGCCATTTTCTCTTACCATTTAAAAGAGGTTGTCATCATAATGAGCGCGATAGCCTTTGTATTTGGGATATTTTTGCTACTTGTTTATAAGATGCATAGGCGCGGAGAAGAGAGCAAAAGACAGACTGAACAGCTAATGATACATCAAAGCCGCCTAGCTTCAATGGGCGAGATGATAGGCAATATCTCACATCAGTGGAAGCAGCCTTTAGCTCAAATCAGCTCAGCTTTAATAAATTTAGAACTCTATCAGGAGCGAAAAAAGCTCGATGAAGCAAAAATTTATGAGTTTATAGAAGAGACTAGCAAGCAGATAAATTTTATGTCTGAAACGGTTGATGATTTTAAAAACTTTTTTAAGCCAAATACTTTAAAAAGGGAGTTTAGCGTAGAGGAAGTAGTAAATCAGACTATAAAAATTCTAAACGCCTCACTTAAGAAATATCAAATCGAAATAGAGATCGATATAAGAGAAAATTTTACGATTTTTGCAAATTTTAATGAAATAATTCAAATCCTAATAAACATTATAAATAATGCAAAAGATGCATTTAAACAAAGCTATGTAAAGCCAAGAGTAATAAAAATTTATACCTTTGTAAAAGATAATCGTAAAAATTTATGTATAGAAAATAATGCAGGCGCCATAAAGACTTCGTTTTTAAATGTTATCTTTGAGCCACACTTTAGCACAAAAGAGTCTGGCAGTGGGCTTGGTCTATATATGAGCCGGCTAATCGCTAACAAAAATAACGCGCTAATCTTTGCTAGAAATGTAGATGAAAATAGTATTACATTTACAATTAGTTTCGAAAATTTATAATTTATTAAAATTCCCCCTTTTCTACCCTTTTTTGGTGTTAGTATTATCAGTATGAAATCATTTTGATTTTAGGATAAAAAATTTAAAGGAGGGCACATGAGAAATCTACAAAAAGCCTTAGCTGGTTTGCTCATGGGTGTTAGCATCTTCGCTTCACAAGCCTGTTGCGAAGAGCATAATATGCAGATGTCCGATAAAGCACGTGATGTTATCGCAAATCCTAAAGGCACACTGCAAAGTAGAGGTGTTATCTCCTTGCAAGACTACGTTGTAGAAGAGCAAGAGATGTATAACTGGTTATTTAAAAACCACCCTATTTTTACAAAGTATGGTGGTAAAACCGTCGGTAAAATGGTCGTTCACGACCGTGGCTTAGAGTGGCTTGCCGAGGGACATGGCTTTGATATGTCAAAGCTTAGTAAAAGAGATGGCGGTAAGGGCTATAGCTCTATGATGTATAGAATTCCAGCCACTTCATCACTTCAGTTTCCTAACAAATTTGTAGGACCAGAAAAGTGCGGTGAGTGTCACCCAGCCCAGTATGAAGTGTGGAGCAGATCTCGCCACGCAACTACTATGCGTTTCCCTGGTGAGCACCCAGAGGTTAATAACAACCTAACTGAGCCAGTATTTGACAAAGATACCGCTTCTATCCTTCCAAAAGGTATCACTCCAGATGTTATCTACGCAACCGTTGGTCACTTAAGAACTAAGATGGGCTACGTTGATGCGTGGCTACTTCGTGGTACTTACTACGTTGAGGGTGGTTTGCTAAGAGATGGTACAGGTCAGATCGTAGCTGGTGGTAACCAATGGCAAAGAACATGGGCGTTAAATTTAGACGACGCTACTGTTAAGAAAATCAAAGAGCTTGTCCCAGAATTTCCTGGCACTCTTGAAGAGTATGGCGACAATGGCGGATATGTTAGAGGCCTAGCTTCATACGCTGCAAAACATAAAAAATCAATGTTTTTCCAAGCAAACTCATCATATTGTGAAGTTTGTCACCCAGTTAAATTTGATTTCAAATCAAAAGCAGAATTTTATGCAGCACTTGGTAATGCTAAAGAGCTTCAAAAACACACTATCTCAAAAGGCGTAAGCTGTGAGGAGTGCCACGGAGCTGGCGGTCACCTTGATGGGGCTACAAATTTTAGAACATCAAACTGCGAACGCTGCCACCAAAGATTTAACTTTAGCCCAGATCTAGCTCGTGCTAATCCTCTTAATAACGGTAAGCTTGATCTCTCACTTAGCTCTAAATTTAAATCAATGGGACCAGGATGTGGTTCTGAAGGTTCACAATCATACTTTACAGCTCACTATGACAAAGGTATGAGATGTGTTACTTGCCACGATCCACACGACAATACAGGTCCAGTTGTAGGCGATAAGAGCGTAACTGGTATGAACTATAACTCAGAGCAAGGCTATCTAAGCTCATTCTATACTAAACCAAAAATTAGAAAAGAGTGTAAAGATTGCCACGAGACTCAAGCATATATCGCATCTAAAGCAGATACTCACAAAGACAATACTTGTGCATCTTGCCACATGCCATTTATGATGAGTTGTGAGAATTTCTACGCTGTTCAGTTCCAAGACAACGCTGGCTTTGATACTCAAAGAAGATCTCACATCTGGAAGATTATGGTTGATCCAAAAGAGAAATCTCTAGTACCAGGCGATGCTGCTAAAGGTCCAAGAGATGCTAAAGATTGGCACTTTGAGAGAGATAAAAATGGCCATAACTACGTTGACTTGATGTGGGCGTGTGCTAGAACATCTTGGGCTGATAAGGATATGAAAGATACCAAAGGCTGCCACAGCCCAGTACTATCTGAGCTAAAACCAACACTTCACTTCAAAAACCAAAAACAAGTTTATGATGAAGTTATGGGATGGCAAACTCCAGTTAAGAATGAATTCTCTGAAGTTAAAATTGGTATTGAAGGACTTTACTCACTACTTGAGACTAAAAAACTTGATGCAAGTGATAAAGTAAGAGTTTATGAGCTTATCCAAAATGCTCAAGAGATCATCGATATGGTTGAAAAAGATGGTTCGTGGGGTATGCACGGATTTAAATTTACTAAACAAAAACTCGATGCATCAAAAGAGTATATAAAAGAAGCTCAAAGAATTTTGAATAAAAATTTATAGCATTTAGGGGCTAGTTTTAGCCCCTTTAATCTTAAGGGTTTGATATGAAAAATAAGGTTTTAAAATTTACGCTACTTCTTAGCTTAAGTGCTTCTAGTTTACTTGCAAATGTAGATTCAAATGAGTCTTATGCTATGGGAGCAACAAGTGGTGGATATGTTTTAAAAGGGTTACTTGAACAAAAACAAATAGGCATTAGCTACGATGCTGAGGCCGTTATCAAAGGTTTTAGTGATGCACTAAAAGGAGAGCTAAAACTAAGCGATGATGAGATAGCAAAGCTACTAAACAAAAGAACTGAAAATTTAGACAAGATAGTAAAAGAAAAAGAAGCTGCCATACTTAAAGAGAATTTAAAGCAGGGCAAGGCTTTTATGGATAAAAATGCAAAAAATAAAAATGTAAAAACGACAAAATCAAAATTACAATATGAAATTTTAAAATCAAGCAAAAAAGGAGCAACTCCAAAACAAGAAAGTATCATCATAGCAAACTACAAAGCTAGCTTTATCGATGGTAAGGTCTTTGATGAGACAAAAGAGGCTCCAGCTCATCTTTCTATGCTAAATTTGATCCCAGGTCTTGAAGAGGGCTTAATGCTCATGAAAGAGGGCGATAAGTTTAAATTTGTTATCCCGCCAGAACTTGCGTATGGCGATAGCGGCATGGAGGGCATACCTGGAGGCGAGACTATCGTTTTTGAGATAGAGCTTGTTAAGGTCTTAAAGCCAGGTGAGTTAGCCGAGGCTGCAAAGAAAATTCATGAGAAAGAACTAAATGAGGGCATCAAAAAGCCTCATTAAGATAAAAAATGGAGTTAAAAATGCAAAATCAAAAAAATAGAAGAGCCTTTTTAAAAAGCATGGTAGTTGTGGCTGCTGGTGCTGGTGCGGCAAGTAGTGGTTTTGCTTTTAAGAGTGAAGAAAGTGTAAAAAAACCACACTTTGGTATGATATTTGACCAAAATAAATGTGTTGGCTGTACGGACTGCGAGATAGCTTGCAGAAAGGTAAATTTAGTCCCAAAAGGACAGATGAGACTTTTTATAGAAGATAAGACTAATCCTAAAAATTTACTCGATAAAAGATTTGTAAGAGTATCTTGTCAGCAGTGCGTCGATGCGCCTTGTGTAGCTGTTTGTCCGACCAAGGCTTGTCATAAAGACGAAAAAACTGGTATACAAACTACAAATATAGATGATTGTATCGCCTGTAAATACTGCATCGTAGCCTGTCCATATGATGTGAGATATATCGATAAGGTTACGCGCTCAGCTCAAAGCTGTAACTTTTGTGTAGATACAAATTTAAAGGATGAAAAAGAGCCAGCTTGCGTAGAAGCTTGTAGATATGAGGCGATCGTTTTTGGTGATCTTAACGATGAAAATTCGCACATCAGTAAGCTACTAGCCGTAAAAGATAGCATAAGGCTAAGAGCAGAGCTTGGCACAAAACCAAGCCTTAGATATATTCCTAAAGTAAAAATGGGGGTGTAAGATGGATGGTGCATTAAATTTTACTGCAACATTTTCGCATGGAGTAGAGTGGGGCTGGCCGATCGCTGTTTATCTTTTGCTAGCTGGTATGAGTGGTGGAGCGCTAATCGCTGCTATACTTTTAAAACACTATAAAAAGCAAGAGAGCTTTAGCCCATTTTTCAAGGCTGCTTCGCTTTTAGCATTTGTTAGCATCATGCTTGGTATGGTTTGCTTGATAGCTGATCTTGAAAAGCCGCTTTTATTTTGGAAAATTTTGATTAATTATAATTTCACATCAGTTATGTCTATCGGTGTTGCTGGACTTTGCGTATTTATACCGCTTAGCTTTTTGATGTGCCTTTATGCATTTAATGATGAGATTTCAAATTTCTTAGCCAAAAGTTTAAAATCCTTTAGCGCTCTTTTTGCACTAATAATGAAAATTTTAATACCACTTTATCCATTTTTAAGTCGTATTTGTCTTATTTTTGCTGTAATAATTTGTGCTTATACTGGATTTTTGATCTCAGTTTTGATTAGATTCCCACTCTTAAACACAGCTGTGCTTCCAGCTTTATTTATAGCTTCAGGACTAAGTGCTGGTATAAGTGGCAGTAGCTTGGTCGCAGCAGCTTTATTTAAAGAAGATCCACATTCAAGCGACCTTCATTCGCTTCATAGCGTAGAATTTAGCGTTTTGGGAGCTGAAATTTTACTCATTTTAATGCTTTTTGTATCGCTTTTACTTGGTTCAAGTTATCAGCAAAATGCAGCTGTTGCTTTTTATAGTGGCGTTTGGGCAAATTTCTTTTGGCTTGGTGTTGTGCTAGTTGGCTTTATTGTGCCTTTTGTTTTAAATTTTGCATTTGGCAAAAAAGTAGCTAGTCTAAAATTTAGCTTTTATATCAGTTCATTAGCGGCCGTTATCGGTGTTTTACTGCTTAGGGTGTTTATACTTTATGCGGGACAAACTTATAGCATTTAAGGTAGAGGCGAGCGATGAGAATTTTAAATATCTACCGCTTGTCTTTGATATTATTATTTATTCTTGCTTTTGGTGCAGGGCTTGCGACTTTTTTAGAAAATTTTTATGACACACAAACGGCTAGAGTGCTTGTTTATGAAGCGCTTTGGTACGAGTGTGTTATGTTTGCTTGCACTATTTGTTTAGCCATTAGTATTGTAAAAACCAAGATGTATAAAAAATTTGGCGCATTTTTGATACATCTTGCTTTTATCGTTATCTTCATCGGGGCTGCACTTACAAGGTATTTTGGCGAAGAGGGCGTTATGCATCTTAGAGCTCTGCAAAGCTCAAATATAATGCAAAGCATTAAGCCTTATCTTAGAGTCGAAATGCTTGGGGAAAATTTTAGTTATCCATTAAAATTAAGCTTATTTGGTAAAAACGACTTTGAGTTTAAAAATTTCATAGTTGGCAAAGAATTTATAATTAACTTACTTGAGTATAAAAAAGACGAGAAAAATGCTCCAGCTACGCTTAGTTTAGAAATAAGCTTTAACGGCGAAAAAAAGAGTGTTAAGCTAAAAGGCGGAGCTGGATATGAGCTAGAGCCTAGTGTGCTAAGTTTTGGTGGGCAAGAGGTAAAATTTTACTTTAGCTCAAAGGCTTTAATTTTGCCATTTTCATTAAAGCTTGACGAGTTTATTTTAGAGCGATATGCAGGGCTAAATACTCCATCATCTTATACAAGTAAAGTAAGTATCGCTGGCAACAAGTACGACATCTCGCTAAATAATCCACTAACGATTGATGGCTATAAAATTTTTCAGTCTTCATACGATCCTGACGAGCTTGGAAGCGCTTTTGAGATCAGCCGTGATCCTGGCAAAATCCCAACTTACATAGGATATTTTTTGCTTTGCCTTGGCTTTGTGGCAAATTTATTTAGCAAAAATAGCCGATTTTTTAGGCTGCTAAATTTTATAAAAGGTTCCCAAATCGCATTTTTGGCTATCTTGCTTTTAAATGCTACTCCAAATTTTGCTAATGAAAATAATAAAAATTTAGACGCTCATGCAAGCAAATTTGCCAAAATTTTGACTCAGGCTGATAGCAGAATCGCTCCAGCTGGCTCTTACTCAAGAGCTGTGATAAGTAAAATTTCAACCAAAACTACGCTATTTGGGCTTAGTAGCGAGGAGCTAATGCTCTCTTTTGCCATTTCGCCAAAAGAGTGGATGGATAAAAGAGTAGTAAAGATCACAAGTGAGCGTGTGGGCGAGCTTTTGGGAGTTAATGAGAAATTTGCTAGTTTTAACGATGTCTTTAACGAAAATGGCGAGTATAAGCTGGCTAAATTTGTAGAAGTTGCAAATGAAAAATCCGCCTCAAAAAGAGATAAATTTGACAACGACGTGATCAAATTTGACGAGAGATTAAATGTCTTGTATCTTGCACTAAAGGGAGAAATTTTAAAATTTATACCAGCTAAAAATGGCGATAAATTAACGTGGCTAGGCGTAAATGAAGCCTTTGGCTCAAGTGAGATTTCAAGCGAGCTTAAAAGCGTTTTAGGCGCTTATATAGAAAATTTAAGCCTTTGCGTAAAAAGTGGTGAGTGCAAAGAGGCTGATAGGAGCTTGGAGAAAATTTCAAGCTATCAAAGAAGCACTTTAGGCTCTCTTGCACCAAGCGAGGCAAAGGTGGAGCTTGAAGTGCTTTATAACCAAATGGAAATTTTTAAATTTCTTATATATTTTTACATGATTCTTGGGCTAGTTTCGCTTGCTCTTGGCTTTTATAGGCTATTTTCTGGAAAGAAATTTAGATTTGAAAATGCATTAAGCCTTGCATTTTATTTTGGCTTTGCGGTGCATTTGTTAAATTTAGCTCTTCGTGCTTATATCTCAGGGCATGCGCCTTGGAGCGATGCTTATGAGAGCTTAGTGTATATCTCGCTTGCAAGTGTATTAGCTGGAGTTTTATTTTTTAAACATCAAAGCTTTGCTCTTGGAGCCGCTTCACTTTTTGCAAGTGTGAGCTTGCTTGTAGCTCATCTAAATTTTATAAATCCACAAATAACAAATCTAGTCCCAGTTTTAAAGTCATTTTGGCTTAGCGTGCACGTAAGTGTCATAACGGCAAGCTATGGCTTTTTAGGCTTTAGCTTTGTGCTTGGGCTTCTTGGGCTTCTTTTAATGGCTATAAAAAATAAAAAAAATGAGCAAAAGCTCAGCGAGCAGATAAGATACCTCGCCGCAACTAATGAGCTAAGCCTCATCATAGGACTTAGCTTGCTCACTATTGGAAATTTCCTTGGCGGCGTCTGGGCGAATGAGAGCTGGGGTAGATACTGGGGCTGGGATAGCAAAGAGAGCTGGTCTTACATTACGATAATTATTTATGCTATTGTGCTTCATTTAAGATTCATCCCAAGATTAAAAAATATTTTTACCTTTTTAGTAGCTAGCGTACTCTCTTTTGGTTCAGTTATTTTTACCTATTTTGGTGTAAATTTCTATCTAAGTGGACTTCACTCATACGCAAATGGTGATGGATTTAGCGTTTCAAATTTGCTTTATTTGATTTTAATGCTCTTGGCTTTGCTAATCGCCTTTGCTTATAGAGGTAAGGATATAAAAGAGATTTAGGAGATATGATGAAAAAGAGTTTGGCTTTATTGTTTGCTTGTTTGGGACTATTGAATGCTGGCTATATCAAAGAGGCTTTAAGCGCAAAAGACGATCACAATAAGCTAGCACAAATTTATGAAGATGCTTGTGATAAAGAGAAAAAGGCATCAGGCTGCTACAATCTAGCTGTGCTTTACAGCAGGGGCGACGGCAACGTCAAAAAGGACGAAGCAAAGGCAGCAATGCTTTATGAAAAAGCTTGTGATCAAAACTTCTCTATGGCTTGCAGCAACCTTGGCTACGTCTATGAAAAAGGCAAAGGTGTGGAAAAAGACCTAGCAAAAGCAGTTAAATTTTATGAAAAAGCATGTAGCGACAACGAGGGTTGCACGGAGCTAGGCTTGCTTTATGCAAATGGCACCGGCGTGACAAAGGATATTAAAAAGGCAAAAGAGCTTTATGAAAAGGCTTGCAAAGCAGGGGACGGCATAGGATGTAGTAATCTTGGCTATCTATATGCGCAAGGTGAAGGTGTAGAAAAAGACTATGCAAAAGCCAAAGCAAACTACGAAATGGCTTGTTCAAACGAAGCTGGCATAGGGTGTGATAATCTTGGCTTTTTATATGTTTATGCACAAGGCGTTGATCAAAACCTTACAAAAGCGACAAAACTTTATGAGCAAGCGTGTATATATGGATATGAAAAGGGCTGCAACAACTACGCTATTATGCTAGCTGAAGGCAAAGGCGTAAAAGAAGATGTAGAAAAAGCACGTGAAATTTTCACTAGAAGCTGCAAAAATGGCTTAAAAGAAGCGTGTGAGAATTTAGAAATTTTAGGAAAGCATTGATGCTTGATAAAGTTAGCCCAGTGGCATTTAAAGCTTATAAATATAAAAATACTAAAGGAGATAATATGATTTTACGTTCTATCTTGGGTTCAGCACTGCTAGCGACCCTACTCTTTGGTGCTTCGGCAAATGAACAAGCCGTCAAAATGAAACCGATGTTTCAAAGCGTGGATCCTAGCAAAGCTACACTAGTAGGAAGTGGCGAGGGCAAGGAGTACTGCGCCGTTTGTGGAATGAATTTGGTTAAATTTTATAAGACCAATCACGTATATAACGGCAAGCAAGTAGCATCACTCCACTGCTTATACGAGCTAACAGAAGGCAAGATCCCAAGCGACGCGCAGGTTGTCGATACTAAAAATCTAAATTTAATCGACGTAAATAAAGCTTTTTATGTCGTTGGTAGTAGTGTTAAAGGCACAATGACTAGAAATAGCAAATACGCCTTTTCAACCGAGGCTGACGCAAAAGAATTTCAAGCAGAAAATGGCGGCGAGATAATGAATTTTGCTAAAGCTTACGAGATCGCTGGACAAGACTTCGCAGGTGATAATAAAATGATTAAAGCTAAGCGTGAGGACGGCGTTTACGCACATGGTAAAGAATTTTATGAAGCAAACTGCGAAAAAACAGATCCAAAAAGCTTTAAAGCCATCTCTGAGCTAAAAGCTCATCTTAAACAAGTATGTGACTCAAAAGAGGCCAGCAAAGCCCCAGAGTATGATAAACACCTACAAGCTGCTGCTTTGTACCTATGGGATGCTCCGGCAAATTTAGGCGCTAGCAACCAAATCTCAAAACCTAAACAAGAAATAAAAAAACCTGAGAGAATAGTCGTACCAAAGGGCACAAGATGTGCGGTATGTGGCATGCTTGTCAAAAATTCTCCATGGGCAACACTCATCAAAGTAGATGGCAAGGATTATTATTTTGATGGCGTAAAAGATATGGCACAATTTTATTTTGCGGACGGTAAAATGAAAGATGCTTATGTGAGTGACTATTACACGCTAGAAAAGCTTGATGCAAAAGATGCGTTTTATGTTCACGGCTCAAACGTTTACGGACCAATGGGCGATGAGTTTATCCCATTTAAAGATGAAGCAAAGGCATGGAGCTTTTTAAAAGACCATGCTGGCAAAGGTGTCATAAGATTTGACGAGATAAAGAATTTTATCGGTAAATAGTGTGAAATTTCTAGTTTTTTTGGCGTTATTTTTTGGACTTTCTTATACGCTTTTAGCGGCACACTATCTTAGCTTTGATCATAAAGCAAAGCAAGATGAGCTAAGAGAAATTTCTAAGATAACAAGAGCAAATGCTGCTTTTAGTTTTAACCAAAAGGGGCAAAAAGGCTTTGTCTATGATAGGTAAAAATTTTATAAACTATGCTGTGGTTCTGCTTTTTAAAGATAGGAAGGATCACCTTTTTAGCTTTTGCCTCTTTGCACTCATTATCTTTGTGCTAAGCTCGGTACTTTTCATCTCTGGATCGATCCAACATGATCTTATAAATTTAGTAAAAGATAGATCAAGTATCGTAGTGAGCGCATTTCGTGCTGGCAAAAATGATCTCATGCACCCTGGCTATATCTACGACATCTCAAAGATTGATGGCGTAAGTGATGTAAGGGGTGTGGTTGATGGAGAGTACTACTTCGTTCAAAAGCGTGTTTGGTTTCATCTATATGAAGACGATAGCTTAAAAGAGGATGAGATGATCGTCGGAGAAGGTGTAAAGGCAGCGATGAATGAGCTTTACTACGATGAAAGCTTTAATTTTTTGACTGAAGAGCGCATGATACCAGTAAAGATATTAAAGACTATGCCGGCACAAAGTGGTTTAATCTCAAATAACGCTATATTTTTGCATCCAAATACGCTAAGGGCTATCTTAAATTTAAAAGATGAAGAGTATACAAAGCTCTACGTTGAGGTGCCAAATACCGATGAGATCAGTGAAGTAGCTTTAAAGATAGAGAATTTATATCCAAATTCTTTCGCTCTTAGTATAGAAGATGAGGTGGCTAAAGTTAGGCACCTTTACTATTATAAGGGTGGAATTTTTATGAGCATTTACGTTAGTGTTATGCTTATATTCTTTGTCTTGCTTAAAAACCAAATTTCACTCGCCTATGGTAGTAAAAAGCGTGAAATAGCTATTTTAAGAAGTATTGGTTTTTGTATAAAAGATATTATATTTTTAAAATTTATACAAAATTTCATCGTTAGTGTTAGTGCTTTTTTACTCGGTGTTATGCTGGCTTATCTTTTTGTTTTTTTATTTAACGCTCCACTTTTAAAGGGGATATTTTTAGGTGATGAGCTTTTAAATTTTACAAATTTCACGCCTATTTTAGAGTTTGACAAGCTCTTTTTGATCTTTGTTTTTGGTGTGATACCATTTTTGGCGTTTGTACTCATACCTTCATGGAGAGTAGCAAGTAGTGACATAAATGAGGGGCTAAAATGATAAATATAAGAGGTGTTAGCCTAGTTTATAACCAAAACAAACAAAATGAGTTTTGTGCTTTAAAAAATATAAATTTAGATATTAATGACGGCGAGCTAGTGATACTAAAAGGCATTAGTGGAAGTGGTAAAAGTACCCTACTTTCTCTTATCGCCCTACTTCAAAAGCCAACTAGTGGAGAAATTTTGATAGATGGCACTAACATTGCAAAGCTACCTGATGCTTTTTGCTCTGAGCTTAGACACAAAAGACTTGGGCTTATCTTCCAAAATTTTAACCTCATTGAGGGGCTAAGTGTATATGAAAATTTATTAGCTCCATTTGCTCTAACAAATTTTAAGGCAAATGTGCGAGATGAGATGATAAAAAAGGCTCTAAGCCTCGCAAATATCGCTCATAAAAAAGATGAGAACGTGTCAAATTTAAGTGGTGGAGAGCGTCAAAGATGTGCGGTAGCTAGGGCTTTATCTATGGATGCTAACATCATCTTGGCTGATGAGCCAACGGCAAATTTAGACAGACAAAATGCACGTGCATTTTTAGGCTTGTTAGAGTCTTTTAAAGCTCTAAAAAAGAGTGTTATCGTCGCTACTCACGATAGCATTTTTGATGAGTTAAGTATCACAGATAGGGTTGTCAGCTTGCAAAACGGAGAGATAGTATGAGTGTCTTTTTATCAAACGCCGTTATAGCCTTTTTGTTAGCGGAGTTTGTGCTTGTAGCTTTGATGAGTATTTCGCTCTTTTATGTAGTTAGGATCGTGAGATCGTGGGATTACAACGCACTAACATCGCTTCAATACTCGCTTGAAAAACAAAACTATCTTGTAAATACTATCTTGCTTTTTTGCGTCTGTATCAAGATCGTATTGTTTATATTCTTTGCACTTTGCCTAAATGAACTCTCTGACATCGTGCCTGGTGCTATGTGTTCAGCTGGCGTAATTGGCTCAAATAAATTTGGTGGCATATTGATGCTCACTAAAATTTTGCTGATCTTTGGACTTGGCATTTGGCTGGTTATAAATAAGCTTGACTTGCAGGCTCTAAATTTCCCTTATCTAAAGAAAAAATACGCCATTTTCATCTGCCTTTTTGTCATGATATTGATCGAACTTGGTATAGAAATTTCGTTTTTTTACAACATTCCACTAAAAGTGCCGGTCTTTTGCTGTTCTGTTACTTTTCAAGCTCCAAAGTTACCATTTGGCTATACAAATTTTGGCTTAGTAAGCGTCTTTTTCGTACTATTTTTTGTCATTTTGGTGCTAAATTTTTTAAAGCAAAGTATGGCGAGCTTTGTGGCAAATTTGTTGTTTTTGGTGCTTAGCTACTACGCCATTACCTACTTTTTTGGCCTTTATGTTTACGAGCAACCAAATCACAAATGCCCATACTGCATGCTAAAAAGTGACTATTTTTATGTTGGCTACCTCATCTGGGGCAGTTTGTTTCTGGGTGTTTTTTACGGCCTTATGCCATATCTTGTTGAGATCATAACAAAGACAAACTACTCACACAAGCTTAAATTTTCATCGATCTGGCTAGGTGTTTGCGTGCTGATCTGCTCGCTTTATGTCCTGAAATACTATTTGTTAAGAGGATTTTTATTTTGATAAAACAAATTTTTTCTTTGTGTTTGTTAGCTCTAGTTTTAGCTGTACTTGCCTATAATGCCGACATAAGCGACGATAAAATTTTAGTACTAAATAACGGCAAATCAGAGCCGATCGAGCAACTTACGCCAAATAAATTTATATGTTATGAGAGTAGGACGCTTATCGCTGATAACAACGACACAGCCCAAGCCATCATGCCAAATGGCGACATCTACTTTTTTAACGACATCACAAATTCTTTCATCTGGTATATGGCACAAAAGAGCAAAGATAAGATAAAGCTATATGTTTATTCAAGAGATACGAATCGCTATATTCTAGCGCAAGATGCTTGGTATTCAAGGGTTGATATAACTCCGATGGGATACGGCATAGGGGCGTATGAGTTTCACACTTACGGCATAAACGATAACTACTTTAAAGAGGTTTTGCTATACGCAGCACGTGGCGAAACGCTACTAAATCCATATATAAACATCTTGCTTTCAGAAAATAAGATATAAATTTATGTAGCTCTAAATTTGTTAGAGCTCGCTAGGTTGTTTTTGGTATTAAAAGCCTTTTTCATTTAGTTTTTTATAGGTGTCACATCCATTTTGATGCCCCAGATCACAAGATTCACCAAAATATTCTTTTGCAATGCGATAATCTTGTCTTACTCCTTGTCCTTTTACATACAAAAATCCTAAATTATAGCAACCTTGAGCATTTTCCCCATTGCAGGCTTTTTCAAATAGTTCTGCTGCTTTGTTATAGTCTTGCTTTACTCCTTGACCATTCATATATAGTATTCCTAAAACACCACAACTATCAGCATAACCGCTATCACAAGTTTTTTTCAAACTGCTCGACTGCTGTTTTATAGTCTCCTCTAATATAAGCTTCAGCTCCAAGCCGCAAAAGATCTTTGGAAAAACCAACAGATAGCAAAACTACAAACAAAAAGATAATTTTTTTTATTTTTACTCCATCTTTTACAAAATTCTTAAACAATATTTTGTCCTTTTAAAACTTAGATTATTGTTAATTATCTATTTATCTTTTGGTTAATATGTAAAATAAATTTACATATTATTTTATTAATTTTTGTAATTGTGGTGTGTGTTTTAAAGGTATATTTGACTTGCCTCCTTTTTTAGAGAAAGCAAGCCAAATTTAGTATCTAACGTTATTAACTTTTAAAAAGTCTCTTAGGTCTTCATATTCGCTGTTTTCAAAGTAGCGCCATTTGCCAGGTTTTAGCATATCAAGGCTAACACGCCCAAAACTAACACGTTTTAGATCCATCACTTCAAGGTCAAAGTATCCAAAGAAACGGCGAAGCTCTCTGTTTTGCCCTTCGTTGATGATGACCTTTAGTTTTGTATAGCCGCCGCTTGAGCCAAAGACTTTATAGGCTAAAAATGGCTTAAATTCCATTGATTTTATAGTGGTTTTTGCGTGAGCGCCTTTGGTGGCGTCCTTGGCAAAAAAGCCATTTGTCATCGCCTCAATTACCTCTTTTGTCACCTCGCCTTTTACTTTTAGATAGTATTCGCGCTCTAAGTCGCTATTCATGAGTGCTGTGGCGATCGCTGGGGCGTCAGTTAGTAAAAGTAGCCCTTCACTTGCATAGTCTAAGCGCCCTACGCTAACAAATTTTGCAAATTTCTTATCTAATGTGTCGTAGATCGTCTTTCGTCCGCGGTCATCTTTTTTGCTAACTAACTCACCCTTTTGTTTATGATAAACGATAACAGTAAATTCCTTTTTTAGCTTTATCAAACGACCATTTATACGCACTTTGTCATCTTCATCCACGCTTGTGGCAAGGTCGCTAACCACTCGTCCTGCTATGCTAACCTTACCAGCTTTTATCAGCTCATCTGCCTCACGGCGTGAGTAATTTGTGTTATGTGAGATAAATTTATTTAGTCTTGTTTTTTCCATTTTATAGTCCTAAATTTGCAAGATCGTGGATGTGTAAAACACCCACAGGTACGCCATCTTCCACAACGGCAAGAAGCTGAATTTTATGTTTTTCTATCAAAGCTAACGCATCCACAGCTAACATTCCCTTGTCGTTTATCTCTTTTGGATGCAAGGTTGCAAATTTCATTGCTGGCTCGTCTAGGTCAAAGTCCTCTCGCATAAGTGCACGTCTAAGATCGCCGTCGCTTAAAATAGCATTTAACACACCATCTTTATCGACGATAAGAACCGTGCCAAGTTTGCCATGCGTCATAGTATCGATTGCTTTTTTTAGGCTTGCATTCCAGCGAACTATCGGTAAATTTTCGCTTCTCATCACATCTTTTACCTTTAAAAATAGCCTCTTGCCAAGGCTGCCACCTGGATGAAAATTTGCAAAGTCCTCTTTTTTAAAGCCTCGCCTTTGCATCAAACAAACAGCCAACGCATCGCCAAGAGCTAACGTTAGCGTAGTTGATGCTGTTGGAGCAGCGTTTAGTGGGCAGGCCTCTTTCTCTACATCTATGCTAATAAATGCATCACTAAATTTACCAAGTGAACTTGTTTTGCTCCTTGCCATGGCGACTATTTTTACACCAAAACGCTTTACGTGAGGTAAAATTTTGATAAGCTCATCGCTCTCACCACTAAAACTAATGGCTAACAAAACATCATCTTTTCCTATCATGCCAAGGTCGCCGTGCATAGCCTCTGTTGGATGCAAGAAAAAGCTTGGCGTGCCGGTGCTTGCAAGCGTGGCGGCGATCTTTGCACCTACATGACCGCTCTTGCCCACGCCTGTGACTATGACTTTGCCTTTTGCGTTATATATCAAATTTACAGCATCTTCTATCTCTAAGTTTTTAGCATGTCTTAAAAGCTCGTTCGCTTCTATTTTTAAAACTTCGGCTGCGATTTGGTTGATTGTTTGCATAAATTTCCCTTACATTAGATAGATGATCGGCACGATAGTTGGGTACTTTTTGGCCTTTCTAAAGATATGCTTTCTGATCACTTGACGCACTTGTGACTCGAGCAGTCTGCCATCTTTTAAAAGCTCCTCTTTGACATTGCTTAAAAACTGCGTCAAAATTTCTTGCATCTCTTTGCTAAACTCCGCATCTTGTTTATTGCCCACAAGGCCGTAGCTAATGACACGAGGCTTGTTTATAAGTTTTGCGCCATGACGTGAAATTTGAGCGATTATCATGACGACACCTGCTTCAGCAAGGTTTTGTCTATCGATGACAACATCGTCTGAGATTTGTTTATTTATTTGATTGTCTATGAAGACTTTGCCGGTTTTTACTGTTTTTACACGCTTTAAGTATTTTTGACAGATCTCCATTTGATCGCCATCACTCATTAGATAGATATTTCTCTCATCTACGCCGCAGCTAATAGCTGTCTCTTTGTGCTTTGCGATGTGATTGTATTCGCCATGTACCGGTAAGAAAAATTTTGGTTTTATAAGACGTAGCATCAGCTTTTGCTCCTCTTGCGCCGCGTGACCGCTGACGTGGATCTCGCTAAAGTCTTGGTAAGCGACGTTCGCGCCTGATTTTATTAGGAAATTTAATACAGTTGAGATACTACTTTCATTACCAGGGATCGCCTTTGAGCTGATGATGATCTGATCGGTTGGCTTTATTTTGATGTATTTGTGCTCGTCGGTAGCCATTCGGTAGAGCGCGCTCATAGTCTCACCCTGAGAGCCTGTGGTAACGATCAGCACTTCGTTATCTTTAAATTTACCGACTTCATTTGCATCGATAAAAATTTTCTTATCAAGTTTGATGTAGCCAAGCTCCATTGCAGTATATAAATTTCTCTCCATTGATCTACCAATGACACAGACTTTGCGGTTGTATTTTAGCCCCCACTCGATCGCCTGATAAACGCGGTGGATGTTGGAGCTAAATGTACTCATTATGACGCGACCTTTGGCTTTTGAGAAAATCGCATCAAAGGTTTTGCCCACGCTGCTTTCGCTTTTAGTAAAGCCCTCTCGATAGCTGTTCGTACTATCGCTCATGAGGCACAGTACGCCGCGCTCGCCGTAGTATGCGAGCCTGCCAAGGTCAGTTGGATAGCCATCTATCGGCGTATGGTCGATCTTAAAGTCACCCGTATGTATGATAGTGCCAGCCTTTGTCGTGATGGCTAGCGCGCTAGCGTCGATGATAGAGTGAGTTATATGTATCCACTCAACCTCAAAGTCGCCTATTAGATATGGCTTTCTTTTTTCGACAGAGCGGAAAAGTGAGCGCTCCTGCTTTAAGCCGTGCTCTTCAAATTTATTATTTATCATACCAAGTGGTAAAGGCGTGGCGTAAATCGGAAATTTAAACTCTTTGTAAAAATATGGTACTGCACCGATGTGATCCTCATGTGCGTGAGTAATGATGACACCTTTTATCTTATCTTTTATCTTGCGTACGTAGTCAAAGTCCGGGATGAGGATATCCACGCCGTGCATACTCTCGCTAGGAAAGCTCATACCGATATCAACGATGATAGCGCTGGTTTCAGTTTCAAAGACGGTCATGTTGCCGCCGATCTCACCAAGACCGCCAAGTGGAGTTATGCGAATTTTATGTTCGCTTGAGTTTAGATACTTCATCGGCTCCAGACGAAGCTCGTGAACAGCCTTATTTGCCACCATTGCACTTGCGATATCTTGCTGCCACTGCTCATTACCGTTTAGTTTTGCAGGTAAATTTTTCTTTGGCTTTTTAGCTTTTTTAGGCTTTTCTTTTTGTTCTTGCGTTTTGGTTTTTGTTTCTTGTGGTTCTTGTTTTTGCTCTTTTGGCTTATTATTTTCGCCGTTTTTGTTTTGATTTTTATTATTTCTTGGCTTTTTTGGGCGAGAATTTTGGCTCTTTGGCTCGGCGTGCGTTTCAGTTTCAGCCTGCTCTGCTGCAAAGAAGTTATCTATTACACTTTTACTTGCTAGTGAAGCTTGCTCGGTAATTTCGCCCTCTTGTTTTGGCTTATTTTTTGGTCTAAATCTTCGTCTTTTGTTGTTTTTGCTTTGGTTAGTTACAACTTTCTCTTCGTTTTTGTCGTTCATTATCTTCCTTTAATCTTTCAAATACTTTTAGATAAGAATCGACATCTAGCTCGTGTGGACGTAAATTTTGGTTTAAAGCTAGGCTTTCAAAAATTTCTTCTAGCGCATTTTTGTCAAAATTTGTAGATAAATTTTTCAAAAGCGTTTTTCTTGGCGAAGCAAATGCAGCTCTTAAAAATACTTTAAAAGCCTCGTATTGTTTTGCATCTTTGAAAATCCCGTCTTTGCCAAAAATCTTTTTTGTTTTTTGTAGTTTGATGACTGAAGATGTGACCTTTGGAGGTGGATTAAAAAGCTTTGCATCCACGTCAAACAAAAGCTCACACCTGCCTTGAAGTGAAGCGAGGATCGATAAAGCGCTAAATTCTTTATCCTTGCTCTTTGCACTAAATTTAAGAGCAACCTCTTTTTGTATCATCACGATAAGGCCAAGGCATTTTTCGTCATCTATCGCATTTAGTATCATTTTCGTAGCAACGTAATAGGGTAAATTTGCGACCAAAAAGTAGTTCTCGCTACTTAGTCCGCCCTCTTGCTGCCACTGCTCTAAAGCATCTTTACAAAAAAGTTTTAATTGTCCATTTTGGATCTCATTTGCAAATTTGGCCTTTAAAATTTGAAACAGCTCACAATCTATCTCAAAACAGGTCGTCTTGTAAATTTGCAAAAGTCTAAATGTCAAATCACCTAAGCCAGGCCCAATCTCAACGATGTTTGCTACATCATTGGGTATCGCTTGGATGATCTTATCTAGTGTCGCTTTGTCCTGTAAAAAATTCTGTCCAAAGTGCTTTTTTGCCTTTATCATAGCCGCGATATTAGCCAAAAATTACTTATACAATGATTACAAGTTTAGTTTAATCATATATAAAATGGATTATAATCACTAAATAATAACGAAATAGGGCATAAATTTGAGCAAAGCAAATACCTTAAAATACTTTTTATTATCACAATATTTAGAGCCAAAAACCTTAGACGAGCCAAAAAAGACAAATACTAGATTTAAAAAATCAATAGACCTTGAGATCGCAAATTTCGATGAGAAATTTATGCAAATTTTAAGAGCGTTTGATAGCTCACTTTTAAAAAATGGTGTAGAAATTTCGATTTATGGCGGTATTTTTGAGACTGACTTGCTTGCCATTTATATCTCAAAGCTGGCAAAGGTGAAATTTGAAAAAGAGCAAATTTTAGATGAGCTACGATCTGAGCAAACGAGCTTTGAAAAGGCATTTTGTTATAAGCTTAAGCTCGCTGGTGATTTGGTATTTTGTAAAGATGATCAAAATTTTGCTTTAAAAGATGTAGATTTAGATGATGATTTAACTCCGTTTTTTACACCAAACTCATCTGATGATCTTTTCATCTCAACAGCTCCTTGGGCAACGGCTCGCCTAAATCATCTAAAAGATATAAGTCAAAGTGATTTTAGCAAAGAGTGTGAGCGTATAAAAGACAAGCTATCTATCTATAAAGAAAAAATGGAATTTGGCAAATATATAAAGCTTATAAACGATGCGCTAAAAAGTGCACTTAAAACACCATTTTGTAATGATTTCTTAAGGCTTGAAATAAAGATCATAAATCCAAATTTTAAAGAAAATGATAGCCTTTTAAATAGCTTTTTTATAGATGATATAAATTTGCTTATCAAATTTTACGAGTCAGGCAGGACGCACGAGCTAACGGATCAATTTCTAGACGAGGGCAGTGAGAATAAATTTGAAAGACTTGATGTAAGAGATGAGCAAAATAAAAGGCTTGTTAGAGATTTTCTTAAAGCAGAAGAGTATCCAAGATCGGCTTTTGCCAGCGACTTCGCTTTAAATTTCTCACAGCAAATTGCTGTTAATAACATCATTAAAAAATTTAAAGAAAAAAGTGGTGGAATCTATAGCGTAAATGGTGCTCCAGGCACTGGTAAAACAACGCTTTTAAAAGACGTAATGGCTGAAGTTGTTACGCTTAGAGCGATGAAACTCGCGCAAATGAGTAGACATGATATCTTTGCACCAGTTCGAGATAGTAGCGATAAGGTGCTTTATTTTACTCTAAATAAAGAACTCCAGGGCTATGAGATGGTTGTTAGCTCTTGCAATAACGGTGCGGTTGAAATTTTAAGTAAAGAGCTTAGCCAGTTAAAAAGTATTGGTAGTTATGCAGGCGAGATTGATTATTTTAAATTTATAGCTACAAGGCTTCTCTCGGCCGATGAAAAGACAAATTTTGGAGAAAAATCTTTTATCTCAAAACCTGCATGGGGACTTTTTTGCATACCTCTTGGCTCAAAGCAAAATAAGTCAAATTTTGTTTTTAACGCGATTAATGGCGTAAAGATCGAAAAAACGCATAGTCAGTTTGAAGACATTTCAAAAGAATTTAAAGAATTTATAGAACAAGATGGCTTTTTAATGGGGCTTGGCAAATACTTGGCTACCGGTGAAGGAATTGATGATTACGACGAGGCAAAGGAGAAATTTAATCAAGCCCTACATGAAGTAAATCTACTTTTTAGCGAGATCAGGATCAAAGAAGAGGAGCTAAAAAGTATAAATAGTGAGCTTATAAATATCGATAAAAGACTTGATAACTATAATTCAGCAAGGCAAATAGACGAGCTTTTAAGGCCACTAATAGATGAACTGGATTTGAGCAAAAATGAGCTAGAGCAAAAGGCTACGGAAGCTAACGAGCTAACAAAGCTTATCGGACAAAATGAAATTTTACAAGAGTATCTGAGTGCGCCTCCAAAGCCATCATTTTTTATTTTCCAGCAAATTTTAAAGACGCAAGCTTTTGAAAAATATAACAATGAAGCGCAAAAAGTTAGTGAGATAAATCGCCAAATAGCTGAGCAAAATTTGAAAGCAAGCAAGCAAAATAGTGAAAATAAAGAGAAGAATGAAGTAAAATTAAACGAACTAAAAGCTCAAATAACTCAGCTTGAAGAGAAAATTTTAGAACTTAACACCAAGATAGACCATCTAAACAAGCTTAATGATGACTTTATTAGACGTCAAAAATTAATTGGTAGAAGTGAAGAACTTGATGGCTTTTTAAATGGTAGTTTTAATCAGAGTAATGAAGAAATACAAAAGAGCATGCCATTTATGATGGAGCGTGATCTTGATGGGAAATCCCACAAGACAAAGCTTTTTAACGCAAGAATCAAGCTTTTTAAAGAAGCACTTAATCTGCATAAAGCTACTATTTTTGCTTGCAAAGAGGCTGTTAGAACAAATTTGCGAGCTCTTAGCGTTATATTTAATGATGAAAAAATGGCTGAGAAAAACGGGCTTGAGGCTAAAGATAGACGTGAAATAATAAAAGGATTATTTTTACTAACGCCAGTTGTTAGTTCTACTTTTGCATCTTTTAATAATAGCTTTAAAGAGCTACTAAATGGCGATATAGGCTTGCTCTTAATAGATGAGGCAGGGCAGGCAAATTTAACTAACGCATTATGTGCACTGCTTCGTTCAAACATGGCTGTTGTAGTTGGTGATCCACTTCAACTTGAGCCTGTTGTAACATTGCCACCAGCTTTAAATAACGCTATTTTACGCTACTGTGATGCAAAGGATGAGTTTAATCTACTAAAATCATCAGTTCAACTTCGAGCTGATAAAGTACAAAATATTGGTACATATATAAAAGGAGAGGGTAAGTCCATTTGGGTTGGTTCGCCACTTATCGTTCATAGAAGGTGCGCCAACCCTATGTTTAAAATTTCAAACGAAACAACATATGATAATATGATGATACTTGGTAGAAGTAGTGAAAGTAAACTTAGTGACCCTAACATCAAAACAGAATGGATTGATGTTAGTAGTGATGAATGGATAGGTAATTATAATAAAGCCGAAGGTATGATCGTTAAAGAGCTTTTAAATGGTAAGCTAGCCAAGCTAAAAGATAGCGTTAAAATAATAACACCTTTTAAAGATGTTTGTAAAAATTTAAAAGGGGCTGGTACCATTCACACCATGCAAGGCAAAGAAGCTGATGTTGTTATCTTTGTCCTTGGCGGTGCTACAAAAGGTGCTAGAGCATGGGCTGCTAGTACGCCAAATTTACTAAATGTAGCACTAACAAGAGCAAAAGAGGTTATTTATATAGTTGGTAACCGAGAAAATTGGTCTAATTTGCCATATTTTGAAGTAGCTGCTAGAAAAATAGATAAAGGACAGATTTGAATCATTTTGCAAAACGCATAATCCCATGCCTTGATGTAAAAGATGGCAGAGTTGTAAAGGGTGTAAATTTCGTAGGACTTGTCGATGCTGGAGATCCTGTCGAGATAGCCAAAAGATACAATGACGAGGGTGCTGATGAGCTTTGCTTTTTAGATATCACTGCCTCTCATCTTGGGCGTGATACGATAGTTGATGTCGTTAAAAAGGTCGCAAGCAAGCTTTTTATACCCCTAACCGTTGGAGGTGGCATACGCACGATCGATGATATCTCTCGCCTTTTAAATGCGGGCTGCGACAAGGTGAGCCTAAACTCATCGGCTATAAAAGATCCAAATTTGATCGACGAAGCGGCTAAGAAATTTGGCTCGCAATGTGTCGTCGTGGCGATCGACGCTAAAAAGATCGAAAATGGTTATAGTGTCTTTATAAATGGCGGCAGGATCGATACCAAAAAAGATGCCTTTTCTTGGGCGAAAGAGGTCGAGTCGCGTGGAGCAGGGGAGATATTGCTAACCTCTATGGACAATGACGGCGTCAAACAGGGCTTTAACCTTGAGCTAATAAAGATATTTAGTACGCTTTCTATACCAACTATCACAAGTGGTGGTGCAGGTAAGATGGAGCACTTTAAAGAGGCTTTTGAAGCTGGGGCTGATGCGTGTTTAGCTGCTTCGATATTTCACTTTGGCGAAATCGAGATAAAAAAACTAAAAGAGTATCTCAAGGCAAATGGCGTTGAGGTTAGGCTCTGATGTTGATTGTCTCTGCTGGAAAAAACGAAATTTTTGACTTTGCTTTGCCAATGGGTGTGGGGCTAGTTGATATGGCAATAAGTTTGACAAAATTTTTGCAGAAACGAGCATGTATTGGAGCGGATGAAAAGGGTATAAATTTAAAAAATATCGATCCGCGCTATCTTACAAAGATTGAAGCTAAATTTGCAAACTCATCAAATCCAGAGCTACAAAATCTAAGCCAAAATTTGTCAAAAAATCCTGAACGAAATTTGTATCAGATGCCAGAAAAAATAGTTTTCGTTGGCTCGGCAGGTCTTTATAAAGATGGTGAAATTTTACAAATTTATGAAAGCTCGGTTGGGGCAAATATTGAAATTTCTAGCGTAGAAAATAGATCTTATTCACCGATTGAGTGTGAAATTTCTTCTATCGTTTCACGTGGAACTATCAAAACAAATTCATCAAATTTCATAACTACAGACAAAAATTTGGCTCATAAGATGTTTGAAAAGGGTTATTTTTTAGAAAATATGGAGTTTTTTTCTGTTCTAAAAGTAGCTCAAATTTTTAAAATTCCAGCTTATGGAATTTTCGTAGCGACAAATTTTTGTGATAAAAATGCACATGCTGATTTTATAAAAAATCACGCAGAGGCCAAGAAAATTCTAACAAAATATATAAAGGAAAATATGTGATAAATTTGCTTGATCTTAGTATCGATGAGCTAAAAGAGTTAGTTTCTCCACCATTTAGAGCAATACAAATCTACGAGTGGATATATAAAAAAAATGCAACCGAATTTAGCCAAATGCTAAATTTACCTAAAGATATGCGTCAAGATCTGGCTGAAAAATTTTATATCGATCCTTTAAAATGTGTAAAATTTGAGCAAAGTAGTGATGGTTCGATCAAGTATCTTTTTGAGCTAAAAGATGGGCTAAAGATAGAGAGTGTCTTACTCCCAATGAAAGAGGAGATTAGTGATGAGAATGGAAAGATTAGTCGCCATGCTCGTTATACAGTTTGTGTTAGCTCACAGGTTGGCTGTAAAATGGGATGTGCTTTTTGTCTAACAGCAAAGGGCGGGCTTGTTAGAAATTTGACTGCAGGCGAGATTGTGGGGCAAATTTTATGGATAAAAAGAGAGAATAAGATACCTTATGAAAGACGCATAAATGTCGTTTATATGGGTATGGGTGAGCCACTTGATAATCTTGCTAACGTTAGTAAAGCGATCAAAATTTTAGCACTTAACGAGGGTCTAGCCATATCTCCGCGTCGTCAAACCGTTTCAACTAGCGGACTTGGCAGCCAGATAAAAAAGCTTGGCGAGATGGATCTTGGTGTGTTATTGGCCATATCGCTTCATGCTGTTACTAATGAGCTTAGAAGCCGTCTGATGCCGATAAATAAGGCTTATAATATCGAGGCTGTTATGGATGCTGTTAGGGGATTCCCTATCGATATGCGCAAACGCGTGATGTTTGAATACCTTGTTATCAAAGACCTGAATGACAGCGTTAGTGATGCAAAAAAGCTGGTAAAACTACTGCATGGTATCAAGGCAAAGGTAAATTTGATCTATTTTAACCCGCATGAAGGCAGTGAATTTGGACGGCCTGAGCTTGCTAGCATGCTAAAATTTCAAGAATATCTAAGAGATCATGGTATTACTTGCACGATCAGGCAGAGCAAAGGGCTTGATATAAGTGCGGCTTGCGGACAATTAAAACAACGCAATGAAAATGCAAAATTTAAAGCTATTTCCAGCGATAAAAATTTAAAAACACAGTCGCTTGAAAATAATAGCAAAGCCAGTGTGAGTTAGAATGAGTGTACTTGATATAGCCGAAATAGTCTTTGTTGCTGTTGTGGTTTTACTTGGATTAGGACTTATTTTAAAAGTTTTAAAAGATGAAAAAGATAGGCATAAATTCTAAGCCTTAACATCAAGATAAAGCCTAGCTCTCATAAAGAAATAAAATGGAGCATTAATTACATAAACTACAAAATTATCATTGTGGTATTTAAAAGTGATAAACTTTGGCAAAACGTAGGTAAAGGTTTATGAGAAATAGAAATTTATTAAAAAATTTTAGACTAAAGTAAACCTTCTTTTGCAAATCTATAAAACTCGCTTTCAGCGTCAAATTTACTTTTTATGTTATAAAAAATTTTATCAAATTTAAAAGAAATTTTATCCGAGTGAAGCAAGAGCCTTTTTGCTCCAGTTAAATTTATTCGTTCACGCTCGCTCATCTCTTTATCTAAAATTTTCTCGATCTGCGGACGTGACAAACCATAAAGTGGTTCGCCAAGTATCTTGTGTTTCACATGAAACAAATGTAAGCGAATTTGATGCTGTCTACCAGTGAGTGGGATAGCCTGAACCAAAGTCGTATTGATATCGTCAAAATATCTGATCGGCAAAATTTTAGTCACAGCACTCTTACCGTTTTCGCAAATTTGCATTCGCATTTTCACATCGTCGTAGTTGTTTGCTAGATCCATTTTGGCATCGATCGTAAATTCTCGTTCGATCTTGCCTTGTACCATCGCGACGTAGCTTTTAGAAACCTCTCTATTTTCAAAGATTTTTTTTAGTTTAATCGTAGAATTTCTATCTTTGCCCACGACTATCACGCCGCTCGTCTCAAAGTCTAGTCTATGTGCCACGCTCGCATCTCGCCCAAAAAGCGTGTAAATTTCATCATTTAGCGAGTATTCGCAGTGTCTGCCATTTGGGTGGCTAAGAACTCCGCTTGGTTTGTCAAATACAGCAAAACTCTCACATTCAAAGATTGGTTTTAGCCCCTTTGGCTCCGCCTCATAGTCGATCAAAAAAATATTACCACACAAAATGGCATTTTTCTCACTCACGACACTACCGCCACATATCAGCCTACCTTTATCTATGAGGCGTTGCGCTTCTCTCATACTAAAGCCAGTTTTCATTAAAATTTCATACGCTTTTTGTTTGTTTGCAGTGGCAATAAATTTATTTACATAGGGCAAGGTAATCCTTTTAAAAATGAGCGAGCTATCTTAAGCACAAATTTATAAGTATATAACCGATATTTCAGCACGGATTTTATATAATCCAAACTTAAATTTTATAAAAATTATACGATGTGATTTTTAGCTTTCAAGGCTAAAATTTACTTTTATGATAAAGAAAACTAATACAAAAAGGTTCAACAATGGTCGAAAGATACTCACGCAAAGAGATGGCTGAAAAGTGGAGTATACAAGCAAAATACGACGCTTGGCTCAAGGTAGAAAAAGCTGCCGTTAAAGCTTGGAATAAGCTTGGCTTCATAAGTGATGGCGACTGCGAGAAAATTTGCAAAAACGCTAAATTTGAAGTGGCTCGTATTGATGAGATAGAAAAGACGACAAAGCACGACGTCATTGCATTTTTAACAAGTGTCAGCGAGAGCCTTGGCGAGGAGAGCAGATTCGTGCATTATGGCATGACCTCAAGCGACTGCATCGACACAGCCGTCGCACTTCAGATGAAAGAGAGCCTAGAGCTCATTATTAGCGACGTTGAGGAGTTCATGCAGGCGGTCAAAAACAGAGCGATCGAGCACAAGCACACGCTTATGGTCGGTAGAAGTCACGGCATCCACGGCGAGCCGATAACTTTTGGCCTTGTGCTTGCCATCTGGTACGATGAGATCGCAAGGGCACTAAAGCTCATCAAAGACGCAAAAGATACGATCAGCTACGGCAAACTCTCAGGCGCTATGGGAAATTTAGCCCACGCTCCGATGGAATTTGAAGAGCTAACATGCGAGGAGCTAGGCCTTAAAGCTGCTCCAGCGTCTAACCAAGTGATCCAGCGTGATCGCTACGCACATGTGGTGAGCGCCATCGCAGTTCTAGCCTCTACTTGCGAGAAGATCGCAGTTGCCATTAGGCACTACCAAAGGACCGAAGTTTATGAGGCGGAGGAGTACTTTAGCCCAGGACAAAAGGGCTCAAGCGCGATGCCACATAAACGCAATCCAGTCCTTAGCGAAAACATCACCGGCCTTTGTAGAGTGCTACGCTCATACGTTACGCCAGCACTTGAAAACGTCGCACTTTGGCACGAGCGCGATATCAGCCACAGCTCGGTTGAGAGATTTATTCTGCCAGATATGTTTATCACGGCTGACTTTATGCTGGTTCGCATCAAAAATTTGATAGCAAATTTAGTCGTCTATCCAGAAAATATGATGAAAAATTTAAATTTAACAGGCGGTCTAGTCTTTTCACAGCGCGTGCTTTTACAACTGCCGCAGCGCGGAATCTCTAGAGAGGACGCATATAAGATCGTTCAGCGCAACGCCATGAAGGTCTGGGCAGACTTGCAAGAGGGCAAAAAAGCGATCGACGAGCAAGGCCACAGCCTATTTTTACAAAATTTGCTAAACGACGAGGACTTAACTAAGAGCCTTAGCAAAGATGAGATCAAAGAGTGCTTTGACTACAACTACTACACTAAAAATGTAGATAGAATTTTTGCCAGAGTTTTTGGCAAGTAAATTTAAATGCAAGAAGCAAATTTATGCTTCTTGCTTCAAGACATCGCTTCAAAAATTTTTACAATCATTTTAAAATAAGATCAAATTTTTTAATTTTTTAAAAATAAAATATTATTTTTTGAGTCAAATTTTATATTTAAAAGCACTTTTTTAACAAAGAGAGTTTTTATCTCCTTTTGGATAAAATCCCAAATTAAAATTTAACACGGAGAGATATTTTTGAAAGTTATAAAACGTAATGGTAGAACAGAAGAGCTTGATATCAGCAAGATCAAAAAATATACAAACGAAGCCGTTTTTGGTCTTAGCAACGTAAGCCTTAGCGAGCTTGAAGTAGATGCGAAAATCCAGTTTAGAGATATGATAACGACTGAGGAAATTCAACAGACTCTTATAAAAACAGCAGTTGATAAGATCGATATCGACCGCCCAAACTGGACATTTGTTGCTGCAAGGCTATTTTTATACGATCTTTATCACAAAGTATCTGGCTTTAACGGCTACAATCACCTAAAAGACTACCTAGTAAAAGGCGAAAAGGTAGGCCGTATCATCCCTGGGCTAAAAGAGAAGTACGATCTTGAGGATCTAAACGCCTATATCAAGCCTGAGCGTGACCTTCAGTTTGCATACCTTGGTATCAAGACGCTTTATGACCGCTACCTCATCAAAGACAAAAATGGCATGCCAATCGAGCTGCCACAGCATATGTTTATGGCGATCGCGATGTTTCTTGCGCAAAACGAGCTAGACAGCCAAGGCTGGGCTAAGAAATTTTACGACCTCATCTCTAAATTTGAAGTGATGCTAGCCACGCCAACGCTCTCCAATGCAAGGACTACACGCCACCAGCTAAGTAGCTGTTACGTAGGCAGTACGCCTGATAATATCGAGGGCATTTTTGATAGCTACAAAGAGATGGCGCTACTTTCAAAATTTGGTGGCGGTATCGGCTGGGACTGGAGCAAGGTGCGTGCCATGGGCGGCAGTATCGACGGACACAAAAACGCAGCTGGCGGTATCATTCCATTTTTAAAAGTAACAAACGACATCGCAGTAGCGGTAGATCAGCTAGGCACTAGAAAGGGAGCAATCGCTGTTTATATCGAGCCTTGGCACATGGACGTGAGCGATTTTCTCGATCTTCGTAAAAACTCAGGCGAAGAGAGACGCCGCGCACACGAGCTTTTCCCTGCGCTTTGGATAAACGACCTATTTATGAAGCGTGTCAAAGAAAATGGCCGCTGGAGCCTCTTTGACCCAGCTCAAGTAAGCGATCTTTGCGACCTTTATGGCGAGGCGTTTGAAAAGAGATACTTGGAGTATGAAAACGACGAAAATATCCAGAAAAACACCATCCTTGCAAAAGAGCTTTGGAAGAAAATTTTAACTAGCTATTTTGAAACGGGTATGCCATTTTTGTGCTTTAAAGACAATGCCAACAAAACAAATCCAAATGACCACGAGGGCATCATCAGAAGCTCAAATTTATGTACCGAAATTTTCCAAAACACAGCACCAAACTACTATAAGATCAAGATCACTTATGAAGACGGCGGCGAGGAGCTATTTGATGAAGAAGAAGACGTCACGGTCGATAGTGGCATAACTAAAAAAGCCAAAAAGCTAAGCGCGCTTGATAGCCTAAAAGGCAAGCAAATTTTTATCGTAGAAAAAGAGAGCATCGAGGGCAAAACAGCAGTTTGCAACCTTGCAAGTATAAATTTAAGTAAGATAAATAGTAAAGAGGACATCGAGCGTGTCGTGCCGATAGCTATTAGAATGCTTGATAACGTTATAGACCTAAATTTCTACCCACACAAAAAGGTAAAACACACAAACCTATCATCTCGCTCGATCGGCCTTGGCGTCATGGGCGAGGCGCAAATGCTAGCTGAGAAAAACGTAAAATGGGGCAGCTATGAGCATTTGGCGCTCATTGATAGCATAATGGAAAACATAAGCTTCAACGCCATCTACGCTAGCTCAAATTTAGCCGTAGAAAAGGGCGTCTATCCAAAATTTGAAGGCTCAAAATGGAGCAAAGGCATCATGCCGATAGACACCGCGAATGAGAACGCAAAAGCGCTTTTAAACGACAAAGGCGGGCTATTTGACGAAAATGTCTGCGACTGGGACAAGCTAAGAGAGAAGGTCAAGCGCGACGGTATGAGAAACGGCTACCTAATGGCGATCGCTCCAACTAGCTCGATCTCGATCCTCGTTGGCACTACTCAGACCATCGAGCCGGTCTATAAACGCAAGTGGTTTGAGCACAACCTAAGTGGCATGATCCCAAATGTCGTGCCAAATTTAAGCCCTGAGACGTGGCAGTTTTACACGCCAGCATATGAGCTTGATCAGAGAATTTTGATAAAAGCAGGCGCGATCCGCCAAAAATGGATCGATCAAGGTCAAAGTTTAAATATATTTATGAGCTTAGACAAAGCAAGCGGTGGATATCTAAGTGAAATTTACACGCTTGCATGGGAGCTTGGACTAAAATCAACCTACTATCTACGCTCTGAGTCACCAGACAGCGAAAAGCTAAACGACGTGGCCGACCGTTCGATCGAATGCGAAGGATGTCAGTAAAATTATTCAATATCTATGGCGTTTGCCATAGATATCTTTCTTGCTTCATATAAAAATAAAAGGCGATTATTTTGTCTAGTTTAACAGATATTGAAAAAAATATTTAGAAACACTTTTTGAAATGAATACAGGCTATGTTTTAGATTTTACTGATCGGACTTTTTACGATTTTATACAAAATATCACTGGAATCGATATACATGCTATTAAATATAACATTTATGGAAGTTCCAAAGCAAAAAAAATTAAGAGCCTTTTGGCAAACTGAAAGCGACGCAGTAAATGGAAGAGTATTAAAGAATTTATTGGAACGCTATAAATTTAATGTTGATAGCGGAAGGATTAAATTTAACAAAAAAATTTACAGTGAATGCATAAAAATCACCAATAGGCTTCTTGGTGTTAAAAATACTATAGATTCGGAAGATGAATTATTAAAGAAAAAATTTGATGACATTAATATTAAAGATTTATCTTTGGATTATGGACTAGAAAAGGTCTTGGAGTATAGAGTTACAGAGATAGATAAATGCTTGGGTATCGGTGCATATATGTCAGCAATTATACTATGTGGAAGTATCTTAGAATGTCTTTTGTTAAACTTTATGCTAAAAAATCCAAAACAATTTAATATATATAACGAATCTCCAAAAGACAAAACTGGTAAAGTGAAACCTTTTCAGGATTGGAAACTAGCAGAAATGATAGATGTATCTGGCGGGATAGGGATTTTGTCTCAAGATACTAAAAAATTTTCACACGAATTAAGAAATTTTAGAAACTATATACATCCTATGGAACAGATGGCTAATAATTTTAAACCTGACGACCAAACGGCTAAAGTTGCTTTTCAGGTTTTAAAAATGGCTATTTTAGATTTAAAAAAGCAAAGAGATACGAAACTATAATAGTATT
>NZ_CABPUT010000008.1:119398-136073 GCF_902460625.1 Campylobacter concisus
TTGTTTAAGCTTTCTTGTCTTATACTTTTAAACTTTATATTGAAAAATTTAGAAGAAAGAGCGAGTAATGCGTGAGATTTTGAAGAGAGATGGCACAAGACAAGAATTTGTAGCATATAAGATAGTAGATGCGATAAAAAAAGCATTTGCTAGCGAAAATTTAGCTTATGATGAGAAAGTTTTTACAAATGTTGTCCAAGATATCTTTCAAAAGTCAAGCGCGATAACAGTCGAAGACATCCAAGATGCGATCGAAAAAGAGCTATTTAATAGCGGGTATTTCGACGTTTTAAAGAGCTTTATGCTCTACCGCCATACGCATAAGCTTCAGCGTGAGCAAATTTTAGGCCTAAATGACGATACGACTTACATAAATTCAACTCAAACGATAAATGAGTATATAAATGGCACCGACTGGAGAATTTCTGCAAACTCAAATACAAGCTACTCAAACGCAGGCCTTATAAACAACACCGCTGGTAAAGTCATAGCAAACTACTGGCTAGACGCTGTTTATAGCAAAGAAGAGGGACTTGCTCACAGAAATGGTGACTACCACATCCACGACCTTGACTGCCTTACAGGATATTGTGCTGGCTGGAGCTTGCGAGCTTTGTTAAACGAGGGCTTTAACGGCGTTCGTGGCAGAGTTGAGAGCAAAGCGCCAAAGCACTTTAGAGAAGCGCTTTATCAAATGGCAAATTTCTTAGGAATTTTGCAAAGCGAGTGGGCAGGCGCTCAAGCTTTTTCTAGCTTTGATACCTACCTTGCGCCTTATGTTTTTAAAGATGATCTAAGTGACGCTGAGATCAAAAAGGCGATCACTAGCTTTATTTTTAACTTAAATGTACCTGCACGCTGGGGACAAAGCCCATTTACAAACGTAACCATAGATATCACATGCCCAAGCGACCTAAGAGATCAGATCCCAACGAGCGATGATATACACCTCTTTACGAATGTAAAAGATGAGAAAATTTTGAAAAAAGCAAACGAGCGTGGCAGGAAAAATTTAATCGATATGACCTACAAGGATTTCGAGCCTGAAATGGCACGCATAGATAAGGCATTTTACGAGGTTTTAACAGCTGGCGATAAGTGCTCGCAGCCTTTCACATTTCCGATACCAACGGTAAATATTACAGAGGATTTTGATTGGGATAGCGAAGTGGCGGATGTGCTCTTTGAAAATACCGCCAAAATGGGTTCAAGCTACTTTCAAAATTTCATTGGCTCACAATATACTTATGACGAAAATGGCAATAAGATAGAAAACGAAAAAGCCTACAAACCAGGACATGTCCGCTCTATGTGCTGCCGTTTGCAGCTTGATCTAAGAGAGCTTTTAAAACGAGGTGGTGGTCTTTTTGGTAGTGCTGAGATGACAGGCTCGATCGGCGTTGTCACTATAAATTTGGCTCGCCTAGGATACAACTTCAAAGGCGATAAAGTCGCACTTTATAACAGGCTAAGTTATCTTTTGGAGCTTGCTAAATCGACACTTGAAAAGAAGCGTAAATTTATACAAGAGATGTATGACAGAGGGCTTTATCCTTATACAGCTAGATATCTAAAGCACTTTAATAACCACTTTAGCACGATCGGTATAAATGGTATGAACGAACTTCTTAGAAATTTTACAAATGATAAAGAGAATATCTCAACAAAATTTGGACGCGATTTTGCTATTGAGATGGTTGAGTTTTTGCGCGATAAGATAAGGACATTTCAAGAAGAGACTGGAAATTTATATAACCTTGAGGCGACTCCAGCTGAAGGCACAACATACCGCTTTGCCAAAGAGGATAAAAAGCGCTATCCAGACATTATCCAAGCAGGTGGTGGGGAGAATATTTACTATACAAACTCAACCCAACTTCCAGCAAATTTTACAGATGATGCTTACGAGGCACTTGATTTACAAGATGATCTTCAGACTTCATATACTGGCGGCACAGTATTTCACCTTTATATGAAAGAAAGGATCAGCTCACCTAAAGCTTGCAAGGAGCTTGTAAAGAGCATAATCTCAAATTATAAGCTTCCATATATCACGATAACGCCTGTATTTAGCGTTTGTTCAAAACATGGTTACATTGCTGGAGAGCATGAATTTTGTCCGCTTTGCGATGCAGAATTAATAGAAAAAGAGAAAAACAATTCCAAATAAGGAGAGGAAATGACAGAAAAAGAAATTTTAGAAAAAGTACAAGACAAACGCACAAAATGCGTAGTCTATACTCGTGTTATGGGTTATCATCGCCCAGTTGAGAGCTTTAACCTTGGTAAAAAAGGCGAGCATAAAGAGCGTATTAAATTTGATGAATACGCAAGTTGCTGCAAAAGATAATCACCGCAGCTAATAAAAACATAAAAACTCAAATAAAAAAGGCACAATCTTCTGTGCCTTTTAAATCTCAAAAGGTTCATAAATTTGCATAAAGTCTTTAGTATAACGCCATTTACTACGCTTGATTATCCAGACAAAGTGGCTGCGGTAGTTTGGTTTGCAGGCTGTAATATGCGATGCGTGTATTGCTACAATATAGAAGTTGTAAATTCAAATGGCAATATAGAAATGGCTGAGGTTTGTAACTTTTTAGACCGCCGTATAGGCAAGCTAAATGGCATCGTCTTTAGCGGCGGCGAATGCACAGCAAATCCTTTGTTTTTAAAACTTGCAAGAGAGGTTAAGTCAAGAAATTTTTGCCTAAAGGTTGATACAAATGGCTCTCATATTGAGATTTTAAAAGAGGCGATAGGCGAAGGGCTGATTGACTATATCGCACTTGATTTTAAAGCGCCAAAAGAGAAATTTGCAGGCGTAACTGGCTCAAATTTATATGAAAAATTTATTAGCACGCTAAAATATCTGCTTGAGATAAATTTCGATTTTGAAGTAAGAACAACCGTGCATGCAGATTTTTTAGATGAAGCAGATATTTCTTTGATGTCTGAAATTCTTTATGACCTTGGATATAGAGGCAATTATTATTTGCAAAAATTCCTTAGCACAGGTGAAAATTTTGGAAATTTAGTTGATGCTAAAAGTAGCTTTGATCCGAAAAAAATCATCTCAAAACTTCCTGTCAAACTAAGAAATTTTTAAATTTCTACTCATTATTTTTAACAAAAATTTTTGCTTTGCAAAACTATAATCATTAAAACTAATAAGGAGAAAATATGCAAAATTTTAGCTTTTTAAACCCTACAAAAATAGAATTTGGCAAAGACAAAGAGCAAAGTATCGGCAGATACATGAAAGAATTTGGCGTTAAAAAGACGCTTATCATCTATGGCAGCGATAGGATCATAAAAAATGGCCTTTTTGATGTCGCAGCAAAGAGTCTAAGTGCAAATGGTATAGAGTTTTGTGCGATCGGTGGTGTAAAAAGCAATCCAGTGTTAAGCAAGGTAAAAGAGGCTATAAATTTAGCCAGAAGCGAGGGCGTCGATAGTGTGCTAGCCATTGGCGGAGGCTCGGTGCTTGATAGCGCCAAGGCTGTGGCTGCTGGAGTTAAATATAATGGCGACGTTTGGGACTTTTTTACCGGTAAAGATCCAAGAGAAGCGCTTATGATCTTTGACATCATAACGCTTGCAGCAACTGGCTCAGAGATGAACGGCGGCTCGGTCGTCACAAACGAAGCCACGAAACAGAAATTTGCTATGCACGGAGCTTGTCTTTACCCAAAAGTATCGGTGGTAAATCCACTACTTCAAGCAAGTGTAAGCAAGGAGTATTTGGTCTATTCGGCTTCAGACATCATTGCTCACAGCATAGAGGGCTACTTTACGGCGAGCATCCAGCCTGAGATTATAAATTTATACATCGAAGCAAACATAAAAACAGTCATGAAAACGACAGAAATTTTACTAAAAGAGCCAGACAATTATGATGCTAGAGGCGAGTTTGCTTGGGCTGCTACGATGGCGCTAAATGGCTTAACTTACGTTGGCACAGCTGGCTACTCTTATCCAAATCACATGATCGAGCACGCCATAGGTGCGGTCGTGGACTGCGCGCATGGGGCTGGACTAAGTGTCGTGATGCCAGCTTGGATGAAGTGGTATAAGAGTAGAAATTTAGAGGCGTTTAAGCGTTTTGGCAAAGAAATTTTTGGCGTGGATGACGCAGACGCAGGCATAGAGAAATTAAAAGAGTGGTTTAGTAAGATTGGCACGCCAACAAGCCTAATTGAGATCGGCGTAGATGAGATAAATTTAGACGAGATCATGGCGCTAGTTTATGACTACGCCAAGAGTAGGGGCTTGGAGCAAATTTATACAAAAGAGGCCATAAGTGAAATTTTTGCCTTAGCGAGATAGAATTTATCTAAATTTTACAAAGGAAAGATATGAAAAAGATCGCCCTTATAGCTGGAGCTAGCGGTGCTTTGGGAAGTGAGATTTTAAAAAATTTATGCGTGAGCGAGCATTATAGTAAGGTTATTGCCCTTGCTAGGCATGAGCTAGAATTTACTCACGAAAAGCTTGAAGTAAAAGTAATAAATTTTGACGAGCTAAAAGACGAGGTGCCATTTATCGCTGATGACGTCTTTTGCGCGCTTGGCACGACGATGAAAGCGGCAAAGCACAAAGAGCAGTTTTATAAAGTCGATGTGACCTATCCGATAAATTTTGCCAAATTTGGCTTGGAGTGTGGCGCAAAACGCTTTGTTTTACTCTCGGCTGCAGGTGCTAGCAGAAAGTCAGGCTCATTTTACCTAAAGGCAAAAGGTCAAGCAGAAGCAAAGATAAAAGAGCTTGGATATAGCTCATTTCATATCGCCAGACTGCCACTTATCGAGGCTGAGAGGAAAGAATTTAGACTTGGCGAGTACATGGCGATAAAGGCGTTTAAATTTATCCCAAAAGGCTTTTTTGACGAGTATAGACCGATGAGAGCGGCTGATATCGCTAAAGTGATCGTGCAAGTAGCGCAAGATGACCACAGCGAGGGTGTCAAAATTTATAGTCCGATGGAGTATGCGAAGTGAAAAGATATATCGCCATCACTGGAGCAAGCTCAGGCATAGGAGCGGCCGCGGCAAAGGCATTTGCAAGGCGTGGGGAGAATTTGATCCTTGTTGCAAGGCGGGGCGAGCTTTTAAAGGAGCTAAAAAGCGAGATAGCTAAATTTGCAAATGTCGATGTGTTTATAGAGCTTTGTGACCTTTCGAAGCAAGAAAACGCCATTTCTCTTTGGCGTAATTTAGAAAAATTTGAGCTAAAAGCGCTTATAAACAACGCTGGTTTTGGTGACTACAACAAGGTCTGCGAGCAAAATTTAGACAAAATCACGCAGATGATAAATTTAAACATCATCTCACTTGTCACGCTCTCAACGCTCTTTACTAAAAAATACAAAGACAAAGATACACAGCTCATCAATATCTCTTCAATAGGTGGCTACAAGATCGTACCAAATGCCGTCACATACTGCGCTAGCAAATTTTTCGTAAGTGCCTTTAGCGAGGGACTTTACCACGAGCTAGCACAGGACAAGCAGGCAAAAATGCAGGCTAAAGTGCTAGCTCCAGCTGCCACAAAAACAGAATTTGGCATGGTAGCAACTAGCAAAGAGAGCTACGATTACGACAAGGCGTTTAAAAAGTACCACACGAGTGAGCAGATGGCGGAGTTTTTGCTTCGCCTTTATGATAGCCATTGCTGCGTTGGCGCGGTCGATAGAGATAGCTTTGAGTTTAGTCTAAGTAGTCCTAAATTTGACTACGCGATCAAATACGAGCCAAAAGATAACTAGGCGCTAAAGCCCTGGTAGCCTACGCCAAGGCTAGTAAAGCAAAAAGTAGGACAAAATGAAAAGGCAGATCATGAAAGGCGTTAGAGTTGCTATTTTAGGGGTTTGTTTAGTAGGTGCTTGCTTTGGAAATGAACTTAAATTTGACGAGAGCAAGTTTGAGCTAAAAAGCGTGCAAGTTGGCGATAGGATGCTTAAATTTAGAGCCTATGAAGGCATAGTCTATGTGGCAAAGCCAGTTAGCGACTATCAGGTCTTAAATTTTTATGTGCCAGAGGGTAAATTTAGCGACCAAAAAGGGGCTATTTTTATGCCAAACGCTATCGGCGGCTATATGAGCGCAATGCCACCAAAGCCAGAGCTTCAAAACGAAAAGCCAAATGCCACTCTTGAAGCACTTCTTAGAGGTTATGTCGTGGCAAGCGTTGGCGCTAGGGGCAGGACGCTAAAAGATGGCGAGAAATTTATCGGCAAAGCGCCGGCTGCGATAGTTGATCTAAAAGCGGCCGTTAGATATCTTAAATTTAACGACAAATTTATGCCAGGCGACGCAAATAAGATCATCTCAAACGGCACGAGCGCGGGCGGTGCGATGTCGGCACTTCTTGGCACAAGCGCAAATGCAAAAGAGTATGAGCCATATCTTAAAGAGCTAGGTGCTGCAAAGGCGGACGATCAAATTTATGCCGTCTCAGCCTACTGCCCTGTGACAAATTTAGAGCATGAGGACGAGGCGTATGAGTGGATGTTTGGGGATTTGGATAAATTTGAAAGGATTGATTTTGCAAGTCTTGATGCAAGCATTTTTAACGACAGGAGCAAAAAGCCAAAGATGATCACAGGCGAACTAAATGCCACGCAAAAAGAGCTCTCACGCGAGCTAAAGAGTAAATTTCCAGCCTATCTAAACTCGCTAAATTTAAAAGACACCAAAGGTCACGCGCTAAGCCTTGATGAAAACGGCGAGGGCAGTTTCAAAGAGTATATAAACGCCCTTATCTCAAAGGCATTTACCGCTACAAAAAGCAACGACAAAAGCACGCTCACGCCTAAATTTATCACGCTTGATACGCAGGGCTGCTCGCTTGGATATACGTTTAAGCTAGAAGACTTCATCGCTTCGCTAAAACGCGCCAAAGCGGTGGTTGCCTTTGACGGATTTGGGCTAGAAAATCCTGAAAATGACCTTTTTGGCGATAGCAAAACGCCTGCAAAGCACTTTACTAAATTTGCAAAAGAGCGAAGCGAGGGCGAAATGGCGGAGGCTAGCGTCATAAAGATGATGAATGCGATGAACTACGTCAAAAATAAAAATTCGGTGAAATTTTACCGCATAAGACAGGGCACAAACGACACCGACTTAGCCCTTGCCGTACCTGCTATGCTCGCGCTTTCGCTTAAAAATGCTGGCAAAGAGGTTGATTTTGAAGCGGTCTGGGGACAAGGACATGGCGGCGACTACGATTTAGACGAGCTTTTTGCTTGGATTAAAAGAGTGGTTGAGAAATAAATTTAAGGAAATTTGATGATTAAAAAGCTATTTTTATTAGTATTTTCGGCAGCTTTTGCCTTTGGGGCGGAGGCGAAAGTGAGCTTACAGGAGCTGCTTTCAACGCCAAATAACAAGAGCTTGCTGAGACAGCTTGGCAGGGAAAAAATACTAAGCTCAAAGAGCGAGCCAGGCACGCAGGCGATCTTTTTTGCGAGCGCAAAGAGCAAGCCGGAGCTGTTTTATGTGCTTGAGTTTTACGAGGACGAGGCGGCTTATAAAAAGCATATAAGCTCAGCGCATTTTAAGAAATTTGCAAGCGCAAGCGCTGAAATTTTAGCTAGCAAAAAGGCTATCAGCGTGAAAAAGAGGGCTGCTTTTTCTAAAAATTTAACGCCAGAGCGCCTAAAAGATGCCTACTTTCACATCACAAATTTAAACCTTTTAGCAAAGAGTGATGCGAAATTTGAAAAGATCATCAAAAAATATATGCAAAAAAGCGTAGATGAGGGCGCTTACGCGCAGTTTGCCTTTAGTCAAAAAGAGGCACCAAACAAGTGGGTGCTGGTTGAAATTTACAAAGACGAGGCTAGCTTTGAGAGCTACCGCCACAGCGAAAACTACAAAGCCTACGCCAAAGAGCGAGCTGGGCTAATAGATGAATTTGACGGCTTTGGACTAAAAAACGAGATCTCATTTAGCAAGGTAAAATTTTAGGAGATGTTATGAATAAAATTTCACTTTTTTGCGCACTAGCACTCATTGGCAGCACGGCTTTTGCCCTTGATAGGGCAGGATGCGAGAGTTTAAAAGACGCGAAAATTTTAAACAACGAGATGATAGATGCGGTGTGGAATGAGAGTGGCGAAGTATCAGCCGATAAGATGTCTGCGCTAACTGGCGGCAGTAAAAATAATATCAAATCAAAGCCTCACTGCGTGGTGCATGGCAAACTCTATAAACGCACCGGAAGTGATGGCAAAGAGTATGCGATAGACTATGAGCTAAGGCTGCCAGAGCAGTGGAATGAGAAATTTTATTTCAAGGTGGCGGCGGCATGGACGGCTTTGTAGCGCCTGCTCTTGGTGCAGTACCGATACGAACAAGCACAGCCACGCCAGCGCTTCTTAGAGGCTACGCGGTAGTTACAACAAACTCAGGTCACCCAAAACCAACGGCTGAGTTTGGGCTAGATCAGCAAGCAAGGCTAGACTACGCCTATCAGGCGATCGGCAAGGTCACGGACGCATCTAAGCAAATTTTAGCCGCCGCATACGCCAAAAAGCCAAAACATAGCTACTTCATGGGCTGCTCAAATGGCGGCAGGGCAGCGCTCATAGCAGCCCAGCGTTATCCGCTAGAATTTGATGGCGTCATCGCTGCAAACCCTGGCTTTAGGCTATCTCGCGCGGCGATCGCTCAGCAGTGGGACAACCAAGCCCTTATGAAGATAGCTCCGAAAAATGAAAAAGGCGAGAAAATTTTTGCAAATGCCCTAACTAAGGACGACCTTGATAAGCTAAGCCACGCTGTGCTAGAAAAATGTGACGCCTTAGACGGGTTAAAAGATGGGATCATGAATGCTTGGGAAGCGTGCAAATTTGATCCAAAAGGTCTAAATTTAGCAAAGCAAAAGATAGCGGCGATAGAGAAAATCTTTAACGGAGCCAAAAACAGCAAGGGCGAGCAAATTTATAGCGGCTGGTTTTACGACTCAGGCGTGAGTGCTGAGGGCTGGAGGCAGTGGAAGCTAGGCGACTCACAAAACGCTAAGCCAAACGCTAGAAACATCACGCTTTCAAGCGGCTCGGTGAATTACTACTTTTTGACACCAGCGCAGCCAAATTTTGACACGATAAATTTCGACTTTGACAAAGACACGCCAAAGACTTTCGAGACCGCAGCGATAAATGACGCTATCTCAACAAGTCTTAGCACATTTAGCGCAAATGGCGGCAAGCTCATCATAGTAACTGGCGTCTCAGACCCAGTTTTCTCAGCAAAAGATCAAAGGGACTGGTTTAAAAAGCTAGAGGCTGATAATGAAAATAGCCAAAATTTCGCGGCATTTTTTGCGCTACCTGGGATGAATCACTGCGGTGGTGGCAACGGCATAGATGACGTGGATCCTTTAGGCGCGCTTGAAGCGTGGCATGAAAAGGGCGAAGCGCCAAAGAGCATGCTAGCTAAGAGTAAGACCTACGCTGGCAAGGAATTTTTAGTGTGTGCCTATCCAAAAGTGGCTACATGCGTGGGCGGAGATACCAGCAAGGCAAGTAGCTTTGTTTGTAAGTAAATTTAAGGAGAGAAAATGAGTGAAATTTTAGTTGTATCAGGTCACACTGACCTTGAAAATTCCTTTGCAAATAAGATAATTTTGAGCGAGCTAAAAAAGCAGGTGCCAGAGGCTAAATTTGACATACTAAGCGAGCTTTATAAAAACTACGTGATCGATGTAAAAGCCGAGCAAGAAAAGCTAGTAAAGGCTGATATGATCGTGCTTGTTTATCCATTTTTCTGGTACGGCGTGCCATCGCTTTTACAAAAGTGGTTTGAAGATGTGCTAGTTCATGGCTTCTCTCATGGCAGCAGCGGAGATAAGCTACGTGGCAAGAAGCTGGTGCTTTCATTTACCTCTGGCGCGCCTGAGGAGCTTTATAAAAAAGAGGCGCTTCAGCGATACGAGATAGAGGAGTTTTTGCCACCGCTTAAGGCGTTAGCAAATATGTGTGGTATGGAGTTTGCAGGCTATGTTTATAGCGGAGGACTATCATATCAGAGTAGGCACGATGAGGCAAAGCTTGCTTTGATGAGGCAAAAGGCACTTGATCATGCAAAAAGGTTAGGGGAGCTGATAGGCAAAATTTCATGATACCAGTAAAATTTTATAAATATGTTTTTGCGTTTATAATGTCAGCATTTATGGCTTTTTTTATGTCATTTGTGCTGACATATCTAAACCTTGGTTTTGTTGATGGCTTTGTAAAAATTTGGCTAACTGCTTATGTAAAAGCCTTTGTAGTAGCGTATCCTGTGCTTTTGCTAGTCTCTCCATTTGTAACAAAACTCACACAAACTTTATGTAAAAAATAAAATAATAATATACGTTATCAATAAAAATTATTATTTACTTATTTTAATTATTTGGTTATAATCTGCTCAAATTTTATCAAAATAGGAGTCAAAATGAGACAGTACGAAACATACAAATGCGAAAAATGCGGCAACGAGATCGAGGTACAAAAAGTTGGTGGCGGCACACTAACCTGTTGCGGCGAAGAGATGAAATGTGTGACTGAAAATTTAACAGCGGTAAATTTAATGAAGGCATTTGCTGGCGAGTCACAAGCTAGAAACAAGTACGAGCTTTACGGCGATCTAGCCAAAGAAGCAGGCTATCACGCGATAGCTAGACACTTTTACGAAGCAGCTGAAAACGAGAAATGGCACGCAAGGGCTGAGTTTAAGAAGTATCACGAGATGATGAACGATCCGATAGATAAGATGGATAAAAATTTACTTGATGCGGCAGCTGGCGAAAACTATGAGCATACGACGATGTATCCAGACTTTGCAAAGATCGCAAAAGAAGAAGAGCTAAGAGATGTTGAAAGGCTATTTAACGCTATCGGCAAGGTTGAGGTTGAGCATGAGAGAGAGTATTTAGAGCTTAAAAAGATGCTTGATGAAGAGGGCTTTTTTGAGAGCGATGAGGAAGATATCTGGGTTTGTGAGGTGTGCGGACACGTTCACAGAGGTAAAAAAGCTCCAGGTGCTTGCCCACTTTGCAAAGCTCCAAAAGAGTATTTTAAACGCGAATTTCTAGGCTAAAAAGCCAAAATAGCCAAGGTGTTTACCTTGACTATTAATTTAAGTTATAAAATATTATAAAAATGATACAATCCTTTCAAATTTTCACAAGGAGAAAGAGATGAAAAAATCACTTTTAGTTTTAGCTACTCTTGGCTTTGCACTAAGCCTAAACGCTGCAGATCTTACAGATACTTGCAAATCATACTTCTCAGACATCGATAAGATGGTTGAAGCTTACAAAAAAGCTGGTCAAGATCAACAAGTAAAAATTTATGAAGATCAAAAGAAACAATCAATGGATCAACTTGCTGCACTTCCAAAAGAGCAACAAGACGCTACTTGCAAACAAGCTAAAGAGATGTTTGCTCAAGTAATGGAACAAATGAAAAAACAAGGTCTTTTAAAATAAATTTTTTATGGCTAGTTTTTCTAGCCATATCCTAATCCTCTTTTTCTAATTCGTTATTTACGCCGATCTCTTTTACTTCTATATCTTTTTGATCGTCCGGAGACAAGCGTTTAAAATTTTCAAGTCTACTAACAAGACCATCTCTACCACTAAAACTTGATGCAAGGGAGTTAAAATGTTTATTTGCAGTATTTAGTGTATTGCTAAGTCTATTCATGTGCTCGGCTACATTGCGGACTTTATCATAAATTTTAATCGCACTCTTTACGATATTTTTAGCCTCTTCATTGCCACGCTCTATGCGCCATAAATTTGCCACTGTGCGAAGAATAGGCATAAGCGTAGTGTGAGAAACTAGTATTACGCGCTTTTGAAATGCGTAGTCAAAAAGAGAACTATCAAATTTCATAGCTTCGATATATGCTGGCTCAATTGGTATAAACATCAACACAAAATCAGGGCTATCAGGCACTATATCACCGTAATTTTTGCTATTTAAGCTATCTATGTGATTTTTTATAGAAGCAATATGCTCTTTTAATGCTAAATTTAGCTCCTCTTCGTTGCTAGCTGTGATAGCCTTTTCGTAAGCTATAAGTGAGACTTTAGAATCAACTATTAGATGCTTGCCATCTGGTATCTTTACTATAAAATCAGGAATAAGACGTTTGCCTTCTTCGTTTTTGAAATTTTGTTGCGTCAAGTAATGCTCATCTTTTACAAGTCCAGAAGCCTCAAATGTGCGTTCAAGCTGTATTTCACCCCAGTTTCCAAGTGTTTTATTGCTACCTTTTAATGCAGTGGCTAGTGAGTTTGCCTCTTTTGACATTGAGATACCAATCTCACTTATGTGCTTAATCTGCATCCCTAGCGCGCTCATGCCTTTAACTGATTCGTCGTGGACTGCATTTACACGCTCTTGAAAGGTTGAAATTTGCTCCTTTAGTGGCTTTAGTAAAAGATCTAAAGAATTTTGGTTATTTTGTGTGAAATTCGCACTTTTTTCTTCAAATATTTTATTTGCAAGATTAGAAAATTCCAAATTTAACTCATTTTTCACTTTTAATAAATTTGCCTCTTGCTCTTTTAGGCTATTTTCTTTTGCTTCTATTTCATTTCTAAGCACAGCCATATCACGTTTTAATCTATTTTCTCTCTCGCTCGCTTCAGCTAAAGCATTTTTATTTTGATTTAGCTCAGCTAGTGTTGCAGTGAAATTTGCCTCGTTATTCTTGGCCCTTTCATTTGCTGTACCGATACTCTCTTTAAGCTCGTTTATCACGTGCTCCATCGCATCTTCAGCTTCGTCTTTTTGTGCTATTTTGGTTTTTAACGCATCGATCTCACTGATGAGCTCGTCTATTCGCTCGTGATTTGACATAAGCCTTGCTTTTTGCTCGCTAATTAGTTGCAGATTTTCACTATTTTTAGATACTAAATTTGTTAGATTTGATGAAATTTCAAAATTTTCTTGCTCTTTTTGTGTCAAATTTCTTTTTAGCTCGAGTTTGTCTCTATTAAATGAATAGATGACAAATATCGCAATCAAAAAAAGAATTGTTAAAGCAACTGTGCTGTAAAAGTATATATCAGGCATTAGTATCCTTAAAAAGTAGTATCAATTTATATTTTTATCTATTTTAAAATTTATAAAGTATTGTTTTTTGTCGAATTTTATATTTTTAAATATAGTGTGATAATTTTTTATTGTTGCATTATTTTATTTTTTATTAACCATATAACAAGCTATTGTTGTGTTTTGATCGCACTTAGGTAAGTTAAAATTTGCCACACTTTCTATTGTTGTATTGAAGTCATTTTTTGCTATAAGGGCTTGGTAATAAGACTCATCTGCTGCCTTTAATACAACAAATAAGTTATTTATGTCTATTTTGCTTTTGCTTTCGTTTTCTATACATGTTAAGTTGTAATCATGAAAACAAGTTGGAAGTTTTAAAATATCATTTTTTAATGTGTCAGCGTTAAAAGATACGTTGTCAAAATAATTACCAATTCTTTCTGCTCTTATGATATTTTTATTGAAAAAAAATGCAAAAATAACTGAAATTACTATTAGTGTTATAAAGATGCCTTTGTATGACAGGTTTGGAGAGAAACTTAGCATACGTAAAAACAATAATAATAAAATCGTATATATAAAAAATATAAAATTTATTTCCTTGTATATTGAATAAACACATAATGTCAGTGTTGTATCTACTAAAATAAACAATAATATTAGATAAAAATCTATAAAAAAATCTTTCCAATTTATACAACAAAATAAACATATAATTACTAATATATAGTATGCAGACAGAATGTTTTGTAAATTTTCAAAAATGAAATTCATAATGCCAATTTCGCTGAAATATTGTAGGAGGTTTTCTGTTTGTGTAAGAAAAGGTATAAATAAAAAGACAAAGAAATATATTTGGCTAAAAGCAAAACCAAAAGAGACTGTTTTAGATTTTTTAACACCATTGATATAGATTTTATAAATAAAATAATTTGATGAGGATAAAAAAATAATGACAATCAATAGTAGCAGCGCATAGTCAAAGCCAACTTTAATTATTTTGTACTCTGATAAACTTGGCATATAATTTATTGTAAAAAATGTATATAGCCAATACACAGCGTATCCAAATATAGTAAGGCCTAGAACTAAGAAACCTATATATTTAGCTATATTTGATTCCATACTATAAAAATCATAAAACAGTGATTTGCTAAAATGGTTGTTTAGCTGTGTGGAACTGTTGCTATAAAATTCTGCAACAAAATTTTTGTATAACAAGCTTTCTTTTTCTAAATACGAAATGCTTAATTTTTCTAGTTCTTTGGTATCAGTACTCTTTTTGTATTTGTGAATTATTTCTATTTCTTCGTTTAATAGCTTGATATTCTTAGCTCGCTTTAATTTTTTAGCATATATAAATTTTTTATTTATTGAGTTTATGTTGTTATTGTGTAAAAAATTTAAATCATCTAAAATAGTATTTAATTTTTTTATAGATTTCTCTGATAAAAATTTATAGTCGCTTTGCTTTGTAAAGTCTAAAATTATTTTTTTTATTTTTAAGATATTGTTTTTATTTTTTAAACATTCTGAGACTAAATTTTTTAATATGCTATTTTCAGCATATGAATTGCTAGAATTACATAATTCGTTAAGAGCATTGTTGACTTTAAATATATAAAATCGTTGATGGCTAAGATCATTTTGTCTTAGCTCATCTAGTTCTTTTTTTGCTTCATCCAGTTGTTTGTCAGAAAGAGTCATCATGCCTCTAATATCGCTCCGTTGCTTGCGTTTGTGACTAGTTTGCGGTACTGCCTTAGCCAGCGAGAGGTTAGCGGTTTATCAACTGGCTTAAATTCCGCTCTTCTCTTTGCGATCTCAGCCTCGCTTAGGCGAACGTTTATCTCGTATTTATCGACGTCTATATCGATGATATCGCCATCTTGTAGCAAGCCTATCATGCCGCCCTCAGCTGCTTCTGGGCTTACGTGGCCGATGCTTAGACCTCTTGTCGCCCCGCTAAAGCGACCATCTGTGATGAGCGCTACGTCCGCACCAAGTCCTCGTCCCATGATAAGCGAAGTAGGGCTTAGCATCTCTTGCATACCAGGGCCTCCGCGTGGGCCTTCGTAGCGGATGACGACGACATCGCCTTTATCTACTTTGCCGCTTGAGATGCCAGCTATTGCTTCATCTTGTGAGTTAAAGCAGACCGCTTTGCCGCTAAATTTACGCTCGCCAACGATGCCAGCTGTCTTGATTACACAGCCTTGCTCGGCTAAATTTCCAAATAAAATGGCAAGTCCGCCAACTTGAGAGTAGGCATTTTCCACCTTGTGGATGATGCTTTCATCTTTGATGTCACTTACCTTGACACGCTCTCCTAAAGTTTCTCCGCTAACTGTGAGATTGTCTAAAATTAGCATGCCATTATCTCTGCGTGAAATTTCTTTTATAACTGCATTCATGCCACCAGCTCTACCGATGTCCTCCATGTGCACATTTGGTAAGCTTGGGCTGATCTTAGCGATGTGAGCGATGTTTTGGCTGATTTTATTTAGCTCTTTGATGTCTAAATTTACGCCAGCCTCTCTTGAGATGGCTAGCATGTGAAGAACGGTGTTGCTGCTGCCACCCATCGCCATATCAACGACAAGCGCGTTGCGGATCGCTTTTTCATTTAGTATGTTTCTGATTTTAAATTTCTCATCAAGTGCGATCTCACAGATCCTGCGAGCAGCCTGCCTGATGAGCTCTTCGCGTTCAGGGGTTAGCGCTAGGATGGTGCCATTGCCAGGGAGAGCTATGCCCATTGCTTCGCAAAGTGTGTTCATAGAATTTGCCGTAAACATACCGCTGCAGCTGCCACCACTCGGACATGCGTTGCACTCGATATCTCTTAGCTCGGCCTCGTCTATCTCTTTGGTCTCAAATTTACCAACCGCCTCAAACGCAGTCGCAAGATCTATCGGCTTGCCATCTTTTGTGTAGCCCTTTTTCATTGGGCCACCGCTTACAAACACGGTTGGTACATTTACTCTTAAAGCACCCATAACCATGCCAGGGACGATCTTGTCGCAGTTTGGCATACAAACAAGTGCGTCAAGTGCATGAGCGTTCATCACGGTTTCTATCGAGTTTGCGATGATTTCGCGGCTAGGCAAGCTATATAGCATGCCGCCATGCCCCATCGCGATGCCGTCATCTACGCCGATGCAGTTAAACTCAAATGGAATACAGCCATTTTTGCGAATTTCATCTTTTAAAATTTGTGCATATTTATTTAAGAAAAAGTGCCCAGGTATGATCTCTATAAAGCTGTTTGCAACGCCGATAAAGGGTTTAGCAAAGTCATCGTCTTTTAGCCCAGTCGCACGCAAAAGTGAACGGTGCGGAGCTCTTGTGTAGCCTTTTTTGATTATATCGCTTCTCAAATTTGATCCTTTTTTAAAATTTGAGAGGATTTTATCACATATAAAGTGTCAAAGATTTTAAAAAAATTTTGCAAATTTAAAAATTTTTTTATTACATAAATAACACATTAAATTTTTAAAATTTAGTCAAAAAGGATGAGCTAAATAGCTGCGAAATTTCGGTAATTTTAATCAAAGCAGTATGCAAAATAATAACGTAAAAATATTATCAATGTGTTATAAATATTGATTTATAGGGCTT
>NZ_CABPUT010000008.1:136094-144153 GCF_902460625.1 Campylobacter concisus
ATTTTTTAAAAAATTATGATTTTTTTGGTTATATTGTTGTTTCAAACTAATTAAAAATATCTTAAATTAAGTTTTTATTATAAAAAATATTATATTTTGCATGATTAATTATATTGACAATAAAAAAGCTATTTTTTTGATAAAAGCTCAGAATTCGCTTTTTACAAACTATTGACATTTGGAATTTGTATATTTAATTAATATATTTTTTTCTTAAAAGATAAAATTTCTTATATAAAGTTATATCTTATAAAGATAGTATATAATCACGTAAAAATTTAAATAATACAAAAAATAATAATAAGGAGTAATCTTGGCTAAAGAAGCTGGAGTGGTAAAATTTATTAGTGGCAAGGCGGTCGCTATCGATCAAAACGGAAATGAGAGAGAGCTAAAAGTAGGTGACATCCTTTATATGGGGGAGAGTATCAAGACAAGTGATGCAGCTGATAAAATAACAATTGTTTCAAATAATGGAAAAGAGATTACGATTGTAGGCAATGACACACTTGCGTTAAATCAAAGCACCATAGGCGCGGAAGGCTTGGCAGATGTTAGTGATTTGCAAAATGCTATTTTAAATGGTGGAGATCTAACAAAACTTGAAGAGACTGCTGCTGGTGGAAACACTGCTGCTGGTGGTGGAGATGGTGTTAGCCTAGGTGATGCTAAATTTGCTGAGGGTGGCCACTATTCAAATATTAATGCAACATATAGAAATTTAAGTGATGCAAACAGAGCTTTTGCATCATACGATAGCTCAATAAGCGGATACAATGGTGGAGATGATACTATAATCCCAAGCAATCCTCTTGTAACTTTTATAAGCGATCTTAATAACGATGGTACTTTAAGTAGGGTTGAGCATGCACGAGATACAAATTTAAACACATCAAAAGTTCTTATTACGATTCCAAATGATGGCACAGTAAGGGCCGGAGATATACTAAATATCACTATAACTAAGCCAGATGGTAATACTGAAAATAAAACAATTCCTATCACTCCAACTATCATAAGCAATGGTTATCAGTTTGATGCACCAATACAGACTGGTAAAATTTCAAAAGTTGATGCAACTATTACAAATTTCCAAGGAAATGTTAGTGGCAGAAGTGAAGATAGCGTAACTTCAAGTGGCTTTAGTGCTCCAGAGGTTAAATTTACAGAAGATAACGATCCTGATAATAATCTATTAACATATACTGAAAATGCTAAAGATGGCAAATTAAATGAAACTCCAGTGCTTATAACTATAAAAGATGTGATTGTTGGAGATGTGCTTCACGTGACTTTAACAAAGCCTGATGGTACAACTGAGGTTAGAAATGTATCTATTGATCAAAACATAATAGATAATGGATATAAGATAGATAATATGCCAGTTGAGCACGGTAAGCCCTCAAAAGTAGAAGCTTACGTAGCAGATAGCACAAACACGATGAGAAGTGCAACTGCAAGTGATTCTACTACTCTTGATGTAAAACCGACTTTGAAATTTACTGAAGATACAGATGATAATATCTATCTATATGATAATGAAAATAAGCAAGATAACGACTTTAGAAGTACGACAGTAGAAATAACTCTACCAAAAGATGTAGTTATTGGCGATAAGATCGTTATAACTTATACTGATCCACTAACTAAGCAAGATACAACAAAAGAAATTTCTCTTACACAAGAGATGATTGATAATCAAAAAGTAAATACCTCTCTTCCGATATTTCCAGATGTAAGAACATCAGCTAGTGTTCATGTGGTAGATAAAAACAATGTTCAAAAAAGTGAAGAGTCAGATCAAGATAGTGTAATGCCTATTGGTAGAAATTTAGAAATGACATTACCAGAAGAAAAGACTCTTCATGAAATTTCAAGACAAGAAAGTACTGATGACAATGAAGTAAATAAAACCACGGCAAGGATTACTCTGCCAAATAAAATTGATAATGGCGATAAGCTTACGCTAACTATTACTGGACCTGATCCTGATGATCCTGTAAATAATCCTTCTAAAACTTATACAAGAGAATTTACTATACATATGGATAGTAAAGGTGCTGTGACTAGTGTAACAGAAAATGGAACTTCTAATGTTTTAACGCCTATAAAAGCAAGTGATAATCAATATATCATCAATGTTTCTGGTATCCAACTAAAGCATGGAGAAGATACGACTATTAAGGCCAAAGTTACAAATTTAAATCCAAATAGACATACATCTATAAATGAGCCAGAAGTATCGGCCAGTTTAGAATATGTAAAAAAACCTGAAGTTATCTTTGGAGAGGCTAATGGCACTAGGAGTATGAGCAGAGAGCAAGCTATGAGTGATCATGATCTTGATAGCACAACAGTCACTATAAAGCTTCCTAAAAATGCAGTAAGTGGAGATAAACTAACTGTAACTATAAAAGAGCCAAATGAAGCTACTGCTAGAGAAATAAAATACACTATTGGAAAAGATAATAATGGTAAGTTCTTTGTAAAAGATAGCGATGGCAATAAAATAGATACGGAAATAGATGGTAGAAGCTTTAAAATTTCTGGCATTAAAACAGCGACTGGTCTAGAAACTAAAGTAACAGCTGAGATAAAAGATAAAGATGGTATTCAACATGCAGAAGATACAAGCACGGTTACTATCTCAAATATAAACGATATGGCAGTATATTTCAAAGAGGATACTGACCGTAACGTATCCTTAACGAGAGCGGAGAGCAAGGACGCGGATGGCGACCTACATAAAACGACAGTAGTAGTAAAAGTGCCAAATAACGTTATAGCTGGCGATGTGGTAACTGTAAAAATAGATAATGGCACTTCACCTAAAACTTATAAGGTTACAGGTAGAGACCCAAGCGGTAAAATCATGCTAGAAGATACTTCTACTCATGCTTCTATAACTGCAAGTGATAAAAATGAGATAGAAATTCCTGGCGTAGAGATCATTGCTGGCAAGACCATCAATGTAACTACTGAGACCACCGATGCAAGTGGCGGCAAGAAAGCCGAAGCTCAAAATCATAATACTCTTGAAAAGCTTCATGAAGACATGGAGATAACTTTTGAAAAAGATACCAATAATGATGGTATTTTGGGCAGCACAGAGGCAACTGGAGCGACTACTATAGCAACTATCAAGCTTCCTTCAAATTTTGTTTTAGGTGATAAATTAATAGTAGAGTCACATAACGAAGATACACCAAACAATAAAACAACTAAGACATACGAGATAGTAAAAGATAATAACGGCAAATTGATAGCCAAAAATGGCAGTGAAGAGCTTGATATTACCGATGATGCTGATAGCAATAAGGTGGTAAAATATACACTTGGCTTAACAGAAGATCATAAGACTATCATTAATGCCAAGGTTACTGATAATACTGGCGCTGATAAGGTTGAGACAAATAGCGATATTACGCTTGATGCTCAAGGTAGCGGTTCTGGAACAGGCTTTAGGCTATTTATTGATGAGGATAAAGATAGAAATGGTGTTCTAAGTAGAGATGAGGCTATGAAGGATGGAAATTTAAATACCACTTCGGCAACACTTCAAATACCAACCACTGTCAATAGCGGTGATACTATAAAAGTTAAGGTAAATGGTGGGGCAGAGAAAACTTATACCGTTGCTTCAAATGATGGTACAAACGTTACCATAAAAGATGCAGGTGGCAGCCTTGTCGCACTTGAGCCAGGAAATAAACTAAAAATTTCTAATGTTCATATAGATAAAGATCATCCAGCAGTGGTTGAAGCTACTATAAATGGAGTAACAAAGACAGCTAAAGCTACATTGGAGTCAGTAGATACTAAAAATTTAAAGATTGAATTTGTTGAAGATAATGCAAGTAGAGACAATGTAATAGACAGAGATGAAGCTATTTTGGACAATGATATAAAAAAGACAATTATAAGCGTTCAGGTACCGCATAATGTCACAAATGGTGATAAGATAGCAGTAACTATAAAAGAGCCTAAAGCCGATGGTACTACGGCTGATAGGACAATAAATTACACAGTTTCAAAAACTGCTAATGGTAAAATTTCACTTACAGATGATACTACTCATGTTACTACACAGTTAGCAAACAATACTATAAAAATTCCTGGCGTTGCTATGCTTCCAGGTCGCGAAACTAGTGCAGTAGCTACTATAACAAATGGTGCTGAGACTACAACTAGTAGCGAAACAAAAGCTAAACTTGCACCTTTAAGTGAAGCGGGATTAAGTGTAAGCATAGTTGCTGACAAAAACGACAATGGCATTATCTCAAGAGATGAGTCAGGTAGTAAAATTTCAAAGGTTCATGTTTCTATCCCAGGAAGTGTTATAGCTGGCGATAAGATAGATGTTAAGATAACAAATCCTAACGGATCTATCTTAACTAAACATTATGAAGTTATGGGAAAAGATGTAAATGGAAAAATTACACTTAAAAATTTAGATGATAATTCTCAACAAACGCTTGGCAGAGATACTCCACTTGATCTTGATGCTACTATCGCAGTTGGTAAAGAAACAAAAGCTGAAGTTACTCTAACTGACACATTTGGTGAGAGCAAAACAGTAAGCGATACGGCACATGCTGAGATCGATGCTATAAGAGGTATAATGTTTAATAAAGATATAAAAACCTCAGAAAGTGGTGAGAGATCTACTACGGTCAAAGTTTATCTTAATGAAGATGCTAGAGAAGGGGATACGGTAGAGTTTAAATACACTAATCCAGACAATCATACACCAACCAAGACTGCAACACATACTCTATCAGCTGCAGATATAGCAAAAGGCACATTTGATCAAGAGCTTGATATCAATGCAAGATCAGCCTACGATCTAAATGTTAAAGCCTCACTTAAAACTTCAGATGGCTTAGAGTCTAAGTCTTATGAGCCTTATAAACCACTTCATATAGGCGTTGAAAACTATACGGTTAAATTTGACGCAAGCAAAGATATGAAAGGTGGCGAAGGTCATGATACTTTGGTGTTTGATAAGCAAATAGTTGATCTTAGAGGCATTGCTAATCTTAATTCAAAAGTGGAAAGCTTTGAAAACCTTGAGCTTAAAGGAGAAACAAAGATCAAATTTAATGCACAAAATATTCTTGATATCACTGATAATCCTGATACGGTGCTTAAAATAAAAGGTGGTGATGTTGATGCTAATGGCAATAAAATCACAAAAGTTGATCTAGTTCATAAATGGACAGCAGATCATACATATGATACTGCTGGATTTAAAGGCTACTCAAGTATAGATCAAATAAATGGCAAAACTATCCATATCCAAATAGACGATAAAATTCATACCGATCTTTAATCCCCAAAATGAGTGCGTAAATTCGCACTCATTTCAAACTAAAACTCACATTATTTTTTAAGTCTTGTTTTACTAATATTTGCTCCTTAAAGGAGAAAATATGAAAAATTTAATAGCCGTTATTATAGTTATCGCCGCACTTGCTTTTGGTGTTTTTAAGTATATAAATTCATTTGTTGCACTTGATGAAAATGTAAATGCAAAGTGGTCGCAGGTGTTAAATCAATATAAAAGAAGGGCCGAGCTTGTGCCAAATTTAGTTGAAACTGTAAAAGGCTACGCAGCTCATGAGCAAAAAATTTTTGAAGATGTGGCAAATGCTAGAAGCAAGAGTATGCAAGTAAGCGTTGATGCAAGTGGTCTTAGCGATGAAGCTAAGATGAAAGAATTTATGACAGCACAAAGCTCATTTGGCTTGGCGCTCGGTAGGCTTATGGCAGTTAGCGAGAACTATCCAGAGCTAAAAGCAAATCAAAATTTCTTATCTCTTCAGAGTCAGCTTGAAGGTACGCAAAACCGTATAAGCGTAGCAATGCATGATTATATCGAAGCTGTAAAAGAATATAACGTAGCCCTTAGAAGTTTTCCAAATAAATTTATAGCAAGTGCTTTTTATCCTGAGCTAAAGCCAAAACAAAATCTTGAAATAAGTAACGAAGAGAAGATAAATCCAAAAGTTTCATTTGAGAAATGATGAAGAAAATTTTTGCTCTTTTATTTTTTACATTTTGCTTTTGTTTTGCCATAAATTTTAATGAGCAGATAAATGACGAGGCTCAAATTTTCTCTAAAAATGAGAAGGCTGAGCTTTTAAGCTTGGTGCAAAATTATGAGCAAAATAGTACGACGCAAATTGCTATCGTGACGCTTAAATCACTAGAAAATAAAAGTATAGAAGAGATCTCTCTTGAGATAGCTAGAGGTTACAAGTTGGGACAAAAACAAAGCAGTAATGGAGTGCTTTTAATAATCGCTCCAAACGAGAGAAAAGTGCGTATAGAAGTTGGCTATGGGCTTGAAGGTGTGCTAACTGACGCTATGTCAAGCCAGATCATAAATGATGTGATAGTGCCTAAATTTAAGCAAGGAGATATGGGCGGTGGCGTGATAGATGGCATAAGAGCCATTATAAAGGTAGCTAGTGGTGAAGAATTTGAAAGTGTGAGTGATGATGAAGAGATACCATTTGGAATAGTTGCCTTTTTTGCTGGCATGATCTCGTGTTTTGTCTCTGGCTTTTTAGGGAAATTTTTTATACGAGTTGGCTTTAGTGCGTGTTTTGCAGGGCTGATATCTACGGTATTTGAGCAATTTTTTGGCGTGCAAAATTACTTCATTGTCTTTGCCATTATGTTTGTAATATTTTTTATTATTTTAAAAAATGCCTTTAAAAAAAATACTCAAAGCAAAAATACACACAGTGATTTCGGGCGTGATAGATCAGACTCAAATAGCAGTGGCAACGGCCATTCAAGCAGTTCAAGAGGTGGTGGTTTTAGTGGCGGAGGAGGCGGTTTTGGCGGAGGCGGAGCAAGTGGCAGCTGGTAAAATTTCATCAAAGATTAGCTTGTAAAGCTTAAATCCTTTAAAATATATAAAAACTTAGGAGCAAAGATGCTAGCTGGCGAGCTACTTAAAAGCCATTTTGTTAAATTTGATCTAGTGGCGGTGCTTAGTAAATTTTTAGAGCAAAGTCATTTTGATAAAGAAAAATTTGATCTACTTAAACAAAATAACTTTAAAATTTTAGATAAAAATATAAAGCAAGAGATAGTTGGGGCTGCTGGTTTTAAAGAGTTTTTTGACGAGAAATTTCAGAGCTTTTTATGCGAGCTTATGCAAAGTAAAGTTTTAATTATTTCTGGCAAAGAGTATAAATTTAGCGAGCTTGAAATTTATACTTGTTTTGACGCGAATACCTACAAAAGGCAGTGTGAGGCAGGAGAGATTTACTTTCACAACTTTGGTTTTGACATATCTTTTAAAAGCGAGCCATCGCTTTATGGTGGCGTTTTAGTAAGAAGCCTAAAACCCTTAAATGGGCAAAATTTTATCTTTGGGCCAAGAAAATGTGCCTTGCATATCTTAAATAGCAAAATGAGTAATTTAAACTTTGATCTAAAAGAGGCTGATTTTATAAAAGATGAGATTATTTTTACACCACGTATTAGATCATTTGGCGATGAAAACCAGCAAAAAAATGATTGTCTTAGAGCATTTACTGCCGAGTTTGAAAAAGCATTAGAGTTTGATAAAAATTATAAAAAGAGATTAAATGCCTATAAAAAGGGGTGAAATTCATCTTTTTATCAGCTTTTGCGGTGAGAAATTTAGCCCAAAAATACTAGATAAAAAAGATCGCAGAAGAGTAAAAAAATACCCAAATTTAATAAAACAAAACTCATTTAAAATATCTCGCTACTTAAAATTTAAAGCAAAGATGCGAGGTAAAATCTGTCTTTCTCATAAAGAAAATATCGCAGTTTTAGCCATTTCAAAAGAAAAGATCGGAGTCGATGTTGAAGAGCTAAAGCAGAGAAATTTTAACTCAGTAGCTAGCTTTTGCTTTACAAAAGGTGAGAGCAAAATTTTAGCAAATGCAAAAGACAAAATGCAAAAATTTTATGAAATTTATACTGCAAAAGAGGCAATTTTAAAGCTTAAAAATTTATCGTTTAGCGATCTTGGTACTACCAGCTACGATGAAATGGCAAAAAAATACTTAAT
>NZ_CABPUT010000008.1:144345-175953 GCF_902460625.1 Campylobacter concisus
CTTGCATTTAAGCAATGCAAAGATATAATTATTAAACTTTTGTAATTTTTAACATTAAAAGGTAAAGATTGCTTATAAAGAAAATAGTCATAATCCTTGCTATTTCGCTTTTTGCTCTTGGATGCGCAAAGAAATTTGATACGCCGCAGATAGCAGATTTTGACTTGAAAACATTTAAGGTAAGCTCATCAAAAGGTCTACTTTTGCTTTACGTGCAAAATAGCAAGAATGAGTATAAATTTAGCCTTGTAAACGCACTTGGCGCGCCAGAAGCCAGGCGAATTTTAAAAGATGGTAGCTTTAAAAATTTAGGTTTTTTGCCACCAAATAGTGTCTACAATGAACTTTTTATAAAAGTGCTAGAGATGATAAAAGATGAAAAAAGCGAGCAAAAATTTATGATAGATGATCAATATTACGAGGTAGAAAGTGTTGATCTACGTTAGCAAACCAGCCATTATCAGTGCCGCAGGGAGCAGTAGTGATGAGAATTTGAGCTCGCTTTTAAGCGGAAAGAGATTTCTAAACTTAAGTAGTGAGTTTCATCCTGATAATAAATTTTTAGTAGCGAAATTTGATAAGGCGTTACCAGAGTTTGCCAAGAACACAAAAGAACACTTTAAAACAAGAACCAATGCTTTGCTTTTAAATACGCTTCTTGAGCTTGATGATGAGATCAAGAGGGCTATCAAAAAATTTGGCAAAAGCCGTGTAGGTGTTATTTTGGGCACTACAACGAGTGGAATTGAAGAAAATTTTTGGACCTTTAAAGAGTATATAAAAACTGAAATTTTTGATAAAAGCAAGTTTGGTATAGATAGAAACTGTCTTGCAAATGTGACTGAGTTTGTGAGCGAATTTTATGGACTAGAAGGTCCGAGTTTTTGTGTTTCAACTGCCTGTACTTCTGGTGTTAAGGCAATTATTGAAGCACAAAGACTAATAAAAAGCGATATTTGCGATGCGGTTATATGCGGTGGCGTCGATAGTTTAAACACCTTAACCATAAATGGCTTTAACTCACTTAGTATTTTAAGTCAAAAACCAAGCCAACCCTTTTCTAAAAACAGAGAGGGCATAAACATAGGCGAGGGGGCTGGGCTGTTTTTGCTGAGCCGTGATGAAATTTCAAACGTCGTGGTCGCTGGCTCAGCTTCAAACTGCGACGCTTTTCATATGACGCAACCTGATTTTAGTGCCAAAATGGCAATTTCTTGTATAGAAGAAGCTTTAAAAAAAGCTGGCATGAGAGGCGTAGACTATGTAAATTTGCATGGTACCGGCACGCAAGCAAATGACAAAATGGAGGCAAAAGCTGTAAATTTAACTCTTGGCTCCGTATATGCTAGCTCGTTAAAGCCGCAGATCGGACACACGCTTGGGGCTGCTGGAGCAATAGAAAGTACCATTTGCGTTATGCTTTGCATGGAGGAAAATAGCACCTTGCCACCACACGTCTATGACGGAGTATATGACGAGAGTTTGGAAGCTATAAATTTAGTAAAAAGCGGCACGAAATTCGACGTAAAAACAGCGATGTCGCTATCTTTTGCATTTGGCGGAGATAACGCCGCAATAATATTTAAAAGAGTGAGATGATGATAAGTGATTATTTACCGCACAGTAGCGCCATAACTCTGATTGATGAAATTTTAGAATTTACCCCTTGCGAGAGCATAAAAGTAAGAAGCGTGATAAATGAGCAAACTCCATTTTTGGAAGATGGGAAATTTTACATGCAAAAAGCTATTGAAATGATGGCTCAAAGCCTTGGTATTTATGACTCAAAGATGCGTGAGCTAAGGGGCGAGAAGTCGATATTTGGCTTTTTGCTAGGCAGTAGAAAATTTGAAATTTTTAGGCCGTATTTTAAAGTGGGCGATGAGATAGTGATCGTTTCAAAGTGCTCGATCCAAGATGAGAGTGGATTTGGCGTTTATGACAGTGAGCTTTTTGTAAATGGCGAGCCTGGCGCAAGGGCGGTTTTAAACGTGATGAGCCCTGATGAAGAATTTGTAAAAAAGGCACTTAGTGAGTAAGAGAGTATTGATAACTGGATCAAGTAGAGGCATAGGAGCTAGCATAGCTAGGCGCCTTGCTAACGAGTACGAAGTGGTACTTCACGCAAGAAGTAAGAGTGATGATCTTTTAAAGATAGCTAGTGAGTTTGGGGCTAAATTTTTGACATTTGACGTGGCTGACACCGCTGCAGCAAAAGAGGCCATAGAGGCTGACATGGAGGCAAATGGCGTCTATTACGGCGTTGTGTTAAACGCTGGCATAACAAGGGATAATACCTTTGTGGGGCTAAGCGACGAAGAGTGGTTTGACGTGATAGATGTAAATTTAAATGGCTTTTATAACGTGCTAAGACCAGCGCTAATGCCCATGATAAGGGCTAGAAAGCCAGCTAGAATAGTAACACTAAGCTCTGTTTCAGGGGTTATTGGCAACAGAGGTCAGGTGAACTACTCAGCTAGCAAAGCTGGCATCATAGGAGCTAGCAAAGCCCTTGCAGTCGAGCTTGCAAGTAGAGGCATAACAGTAAACTGCGTAGCTCCAGGGCTTATAAAGACAGATATGAGCGAAGAAATTTTAAATAGCGATTTCTTGGGCGAAGTGCTAAAGGCCATACCTGCAAAAAGAGCCGGAGAAGCAGATGAGGTGGCAGGACTTGTTAAATTTTTACTAAGCGACGAGGCTAGCTACATCACAAGGCAGGTTATCGGCGTAAATGGAGGACTTTGCTAATGCGTGTATTTGTCACAGGTATCGGCGCAGTCAGTGCTTTTGGCAACAGCTGGGAGGAGATGAGAGCTAAATTTCTTGAAGGCAAAAACGCCGTGAGATATATGAGCGAGTGGGAGAGCTACAAAGATCTAAACACACGCCTAGCTGCACCAATTATAGACTACAAATATCCGCAAGAGTGGGATAGAAAACAGCTAAGAAGTCTTGGTAAGGTCTCGTGTTATAGCGTACATGCGGCTGGACTTGCCTTAAAAGATGCTGGATTATTAAAAGGTGATGAGTTAAATGAGTCAAATTTAGACCCAAGCGTACAAGATGGCAGAATGGGTGTGGCAAGTGGCTCAAGTACTGGTAGTACCGACTCTATCCTTGATATGGCAAAGCTAGTTTTGGACATGGATAGTGGCTTTAACGCAAATACCTACATAAAAATGATGCCTCACACTACAGCGGCAAATATCGCGCTATTTTACTCGCTAAAAGGGCGCATCATCCCTACATCTTCGGCATGTACAAGCGGTTCGCACGCCATTGGCTACGCATACGAGAGCATAAAAAATGGCAGCATAGATATGATGCTAGCTGGTGGGGCTGAAGAGCTTTGCGTGAGCGAGGCGTATGTCTTCGACAAGCTTTATGCAACTAGCGTAAAAAATAGCACGCCAAATTTGAGTCCAACGCCGTTTGAAAAAGATAGAGATGGCTTGGTGCTTGGCGAGGGAGCTGGATTTTTAGTACTTGAAAGTGAAGAGAGTGCATTAAAAAGAGGAGCTAAGATTTACGCTGAGGTCGTTGGTTTTGGCTCAACGTGTGATGGCACACACATCACAAGACCACAAAGCGCTACGATGAAAGCGGCGATGAGCCTAGCGCTTCGTGACGCAAATTTAGAGCCAAAAAGCATTGGCTATGTAAATGCCCATGCGACCGCGACAAAACATGGCGATATAGCCGAGAGTATCGCTACAAACGAGCTTTTTGGAGAGGATATCGCCATTAGCTCGCTTAAAAGCTATCTTGGTCATACACTCGGAGCTTGTGGCGGACTGGAGGCGATCGCCTCTATCATGATGATGAGAGAAGAGCTATTTTTCCCAACTATAAATTTAAACGTGATCGATCCCGAGTGTGCAAAGCTAAACTATTTAAAAGAGCCAACCCCGATAAAGACGGATTTTGTTATGAGCAATAACTTTGCATTTGGTGGCGTAAATACATCTTTGATATTTAAAAGAGTTAAAAACATTTTTTAAAAAGGATAAATATGAAAAAACTAATTTCATTAGTTGCCATTTTGGCATTTGCTACAAGTCTTAATGCAAGAGATGATGTGAAATATCACTCACTTGATTTTCTAAATGGCCCAAAAGCTAAAAATTTCTTACTTCCAAATGTAAGTATCAGCTTTGGCACAGGCTATAGCGGTCAGGTAATTGTAAAAGACCTAACATCAAATAAAAAGACAAATGGTTTTAATAAAAGTGATGAAGAGGCATGCCAAATTGCACTTCTTTCGGCTTTAAAGACTTTCCAAGAAAGAGCATTAAAAGAAGGTGGCACTAAGGTTGTAAATTTAACTGGCTACTACAAAAAACAGCCATTTAACTCAAAAACTCAGTTTCAGTGCGGAAGCGGTGCTTTGATGTCTGGTGTTACTCTAAAAGGTGATATCGCGAAATAATGAAATTTCAAGTTGATTTTTTTGACGCGATAGCTTATGGTGATGTCGGCGAGGATCTGGCTAGATACAAAAAAGAATTTGATCTAGCAAAAATTCCACCAATTCAAAGAAGAAGGCTAAGTAGTGCTGCAAAGTGCGCTTTTAGCCTACTTAGTGGCTTTGATAAGCTTGATATGCCAGTCATTTTTAGCTCATACGAAGGAGAGATAAATCGTTGCTTTGAGCTAGAGACTACGCTGGCAAAAGCTGAGCCAGTTTCGCCTACTTCGTTTTCACTTTCTGTGCATAACGCTATCTCGTCGCTTCTTAGTATAGAGGCTAAAAATCACAATGAAATTCTTGCCATATCGTCATTTAGCCCAGTCGAAGATGCCTTGCAAGCGGCATTTTTAAGACTAAATGACGGATATGAAAAGGTACTAATACTTGCTTATCATGAGTCGATAAAGCAGAGTTATTTTGATGAGAAAAAGCCATCATTTATGCTCGCTCTTGTTGTCTCAAGGGCAAAAAACGATAAAGTGTTAACTCTAAAAAGAGCTAAAAAAGAAAAAGAAATTTGCGAGAATTTATTACAAAGCTTTATTGTAAATTTTGATCCAAAAATATCAAAAAGCTGGCAAAGTTGTAGTTATTCTTCGTCTTGGAATTTTAGCTATGAGCCTTAAAATTTTAAGAACTGGATCTTTTTTTTTATTTTTTGCGGTCATTTGCATAAGTGGAGATTTGCTACTTGTGCCAGTGGTACTTTTGGGGCTAAATAAATTTAAATTTGTACAAAATTTATGCCGTGATCTAGTTAGAATTTCTTGGGGATTTTTTATAAAAGTTGCTAAAAATTGTGGGCGTTTGGACTATAAATTTGAGCTTAGCGAGCTAAATGGCGGATCAAATTTAGTCATAGCAAACCACCCTTCGCTTCTTGATGTGGTCTTTTTGGTTTCAAAATTTAAAAGAATAAACTGCATCGTAAAGGGCGAGCTTGGCAAAAATATATTTTTATTTGCAGCTATTAGGGCTTGCAACTACATACCAAACACAAATAACGAGGAATTTTTACAAAAAAGCGTAGAGGTTTTAAAAAGCGGTGAAAATTTATTGATTTTCCCAGAGGGTACACGTACGAAAGATGAAATTATTTTTCATAAGGCAGCAGCTTATATAGGTGTAAAAGGCGCTAAAAATATTGTTTGCATCGGTATCAATATGCACCCAAGAAGCCTTAGAAAAAATGAACCATGGTACAAAACGCCAGATGAAAAGATAAAATATCATTTTAAAGAGATAAAAATTTTTGATGTTGATATGTTTTTAAAGGATAGGCCAAGCCCCGCGAGGGCTAGAGCAATGCATGATGAGATAAGTAAAATTTATAAGGAGGAATTTGGTGAAAGAGCTAGTTAATGAGATAAAAGAGTTGATCATCACAAGCTTAAATTTAGAGGATATGAAGCCAAGCGATATTGATGAGAATGCGCCACTTTTTAATGATGGTCTTGGGCTTGATAGCGTTGATGCTTTAGAACTTGGGCTTGCGGTGCAGAAAAAATATGGTCTTGTGCTTGACTCAAAGAGTGCAAATCTAAAAGAGATATTTTTTAGCGTATCTTCTCTTGCAAAATACATTTACGAAAATAGGAAATAACGATGAGTGAAAAAGAAATTTTTGAAATTTTAAAGAAAGCCTTGATTGATCTTTTTGAGATAGATGAGAGCAAGATAAAGCCAGAGACTAGGATATATGAGGATTTGCAGATTGATAGCATCGACGCTATTGATATGATTGATTACATCAAACGTCAAACCGGACATAGGCTGATGCCAGAGGATTTTAAAAACGTAAAAACGCTTGATGATATCGTAAAAGCCGTAGCAAAGAAATTTGAAGCATAAAATAGTAAACCTAGCACTAGCTTTAGCAAGCATTGCTTACCCTTTAGTGCTATTTTTTTGGCAAGAAAACGCCACTTTGATATTTGGTGTTTTATGTGTGCTTTGGGTGCTTAGAGCCTATTTTGAAAGTGGCAGAAAAAGGCAGGCTTGCTTATTGGCTGGGGTGTTTTTTGCCATTTGTGCTATTTTTAGAAGCGTAAGTTTAGCACTTTTATATCCAAGTATCGTAAGCCTTGGCTTTTTGGCGGTCTTTTTTTACAGCTTAAAGGGCGAGGCTGTTATAACTAAAATCGCTAGATTAAAAGAGAAAAATATAGATGAAAAGGTCGTTAGCTACACAAGAGGGCTAACAAAAATTTGGTGCTTATTTTTTGTATTTAATGCGGTTTTAGCATTTATTTTATCGTGCTTTGAAAATAAATTTTATTGGAGTATTTACTGCTCCTTTGTTTCTTATATTTTGATGGGATTTTTGTTTTTTGGAGAAATTTTATATCGTAAAGTTTTTATTTTAAAGAGGAAAAATGGAGTTTGAAAATAGTCTAAAAGAGTTTAAATTTGTTGATATTGATAAAAATTTATACTCACAAGTTGGTATTTTTGGGGCAAATTTAAAAGAGTATGGCCTAAGTGAAGTAGAGATCTATCTAAGCGAAACCTTTGACTTTTGTGTAGCTTTTTTTGGAGCACTTGCGATCGGCGCAAGACCGATTTTGCTTACAAAGCCTATTTTTAGTAGTGATAAATTTAATATCAATGATGAAAATTTCAAGAATTTTTTGACTCCAGCTAGAAATATAGAGCCAAAATTTAATCTAAATTCTACTTTTTTTCTTCAAACTTCAGGCTCGACTGGAAAGAGCAAAAATATCCCAAAAAGACTTGGTGCGATGATAGAAGAAGGGCTATTTTTAAAAGAAGAACTTGGAGTTAATGAAAGTGATATATATTTTTCAAGCGTTTCACATCAGCATATGTTTGGCCTTACTTTTAAGGTATTTTTGCCCATCATCTCTGGTGCAAAGGCTGTTAGCAAGGAGCTAAATTACCCAGAGGCGATCTTTGAGCTTGATCTTTCAAAATTAAGCTTTGTAACAAGCCCAGTCCTACTTCAAACGCTAATTTCTAGCCCAAGAGCAGCTGAAATTTCAGGGCTAAAAAACATCATCTGTGCCGGCTCAGCCCTAAAGAGTGAGCTAAGAGCTAGCATAGCAAAACTAAGCAGCGCGCGCATCATCGATATTTATGGCAGCACCGAAACTGGTGTAGTGGCTAGAAATTTAGGCGAAGAGCTTTTGCTTTTTAGCAAGGTAAAAGCTGCTTTAAGCGAGGACGAGGCACTAAACGTGAGTTCGCCATGGTGTGAGTTTTTTCAGACTAGCGACTGGGCGCAGATAGATGGTAGCAGGCTCACGCTAAAGGGCAGGATCGATAGGATAGTCAAGCTAAATGACAAAAGGGTCAATCTAATAAGCATTGAAAATAAGATGCTTGAAAGCGGTCTTTTAAAAGACTGCTACTGCGATACGCATCCAAAATTTAAGCGCCTAGCCGCACTTTTAGAGCTTAGTGAAGAGGGCGTGAAGCTCTTTAGAAATAGCGGTAAAAAGGGCGTTGTAGTAAGGTTAAATGAGCTTTTAAGGGCTGAGTTTAAAAATAGTGTTAGGTATTTTAAAATCGTTAGCTCACTTTGTAAAAACGCGCAAGGGAAATTTCTAAAGGCAAATTTCAAAGAGCTTTTAGAAAAGAGCGAAGAGCCTAGCTGGGATAAAAGTAGCGAAAATGGCATTTATAAATTTAAGACAAAGCTTAGCCCAGCACTTGGTATTTTTACCGAGCATTTTCCAAATTTACCGCTGCTACCTGGCTTTGTGCAGCTTGATTTTGTATTTAAATTTGCAAGAGATCTTGGCGTAGAAATAGGCGATCAGTGCGTGGTGGAGAATCTGAAATTTTTAAAGTTTGTAAGGCCAAATGACGAGCTTTGTATGGAAATTTCACAAAAAGATGAGAAGGTCTATTTTGAGATATTTTGCAATGGCACTAGAAGTGCTGCTGGTAGGATAAAGCTGGGCTTATGAAGACGCTCTTTCTCATACCATTTTACAACCATCCAGAAAAGATCAAAGCCCTTTGCGAGGCGCTCGCGAGCTACAATCTACATATTTTGATAGTCGATGATGGCTCAAACGAGGCATCAAAAAAAGCTTTGCAAAATTTGAGCGAATTTGACGTAGAAATTTTAACAAGAGCCCAAAACGGCGGCAAGGGAGCTGCGCTAAAAGATGGCTTTAGACATGCCTTGCAAAATGGCTACACGCACGCATTTCAGATTGACGCCGACTTTCAGCACGACATAAGCGATGTGGCGGAGTTTTTGGAGCTTAGCAAAAAGTATCCACATGATATGATCTTAGCTGACCCCATCTACGGCGAGGATGCACCAAAGTCGAGGTTTTATGGTAGAAAGATCACAAATTTTTGGGTCAAGGTAAACACCTTAAACACCAACATAAAAGATGCGATGTGTGGCTTTAGAATTTATCCGCTAAAAGAGCTTGAGAGCGCGACCTTTCAAAGCAAGTCAAATAGGATGGAATTTGACATGGAGATCCTAGTAAATGCCGTAAGAGCAGGCATTAGACTAAAGTGGATACCATTAAAGGTAAGATATGAAAAAGGTGGAATTTCTCACTTTAAAATGCTAAAAGATAACGTGCTAATAAGCCTCATGCATGCTAGATATTTTTTTAGTTTGGTTCCATTTTTGCTGAGCAAAGTCTTTAAAGGGCAAAAATATGCATGGTGGCAAAAAGGCGAAAGATCAAATGAATTTTTCTTAAGGGTGAGCTTGTTTTTAACCAAGAATTTGCCTATTTTTCTTATAAAACCTATCGTTATGATCGTCGTTTGCTTTTATTATATTTTTTCAAAAATAGAGAGAAAAAATATAAGAGAATTTTTACAAAATGTAGAGAAATTTAGTGGCAAAAAGCCAGCTACTAGTGTTTTTAGAAATTTTTATGAATTTGGTATTGCTATTTGCGATAAATTTCGTATTTGGCAAAATGGTGTGCTCGAAAATGAGCTAGATATTGACGAACTTATGTGGATAAAAGAAGAGTTTGAGGTATCAAAGCGTGGCAGAATTTTGCTAACAAGCCATCTAGGGAATGTAGAAATTTGTAAGACACTTTCGCTTAGATCGCCAAGTTTTCGTATGATCATCTTGGTGTATAGCAAAGGAAATGAAAATTTTTATAAAATTTTAGAGCAGATAAGTAAGGGGCAGATCAGATTAATAAGCGTAGAAAACCTCGATGCAGCAGCTATGCTTGAGCTAAAAGAGGCGGTAGAAAACGGCGTAAATATCGGCATAATGGGCGATAGAACTCCGGTAAATGGCGATAAATTTGTTGAGGTGAGCTTCCTTGGCAAGATGGCTAAATTTAACTACGGCCCATACTTACTAGCTGGCATTTTGGGTGTAAAAATGAGCACGCTTTGGTGCGTAAAAAATGGCGATAAATTTAGCATCGAGCTAAGCGATATAGCTGATGAGATAAAGCTTAGCAGAGACCGCAAGGCAAGCGTCATGCCATACGTACAAAGCTATGTAAAACAGCTTGAGGAGCACGCCTGCAAGAATCCATCGCAGTGGTTTAACTTTTTTGATTTTTGGAGATAAATTTGAAAATTTCACACGTTAGCACATTTAAAGTTGCATTTTTTGACGTTGATAGCATGGAAGTGATGTGGCATGGTAACTATGTCAAGTACCTAGAAATGGCACGCTGCGAACTACTTGACAAGCTAGGGTACAACTACATAGCTATGAAAAAAGATGGTTACGCCTTTCCTATCGTAAAGCTTGACGTAAAATACGTGCGCCCAGCCTTTTTTAACGACACTATCAAGATCACGACGACGCTTAACGAGTGCGAAACATTTTTGCAATTTCACTATCTTATAGAAAATGAAAAGGGTGAAAAGCTAAGTGAGGCAAATACCGCGCAAGCTGTCATAGAGATGAAGAGTTTGCAAACTTGCTTTGAGATGCCTAAGGCCCTAAAAAATGCACTTAAAGCTTACACAAAAAAGGAAAATTTATGAAAAAAATAGCTCTTTTTTTAGCCATTTTTATATCTTGCTTTGGCTATGAGCTAAGCGAGCTTAAAAATATAGTAAAAACAGATGGAGTAAGCGGAAATTTCACGCAGACAAAGAGCCTGGCCGGCTTTAACAAAAGCATAAAAAGCACGGGCGAGTTTAAGCTAGAAAAGGGCGGTCTTTACTGGGATACACTAGAGCCAGTCGTCTCAAAGGTTTTTATAAATAAAGATGGCATTTTTAAAAACGAAAATGGCAAGCTTGAAAAGACGAGCGCAAATTTTGACGAAAAGCTATTTCTTGCTATCATAAGCCTCGATGAAAACGAGCTTAGAAAAGAATTTGATATAAAAATAAGCGGTAGCCTAAAAGAGTGGAGCATACAGTTAAACCCTAAAAATTTGCTCTTTAAACAAATTTTTAAAAGCATAAAGATAAGCGGCGATGAGGCGGTAAAAAAGATCGAGCTTGACGAGGTAAGCGGCGATAAAACGATAAATGAGTTTAGTCTAAAATGAAAAAACTAGCCACGATCTTGGCTTTTATCTTTGTTTTTTTAGCCTCGCTTGGATATTCGCTTGCGAGCCTAAAAAACGTCCAAACCGACATCTTTTCACTGATAAATTTCAAAGACGCCAAAGAGGCAAAGGTGCTAAAAGAGGTGCAAAATGAGATGGCGTCAAATTTTTTAGTACTGGTAAATTCTAAAGAGCTAGCCAAAAATGTGCAAAATTTAGCTCTTAAAAGCTCGCTTTTTAAGAGCTTTGAGGTGAACATTGACGTAAATTTAAATGATATAAAAAACGACATCAACCGCTCAAAGATCGCGCTTTTAAGTAGGGCTGATCTAGAGCTTTTAAAAAGCGATAAAAACGCTTTTTTCCAAAAACGTGCGGAGGAAATTTTTAATAGCTTTAGCTTTAGACTTTTAAATGTAAAAGATGATTTTTTCTCGCTAAGTAGTGGTTTTAGTGCAAAAAATGGCAATGTGAGCTTAAATTTAGCAGATCTAATGCTTGAGGTAAAGGACGGAGAGAAGAGCTTTTTCTTACTAAAAGGTGAGCTAAAAGAGGGAGCTGCGAGCGAGGGGCTAATAAAATTTTACAACGAGTTACAAGCGCTTAAAGTTGGACAAAACGAGCTTTTCGTGCACTCAAGTGCCCTCTATCAGGCATTTTCAAAGCAAAAAAACGAGAGCGAGAGCCTTTATATGAGCGTGGTCTCACTAAGCCTAACCGCTATATTTTTGATGCTTGCTTTTAGAAATTTGCGAATTTTTTATGTGATATTTATCGCCGCATTTGGCTTTAGCGTGGCATTTGCAGGCACTTTGCTCTGCCTTGGTGAGCTAAATATCCTTACTATTTTAATAAGCACAAGCCTTATTGGCCTCATGTTTGACTACATCTTACACTGGCTTAGTAAAAATGAGGGTGAAGCAATCAGGGCTAGTAGCATAAAAAATATGCTAAAAATTTTCTTGCTAGGCCTACTTATCACGCTTAGTGGCTATCTAGCTTTTACGTTTTCTGATCTTAGGCTGCTTAAAGAGGTGGCGCTATTTTCGGCATTTGCGCTTGTTGCTGCGTTTTTGGCTAGCTACTTTTTCATGCCTTTGGTTTTTGAAGGGGTGAAATTTTACAGATCAAAGCTCTTTGATGCGTTTTTAACTAAATTTTGCAAGCTTTCCGCCCTAGTTGCTAGGCATTTGGGGGTTAAATTTCTAGCTTTTTCGCTTATTTTGCTAGCTATTTTTCTTGGCTTTGATCTTAAAAATTTATCAAAAAGCGAAAACGTAAAAGACTACTCAAATATGCCAAAGAGCCTGCTAGCGGACTCTTCTTATATCTTAAGTCTAACTGGCAATAACCAAAACACTATGATCGTGACAAGATCTAGCGGTGATATTTTGGGTGATGAAAAGAGTCTTTTAGCGGAGCTAAAAAAGAGAAATTTGATAAAAGATGTGAGCTCACTAAGTGATATATTTTTAAGTAAAAGCGAGCAGAGCGAGCTAAAAGAGGCCTTTAAAAGGGCGCTTGACGATGAGCAAATTTATGCGGTTTATGAGAAATTTGGCTTTAACAAAGATGAGATACGAAGTGAAATTTTAAAGGTTTTGAGCGAAAAGGAGCTTGGCGTGAGTGAAATTTTAGCTCTAAAATCAATGAAGGATTTTAAGAAATTTGCCCTTGATGAAAATACGAGTGTATCTTACGTGAGCGGCTTTGTAAAAGGGGTGGCAAGTGATGAGATACTTGCTCGCCACAACGCTTTTAGCCTAAATTTTGCTGACTCGCTAAATGAGAGCTTAGCTCAGGCAAAAGAGCTTGCTCTAAAGCTAAAAATAGTAGCGCTTGTGATCGCGTTTTTGCTGCTGTGGTTTTATTTTAGTGCCATCATTTCGGCACTTGTGATGGGCGTCATCATCTTTGGCGTGCTTCTTACGCTATTTATCTTCGCTATTTTTGGCATAAATTTAAGCATCTTTGGTGTCTTTGGGCTTATACTTGCAAGCGCTGTTGGGATTGACTACATGATATTTGCTCTAAATGATAGTCTTAGCGAAAAAGAGCGAATTTATGGGATATTTTGCGCATTTATCACGAGTTTTATCTCGTTTTTTACGCTCTCTTTTAGCCAGACCGCTGCTCTTAGTGTATTTGGGCTAAGTGTTAGCCTTTGCGTGCTGATATATGGGCTATGTGCTAGCGTTTTATCTTGTAAAAATATAAAAATTTAGTTTGATTTTCATGCCCCAAGCGGCTTGCTCGGGGCTTTGATTTCTTATCTTATAACGGCTAGTTTGCTTGTGCCTGCGTTTTTATTTACCTCGTTTTGGACGCTTGAGGCTTTGAGGAGCTCAAATTTATATGGAGGCTCAAATGGCGGCTTGGTTAGCTTTTCGCAAACGCTGCCTTTTTTTGAAAGGTCTATGTTGCCGCTTTCAAAAATGGTGCCTTTGTTACATTTGTAGCTTATTTTGACGCCATTTGTAAAGTAGTTGTTTTGAGCATATATTAGCGAGCCAAAGCACACTCCAATGGCGTATTTTTGGTCATAAAAGCCATCTTTTGAGTCGTAAAAGTTGTTATAGACGTGCACCTTTGCATTGCGTGCCATAGGTAGGCGTTGCGCGCAGTTGTCAAAAACGTTATGAGCGACCGTTATAGTCCTTGTTTCGCTGCTGCCGTCAGAGTCTCTTGAGCCAATTAACATCGTTTTGTCATGGTTTTCAAAGATGTTGTGCGAGATCGTGATAGCCGCACTATCCCCCCCTTAATGTCGCATAGTCCGTCATAAGTTTGCCATTTAGTAAGCTCTCCGCCTGCTAAATGTACATGACCAAGCTCGACCGTGTCCTTAAAATGGCAGTGATCTACCCAGATGTTTTTGCTTGACTCTATGCTGACGCCGTCATATTGCGCATTAAAGCCGTCATTTTTTTGTACATCTGGAAATGGATCAAAAGCATCTTCGATCTTCATATTGCGGATCGCGATATTTTGGACATTTTTTAGCAAAAGCGAGCCACCTTTTATGCCTGAGTTTTCGCCTAAGCCGATTATTGTGGTGTTGCTAGCTACCGGCACTACGATGAGCTTTTTGTACTCGTTGGCTAAATTTTTGCGAAGCGCTGCTAACTTTGGATCTTGCGAACCGTCTAAATTTGCACGGCATGAAGCGCCGTAAGCCTGCATAAATTTGGTATAAGAGCTAAACTCGCCACCGCTAATCTCACTTATAAATTTATCTAGCCCATCGCTATTGCCATTTTGTGGGATCTTGCCTTCGCTAAGGTCTATGAGGCCATCCACATAGATGACGTAACCGCCCATTTTGGCGTATTTTACGAGCTCTTGCCTATCTTTTACGACGACTTCTTTACTCTCTTTGCCGGCGTATCCGCCAAAATTTTGCTCTGCTCCAACGCTAGCGTAACCAAAGGGCGAGTCGCTTGCTTTTATCTCGCCTGCTTGAGCTAGAGCACCAAATGCAAATAACACACTAATGGCGAGTAACAATATCTTTTTAAGCATCTTTAGCCTCCTAAATTTGGCTTTTTATTTTTGATCTTCTGTTAGAAAATCGCTACCGAATTTTATTTTGGCTCATTAAATTTAGTGTAAGACTTTTATAAATTTTTAGTAAAAGCGAAATTTTACGCGAAAAATATCTCACTTTTTAGGCGAAGTAGGCATAGATAGGCGCTCAGAACACTCTGCTCTCTAATGTAGTTGCGACTCCCTTTTAAAAGAAGTCTCTCAACCTCGATGTTACCGTCTTTATCTCCGGCTGCGACGTAGACCGTGCCAACTGGCTTACTAGCCGTACCACCACCTGGTCCAGCGATACCGCTAATAGCAAGTGCAAAGTCCGCATTTGTCGTACTTAGCGTACCTTTTACCATCGCTTTTACGCAAGGCTCGCTCACAGCTCCGTAGGTCTCTAAAATTTCATCCTCAACGCCCAGCCACTCGTGCTTTATGTGGTTTGCGTAGGTTACTAGTGAGCCATCAAAGCTAGCTGAGATGCCACCATATCTTGCAAATTTAGCTGCTGCCAGCCCAGCCGTGCAAGACTCGGCAAATGAAATTTTAAGCCCCTTTTGCATGAGCTTCTTTGCCACAAATTCTATCACATCTTTTTGTGGGATAAATTTTTGCGAAAATAGCGTTTTTACACCTTGTAAAAAGCTCTCGATCTGGCCAAATTTATTGCTTTTTGCCCTTACTAGTATCAAATTTGGCAGGATCTGCGAAAGAGTGATATCGACTTCATAAGTTTTAGCAAGTGGCAGCATAAGGATCCTCGCGCTATCTGCGTCGATATCCATTAGATGAAAGTAGCTAAAATCAGGCTCGTATTCGATTAAAAACTCGCCCAGCTCTTCATTTGGATTAGCTTTTATGAGATTTATCTGGGCGTTATTTAGGCTAGCTAAAAAGCTATTTTTTGAGTAGTCTAAGCTATCTTTAAGCGCAAGTGTCGTGCTATCTTTTAGCTCTAGCGAGCCCCCAGTTAGCGTCGCTACGATCTTTGCGGCGATGGCAAAATTTTCATCCGAGCCAAAAATGCTTACAAAGTCGTAATCTTTTGATAAATTTTCGATGATAAAAGGCAGCTCTTTACTATTTTTTGGAGCAAAACTGACCACTCCAAGCTCACCAAAATGATCCTCGTAACTTTGAAAAATGTAGTTTAGAAATTCTCTATTTATCTCAAGATCTTCGCCTATTATCAAGATACTTTGTCTCATTTTTAAGCTCCTTTTTTTGCCTCATTATACTATTTTTCAGTGTGATTTAACCAGCACAGGTGTAAAATTAGCAAATTTTAAAATCAAGGTAAAAAATGGACTACAAAGAGACACTTTTACTCCCAGAGACAAATTTCCCGATGCGCGGAAATCTCCCACAAAATGAACCACAAAGACTAAAATCATGGTACGAAGAGCGCAAGGTTTACGAAAAAATGAAGAAAAACCGCCAAAATGCGGCTAAAAATTTCAACATCCACGACGGCCCTCCGTATGCAAACGGCCACCTACACATCGGCCACGCGTTAAATAAAATTTTAAAAGATATCATCACAAAAACGCATTATTTTTACGGCGAAAACGTCCGCTACGTGCCAGGCTGGGACTGCCATGGCTTGCCGATCGAGCAGCAAGTCGAAGTTAAGCTTGGCGATAAGAAAAAAGATCTTAGCAAGGTCGAGATCAGGGAGCTTTGCAGGCAGCATGCGAGAGAATTTATAGATATCCAGCGCGATGAGTTTAAGACTCTTGGCATCATCGGCGACTTTGAAAATCCATACATGACGATGAAATTTGAGTTTGAGGCTGATATCTACAAAGCACTTTGCGAGATCGCTAAAAAGGGCCTTTTGATAGAGAGAAGCAAGCCAGTTTACTGGAGCTGGGCAGCTAGATCAGCACTAGCTGAAGCCGAGGTCGAATACGAGGAGAAAGAGGATTATTCGATATATGTAGCATTTGGTCTTGATAACGACGCACTTGAAAAGCTTGGCGTAAAAGAGGCAAGTGCTGTCATCTGGACAACCACACCTTGGACACTGCCAGCAAACCAAGCTATAAGTCTAAATCCAGAGGAAATTTACGTCCTAACAGCTGAAAATTTGATCTTTGCAAAGCCACTTCTTGAGAGCATTGTCCAAAGCGGACTAAGCAAGGGTGAGATCAAAAAAGAATTTAAAGCAAGCCTGCTTGAAAACACTCACGCGCTAAATCCACTAAACGGCAGACAATCTAAATTTTTACTAGGCGATCACGTTATGATGGACGGCGGTACTGGACTTGTTCACACAGCTCCAGGACACGGCGAGGACGACTACTATGTTTGCTTAAAATATGGCTTTAGCGAAATTTTAATGCCGGTTGATGATGGTGGCTGCTACGATGAGAGCTTGAAGCACCACGGACTATTTAGAAGCGACGTGGTAGACGAGTTTGTCGGTATGCACATCTTTAAAGCAAATGAGAAAATTTTAGAGCTACTTGGCAAAAATTTACTTAGCGTCACTAAATTTAGACACTCTTATCCATTCTGCTGGAGAACGCATAAGCCCGTTATTTACAGAGCTACAAAGCAGTGGTTCATAGCTATGGACGAGCCAAAACTAGGTGGTAAAACGCTTAGACAAACAGCGCTAAAAGAGCTTGAAAAGGTTAAATTCTACCCAAGCGTGGGCATAAAAAGAATAGGCTCGATGATAGAAAATCGCCCAGACTGGTGCATCTCTCGTCAGCGTGACTGGGGCGTGCCGATCGCGTTTTTCAGAGATAAAGCGACAAAAGAAGTTATATTTGATAGTGAAATTTTAGACCACATCGTGGCTATCTTTAAAGAAAAAGGCGCAGATGCGTGGTGGGCGCTAAGTATTGATGAGCTGTTGCCAAAAGGCTCAAAATACAAAGCTGAAAATTTAGAAAAAGTGATGGATATCCTTGACGTTTGGTTTGATAGCGGCTCGACTTGGCATGCGGTCTTACAAAGCGACAACTACGACGCTGGCAAATACCCTTCAAGCATGTATCTAGAGGGCTCAGATCAGCACAGAGGCTGGTTCCAAAGTTCGCTTTTAGTAAGCACAGCTGTAAATTCTCACGCACCTTATGAGAGCATACTAACTCACGGCTTCACAGTTGATGCTAAGGGCGAGAAGATGAGCAAGAGCAAGGGCAATGTCATCGCTCCACAAGATGTGGCTAAGACTCACGGCGTGGAAATTTTACGCCTTTGGGTTGGAATGAGCGACTACTCAAGCGACCTAAAAATAAGCGAAGATATCTTAAAACAAATCAGCGAGCAATACCGCAAAATCCGCAACACTATACGCTTCTTGCTAGCAAACGTAAATGACCTTGAAAGCTTAAATACAGAGTTTAACATCCTTGATAAATGGATATTAGCACGCGCTAAAAAGGTCTTTGACGAGGCGAGTGCTTGCTTTAAAAACTACGACTTTTCAAAGGGCTTTAATATCCTTTTAAATTTCCTATCAGCCGATCTTAGTGGCGTATATCTTGACATTTGCAAAGATAGACTCTACTGTGACGCAAAAGACGCCCCAAGAAGAAGATCAGCCCAAAGCGCAATGGCGATCATCACAAAAACGCTACTTCCACTCATCGCTCCAACGCTTACTTACACAGTCGATGAGGTGATGGACTACGCTCCAAAGATCATAAAAGGCGAGGCAAAAGACGTGTTTGACCTAGTCTATGAGCCGATCAAATTTGATCTTAGCTTTGAAGATGAGCTGCTTTTTGCCAGCAGAGAGAAATTTAACGAGATCGTGGATGTGCTTAAAAAAGATAAAAAGATAAAATCAACTTTAGAGCTAAGCTTGGAGACTACAAATCACAACATCACAAGCTACGACGAGCGCGAAGTGGCTGATCTTTATATGGTAAGCTCAGTCAGGGCCTATGACGACAGTGAGCCTTTGGTAGAGTTTGAGCTTGAGGGTGATAAATTTAAAATCATGGCGAGTGAGCTTCATAAATGCCCAAGATGCTGGAAATTTAACTCTAGCAAAGAAGATGCGCTTTGCCCAAGATGCGAAGAGGTCTTAAGTGCTAAGTGAGCCAGTAAGCGCAAGTATCATAGTGACAACGATCGCTGTAGTGATTGTTGCTAGCTTGTTTGGCATATTTTTGGTTAATAAATTTAAAGGATAAAAATAGTGGTAACTTTAAAAGAAGCTTTAAAATTTTCAGCTGAAGAGATAAAAAATTTACGAGCTGAGCTTGAGGCGAAGATCATAAAAGAAAAAGAGCTTGGCGCTTATGTCGAGCAGCTAGCAAATTTAGAGATCGCAAAACTAGGCGAGGGTGTACCAATTGCTATAAAAGACAACATCCAGGTAAAAGGCTGGAATGTAACAAGTGCTTCAAAAATTTTGCAAGGCTATGTGGCACCATATAATGCAACTGTCATTGAGAAGCTACTTAGTAAAAATTTAGCTCCATTTGGCCGCACAAATATGGACGAATTTGCGATGGGAAGCACGACTGAGAGCTCATTTTACGGCAAGACTCTAAACCCACTAAATCACGCTCACGTCCCAGGTGGCAGTAGTGGCGGCTCGGCAGCAGCAGTCGCAGCTGGTCTTGCAGTAGCAGCACTCGGAAGTGATACTGGCGGCTCGATCCGTCAGCCAGCGGCATTTTGTGGATGCGTAGGTTTTAAGCCAACTTACGGCAGAGTCAGTAGATACGGCCTAGGTGCTTACTCAAGCAGCCTTGATCAGATAGGGCCGATCGCTCAAAACGTAGAAGACGCAGCCATTTTATATGATGCTATCGCTGGACACGACCCAAAAGATAGCACGAGCGCAGATGTACCTTTTGCGAGCATTAGCGACAAGATAGATAGCGAGAAGAAGCTAAAAATTTGCGTCATTAAAAACTATGTTGAAAATGCAAGCGAACAGACAAAAACTGCTTTAAATTTAGCTATAGAAAAACTAAAATCACACGGCCACAGCGTAACTTACATAAATTTTGAAGACTCAAAATACGACGTCGCAACCTACTACATAATAGCAACCGCAGAAGCAAGCGCAAATTTAAGCCGCTATGATGGCGTAAGATACGGCAGGCGTGCGGATGCTAAAAATTTAAAAGAGCTATATATAAACTCACGCTCTGAAGGCTTTGGTGAAGAGGTAAAAAGAAGAATTTTGCTTGGTACATTTGTGCTAAGTAGCGGATACTACGATGCTTACTACATCAAAGCTCAAAAAGCAAGAGCGCATATAAAAGCTCAGTACGAGAAAATTTTAGAAGAAAACGACCTTATATTTATGCCAGTAGCTCCGAGCACAGCCTATAAATTTGGAGCCCACAGCGATCCGCTTCAAGCCTATCTAAGCGACATCTACACGATCAGCGTAAATTTAGCAGGCCTACCAGCTATCTCTGTGCCAGTTGGCAAAGATGATCAAAATTTAAACGTGAGTGCCCAGCTCATCGCTAAAGCATGGGATGAACAGACCTTGATAAATGGTGCCAAGAGCCTAGAAAATTTAATAAAAGGATAAAAATATGAAGATAGTAAAGAGAGCTTTAACATTTGAGGATGTGCTTCTTGTGCCGCAATACTCTGAAATTTTGCCAAAGCAAGTTGATGTAAAAACCAGGATCAGCAAAAATGTCACGCTAAATATCCCGATCGTCTCTGCTGCGATGGATACGGTGACTGAGCATAGAACTGCTATCATGATGGCAAGGCTCGGCGGTATCGGCGTCATCCACAAAAATATGGACGTCGAAAGCCAAGCAAAAGAGGTCAAACGCGTCAAAAAAAGCGAAAGTGGCGTCATCATCGATCCTATCTTTATAAATCCAGAAGCGACCGTGGCTGAAGCTCTAAGCCTTATGTCAGATCTTCATATTTCAGGCGTTCCAGTCATCGACAAAGACCGCAAACTAATAGGAATTTTAACAAACCGCGATTTGAGATTTGAGACAAATATGAGTACTTTGGTAAAAGATCGCATGACAAAAGCACCGCTTATCACTGCACCAAAGGGCTGCACTCTTGATGATGCGGAGAAAATTTTCTCTCAAAACAGAGTTGAGAAGCTACCTATCGTCGATAAAGACGGCAGACTTGACGGACTTATCACTATAAAAGATCTAAAAAAACGCAAAGAGTATCCAAATGCGAACAAAGATAGCTACGGCAGACTTCGCGTGGCTGCGGCTATCGGTGTTGGTCAGCTTGATCGCGCCAAAGCACTTGTTGATGCTGGCGTAGATGTCATCGTCATCGACTCAGCTCACGGCCACTCAAAGGGTATTATTGATACTTTAAAAGAGGTAAAGGCAAATTTTAATGTCGATGTCGTAGCTGGCAATATCGCAAACCCAGCGGCTGTAAAAGACCTAGCAGAAGCAGGAGCAGACGGCATAAAAGTGGGCATTGGACCTGGATCAATATGTACCACAAGGATCGTTGCTGGCGTTGGTGTGCCTCAAATTTCAGCGATTGACGACTGCGCAAGCGAGGCAGCGAAATATGGCATCCCAGTTATCGCAGATGGCGGTCTAAAATACTCAGGCGACGTGGCAAAAGCCCTTGCGGCAGGCGCTGCTTGCGTTATGGCTGGTAGCTTACTAGCAGGTTGCGAAGAGAGCCCAGGCGAGCTTATAACATTCCAAGGTCGCCAGTATAAGGTATATCGCGGCATGGGCTCAATTGGCGCTATGACAAAGGGTAGCTCAGACCGCTACTTCCAAGAGGGTACCGCTCAAGACAAGCTAGTACCTGAAGGCATAGAGGGTCGTGTGCCATTTGCTGGCAGCATAAAAGATGTGATCCATCAGCTAATAGGCGGCCTAAGAAGCGCTATGGGCTATGTTGGCGCAAAAGATATCCCAACTCTTCAAGAAAGAGCTGAATTTGTCGAGATAACAAGCGCTGGACTAAAAGAGAGCCACGTCCACGACGTAGTTATCACTCACGAGGCACCAAACTACAAAGTTAATTAGTGTTAAATCTGCAAACTAGAACTATTAAATTTAACGAGCCACTCTATCTTGAGAGTGGCCGTATGCTATCAAATTTCAAGCTTATTTATGAGACTTACGGTACGCTAAATGCTGATAAAAGCAACGTTATCGTGATCTGCCATGCCCTAACTGGCTCACACCACGCTGCTGGCACCTACGCAGGCGATGAGAAAGCTGGCTGGTGGGACGGGCTAATAGGTAGCAAAAAGGCGGTTGATACGGATAAATTTTACGTTATTTGCGTAAATATCTTAGGCTCATGTTTTGGCTCGACCTCGCCGCTAAGCGTTGATCGAAGTAGCGGCAAAGAGTATAGGCTAAATTTCCCAGTCCTTGCCATAAGTGACGTGGTAAAGGCGCAGATGAGGCTATTTAGCGAGCTAGGTATCACAAGAGCAAGAGCCGTGATAGGCGGTAGTCTTGGTGGTATGCAAGCACTTTGCTACGCTATCGAGTTTCCAGAATTTGCACAAGATATCATAATGCTTGCAAGCACCTATCAGACCAAGCCATGGGCGATAGCGTTTAACAAGATCGCCATTGAAGCCATTTTAAACGATGAAAATTTCAAAAATGGCGAGTACGACGCAGAATTTATAAGACAAAACGGCCTAAAAGGCATGGCTTACGGCAGGATGGCAGGGCACATCAGTTTTTTAAGCCCTGATAGCATGGATGAGAAATTTGGACGCAACTACGTAGAAACTGACGGTCTTTACGAGCTTTCTGGGCGCTTTCAGGTGGATCGCTATATGGAGTACAACGGCTACAACTTCCCAAAGAGGTTTGATCCACTAAGCTACCTATATATCGTGAAGATGATGAATATCTTTGACTGCACAAGACACTATGACAACCTAAAAGACGCCCTTGCGCCGATCAAAGCAAATTTGCATCTAGTCGCTTTTAAAGGCGATCTGCTCTTTCCGCCAAGCTGTATGAGAGAAATTTATGACGCACTTTGCGAGATGGGCAGAGGCGCAAAGACAAATTTTATAGAGATAGATAGCAACTACGGCCATGACGCATTTTTGGTCGAGATAGAAAAATTTGATGGATATATAAAAAATATATTAAAAGGATAGAAAATGGAGCAAAAAGAGCAAAGCTTTGAAGAAAAATTAGCCCTAGCAGATAAAATTTTAAACGATCTAAACAAAGATGATGTGAGCTTGGAAAATAGCATAAAGCTGCACGAGCAGGGCAAAAAGCTCTTAAATGAAGCAAGAGAAATTTTAGAAAACGCAAAACTTAGCATAAAGCAGGTGGATGATGAGTAGAATTTGTGCTCTTCAGCTACCAACGCAGCCTTTAAGTGAGGCAAGGCTTGATTATTATCTAAAAATTTGTGCTGACGAAAACGCAAGGCTGGTTGTGCTTGGTGAATATGTGCTAAATAGCTTTTTTAAAGAGCTCATTAGCATGCCAAAAAGCCTTATAAAAGAGCAAAGCGAGCGCAAAAAAGAGGCTCTTTTTGCAATGGCAAAAAAGTATGATCTAAATATCATTGCGCCTATCATAAATTTAAAAGGCAAGGAGATATTTAAAAGCCTAGCTAAATTTACCCCAACACAAGTCAAGCTATATGATCAGCAAATTCTCATGCCTTACGCTCACTGGAATGAGGCGAAATTCTTTAATAACACAAGCGATGAGCTAAATTTACCTATCTTTACCTACGAGAAATTTAAGGTCGGCGTCATGTTTGGTTACGAGGCGCACTTTGATGTGTGCTGGGCGTATATGAGTGCTAAAAAGGTTGATATAGTGCTCGTGCCAACGGCTTGTACATTTTTCTCGCAGGCGCGCTGGGAGGAGCTTTTAAAGGTTAGGGCCTTTACAAATAACGTCTACGTACTTCGCGTAAACCGTGTAGGAAGCCATAAAAGTGATGATACGCAGTGGAGCTTTTACGGCGATTCGATGCTTATTAATCCGTTTGGTGAAGTTAAAAATAGGCTCGGAAAAAATGAAGAGATGATGATAGATGAGCTTAGCAAAAAGGAGCTTAGCGAGGCTAGAAGCACTTGGGGCTTTATGCAGATAGAGGCGAAATTTAAAAGATGAAGTGCTGTGCCTAGGCAGAAAAGAGCAAATTTAGCAAAAGTTATCACGATCACGAGAATGAGCACTTTTAAAAGAATTTTGGAGTGAAATTTGAAAAGAAGTGGCGTTGAGGGATATATAAAAGAGAAATTTGATGTTTTAGGCGAGCAAATTTTCCCAAAATATCCAAATTTTAGCGCCTTTCGTCACAAGAAAAATGAGAAGTGGTTTGCACTGCTTATGGAGATAAGTGCAAGCAAGCTTGGGCTTGAAAGTGATGAAATGATAGAAGTTTTAAATCTAAAATGCAGCCCTGATCTAGCCATGGTGCTAGTTGATGAGAGGCAAATTTTTAAAGCATATCACATGAATAAAAAGCACTGGATAAGCATAAATTTAAACTCCAAAATCTCACAAAAAACCGTTTTTGATCTGATAGATGAAAGCTTTACCTTAAGCAAATAAAAGCCATTTTCAGCCTTAAATTTAGTAGTTTTTGTTAAAATCACGAAAAACTTAAGGATAAAATTTGCAAGAGCTAAACAACGAGATCAAAAAAGTCCATTTCATCGGTATCGGCGGCATAGGCATCTCAGCCATCGCTAGATTTTTACACGAAAAAGGCCACAAGATAAGCGGTAGCGACATCAAAGAGAGCAAAACGACGCTAGAGCTAAAAGATGAAGGCATCGAAGTCATCACACCACACTGCAAAGAGGCGATAAAAGACCAAGACTTTGTGGTCTATTCAGCTGCGATAAAAGAGGATAATATCGAGCTAGTGGAGGCCAGAAGAAAGGGCATAAAGTGCTTTTCAAGAAAAGAAATTTTGCCTTATGTGCTTGAGGATAAGTGTGTCTTTGCGGTAGCTGGCGCACACGGCAAGAGCACGACTTCAGCGATGCTAGCAAGTCTCATTGAGGGCTCAGTCATCATCGGCGCCATCTCAAAGCAGTTTGGCTCAAATATGCGCTATGCCAAAAGCGATAACGTCGTATTTGAGGCTGATGAGAGCGACTCTAGCTTTCTAAACTCAAACCCATATCTTGCCATCGTCACAAACGCAGAGCCAGAGCACATGGAACACTATGACTACGATCTAGCCAAATTTTATGCAGCCTACAAGGGCTTTTTGGAGCGCGCAAAGGTTAGAGTGATAAACGCTGAGGATGAGTTTTTAAGCACGCTTAAGCTTGATGCGATCAGGCTTTATCCAAGCACTGACATCACCGAGCTTACAATGGTTGTAAGAGACTATCAGCCATACACCAGCTTTAATCTTAAAAATTTAGGCAAATTTGAAGCCTTTGGCATGGGTGAGCACATCGCCATAGACGCATCTTTAGCCATCCTTGCTGCGATGCATGAGACACCGCTTAAAGACATCAGAGAAAATTTACTAAATTTTAAAGGCATCAAAAAGCGTTTTGACATCCTTAGCGCAAACAAAAATTTCGTCCTAATCGACGACTACGCGCACCATCCAACCGAGATAAAAGCAACGCTAAAATCAGTCTTTGAATACGCCAAAATTTTAGGCATAAACAGCGTCACAGCGATATTTCAGCCGCACCGCTACACAAGACTTAGCACAAATTTACCTGGCTTTAAAGAGTGTTTTAAGGGCGTTGATGAACTTGTTATATTGCCAGTTTATGCAGCCGGAGAAAATCCGATCGAAGTTGATATGAAGAGCGAATTTAGCGAGTATAACCCGATCTTTACCGACAAGGTCGAGAGGGTTGAAGAGGGCATAGAATTTACAGATGAATTTGGCGTGAAAAACCGCCTAAGTGACGGCATCGTAGTTGGCTTTGGAGCGGGCGATATCAGCGTACAGCTAAGGGGCGGATATTAATGGATCTAAGCACTTTCAAGCTTCAAGATGAAAATGAAATTTTAAAAGAGATAAAAGAAAAAGAGCTTAGTGAAGAAGAAATTTCAAGCCTTATAAATTTAGGTAAAAAAGATATCTTGATCGCGCTTGCAAGGTCACAAAAACTAAATAGCACTCAGATAAAAGAGATGCTGCCAAATGCCACGTATATGGCTGTTTGCTTGCTAGTTGAAAAGCAAGATATCAGTGAGGTTAAGGCTGAAATTTTAGAAAAGATCGAGCCTCATTCTGAGCTTTACAAAGAGCTCATCGCAAAATATAAGGGCGTAAAATGGTAAGAAATTTGATCCTAATCGCTGGCTTGATCGTACTTTTTGGAGCGATCTGGGCGATAAAAGATGAAAAGATCAGCAAAGGCATAAAAGCGCTCGTTAGCACGGTGCTTGTAGCGATCCTTATTTGCGTCTATTTTTACGAAGAGAATTTATCAAAGAACGAGGATGCCATCTCAAAGCTAGTTAGCGATTTTAAGCAGGGTAAAGTGCTAAAATGTGGCGAATATAACGTGAGCGCTGAGAAATTTAACTACGAATTTGGCACAGCGTCATTTTTAGCTAAAAGAGAATTTAGCGACCTCTCAGGCGTGATAGTGCCGATAAAAAGTTGTGAGCAATGACTGAAGAGATATTTTTAAAGCTTGATTTGGGCGAGTATTTAGAGAAATTTAACTCCTTTTTGGCAAGGCAAAAACCGCTATTTTTACAAGGCGACAGCAAAATCCACTTTGAAAACATCAGCGAGCTTTCAAAGTATGATTTCAAGGCGCCTGATGAGATAAAAGAGCTTGATGACGCACTTATGAGACTTAGTAAGCAAGCAGTGCTTCACATCAGCGAAATTTACGAGTTTGCAAAGATCATTAAGTATTTTTCATATCTAAAAAAGCAAAAATTTGAAGGCAGGCTTGGCGAGTGGATCGCTAAAGTTGAAATCCCTGAAGCGATAAGCCAGATGGCAAACAGCTTTGATGAAAACGGCGAGTTTAGTGACAGCGTGGATGAGAGATTTTATGCGATAAAGCAGGCGTTTAGTGAGAAAAAACGCCAGATCGACGCTGAGCTTAAAAAGCTTATCTACTCAAAGCATATCACGCCCTATCTAGTCGATACCCAGACGCACTACATCAACTCGCAAGAGGCACTTTTGGTGCGTGGCGGCTTTAATCACGCCCTAAAAGGCACCGTGATCGCTAGAAGCTCAAGTGGCTACTTCTACGTCGCACCTGCAAGTACTGAGCGCCTAAAAAAGGAGCAAAGCGAGCTACTTGATAGAAAAGAGGAGATCATTTTTGAGCACTGCAAGAAATTTAGCTTGCAGATGAGCAAGAGCCTGCTTTTTTTGAAATTTATAAATAATGCTTTTGATCAGTTTGACGCATATCAGGCGCGCGTAAATTTGGCTAGATTGCGTGACTATGAGTTTGTTTTGCCAAACAGCTCACACGTTATCAAACTTGAGAAATTTGCCCACCCAGCGCTTAAAAACCCAAAAAGCGTGAGTGTGGATTTTAGCAAAAAGGTGCTTTTAATAACCGGTGTAAATGCTGGTGGTAAGTCGATGCTTTTAAAATCTATCATCTCGGCCACGCTGCTTGCAAAATATTTACTACCTATGCGTATCGATGCAAACCGCTCAAGCATCGGCTCTTTTAAAGAATTTGACGCGATCATCGAAGATCCACAAAGCGTGAAAAACGACATCTCGACCTTTGCTGGCAGGATGGTGCATTTTGCAAAGCTTTTTACTAAAAAATCGATCATCATCGGCATCGACGAGATCGAGCTTGGCACCGATTTTGAAGAGGCTGCGAGCTTGTATGGCGTCATGATAGAGCGCCTCATCACTCAAGACATCAAAATGATCATCACAACCCACCACAAGCGCCTTGCGATGTTGCTAGCTAAAAATCCAGAAGTTGAGCTAGTGGCGGCACTTTACGACGAGGTGGCTCAAAGGCCTAAATTTGAGTTTTTGAAGGGCACGATCGGCAAGTCTTACGCCTTTGAAACGGCGGCAAGATACGGCATATCTCAAAATTTAGTGGCTCAGGCAAAGAAAATTTATGGCGAAGATAAAGAGAATTTAAACGAGATCATCACAAAGACACTAAATTTACAAACTAAGCTTGATGAGGGGATAAAAGAGGTCACGACAAAAGAGGAGCGGCTGGAGCGCTTGCTTGAGGAGCAAAAAGAGCTAAAAGAGAAAAATGAGATCAAGCTAAATGCGACTATTTCACGTCTGGAAAAAGAGTATTTTGAAGCAATAAATGCGGCAAAAGCCGTTATAAATTTCAAGGATATAAAAGACAAGCAAAGGGCGCTAAACGTGGCAAATGAGAAAAAAGCCGCCATCGTTAAGCCTAAAAAAACTGAGCGCGAGAGCCTAAAAGTAGGCGATAGAGTGAAATATGAAAATATAAAAGGCACGGTTTTAAGCATCTCAAAAAATGACGCGATGATCGAGTCAAATGGCATAAATTTGCGTGTACCACTAGAGCTTTTAAGAAAAAATGGCAACGAAGTGGTCTTGCCTAAAAAAGGTGATGTGAGCCTAAATGTCGATAAACCAAAGACAGCCTCGCTCTCGCTTGATCTGCACGGCATGAGAGCTGATGAGGCGATAGCTAAGCTTGATAAATTTATCTCAGATAGTCTTGTTATGGGATTTGACGAGGTTAGCGTATTTCACGGCATCGGCACTGGCAAGCTAGCCTTTGCTGTTAAAAATTTCTTAAAAGAGCATCCAAGTGTGAAGGAATTTTTTGACGCACCAGCAAATCAAGGTGGATATGGAGCTAAAATAGTCAGACTTTAATTTTTCCCAAAAGTTAAAATTTATTTTAAGGTTGATATAATCAGGGCAAGTACACAAAATAAGGGAAGTGACTTTTGAGTAACAAGGACGAGCAAACGGGTAAAAATCTAAACATCACTAAAACGATTGTAGGTTTAGTGTTTGTTTTGGGAAGTATTTTTTTAGTCGAAAACCTGGCAGTTTTTTATTTTAAATTTAATAATGCTTCTGCTGAAAATAGTTTTAATCTTCGAAAGAAAGTTGATTATTTGACATATCAATATGTTGATTATTTCAAAAATGTCAGCAAATATGATGTCGCAAATTTCCAATCTTACATTAATGATAGTGCTATGGGTGATGTTCTTTTATTAAAGGATGATAATAAAAATGGATACAAGGTCGTAGCGTCTTCAGATAAAAGAATAATAAATCAAGAATTTAACGATAAAAGCTGTGGAAATATCTTTGCTCATAATTTCCAAAAAGATTATTTTTGGGCAAAAATTTTGCCAGAAAATGCCGCTCAAGTTTGTATGTTTGTGCCAGTTGGAGAGTATATATTAGGCTTTAAAGGGAAGGTCGATCAGCGTATTACTGGTACACATGATGAGTACTTTTTTGAGTGGCTTTTAAACAATATGGCTTTAACATTCATCTTAAGCCTCATTGGTGCAATAGTTGCTTTGTCTACTTGTATATGGTATGCGGTCAAGTACATAAAAGAAAAAAATAACTATAACGCATTAAAAATAGATGCTAAAAAACAGATAGAAGAGCTTGGAGAAAAGCTTTATATCGATCCGATGACTGGACTTTTAAATAAAACAGCATTGGTGCGTGATATTAATAGCTATGAAAATCCTAAAGTAGTGCTTATAGATATTGACGATTTTGGTAAGATGAATGACTTTTACGGTAAATTTGCATGTGACCAGATTTTGGTAAAGATGGCTGATTTGATCAGTGAATTTGCCAAAAACGAGAATATGAAGGCTTACTGTATAGAAGCAGACAGGTTTGCTCTGGTAGAAGATAGCGATAGCTTTATCGATAGATATGAAGATATGGTTGAAGATTTGATAGAAATTTTTAAAGGTCGTATGCTAAGTATAGTCGATGAAGATGGTAGAGAGATAGAAGGTATCGAGATACATAGCACGATAGGCTTTGCTCTTGATAGTGACCAAACACTAAGAAAAGCAACAATAGCATTAAAAACAGCAAAAGAGCAAGATAAAGACTATGTTTGCTATTTCAAAGGGCTAAATCAAAAAGAGGAATACGCAACTCAAATAGAACGCTCCAAACTGATACAATACGCCACTATAAATAACAATATTGTTCCTTATTTTCAGCCGATAGTTAATGACCAAAAGGTACCTGTAAAATACGAATGCTTGATAAGACTTTTAGATAGAGGCGACGTTATATCACCAAATGTCTTTTTAGATATCTCAAAGCGCATTAAGCGTTATGCTGATCTTGAGAAACAACTCATTGTAAAGTGTTTTAAGCAGCTTGTAGAGGATAAGAATTTAGTACTTTCTATAAATTTAAGCAGTAGAGATATGATTGATGGTGATGTTAGCTCACTTGTTTTAAATTTATTAAATAAACACAATGTTGCCGGCAGAGTAGTATTTGAGATCGTTGAAGATGAAGAGCTTAAAAATTTAGAGAGAGTTTCAAATTTTATCGAGCGTGTAAAAAGCATGGGTGCAAAGATCGCTATCGATGATTTTGGCTCAGGATATTCAAATTTTTCTTACATCATAAAGATCAAGCCTGACTATGTGAAGATCGATGGCTCTATTATAAAAGATATAGACATAAATAAAGATTCACACTCTATCGCAAGTGCGATCGTAGCATTTGCAAAAGACCTTGGTATAAAAACTATTGCTGAATATGTGCATTCAAAAGAGATATTTGAAATCTGTAAAGAGATCGGTGTAGATGAGTTCCAGGGCTTTTATTTTGGTGCACCAGAGCGTGCTGGCTCATAAGGCCCTTAGTGGTAATTAGCTTTTTAAAAGAGCTTTTAAGCTTTCGCTCTATCACACCTAATGATGCTGGAAGCTTAGAATTTATCGCTAAATTTTTGCCTGATTTTGAGGTGAAATTTATAGAAAAAAATGGCACCAAAAATCTCATACTTTCTAAAATTTATGGTGATGGCGAACATCTAGCTTTTGCTGGACACGTTGATGTCGTGCCTCCAGGAGATGGCTGGCATAGTGAACCATTTACCCCGCTAGAAAAAGATGGCTACATCTACGCAAGAGGCACACAGGATATGAAAAGTGGCGTGGCTGCTTTTGTCTGTGCTGCTAAAGATGCAAAATTTGATGGGAAGCTAAGCCTCATATTAACAAGCGACGAAGAGGGCGATGGCACATATGGTACGCCTTTAGCACTTGAATATTTACGCGAAATAAATGATTTGCCAAAATTTTGCGTAGTGGCTGAGCCAACTTGCGATAAAGAATTTGGCGATAGCATAAAAGTTGGCAGACGTGGCTCAATAAATGGCAAGATCGTGATAAAGGGCGTTCAAGGGCACGTGGCATATCCTGAAAAGTGCATAAATCCGGTAAATTTAATAGCTCCACTTTTAAGCAAGATTGCAAATCACGATATGGACGCTGGAAGTGAGTTTTTTAGCCCAAGCAAGATCGTGATAACTGATATTAGAGGTGGCATGCAAGTTTGTAACGTTACGCCAAGTGAGCTTAGTATAATGTTTAATGTGAGAAACTCAAATTTAACCGACGTAAATGACGTTGAGAGCTATCTTAGAGAGGTCTTAAAAGGGCTTGATTACAAGCTTAGTATAAAGCAAAGCTCAAAGAGATTTTTAACAAACAAAGATAGCAAAATCGTAAAAAATTTAATGGCATCTGTCACAAAGATCACCGGTGTTACGCCACTTTTAAACACAAAAGGCGGCACTAGCGATGCGAGACACTTTGCTGAGTTTGGTGTAGATGCGATAGAATTTGGCGTCATAAACGATCGTATACACGCCAAAAACGAGCGAGTTAGTGTTGGTGAAGTAAATAAACTTTATGAAATTTTTAAAGATTTGATAGAAAAATTTTAATCCATAAATTTCATTATTTTTAAACCAAAAAGTTATTAATTGTCTAAAAAATATTTTCAAAAGCTATTTTGATTAATATTTCTTGTCAAAGAATTTTAAAAATAAGAAATTTTCTTTATTTGGCAATATTGCTATTATCTATTATAATTCATGAAGTAGCCGGGTTTTAGCAATTTCAAGTAAAACCTAATGGAATACTCTTTTTAACGAGTACAAGATGGAAGTTATAAATACGTTTGTGGGCGAAAAATATATCCAGCACAATCCTAGCTTTAAAGATGGTA
>NZ_CABPUT010000008.1:184007-187358 GCF_902460625.1 Campylobacter concisus
GACTTTGAGTTGTGTTGCGCTAGCTTCCGTGCTTTGCTCAAGCGCTTTTGCGATAGGTGGCCCAAGCGGAGCTAAACTAGACTATGCTATCACTGGGCAAATAGGCGAAGTAGTGGTAAATCCATATGATACAGCGCCACTTACAGCAGTCATTAAAAATGGTGGCTACACACTAAGCAATGCAAAAGTAACCATCGTACCAAAACAAGGCGGTCAGGTGATAAGCTACAAAGTGGCTGACAAGCATCTTCGCACACATGGCGGCATACCTGTTTTTGGCATGTATCCTGACTATCAAAATACCGTTGAAGTCGAGTACGACAAGAGCTACAAAGGTAAAACTGAACATATAAAAGAGAGCTATAAAATTTACGCTCCAGCCATCTACCTAGAAAGCTCAGGCACGCCAAATCAAAAGGGTGCGCTATTTGATAAGATCGAGGTTACTAAGCCTGCGAGTGCTAAATTTGCTAACCGCCTCTACTACGTAAATAACTTCGTAAATAAAACAGGCAAGGGCACAAAAGTCGTTTGGAACAACCCAGCTGGCGGTGCGATCGAGTGGAACTACAGCCCAAATAACTTCATCCTTGATACAAAAGGCGAGGTTAGATGGTACCTTGAGCCAAGTAAAATTTACGATCTTAAACAGCCATTTCACGCTGGCGTAATGATGGGCTTTAAGCAAAATGATGACGGCGCTATGACTTGGGGATATGGCCAAAGATACGCAAAATACGACATCATGGGTAGAGAAATTTTTAACCGCGAGCTACCAGCCAGCTACAACGACTTCTCTCACTCGATGGACGTAGCACAAAACGGACACTACTTCTTGCGAGTGGCAAATGCCGACTACAAAAGAGCTGACGGTAAAAACGTAAGAACAGTGCGCGACGTGATCGTTGAGCTTGACAGAGATGGCAACGTAGTTGATGACTTTAGACTATATGAAATCCTCGATCCTTACCGCGACATCGTGCTAAAAACGCTTGATCAAGGCGCAGTTTGCTTAAACATAGACGCTAAAAAAGCAGGTCACACTGCAAGCTCTGATGAGCTTCAGTCTATGGATACGCACGATAAGTGGGGCGATATAGTTGGCGCTGGTCCAGGACGCAACTGGGCGCACGTAAATAGCGTGGATTATGACCCAAGCGATGATAGTATCATCATCTCAAGCCGCCACCAAGATGCAGTTATCAAGATCGGCCGCGATAAACAAGTAAAATGGATCATGGGTGCCCACAAGGGTTGGAGCGATAAATTTAAAGATAAACTCCTTCAGCCAGTCGATAGCAAAGGCAACAAAATAGTCTGCGAAGATGAATACTCAAAATGCCCAGGATATGAAAGCGACAAAGGTGGCTTTGACTGGCAATGGACGCAGCACACTGCATTTAGGATAGATAGCAAGTCTAAAAAAGGCGAAATTTATCTAAGCGTCTTTGACAACGGTGACACAAGGGGCATGGAGCAACCAGCTATCGCTGGCATGAAATACTCTCGCGCAGTCGTTTATAAAATAGATGAAAAGAAAAAGACTGTTGAGCAGATCTGGGAGTACGGCAAAGAGCGTGGCAAAGAGTGGTATAGTTCGGTCACTAGCCTTACGCAGTATCAAGATGACCTTGATAGCGTGATGGTCTACTCAGCCGTTGCTGGTATGCAGTTTGACATCGCAAAAGGTCGCCCAGTAGGACTTCCTAGCCCACACATCGATGAGTTTGAGTGGGGCGCAAAAGAGCCTAGCATCGAGATAAAGATGACAAATGCTATGGGCTATCAGGCGTTTCCATTTAGCTTGCAAAAAGCTTTTGAGAAATAATCTCTCTTTTCTCCCTTTTTTGCCAAGTGCAAGAAGGGGAGTCCTTGCTATAAATTTAATCTATCAATAACAGATAAAAATCCACATTCACTCATAAATTTTAAAGCTCTAAATTAGAAATTTATATTGTAAAGATATTGTTTATTAAGGCGATAACATATAGCATTAGCACTTATATATAAAAATATATATTTAATATAAGGAGAAAAAATGAAAAAATTTTTCATGGCTTTAGTGGTGCTGTTTGCAGGCCTTTTGCTTAATGCAGCTGAGTTTAGAGATGTCAAGGACATCACTGGCGACGTCGTAAAAGTCCCCGCAAAAGTATAAAAAATCGCCACGCTTTGGTATGCGAACAATCAAATCATATTAATGCTAGGCGGCGCGGACAAGATAGTAGCGACCACCGATCTAATCAAAAACAACAAATGGTTTGCACATATTTATCCTAGGATTTCAAGCATACCAAACGGCGTAAACGGCAAAGATTTACAAGTAGAAGAGCTAATCAAACTAAGCCCGGACGTCGTCATAGCCGCCGATAAAAAGAACAAAGAAGAGCTAACCAAAAACGGCTTTACCGTGCTTTATCCGTCATTTACGAATCATGCGGATATGAAAAAGAGCGTATCTATAATGGCTAAGGTCATAGGAGGCGACGCGCCGAAAATCGCGGAGAAATTTAACGAGTATTTTGACGGCAACCTTAAAAAAGTGCTAAGTAAAACGGATAAGATCGCTGCGCCAGATAGACCTAAAGTACTTCACATAGCAGACGGCAAGAATTTATTTAAGGTTGATGGCGCAAATACGATCATAGATGAGTGGATAAGAGTCGCAGGTGGCCAAAACGCGGTACAAAAAGCAGGAAATATGCTTGAAATCAATGCCGAGGAGATACCAAATATGAACCCTGATGTCATCATCATAGGCAGAGCCAAAGCTCCAGAAATTTTGAAAAAAATATACGAAAATCCTATCTACGCAGATACTAACGCTGTAAAAAATAAAAGAGTTTACGTAAATCCAACTGGCGTTTTTAGCTGGGATAGATATGGAGCCGAGGGGGCTTTGCAAATTTTATGGGCGGCTAAGACCTTGCATCCCGAGCTTTTTGGGGATTTGGATTTGCGTGCGGAAACGAAGAAATTTTATAAAGAATTTTTACACTACGAGCTAAGCAATGATGAAGTAAATTACATCTTAAATGGCTTAGACCCAACTGGAAAATAGTTTATCCTTGCGGCGGTAAATTTATCTACATTTACCGCCAAATTTTAATCCATTTTCAGCCTTTATTTATCATCCAGACTTACTGATTAAATAACTAAAATTTTGTAGATTTGATGCTAATTAAAAAGATAAACAATGTATGAAAAAATTTAATGACAAGAAAGAATATCCCAAAGGAATTTCCTTTGGGATTAAAAGTATAGATATTAAAGTACGTGTATTTGATCTTGAACTTCGATTGTAGTTGTGCCACTAGTATAAGTAGTATAACCACCAGAACTAGCACCTTT
>NZ_CABPUT010000009.1:0-6511 GCF_902460625.1 Campylobacter concisus
GCACAATATTATAAAAATTGATTTTTACGTTTTTAATAGCAATTTGCCAAGCAAATAAGTATACATTTTTAAGAAATTTTCTATAAAAATTTCTGTGTAGCAAATTAAAAAGAAAAAAAGGATTAGAAAAATGGTGACCCATACGAGACTCGAACTCGTGTTACCAACGTGAGAGGCTGGTGTCCTAACCGCTAGACGAATGGGCCAAAATGGATGGTGCCCCGTGTAGGCCTCGAACCTACGACCCCATCATTAAGAGTGATATGCTCTACCAACTGAGCTAACGAGGCAAGATTAAATAGTAATAATAAATCTTAAAGTGTTATCTTAGAACTTATAATCTTAAAATTTAATTTGACACTCAATAATGGGTGCTCTATGAGACGCAACCTTAACCTAAGGTTTAATAGATGGCGCAGCGGACGGGGCTCGAACCCGCGACCTCCGCCGTGACAGGGCGGCATTCTAACCAACTGAACTACCGCTGCACCTAAAATGGTGGTCGCTATAAGACTCGAACTTATGACATCCACCTTGTAAGGGTGGCGCTCTACCAACTGAGCTAAGCGACCTAAAATTTAAAAAATATCTGGCGACCCTTAGAGGATTTGAACCTCTGTTTCTACACAGAGAAAGTAGAGTCCTGAGCCACTAGACGAAAGGGTCATAAACCCAAAAATGGTGTCCTGCGTTGGATTCGAACCAACGGCCCCCTCATTAAAAGTGAGATGCTCTACCGACTGAGCTAGCAAGACATTTGTTTAAAAAAGAATTGAGATTATACAAAAAACATTATTACATGTCAAGAAAAGGATGTTTAAAATTTGTTTTTAGCTAACATGGTTGCATGGTTAGGTTGGTTTGGTATCAATAAGTTTTCAAAATAAAATATATTATAAAGCCCACTTGTAAGATATGCGGACACCAAATGGATGAATATTGGATTTACTAAGACATGTTTTTATTATAAAGTTTTTCTATATTAAGTATCTTACTTTTTAGCCTCATGTGGACAGCTATTGCCGCACAATAGATGATGCGTGATTCGTGGTAAAAATTGTGAATAATATGGATCAACGATATTGATTGTACATATGGCTAAATAAATTATTTTGAACTAATAAATTGATGCTATAGAGTTATTTAAAGACAGTATATATTTGAGATATCCACCTGAATAAATTCTAATTGCCTCGTGTAAGTTAAACCAAAATTATAGATAGTGCTTGAAAAATATTTTAAACTGCAGTCAATAAATAAAAATCTATAAGAACATAAATCTAGGATATTTAAGATTAGGATTAAACCCCATTAATAGGGGTTTAATAAATTAAACAATTATAGTCCATCAAAAGGATTTGAAACTACATCTTTGCGATCTACTATGTAAGGTATAATAGCTGCATGACGAGCTCTTTTGATCGCTTTTTCTACCATTTCTTGATGTCTTTTTGATGTGCCAGTTAAACGTCTTGGCATGATTTTAAATCTCTCTGATAAACAATACTTTAAAAGAGAAGTATCTTTATAATCTATAAAATCAATTTTTGCTTCTGTAAATTTGCAATATTTACGTGAATATTTTCTTTTTTCTGCCATTTTCTATCCTTTAAATTAAAACGGTATTTCGTTGTCGCCATCAAAATTATCGGCGTCAATGTTTATATCAGGGATTTTCTCCTCATAGTACTCTTCTTGCACTTTTTTATTTTGTGGCTGCATTTGCTGTCTTTGTGGTGCTGAATTTTGATATCCAGTATTACCATAGCTATTATTTGAACCATTATTTCGTTGTTGTGAGTACGAACTATTTTGATTAAATCCACCTTGACTTTGTCCATTAGCTCCGCTATTTCCGCCAAGCATCTCCATATTTTCAACTACGATTGAGTGCTTTGAACGGTTTTGTCCATTGTTGTCGGTCCATTGATCAAATTTTAATCTTCCTTCAACCAGAAGTTTAGAGCCTTTGCTTAAATATTGATTTGCTATCTCAGCTGATTTGCCAAAGAACGATATGTCAATAAAGCATGTCTCTTCACGTTTTTCGCCGTTAGTATTAAATTTTCTAGTAACAGCAATACCGGAATTTCCTATAGCAGATCCACTAGTAGTGTATCTTAGCTCGATATCTCTTGTTAAATTCCCAACCAGTACTACTTTATTGAACATTTTTTATCCTTGATTATTCTTCTGTAAAAGTTTGCTCGTCTACTTTTTCAACTCTTGGCTCACGCGGTACTCTTGGCTCACGAGGCTCTTTTTTTATAGTTTGTTTGATACCTTTGCAAAGTCTTTCCCAAGCTGCGATTTCGCGTTTATTTTCATATTTAACGCTTAAAAATCTTATGATATCTTCAGTGATCCTTACATTTCTTGTAAGTTCTGCAAGAAGCGCTGGTGGAGCTTTGTAATAGATAACAAAGTATGTTCCACGCTCGTATTTTTTGATAGTGTAAGCTAGCTTTCTAGTACCCATCTCAACAACAGTAGCGATCTCGCCGCCGTTTTTTGTTATAACTTCTTTTACAAAGTCAACCTTAGCTTTAACTTCCTCTTCCGTTAATGTCGGCTTAAGAATAAATAAAAGCTCGTAATGTTTCATTTCTTCTCCTTATGGATATTTAGCTCACTTTGTGAGCAAGGATTTTGCTTTAAGCAAAGGTGGATTTTAGCTTAAAGTTACTTAATGTTTGCTGTTGATATGAGATGTTGTAAATTTAAAATAGTTGATAATACAAAAATTTCTTTATCCATTTTTGTGTTTGTTTTTAGCTCTAGCTCGGCTAAATTTAGCGTTTTAAATATTTCCAAATAGGCGTTTAAATTTAGTTTCAAGCTATTTGCTTTTAATAAATTTGCGACGTTTACAGGCGGTTGATAACCGATTGCCTCATCTAAATTCAATCGACCATTTATCTTAATGTAAGAGTAAATTTTAAATAGCCTAAAAAATGATTTGTAAAGCGAGTTTAGAAGTAAAATTTCATTAAAATTTGGATCTTCTAGATAGGTAAAAAAATCGTTTTTTATATCTTTTAGAGCCATAAATTTGTTAAAAAAATCGTCAAAATTTATCCCACCAAGTCCAAAAACTAGCCTTTTTACATCATCTTGTTCGATGTGTGTGTTTAGGCTTTTTAGCTTTGTTAGCTCACTTGCTGCAAGGTATAAATTTTCATTATGGGTAAAATAAAGCTCATAAAGTGCGTTTTTGGTTATGTTTAGGCCTATTTTGGCTGAGTTTTTGGCTAGTAAATTTATCGCTTCATCTGGGTTTGAGGGCTTAAAAAATCTCGCAAAATTTGTCCCAAAAGCCTTTTGCGTATCAAAAACTAGTTTCATATCGGCCTCATAAAGCTCAAACAAAAAGTAGTTGTCCTGGCTTTTTGAACAAAGCAAGATGAGCTCTTTTAGCTCTTTTGCTGGGATCTTTTTGTCACTTTTTACATAAAGGATATTTTTACCACCAAAAAGTGACTGCTCGCTTAGATGAGAGCTTGCCTGGGTGTAGTTATACTCGTCAAAATAAAGGCTTAATAAATTTGCATCTTCGCTTGCATAAAAGCTCAAAATTTCCTTGCCAAAAAGCTCGATCTGAAACTCGTCCGCCCCAAAAAGCAAGAAGTAGTTGCTTAAATTTGCATTTGCTAAATTTAGCTCCAAATCTTTTCTATACATCGATCTTTCTTACCACTTTTGCAAAAATTTTAGCGCTCGCGATGTCGGCCTCTGTGATCTTTACGACAAGCTTTTGAAGTAAATTTGCGCTGTATCCAGTGATGAAAATCCTAGCTCCAACAAAATGATCATCAAGCTTGGCAACCAAGACATTTTGGTTTTCGCTAACGTAGCAACGCACCTCTTTGCCGATATTTGCGGCTGCCCAGCGTGCAAATTTCCTATCCATAAAGTCGTAGGCTACCTTGTCGGCCTCTCTTTCAAGCTCGCTTAAGGTTGCGCATGTGCTTTGGATGTTTAAAAGTAAGAAGTTGTAAAGCTTCTCATCTTTTGAAATTTTAGCCTTTAAAAGTCTGTGTAAAATAAGGTCAGAATAGCGTCTAATAGGGCTTGTAAAGTGTGTATATCTGTCAAATCCAAGCCCAAAGTGGCCTAAATTTTCACTTGAGTATTCAGCCTTTTTTTGTGACTTGATGATGAGCTTGTCTATCTCCTCGCGGTTGCCCATCTCATCGGCCTTTGCTTGGATCTTTCTTATCAAATTTGCAAGGTCGCTCTCGTATGTAAAGTCAAGCCCCAAAAGCTGCAAGTCTTCAAGCAAGGTATCTATCTTTTTAAAATCAGGCGATGCGTGGTTTCTAAAAACGCCCTTTGTGATGAGCTTTGCAGCAGCTTTGTTTGCTAAAAGCATGCAGTCTTCAACAAGTCTATGCGAGTCGGAGTCGCTTTCAAATCTGGTTTGTGAAATTTGACCCTCTTCATCAAGGCTCATTCTAAGCTCTTTTGTCCTAAAGTCAAATGCGTGCAAAAGCCTTTTTTTGCGAAGCTTTGTGGTGAGTTTAAAAAGTGGCTTGACCCATGAAATTTCGCACTCTCTTTTACCCTCTAAAATTTCATCTATCTCATCGTAGTTAAAGCGCCTTTTTGAAAGGATAATCGCTTCAAAAAGCTCCTCTTTTTTTACATCATTGTTTGCATCAAGTGAAATTTTAAAACAAAATGCAAGACGCGGCACGTCTGGCTTTAGCGAGCAGATATTTTCACTTAGCGCGCGCGGCAACATCGGCACTGAGATGTGCGGAAAGTAGATAGAAAAGCCTCTTTTTTTAGCCTCGCTATCGATAGCATTATATGCGGTCACATACTCGCTTACATCGGCGATTGCTACGTAAATTTCACGCTTTTTCTCATCAAAATATATGGCATCGTCAAAGTCCTTAGCATCGACTGGATCGATCGTGCAAAAGTCTAAATTTCTTAGATCGACCCTGTTTGGATACATGCTAGCATCGACTTCATTGCCAAATGCGTTTGCTTCAAGCTCGCAAGCCTCGCTAAATTTATCGTTTTTATTATAAATAGCAAGCGAAATTTTCTCGTCGCTTAGCGGATCTTCTAAATTTCCTAAAACCTCGACTATTTCGTTGTTTAGGTTATTTATCTTTAGTAGCGTCCCAAGTGGGAGCATCTTTAGGCTTTTTTGCGTTGCTTTTAGGGTTGTGCTTAGCCCAGTTTTTAAATTTACCCCTAAAATGGCCGCCCCAAAGCGTTTTGTATAGACCACGCTAGTCTCATTTGCAAGCTTTAGGCTCATTACTATCTTAGCGCTTTGGCGTTTTTTCTTAAGTGGCAAAAGCTTTGCAAGTACGATATCGCCAAGGTGAGAGTTGTTTAAATTTTTATTTTCAACGATGATATCTTGCTTGAAGCGCTTGTCAAATGGCATGATAAAGCCAGTTGCGTTTTGGCTGATGTCTAGCTTGCCGCAGACATAGCCGTTGTTTAGGTAAAATTTATCTTTATGTAAGCTTACGGCACCAAGGTTTAGGAGATTACGTAAGATCTCTTTATCTTCGTTTGATATCTCTTTTTCTTTGATGCCAACTAGAAGTGATGTTAAAAATTCTTTCACAAATTATCTTTGACTTTAGCGACAGCCATTAAAAACGTATCATGTCCAAAGCCGTATTCATCAAGAAGAGGTAGGGTATTTTGTATGCTTATATCATCAAGTTGATTAAAGATATTTACGGCCGTTTTTATCACTTTTAGGGCTTTCGCGTAATCTTTTATATGATCTGGTGCCTCTTCTGGATTATTTGAATAGAGTATCGAGCTACTAAGCTCTGTCTCAAGGTTCCATTGTTCAAAAATTTTAGCTGTAACTTCTTCATTTGACATATCTAAAATTTCTGTTTCAAATAGGGCAAGATCAATTGGGCTAGATATATTTTTAAGTTTTTCTCTAAATTCGACGTCTTGTTTATTTTCGGCTAATTCGTGAGCAAGAACTATCTTGCCAATCTCAAGCATAAATGAAGCTGGAGAGAGAATTTCTAGACTTTTAGGATTAACTTTAGAATGCCAATTGTACATCAGTGCATTTTGTATTATCGAGATATTTAAAAAATCTTGTGTAGTAATGCCATAAGGCTCTAAATTTATAGAAAAGCTCTTTTTAATCGTACTTGAAAGTGCAAAACCTCGAATGGTAGCCATACCAAAAAGAGAAATAGCTCTTGCTATGGTTGTGATCTCTTGAGAAAACCCATAAAGTGGAGAGTTTGCTGAACGCAAGATATTTGCTGTTAGCATCGGATCCTTTTCAACCACTTTTGTAAGATCACTTATTGAGCTATTTTCGTCCGCATGTAAGCGTTGAATTTGTATAACTGTGTCATCTAATGGTGGAAGTGCTTTGATTTTTTTAAAAATTGATTCATTCATTGAGTTATCTCTTTTTTTGAAATTTCAGCGTATTTTATCAAAATAAATTATCATAAAACTTAAAAAGAGTTTCTATATATTTCAGCCGAATTTTTGCTGGCTA
>NZ_CABPUT010000009.1:6583-29580 GCF_902460625.1 Campylobacter concisus
TTTTTGCTGGCTAAAGTTATAATTTTGCCAAATTTTAATAATAGGAGTAACAATGGCTATAAATGTTTATTATGATAAAGACTGTGATTTAAGCCTTATTCAAAGTAAAAAAGTAGCAATCATTGGCTTTGGCTCACAAGGTCATGCACATGCTGAAAATTTAAGAGATAACGGTGTAAGCGTTGTGATTGGCCTTTCAAAAGGTGGCAAAAGCTGGGCAAAAGCTGAAGCAAAAGGCTTTGAGGTAAAAACCGTAAGCGAAGCTACAAAGGGCGCTGATGTGGTTATGATTTTAACTCCAGATGAGCTTCAAGCAGAAATTTATAAAAACGAGATCGAGCCAAATTTAAAAGATCATGCTGCTATCGCATTTGGGCATGGTTTTAACGTTCATTTTGGCCAGATAAAAGCTCCAGCAAATATAGATGTCATTATGATCGCTCCAAAAGCCCCAGGTCACACAGTTAGAAGTGAATTTGTAAGAGGTGGCGGCATACCTGATCTTATCGCTGTTGAGCAAAATGCAAGTGGAAAGGCAAAAGAGATCGCTCTAAGCTACGCTTGCGGTATAGGTGGCGGTAGAACCGGCATTATCGAGACAACATTTAAAGATGAAACTGAAACAGATTTGTTTGGTGAGCAAGCTGTGCTTTGTGGTGGTCTTTGTGCGCTAGTAAATGCTGGCTTTGATACTCTTGTAGAGGCTGGTTATGAGCCTGAGATGGCATATTTTGAATGCTTGCACGAGCTAAAATTAATCGTTGATTTGATGTATCAAGGTGGCATGGCTGATATGCGTTATTCTATCTCAAACACAGCTGAATACGGTGATTACGTAAGCGGTGTAAGGGTAGTTGGCGAAGAGAGCAGAAAAGCTATGAAAGAAGTTTTAAAAGAGATTCAAAATGGCAAATTTGCAAAAGACTTTATCCTAGAGAGAAAAGCAGGATATGTTAGAATGAACGCTGAACGAGGTATAGCTGAGAGAAGCTTGCTAAATCAAACTGGCAAAAAACTTCGCGCGATGATGCCTTGGATAACTAACGGCAAACTTATAGATCAAAATAAAAACTAAGCCTTGAGCGAAAAAAAGACTACAAAGAAGCGACCTACAAAAAAAAGCACAGGTCGCTCTCACAATAAAACCTATCTTGGTATCGGCATTATCGCAGCTATTTTGATAATAGCACTTAGCGTAGCTCTTAGTATAAAAAATAATGGTGCAGAACAGATAAGCAAAGCAAATGAGCCAAAGATAGAGAAGCAAATTTCTAAAAAAGCTGAGCCAAAGGTTGCCAGTAAAGAGAAAAAACAAGAATACGAAAAGAGAAAATACCCTCTAAAATTTGATGAAGATGAAAATTTAAGTAAAATTTTTACCGATCCTAAGCATAAAAGTGAGCTTGCTTTAAATTCAAAAGTTGAGCCAAAAGAGCAAAAGAAGATAGCTGAAGTAAAGAGTGAAGCCAAAAAAGAAGAGATAAAAAAAGAGCAAAACGATACTAAAAATTTACTTGCAAGTTATAAAAATACAGAGCCTAGTGTAATAGAAAATGAACAAAAGATAGAGCCATTTTATAGCTCAAAAATAGAACAAAAAACTGAGTTAAAACCTCAAAATTTTGAAGTAAAAGTCGATCAAAATAAAAGTACTGAAATAGAAAAAAAAGAGAAATTTAAAAACGAGAACATAAAAGTCGAGCCAGCTAAAAAAACTGAAAATTTAACTACCAAAAAGATAGAAAAAACAAAATACGAAGAAAAAAATATAAAAAAAGATAGCTTTGAAGCGGTACCTTTTACGCCAAATGCCAGCATACAAGGACGTGCAAAGCTCGTCATCATAATAGACGATGTGGCGACATTTGAACATGCAAGTATGATAAAGTCGCTTGGCTTAAAAATCACACCGTCTATTTTCCCAGCGACAAAGACTCATCCAGATACGCCAAATATCGCAAGAACATTTGAGTTTTACATGATACATCTTCCGATGCAAGCAAAACACTTTGATAGCCCAGAGATAGGAACTCTTACGATCAACGAGAGTTTTGAGAGCATGCTTCAGAAGATAAAAAAGATACGCAAAGATTTTCCTCGTGCAAAATATACAAACAACCATACAGGATCGCGCTTTACAAGCGATTTTGACGCTATGGATAAGGCTTATAGGGCGCTGATAGAGCAGGGCTTTGTCTTTGTTGATAGCAAAACTATCGCCCAAACCGCAGTAGCAAGAGCTGCAAAAAAACATAATCAGCCATACATTTCAAGAGATATATTTTTAGACGACGATCCATCGGCTAGTGCTGTTAGGCGTGAGCTTGTGGCTGCTGTAAATTTGGCTAAAAAAAGAGGCTATGCGATCGCCATTGGACATCCAAAGAAAAATACGATCTCGGTTATAAAAGAGAGTAAAAATAATCTTTTAAAAGATGTTGATGTGGTTTATTTAAAAGATATTTTATGAGACTTGACTTTATCCCAGAGCCGTTAAAAAGACTAAAAAATCCACCAAAACAGCTAAATTTTATCGGAGATACTTCACTTTTATCCTTACCAAAGATCGCAGTTGTTGGCTCAAGAAAGGCAAGTGTTTATACAAAAGAGTGTGTCGCGGCACTTTGCGCAGCGCTAAAAAGTGCAAACATATGCGTGGTAAGTGGTGGAGCTATCGGCGTTGATATCGCAGCTCATAAAGCTGCTATGCCACTAACAATTGGCATTTTTGCGAGCGGACTTGACACCATTTATCCAAGCCAAAATAAAGTGGCGATAAATGAAATTTACACCAAAGCCTTGGCACTTAGTGAGTATGATGAAGGCGAGCCACCACTTGCTTATAGATTTTTGGAGCGAAACCGCATAGTTGTGGGACTTTGTGAAGCTCTAGTCGTTGCGCAAGCTGATCTTAAAAGTGGTTCTATGCAAAGTGCAAGGCTTGCAAATGAGCTTAAAATTCCAGTTTATGTGTTGCCACAACGCATGGGCGAAAGCGATGGGACAAATTTTTTGCTTGCAAATAAAAAAGCCGAGCTTATTGATGACTATCATAAATTTGCTTCACTTTTTGGCGAGATAAAAGAGCAAGAAAAGACTAGTGACGAGATCTTAAAATTTTGTAAAAATGGCGTAAGTCTTGATGAAGTTTTGGCAAAATTTGGCGATATCATCTATGAGTACGAGCTTGAAGGGCTAGTTGAAATTTCAAATCTAAGAGTAAAGAGCGTGCTATGAGAGAGAAATTTATGGCTATTGATGTTGGGCTAAAGCGAATAGGACTTGCCTTTGGTTTTGGCGAGATCGTGACTCCGCTTGAGCCAGTGCTTAGAAAAAATAGAAATCAAGCCGCAAGAGATGTGAGCCAAAAAGTAAATGAATATGCTCCAGATACACTGGTGGTAGGTGTGCCAATCGGCGGTAGTAGCGAAGATGAGATGAGAAGACGTATCGAGCATTTTGTCTCACTTCTTGATGTAAAGGCAAATATTGTCTATCAAGATGAAGCTTTTAGTAGCAGCGAAGCTAGTGAAATTTACACCAATACAAGACGAGATGGCAGGCTAGATAGCATTTCAGCCACTATTATTTTAAAAAGATATCTTGGGATAAATTAAAATTAAAAAGTAAAAATTGGTCTATTTCTCGAGTGAATTTTTAAAAGCTAACTGAAAGCTATCTGTGCTAAAAGGCTGCTTTAATACTGTGACATGATTTGGCAGATCATTGGCCGACTCATCGCTTTTACAAATAGCTACAATACGAAAATTTTTAATATTTTTAAATTCAAGTATATCCTCTAACATCGCTTCATTTTTTAAAATTTTACTATCGATAAAAATAACAAATGGGGTAAAAATAGAATCTTTTATATGTCTCATTAGATTGCTAAGGTCGTTTTTGCCGATAACTTTTAGACCTAAAAAATTTATCTGAGCACTAATGGTGTCAAACAAAGCATCGTCATCGCAAGCGACTAAGATATTTGTATTTGTTTGATTTTTGATATTTATTTGTCTTTGGATGGCTCTATCGCCTGTTAGTGCCGCACTAAAAGATATTAAAAATTCTCCATCATTATGAGAGATTATAGATTCATTTGCTTTTTTTAGATAGTTATTTATCTTGCTGAGATAGTAGTGGCTTGGCCTCATTACGCTATGGCTAGATTTTATCTTAATGTCAAAATGTACAGATTTGGGACTATAATTTTTAAGTTGAAAGAGAATGTAAATGTCTGCATATTCGGTAGAGTAAAGAAAAAATTTGCAAATATTTTCAAGTGTTTTTATGAGATTTGTGGCATCAAATTTTAAAAACCTTGGATAACTTGGATCGTAACTAAAAATGATGGAATTTTTAGTATCTTGCGCATCTTGGTATATGGCACTAAGGAAAATTTCCATTCTGTTTATGATATCGATAGGCTTATCTTTCATATTATCAACATCCCGTCGCCGTATGAGTAAAATCTATACTTTTCATCAACTGCCGTTTTATAAATTCTCATCGTCTCTTCAAGCCCTATGAAGCTAGTAACCAGCATTATTAGAGTTGATTTTGGTAGATGAAAATTTGTAAGAAGGTAGTTTTGCCTGATAGGCTTATTATTTAGGTTTAAAAATAGCTTGCAAAAGCCGCTTGCTTGCTTGCTTCTTGCAAATTCTTCAACACATCTAGTAACCGTCGTACCAACGCCAAGGATTGGTTTATTAGAATTTATAATCTCTTGAGCCTGCTCGCTTAGCTCGTAAAATTCTGAGTGCATTTTGTGGTCATTTATATTTTGGCACTCCACGCCTTTAAATGTCCCAGCGCCAACATGAAGCGTAATGTAGGCGACTTCATGCTTTGTTTTTATCTGCTCTAACATTTGTTCGCTTATATGAAGGCTAGCTGTCGGAGCTGCCACTGCACCACTATTTTTGGCAAATATGCTTTGATACCAGCTCTCGTCATCCTTTGTATCAGCCCTTTTGATGTATGGTGGAAGCGGGACATGACCGATCTTTTCAAGCTCACTAAAAAGGTGAACGTTATCAAGTAAAACGCCATTTTGCGTAAAATTTACCACCCTTGAGCCATCATCATTTAGCTCAAGCACATTTACCTTTATGCTATCAGCGAAATTTAAAACGCTACCGACACTTACTTTGCCTTTTATATAGACGCTAAATTTATTCTCGCCTATGGGCTGATTTAGCATCACTTCGCAAGCCCCGCCGCTTTCTTTTTGTCCTAAAATGCGAGCTTTGATAACTTTTGTGTTATTAAAAATGACCGCTGCGTCCTCTGGGATGAGGCTGGAGAGATCTTTAAATTTGTAGTGTTTTATCTCTTTTGTATTTTTAAAATAGACAAGCAATCTTGCCTCTTCTTTTGGCAAAACTGGCTCTTTTGCGATGAGCTCTTCTGGCAAACAATAATCATAACTTGAGACGTCGTTTATATTACTCATCGCTTGCTACGTCACTGCCTTGTTCTTCTTTTTCGTCTTCATCGTCGCTCTTGTTAGCTCTTTTAGCAACGATTATTGAAATTCCATAAAGTCCGATGAGTGGTAGCGCCATTAAGACTTGACTTATCACATCAGGTGGCGTAACGATGGCTGCAAAGATAAAGATGATAACAACAGCGTATCTGAAGTAATCTTTTAGCATCTTGTCATCGACAAGTCCGATCTTTGCTAAGAAAAATGTAATGACTGGTAGCTCAAATGAAATTCCAAAGCCAATTAGTAGTTTTGCAAAAAAACCGACATACTCGCCAATGCTTGGTAATGCCGTAAAGAGCTGGCCACCAAAATTTACCAAAAATGCAAAGCCAAGTGGAATCACCACGTAGTAACAAAATGCTGCCCCGCACACAAACATAAATGAAGCTGAGATGACAAATGGGATCACATATTTTTTTTCATTGTCATAAAGTCCAGGAGCGACAAATAACCAAAACTGCCAAAAAATGATAGGTAGCGCGATCACGACACCAGCAAAAAATGCAACTTTCATCGCAGTAAAAAATGGCTCTTGAATTTGAGTAAATATGATATTTGAGCCAGCTGGCAAGACCTGTTTTAGCGGTTCGCTCATCCATGCAAGTAGTGGGTTCCAAAACGTAAAGCAGATGCCAAAGCAGACAAAAACGCTTACTATGCTTATAAAAAGTCTCTTTCTAAGTTCAATTAAATGGGGTCTTAGCTCTTCAAACATTACGCCTCTTTTTTATCGTTTAAGATCGCATCTTTAACTAAATTTGTTGGATTTTGTATATTTTCTACCGTTTTTTTGGTATCGCTTACGACATTTTGTATATCGTTTGTGATATCATTTGCGCTTTTTTTGATCTCGTCAAGCTCTTCAAAAGTAAGCTTTTTGCGCACACTTTGCGTACTTTGAGTTATGCTTTCTTTATATTTTTGAGCATCTTCTTTTAGCTCAGCTATCTTCATTTCTTGATCAAATGTTGATTTTGCGTCGTTTATGCCTTTTTTAAACATTTTTAGAAATTTTGCAATCTGAACCATCGCGCTTGGCAGCTTGTCAGGACCTAAAACTAACACTGCAATAATGGCGATAACTAAGATTTCAGAAAAACTCATTCCAAACATTTTTGCCTCTATTAAATTTTATTTAAGCTTTGTATTTTATCTTGACTTTGCTCAAAATTTTATAAATTTAGCCCTCGATAAAGAGTGCGATTTCGTCGCTTAGTAAGAAATTTAGATTGTAAAATTTACTATTTTTAAAGAGCAGTTTTTCATTTTCCACAAGCAGATTTGCTCTTTTTTTCTGAGCCTCACTTAATCGTCCAGCCTCCACGCCAACTATGCTTCTAAGCCCTAAAAATATATGCTCTCTTACTAGCTCACTCTCGTTTAAAATTTCTTTTTTTCTGTAAGTTGGTTGTGAGATGTAGGCATCTATGCTATTTTTGGCGTAGTATCTCGTGCCATCCACGAAGCCCACGCTAAAAGCGCCCACGCCAAGATAGTTTTTGCCTTGCCAGTAGCCAAGATTGTGCTTGCAAATTTGGCCGAAATTTGAAATTTCATACTGCCCAAAGCCAGCTCGCTTGATCTGCTCTATCATAAATTTAGTCAAATTGTCGCTATCTTTTTTATAGTTTTTTTTGCCAGCAAAAGGGGTGCTTTCTTCAAGCGTGAGCGAGTAAGCACTTAGGTGCGTGATAGCAAGGCTTTTTAAATTTTCAACCTCAGCCAAAAGATGCTTTTTAGTGTCAAATTTGGTGTCATAGATGAGGTCTAAATTTATATTGCTAAAGCCAGCTGTCTGGGCATTTTCTATAGCTTTAAAAATTTGCTCCCTGCTGTGAATGCGCCCCAGAAATTTTAGCTTATCCTCAAAAAAACTTTGAGCACCAAAGCTTATGCGATTTGCGCCTAAATTTTTAACATGCTTTAGCCAAGTAAGACTTGCTGAGTTTGGGTTTGCTTCAAGTGTGATCTCGGTTGTTGGAGTGCAAAGAGGCGCTAAAACGCTAAAAATTTCATCATAAAATTTAGCATTTACCGCACTTGGTGTGCCGCCACCAAAAAAGATGGTTGAGATTTCTTTTACGTTTTGGCTTTTTAGCTGAAAATTTAGATCAAAGCAAAGTGCCTTAAAATAGGCACTAACCTTGTTAAATTCGTCGTCACTTGAGCCAAAAGCACAATAAGGACATTTGCTTTCGCAAAATGGCACGTGGATATAAACTTGCAAATTTCTCTCTTTAAAATTTTGGCGATTATAAGAAATTTGGCATTTATAGCAGTTTAAAAGTAGCTTTTGGTCTTTAAGAGTTTGCTTGGCAAAAATCCAAAATTTATCTTAAAAATTTTTGCAAAATGTGCAGTATTTGCGTAGCCTACGATATTTGCGGCTTCCTTTATGCTGATATCATTTTGCTCTAAAAGAGAAAAAGCTAGCTTTAGACGCTCTTTTGCTAAGAGTTGATAGATCGTATCTTTGAAAAATAGCTTAAAATTTTTCTTTAGCCAAAAGTCATTTGTGCCACAAAGATGGGCTAGCTCCTTGATACTTGGAGGATTTTGCATACGACTTAACAAGATCGTTTTAGCCCTTAAAAGAGTCTTTTCTTCGTCACTGCTAAGTGAAATTTCGCTCTCTTTTCGTATTTTACTTTTATAAATAAGCTCTAAAATTTTTGATTCGGTAAAAATTTCTCTCATCGCGCCTTCATATAAATTTGTCGTATCAAGTTCATTTAAAACGCAAATTTGAGCTAAATCTTTTTTGTGTTTTAATAGCTCAAATTTATCATCAAATCTAAGCCCAGCAAATATCTCAAGCTTATTTGCGTAGCTTTCGTCAAAAAGTAGTGTTTTTGTCTTATAAAATTTATTTTGATACTCAAAGACACCTTTAAAATCATCATTAACAAGCCCAATACAAAATTCATCTTTGTTTAAAATATACTCTTTCCTATCAAGCTTAAAGCAAAGATCGTTTTTATCCTCATTAAACATTAAAAATAGGTATTTTTTAGACTTGTGGCGATCTCTTTTTATCCTGCCATTACATAAAATTTCACTTTTTAGATAGCTGATGCCACTGCTTTGCTTGAAAAACTCCACGCTTACTTGTTTTTCCTTTTGAGATATCTTGCTCGTTCCATATTTTTTGTCTAAATTTATCATTTTATCCCTCAAGCGTTAAATTTAATCCCTTTAGCGTTACGTATGATATTGATAACGATTATTTAATTTTAGTAAAATGTGCATTAAATTTTTATAAGGAGTTTTTGTGAAAAGTGCATTAAAAATTTCTATTTGCGCGGCAATTTTTATAAATTTACCGCTTTTTGCAAATGAAGATAAGGTTCTACCAGAAGTTAAAGTAGTGAGTGCGACAGGATTTGAGCAAAATATCAAAGACGCACCAGCAACGCTTAGTGTTATAACCAAAGAGGCATTAGAAAAGAAAAATCACAAAGATATCGAGAGCATGACCAAAGATATCCCAAGTCTTTTTGGAACGACTCCCGAAGCGGCAAATAGACGAGGAATTTCTATACGTGGATTCTCTCCAAGATTTACTAAAATTTTAGTAAATGGCATGCCAGTACCAGGCGATAACGCCTATAAAGGGCTTAGAAGCGTTGGAGGCTCATATAGCTTTATTCCGCCAGCAAGTGCGATAAGCCGTATCGAAGTGATACGTGGACCTATGAGCTCGCTTTATGGAAGTGACGCACTAGGCGGAGTTATAAATATCATTACAGATGAGTTTAGTAATGAATTTGGTGCAAATCTTGGCTCAAGCTATAAATTTGCAAGAAATAAAAATATAAGCGGTGAGTTTTACAATAGCCTTTATTTGCACTCTGGACTAATTGATGATGTTTTAAGTGTTTCTGTTTATGGTAAAAATTTAAATAAATCAGAAGATAAAATTTCTTATGCAATCAGAGAGCAAAAGGATAGAAATTTTGGTGCAAAGCTATTTTTTAAGCCAAATGAAAATAATGATCTTATACTTGAGCTTGCAAGAAGCGATGTGAAATATAAAAGAACTAAAGGCAAAACACTATCAACTGGTACTAACTCGGTTGCTAGCGAGAGAATAGAGGGAGATATGATAAATTTAAGCCACGAAGCAAGGCTTGATAATATCTTGCTTCAAAGCTATTTATCTTATGGCAAGCTAAAAGAGACAGCTCAACAAAATTTGACGTTAAAGACTCTAAATTTTGATACAAAAGGCTCATATTTTACCGATAATAATGCCTTTACATTAGGACTAAACGCTAAAAAAGAAAAGCTTGACGAAAAGGCTACCACAGCAGATGCGGCAAATGTAAAAAGGTATGATGTTTCGCTTTACGGCGAAGATGATTATCATCTTACAAAAGACTTTATCTTAAGTACTGGTATTCGTTATAACTACGATGAAAACTATGGATCGCACGTTTCACCAAGAATTTATGGCATCTATAGCTTAAACGACTTTTTCGCCTTAAAGGGTGGAGTTAGCACAGGTTATGCAACACCCGATATCAAGCAACGCACACAAGATCTTGCGTTGCCATTTGCTGGAGGACTTGGAGCACAGCTTGGTAGAAGTAGCCTTAAGCCAGAGACAAGCGTAAGTTATGAATTTGGTGGCGTTTATAATAATAATGAAGGTTTTGAAACGTCTTTAACTGGCTTTTACACAAGTTTTAAAGATATGTTAAGCTATAACCCTATCTGCTCAAGAGGCAGCGTTTGCAGACACAAAGGTAAAATTTATCCAAATGGTATTTGGGAGAGTATAAATATCGGCAAGGCTGAAATTTACGGAGTTGAGCTAACAAATGAGTGGCAGGTGACAAATGATCTTAGACTAAATCAAAGCTATGTTTATACAAAATCAAAACAAAAAGATGGACCAGAAGCTGGTAAAACCTTAAACAACTATCCGCTTCATACATTTAAATTTGGAGCGAACTACGAGCTAAATAGATGGCTAAATTTCTGGTCACAGATAAATTACTATGGTAGAACTAAAAACTCTTTTAACTATGCTAATGATATGAGAGCTTACGTTATCGCAGATCTTGGCATAAACTACAATGTAACTAAAAATTTCAGCCTAAACCTAAGCGTTTATAATCTCTTTAACGAGTTTTTTACGACAAGATCAAACAGATATGATATCTTAATAGCCGATGGGCAAAAGATCGAGCTTGGCTTTAATTTGAAGTTTTAAAATGTTTAAAATTTGGCGGAAATTTCACTTAATTTTAGCTCTTATCTTTGCTTTGCCACTTTTGATAATCTCAATTAGTGGAGCGATTATTTCGTATCATGATGAGATAATTGAAGCTTTTAGTAAAGATAAGATAGATATAGCAACTAATAAAAGTGCTTTAAAAATAGATGAAATTTTAAAGGTCTTTAGTAAGACTTGGCCAAATTTTAACCTTAGTTATATAAAGATAAAAGGCGAGGCAAATAGAGCTTATGTAGTAAGCGGCACAAGCGAGAGTGGCGAGTTTAAGTCATTTTTTGTAGATCCTTATACGGGCGAGATAGTCTCTGAAAATAGTGTAGAAAAATTTATAGGGCTAGCTTTAAATTTACATAAAAATCTAGGACTAGCTCTATTTAAAAATGAAAATTTATCTAAATTTGCAAGTGAGCTAGTGGCGATTTCAACGCTTGCACTACTTGTGATTTTAATAACCGGAGTGCTAATACATTTTTGGAGATTTAGAAGTAAATTTATTAGCGCCTTTAAGCTAAATCTAAAGGCAAAGAAATTTGCATTTTTATATTCGTTGCATGGATTTTTAGGGCTTTATTTGGGGGTTATTTTGCTTATTATCTGTGTTAGCGGTCTATACTTTTCTTATGAGAGCTTCGCTAGGGTCATAAATCAAATTTATGGCGAGCAAGAGGTATTTAAAAAGCCAAATTTTACTAGCAAAAATGGCTTTAGCCTAAATGATGAGCAAAAGGTAGAAAATCTTCAAAAAGCTTATGAAATTTTTACTTTAAAATTTGGAAATGAGTTTGATGCTTTAAATTTTATCCTCAATAAAGATGGCGTAAAATTTATGATCTTTTACTTGCCAAAAGGTGCTAGTGAGAGTGATGGCGTTAGGCTTGCGGTCGATACGGCAAGTGGAGAAATTTTAAAAAATACCATGCCAAAATCTTTTGAAATTTATAAATTTATGCTTGATCTGCACGCTGGATATATATTCAAAGAGGCTGGAAAATTTATCTTTTTTATGGCTTCTTTTGGAGTAAGCGTGCTACTTTTTAGCGGTTGCGTGATTTACTACAAACGGCGTAAAAAGTAGTCTTATTTATCTATCTCTTAACTCTTTTTAGTTATTATCTCAAATAAATTTCTTGGAAAAAACATGCAAAAAAAATATAGACCAAACGTGGCAGCTGTTGTTTTGTCTAGCTTGTATCCGTTTAAATGTGAAATTTTAGTCGCAAAAAGAGTGGATATGGACGATATCTGGCAGTTTCCCCAAGGCGGAATAGACGAAGGCGAGAGTCCAAAGCAGGCCTTAAAAAGGGAGCTTAAAGAAGAGATCGGAACTGATAAAATCGATATCTTAGAAGAGTATCCAGAGTGGCTAAGCTACGACTTTCCAGCAAATGCGGCAAAGAAATTTTACCCATTTGATGGACAGACGCAAAAGTATTTTTTAGTTAGACTTAAAAATGGTGCCAGCATAAATTTAAAGACAGAGCATCCTGAGTTTAGCGAGTATAAATTTGTAGATTTTGGTAGAAGTTTAGAAGGCATAAATCATTTTAAAAAGCCTATTTATGAAAAGGTTTTGAGTTATTTTAAAGAGAAAGGATATTTTTGATGTTGATCGTTCAAAAATTTGGCGGAACTAGCGTAGGAACACTTGAACGCATCGAAGCTGTGGCAAATAGAGTCATTGAGACAAAAAATAGCGGTGCAGACGTAGTTGTGGTAGTTTCTGCGATGAGCGGAGTTACAAATCAATTGGTTGAATATAGTGAATATTTTTCAAAACACCCAGACGGCATTGCCACTGATATGCTTTTAAGCTCTGGAGAGCAAGTAACGACCGCACTTTTAACGATTGCACTTAATGCAAAAGGCTGTGCTTGTGTGGGTATGACAGGTGCGATGGCAGGCATTATTACCGATAATGTACATACAAAAGCTAGAATAGAAAAGATAGATACACAAAGGCTAAAAGCTGAGCTAAAAGCTGGCAAGATCGTGGTTGTAGCCGGCTTTCAAGGCATAGATGAAAAGGGCGATATTACGACGCTTGGTAGAGGCGGAAGCGACCTTAGTGCGGTTGCTTTAGCAGGAGCGCTTGATGCTGATCTATGCGAAATTTTTACCGATGTTGATGGAGTTTATACAACTGATCCAAGGATAGAAAAAAAGGCAAAAAAACTAGAGCAAATAAGCTACGATGAGATGCTTGAGCTCGCTTCTGCTGGTGCAAAGGTACTACAAAATCGCTCAGTCGAGCTAGCAAAAAAACTAAATGTAAAACTCATTACAAGAAGTAGCTTTAATCACAACGAAGGTACATTAATAGCAAAGGAAGATGACAATATGGAAGCAGTTTTAGTAAGCGGAATAGCACTAGATAAAAATCAAGCAAGAGTAACACTAAGAGGCGTAGTTGATAAGCCCGGCATTGCAGCAGAAATTTTTACAGCTTTAGCTCATGAAAATATAAACGTAGATATGATAATCCAAAATGTAGGACATGACGGTACTACAAATTTAGGCTTTACAGTGCCACAAAACGAGCTTGAACTAGCAAAAGAGACTATGCAAAAGCTCTCAGCTGCAAAACATATAGAATTTGATGACGCGATCGTGAAAGTTTCAGTTATTGGTGTCGGCATGAAGAGCCATAGCGGCGTAGCATGCTTAGCATTTGAAACGCTTGCAAAAGAGGGTATAAATATCCAAATGATCTCAACAAGTGAGATAAAAATTTCTATGATCGTTGATCAAAAATATGGTGAGCTAGCAGTTCGCGTACTTCACGATGCTTATAAGCTAGATCAGTAATGCAAGATTTTATACAGTGGACGTTAAAGGCTATTAGGGATGAAGGCCCTTTGATGAGCTGGATGGAGGAAAGGCGTGTTGAATGGACGCCTTTACTTGCATCTAGGCTTAAATTTTTACTTGAAGGAAGGGCTTTTATAACTATAAGTGATGAAGAGCGAAGATGGTTTGAAACTTATCTTTTAAAAAAGATGAATCACTCAAAAAGCATTAGGCCATTTTTGCCATTTTTTAGCCTAAGATCGCTTTATCCATCGCTTGATGAGATAGAGACCAATGAGCAAAAGCAGCTACTAAAAGATATGTTAAGTCTTGCCTTTCCAAACGGATACTTGTTTTTTTATATCGGAAAGAGCCTTGATAGATATGCGAATTTAGCCAAAAGTGATGAGGATAGTTATATGTGGTTATTTGACGAACAGGCACAAAATAGCTTTACTCTTAGCTCAAGCGATGAAAATTTAGACGTTAAGCTAATAAGCCTTTGCAAAATTTTTGATAAAAGCATCGATGCGGCGCTCTTTGCAAAGGTGATACTCTAAATGCTTAATAAAATCGTCGTTACAAGCGATTTTGAAAGTTTAAAAGCCAAGCTTGAAAGCGAGTTTGGCATAAATAATTTAAGATTTTTTATAAGCGATGATTTTTTACTAGAAAATGCAAAGGAGGTCATCGCAGAAGCTTACATTGCTGAAAAAGATGAAAAAATTTTAGTAATACATGCTAATTCTTTTAGGACAGAGGCTCAAAATGCACTTTTAAAGATCATCGAAGAGCCCCCAAGAAATATCAAATTTATAATAGCAACGCAGAGTAAAAATTTACTTCTACCAACGATTAGATCAAGAATGCTCATAGAAAATAATCTCACCAAAAAGCCAAAAATAACTCTTGATCTAAATTTAAAATCACTTAGTTTAAAAGAGCTAACAAGCTTTATCGATCAAAAGATCGCAGATGAGCAAGCTCAGAAATTTGGCAAAAACGAGCTAAAAGAGCTTGTGGGCGTTATAGTGACAAAGGCGGTTGATAGTGGGTATAAATTTAGCGGCGAGGAGATGGATTACTTTTTCTCGCTTATCAAGCTTGCAGATCTAAATGCCAAGTCTCACGCCGTACTAACGCCACTGCTGCTTACTATATTTCAAAAAGGACGACGTTGAAATTTTACAAGATAAATAATAAAAGTGACTTTGATGAAATTTGTAAAGCCATCTCGCCAAGTCCTGCTGGTGCGAAGCTCATGCATGAAAAGAGCGAGATAAATTTTATATTTATAGACGAGATAAAAACCCCAGCGGCAAATATCCTAAAGCAAGACGCCCTAAGCGTTGGAGCTGAGCTTGTGACGCATAAAGATACGATTTTGGGTCGTGAGAGTCTAAATAAAGCCTTACTAATGGCAACAAATGCACAGCTTAGACAGCTAGCTAAAAAAGAGAAGTTGCAAGACTTTGGACTTAAAAATTTAGCAGCTTTTTTAGATACAAAATTTATAAAGCCAACAAAGCCTCTTATAATGGGCGTTGCAAACATAAACACAGATAGCTTTAATGAACAAAGCCGCATAAATACGCAAAACGGTATCTCAAAAATAGAATACATGATAGAAGCAGGTGCAGACTATATCGACCTTGGTGGTGTTAGCTCAAGGCCAGGGAGCGAGTATTGCGGCCGTGAAGAGGAATTTAGACGCATAAAAGATATCATTGAAGAAATTTATAGGCTAAATTTACACGAAAAGGCGAAATTTAGCCTTGATAGCTTTGATGAGTATTGTTTAGAATTTGCTCTAAATCACGGCTTTAAAATGATAAATGACATCACGGCAAACGCCTCACTCGCCACGCTTGCGGCGCGATATGACGCTGAGTTTTGCATGATGCATATGCAAGGTGATCCAGCCACCATGCAGGTCGCACCAAAATATAACGACTTAATCGGCGAGATAGCAGACTTTTTTGGGCAAAAGATAGCCCTAGCAAAGGAGCTTGGTGCCAAAAAGCTAGTGCTTGATGTGGGTATTGGCTTTGGCAAGACGGCTGAACAAAATTTATTGCTTATCAAGCATTTGGAGCATTTTTTAAAATTTGGCTGCCCGCTGCTAGTTGGTGCCAGCCGCAAATCAGTTATAAATCACTATTATCCAAGCGAGGTTAAAGAGCGCTTGCCAGGCTCACTTTACCTGCATCTAAAAGCCTTCGAAAATGGCGCGCAGATTATTCGCACACACGATGTGGCTGAACACAAACAGCTTTTTGATATGCACGAGGCGATGAAGCAAGCCACGCTTTGGTAGAGTGCAAGGCTAAAAAGACTGAATGCTTTGGTGATAAAGAGGCTTTGGAGGAAATTTTATCCGCCAAAGATCCAGCGCAGATGAAGGCACTTGGCAGGCAGGTGCGAGGCTTTGACGCTAAGGTCTGGGACGAGGTCAAATTTGGCGTCGTGCTAAATGCGAGCTATCTAAAATTTAGCCAAAATGCACCTTTGCGAGACTTTTTGCTATCAACTGGGAGTAAAGTTTTGGTTGAGGCAAGCCCTGTTGATAAAATTTGGGGCATAGGCATGAGCGCAAGTGATGAAAATGCGAAAAATCCTATGAAGTGGTGAGGGCAAAATTTACTTGGTTTTGCGCTGATGAGAGCGAGGGATGAGATAGCAAAGGTCTATAAAAATGTCCATTTATGTGACGCGAGAGAGCTAAATTTAGATCATTTATAAAGTATGTTTAAGATAAAATGCGGTGTAAATTTGGAGCAAAAATGACAAAACAAGAGTACGAAAAAGCGGTAGATACGCTAAATGCGTGGGCAAAGGCCTACTACGATGAGGATGAGCCACTTGCAAGTGACGAGGAATACGACGCTCTATATCACACAGTTCTAGACTTCGAGCAGGCAAATCCAAGTGAAATTTCTATCTTTTCACCTACAAAACGCGTGGGTGGTACTGTAAAAGAGGGCTTTAGTAAGGCTAATCACATCAAACGCATGTGGAGTATGGAGGATATCTTTGATCTAGGTGAGCTTGATGCATGGCTAAAGCGTGGCGATAAAGAGAACTTAACCTTTGTTGCTGAGCCAAAATTTGACGGAGCGAGCTTAAATTTACTCTACGAAAATGGTGTTTTGGTTAGGGCGATAACTAGGGGTGATGGCGTTACTGGTGAGGATGTGACGCAAAATGCAAAGACGATAAATTCTGTTTTAAAGAACATTGATTACAAAGGGCTTATAGAAATCAGGGGTGAGGTAGTTATAAGAAAAGATGACTTTGGGCTACTAAACGCAGAGCGCGCAAAAGAGGGTGAGGCACCACTTTCAAACCCTAGAAACGCCGCAGCTGGTAGTCTAAGACAGCTTGATAGCGCAGTGACTGCTAAAAGAAAGCTACTTTTCATACCGTGGGGCGTTGGAGAGCAGAGCCTTGGGCTAAAAGATCACAGCGAGGTGATGAAATTTGTGCGTGATCTTGGCTTTGAAAGAGATGATTTTTTTAAAATTTTAACAAAAGACGAGCTTGAGGCTGCATACAACGAGCTTTTGGCGAATCGTGACTCAAAAAGCGTGATGATGGATGGTATGGTGATACGTGTAAACGATCTCACACGCTGCGAAGAGCTGGGCTATACTGTTAAATTTCCAAAATTTATGGTGGCGTTTAAATTTCCAGCTATTGAAAAGGTGACTAGGCTAAAAGATGTTGCACTTCAGGTTGGTAGAAGCGGTGTAGTAACTCCTGTTGGCGTGCTTGATGAGGTAAATATCGACGGTGCAAATGTGAAATCTGCCACGCTTCATAACTTTGATGAAATAGAGCGCCTTGGAGTGATGAAAAACGACTATATCGGCATCATACGCTCAGGAGACGTCATACCAAAGATCACAAAGGTTTACAAAGATAGGCGAGATGGCAGCGAGCAGGCGATAGAGAGGCCTAAAATTTGCCCAGTTTGCGGCTCGCACCTGCTTGACGAGGGGGTGTTTGTAAAGTGCCAAAATTTAAGCTGCAGGGCAAGAGTGGTGGGCTCGATAATCCACTACGCATCGAAAAAATGCCTAAACATAGACGGCCTTGGCGACGCGATAGTAAATTTGCTATTTGATAAGGGGCTAATTTCCTGCATAAAAGACGTTTACGGCCTTAAATTTGATGATCTCATCGCGCTTGAGGGCTTTAAAGAGAAAAAGGTAAATAACCTTTTAAATGCCATTGAAGCTAGCAAAGGTGCGGAGCTATCGCGCTTTATCACTGGCCTTGGTTGCGAACACATCGGCGAGGTAGCGGCTAAAAAGCTTGCAGGTAGCTTTGGACATGGCTGGCTTGATGCTAGCTTTGAGGAGCTAACCTCACTTGAAGGCTTTGGTGTGGAGATGGCAAATAGCCTAATTGACTTTGCCGAGGTAAATAGGGACGAAATTTTAGCCCTAAGCCAGATCGTGCAGCCAAGCGTAGCGCAGGTGCAAAGCATCTCAAATGCGCTAAGTGGCAAGACGGTGGTAATAACTGGCACGCTAAGTCGCCCAAGGGATGAAATAAAGGCGGAGCTTGAGAGTTTTGGCGCAAAGGTTTCTGGCTCAGTTTCTAAAAAAACAGACTTTGTCTTAGCTGGCGATGAGGCTGGCAGCAAGCTTGATAAAGCAAATGAGCTAGGCGTGCGAGTGATCGATGAGAGCGAATATGAAAGGCTAAAACTTGAGGTTTGATAACTATGTCGCAAGCGTTTTAAACATCAGTAGAAACAAGGCCAGCGAGCTTATAAAATCTGGCAAAGTGCTAGCAGACGGCGAGATTTGCATCAAGGTTTCAAGTGAAGTTAACGAGGCTAAAATTTCGCTACTTGATGAAATTTACGTTGGGCGAGGAGCGCTTAAGCTAAAAAGCTTTTTGAGAGCAATGAAATTTGAACTAACTGGTAAAAATGCACTTGATATAGGCAGCTCAACGGGTGGCTTTATGCAAATTTTACTTGAAAGCGGTGTAAAAAGCGTGACCGGCGTTGATGTGGGTACGGATCAGCTAGATGCTAGTCTAAGAAGTGATGAGCGAGTAAAAATTTATGAAAAAACTGACGTCAGAGAGTTTGCCAAGCAAGAGCAAGATAAATTTGATCTAATAACCTGCGATGTTAGCTTTATCTCTTTAGCTGAAATTTTGCCTACCATTCGTGAGCTAGCAAGCGAGAATTCGCTTATCATAACGCTTTTTAAACCGCAGTTTGAAGTGGGTGTTGGCGTAAAACGAAATAAAAAAGGCGTCGTCACTGATATGAAAGCTATAAATTTAGCGATGAAGAGGTTTGAAGTGATGGCTAATAGCTTAGGATTTAAAATGATAACTTGCAAAGAGTGCGAGGTAAAAGGGAAAGAGGGAAATGCCGAATTTTTCTACGCTTTTAACAAAAGATAATATCACTGCCGTTGCGATCGGGCATTTTGACGGCGTGCATAGAGGGCACAAACAGCTTTTAAAGCAGCTTGGCGAGTTTGGCGGACTTGTCGTGATCGATAAAAATAAAGCCAACATCACGCCAAAGCTAAAGCGAGCGGAGTACTCAAACTACCCTTGCTTTTTGTATGATTTTGACACCATTAAAGGGCTTAGCGGTGAGGAATTTATCGCACTTTTAAAGCGGGATTTCAAAAATTTAAAAAAAATCGTTGTTGGCTTTGATTTTAGATTTGGTAGAAACAGAGCGTGGGATAAGCACGATTTGAAAAGAATTTTTGATGGTGAGGTGGTCATTGTTGATGAGGTTTGTTATGATGGCATGGGCGTGCATAGCTCATCCATTAGGGAGCTGATACGTCAAGGTAACATCGAAGAGGCAAACAGGCTAATAGGCAGGGAGTACTCAATCGAGGGCAATGTGATAAAAGGGCAGGGCATCGGTGCAAAGGAGCTAGTTGCAACGCTAAATTTGGATGTAAAAAATTATCTTTTGCCTAAAGACGGTGTGTATGCCACAAGAACTAGGATGGGCTCATACACCTATGGCTCGGTCACATTTATAGGCAATAGGCTTAGCACAGATGGAAATTTTAGCGTTGAGACACACATCTTAGACGAGGTCGCGCCAAAAGTAGCGAAGCATGTCGCGGTTTGTTTTATAAAACGTTTGCGAGATAATAAAAAATTTAACACACTTGAAGAGCTAAAAGAACAGATCAAATGCGATATAAACGGGGCTAGAGCTTGTGTTGGCGTGTGCGATCTTTTTGGCAACGAGACAATGAGATACTTTGATGGATACGGAGCTGGTATATGAGAGATGAAATTTTTAAAGAGCCTATAAGCAAGCAGTTTGAGTTTGATGACTTTGTGGCGAGCGTTTTTGATGATATGATCTCGCGCTCGGTGCCGTTTTACGATATGAGCTCAAATCTAAATGCAAAACTACTTGCTAAAATTTTGCCAAAAGATGCAAGTGTATGCGACCTTGGCTGCTCGACGGCAAATAGCCTGCTTTTGCTAAACAACCTTAGAAACGACCTCGTGCTAAGTGGCGTGGATAACTCTGAAGCTATGCTTGCAAATGCCAAAAATAAGGCAAAAGCTTATGGAGCAAAGATAAAATTTTTGCATGATGATATTTTAAAGTGTGAGCTAGCGGGCTTTGATGCAGTTTTGGCAAACTATACTTTGCAGTTTATCAGACCGCCAAAAAGGGCCGGTCTGGTGCAAAAAATTTATAACGGACTAAATGAAAATGGAGTTTTTTTGTTTAGTGAAAAGATCATCTTTGAAGATAAAAAGCTTACTAAAAGCGTCATAGAAATTTATGAAGACTACAAGCAGGCGCAAGGCTACTCACGCTACGAGATCGCTCAAAAGAGAGAGGCGCTTGAAAATGTGCTGGTGCCATACACCGAAGAAGAAAATAGAAATTTAGCCATAAATGCTGGCTTTAAGCGAGTCGAGAGTACATTTAAATGGGGAAATTTTATGAGTTTTTTGGCGTTTAAATAAATTTAAAAATATCTGCTTTTGTATTTAAATATAAAATTTAACCACAAATAGTGAAGTTAAAATTTAGATTTTTTGGCTTCGCAATGTCAAAATTTTTGGATTATGAAATTTGGTAGTAAAGAAATTTAGCGGGAATTTCCCGCTAAATTTACTCATTTATCGCTGCATTTCCGTGATGGTGGAAGTCATCATAGATGATCTTTGAAGTTTGGAATTTTATGCGTTTTAGTTCACGAACTCGTAAAAATTCTTCTTCATCGATCTTTTTGATCTGAATAGCTGCTTTAAATGTCGGAGTCTTACTGATGTAGTCCCAACCGCTGCTTGTTAGCTCATTGCAAGAGCTCTCCCAGTAGTGGAAAGTCATCTGGATGATGCCATCAGGCACGATGTCTGTTACTTCAGCTTTTACGACGATGTAGCCGTATCTACTCCATGCTTTGATGAAGTCGCCTTGTTTTAAGCCATATCTTGCTGCAAGTGCTGGATTCATTTCGGCGATAGGTCCGATACTATCTCCACCCTCTTCAATCGCTCGTGAGCGTCTTGTCATGGTGCCAACTGTGTATTGATAGACCTTTCTAGTGGTTAGAAGCTGTATCGGATACTCATCGTCAGTCTTTTCATCGACTGAGCCAGCCATGATAGGATACTCAGGCGACATATTCATCTTCTTAGCAAACTCAAGTTTTGCGCTCTCGATCTTATCGGCCTTATCCACAAAGAGGCATGGCACAAAACGACCTTTGCCATCAGGTGTGAAAAATTTCTTATCAAGATAGAGGCTCTGACCGCCCATGTCATCTTCGTTTGGACATGGCCAGTGAAGTCCGTGATGCTTTTTGATACGGTAATAACTCATACCGCCATATCGTCTTGGATCGCATTTTCTAACTTCTTCCCAAATTTCTTCAGGTGAGTTGAAGTTAAATCCCTCAGTTGCTCCTAAACGGCGTGCGATCTCACAAACGATCCACCAGTCTTGTCTAGCATCTCCTGGAGGTGTGATGACTGCTTCGTTGTGCTGGACACGGCGCTCTGCGTTTGTATAAAGTCCTTCTTTCTCGCTACTTGCAACGCCAGGAAGTATGACGTCAGCTTTTAGTGAAGTCTCAGTTAAAAATAGATCTTGTACGACGTAGAAATCAACATGAGCGATACCTTTTAAGAAGTGGTTTGTATTTGGCTCAGAGATGACTGGATTTTCGCCGATAGTCCAGAAGAAATGCACCTTGCCATCAAGGATCGCATCAGGTACTTCGGTTTTGTGAACGCCTATTTTTGAGCTCAAAAATCCAGGTTCTAGGTGCCACATTTTTTCAAACCAAGCTCTTTGCTCTGGATCAGTTACTGAACCAAGATTTGGGAAAATATTTGGCAAAACGCCCATATCGCAGCAGCCTTGAACGTTCTCTTGACCTCTTAGTGGTAAGTCGCCTGTGCCAAGCTCGCAGATGTTGCCAGTGATCAAGAATAAATTTGACACATCGCAAACTCCGCCAACGCCGTGGTTAAAGTGAGTTACGCCCATACCGTGAGTGATGACAGCTGGCTTTGTGGTAGCGTACATTCTAGCAGCCGCTCTGATATCCTCTGGATTTAGCCTTGTGTATTTAGCCACGACCTCTGGAGCATAGTCTTTTACAGCTTCTTTGACGTACTCAATGCCTATTGTGTGATCTCTTACAAATTCCTCATTTACAAGGCCTTCTTCGATGATAGTGTAAAGAAGTGCGTTAATAACTGGGATATTGTGCTCTGGCTCTAGTTGTAAGTGAATGTCAGCTCTGCTTGCAAACTCAGTCTTAATAGGGTCGATGACGATCAGTTTCGCACCGCGGTTTAGCGCTCTTTGGATGTGCATAGCTGCTATTGGGTGACCATTTTCTGGGTTTGAGCCTATCATTAATATACAGTTACTATAAGTGCCAATCTCCGTAAAGCTATTTGTGGCAGCTCCGTTTCCGATTGTTTTAGCAAGTCCTGCTACTGTCGGAGCGTGTCAAATTCTAGCGCAGTGGTCGACGTTGTTTGTACCAATTACGGCACGCATTAGTTTTTGAGCAACGTAGTTGTCCTCAAGTGTGCAACGTGCTGAGAAATTTCCAGCTAATGCGTCTGGGCCATATTTTGCTTTGGTCTCTTTCATTTTTTCTACGACAAGATCAAGTGCCTCGTCCCAGCTGGCTTCCTCAAAATCACCATCCTTTGAAAATACACCATTTTTCTTTCTGATGAGTGGTTTTGTAAGTCTATCCGGGCTTGCTACATAGTCCCAGCCATAAAAGCCTTTTAAACATAAATTTCCTTGATTAACTGGATTGTCTTCAACGCCAGTTGCGGCACGAACGACGTTATTTTCCACATGCAAGGTAACCTGACAGCCCGTCCCACAATAAGGACAGATGACTTTGCCTTCTTTCATCATTTTCTCCTTTACTATGCAATATTTGCATATTTCTATATGAGTAATATTACTAGCCG
>NZ_CABPUT010000009.1:29886-49968 GCF_902460625.1 Campylobacter concisus
GTAGATAAATTAATACTAAAGATAGAAAAATTTAAAATAGACTGTAAATTTTTGAATAAAAATATGGATGAAGGAAATTTAATAAGGAGAGCAGATCGCTCTCCGATGGATTATTTATCTCTTAAGCCAAGCTCAGAGATTAGTTTTGAATATGTAGTGTAGTCTTTATTTTTAAGATACTTTAAAAGTCTTTTTCTTTGACCAACTAGTTTTAAAAGACCTAAACGTGATGAAAAGTCTTTTTTGAAAATTTTAAGGTGTTCTGTAAGTTCAGTTATTCTAGCTGTTAAAAGAGCTATTTGAACTTCTGGAGAGCCTGTATCTCCCTCTTTTCTAGCGAATTTCGCAACTATTTGAGCTTTTTTAGCCGAATCCAAAGCCATAATGACCTCCTGATTGGTGAATTTTGGAAGAGCGATTATAGCATTTAAAACATAAAGTTAGATAAAACTACGCTTTTTAAAAATTAATGAAAAATGCAGTAAAAATTTAATAAAATTAGGGCTATTTAAAGACTTAAGGAAGATAAATGCTTTTTACAAAGGCAAGCGAATACGCTCTACTTTCACTTATTTTAATATCTCAAAAATCATCTCCAGTTGATGTTGATACGATCTCAAATGAACTTAAAATTTCAAAAAGCTTTTTAGCTAAAATTTTACAAAATCTTGCAAAAGATGGAATTTTAAAGTCGTTTAAAGGGGCAAATGGCGGTTTCGCGCTAAATAACGAACCTGAAAATTTAAGCATAAAAAAGATAATAGAGTGCGCTGAAAAACGTGAACTTAACGTCTTTGAGTGCTCATCTTCTGCAGATGGCTGCCCGTCAAATAAAGCCTCAAGCTGTCAAATTTGGTCGATGTTTAGCGGTCTTCAAAGCAAGATCGACGAGATGCTTGATGCGATCAAACTAAGTGATATCATTAAGAAGTAAAGTTGGCAAAGCAAAAAAATAACATCTTAACTCTTGTAGCGCCGTTTCTTGCGCCAATTGTTAAGTTTAAAAGTCTTAGCATCGTTGGCATCATCGTTGCTATCCTTGCTATTATCATCGTGCCGCTTCCAAGCGCGGTGCTTGACTTTTTCTTAGCACTTTCGATCTCGATTTCAGTGCTTATTATATTGATCTCTATTTACGTGCCAAAACCGACTGACCTTAGCACGTTTCCAACGCTCATTCTCATCATAACGCTTTTTCGCCTCTCGCTAAATATCGCAACCACGCGTATGATCTTAAGCGAAGGTCACAACGGCCCAGAAGCGGTCAGCGAGATCATATCAAGCTTTGGAAATTTCGTAGTTGGCGGCAACTTCGTTATCGGCACCATCGTCTTTTGTATCTTGGTTCTCATAAATTTCATGGTCGTAACAAAGGGCTCAACACGTGTGAGCGAGGTGCAAGCACGTTTTACACTTGATGCGATGCCAGGTAAGCAAATGGCGATAGATGCGGACTTAAACGCAGGTTTGATTGATGAAAAAACAGCGCGCGAAAGACGCCAAGCCATCATCGGTGAGGCAAATTTCTATGGCGCGATGGATGGTTCGTCTAAATTTATAAAAGGTGATGCCGTCGCTGGCATCATCATCACTATCATTAATATCATCGGTGGCTTTGCTATCGGCTCGTTTCAGCACGGCCTTGATATGGCGACATCGGCTCAGTATTATACGATCCTAACCATCGGTGATGGCCTTGTGAGCCAGATCCCAGGGCTTATCACATCAACAGCGACTGCTATCATCATCACAAGGGCTAGCAAGGACGATGAGGACTTTGCAGAAGGCACGTTAAATCAGCTCTTAGGGGATTATAAAACCTTACTGATAGTGGGCTTCATACTATTTATGTTTGCTCTTGTCCCAGGGCTTCCGACTCTTTCTCTTGGCTTTATCGCACTGCTATTTTTGGGGCTTGGCTACATCATCAAGCAGACCAAAGATGGCGGGCTAAATTTAGGCCTTGCTTCAAAAGACAAAACAGTTTCTAAAAAAGCTGGAGGTGCTACGCAAAGTGGGGCAGGAGCAGCTGCTAGTGGTGCCACTACTAAGGTACCAAAGAAGAGCGACGAAGAGATCGCAAGAGAAGAAGAGACAAAGATAAACGACATCTTAAAGCTTGAAATTTTAGAGCTTGACCTAGGATATGGCTTGTTAAAGCTAGCTGATGTGGATCTCATTGAGAGGATTCGCGCTATGAGGCGAAATATCGCTTCAAGCCTTGGCTTTTTGATGCCAAAGATAAGGATCCGCGACAACCTTCAACTACCGCCAAACGAGTACCGCTTTAAGCTAAAAGGCATCGTGATTGGTCAGGGTGAAATTTATGCGGATAAATTTCTAGCGATGGATAGTGGCCTAGTTAGCGAAGATATCGAGGGAATTCCGACAAAAGAGCCAGCTTTTGGGCTAGACGCTCTTTGGATCGATGCTAGCGTCAAAGAGGACGCCATACTTAGCGGCTACACGATAGTTGATCCTGCAAGCGTCATCTCAACGCACATGAGTGAGCTTATCAAGCAAAACGCAGCCGAGCTTCTAACTCGCCAAGAGACGCAAAATTTATTAGACAAACTAAAGATCGACTACCCAGTTGTGGTCGAGGATACACTAAGGATCGCACCTATAAATTTGATCCAAAAGGTTTTAAAAGCGCTGCTTAAAGACAATATCCCGATCAAAGACCTACTTAGTATACTTGAATCAATTAGCGACATCGCCGAGGTTAGTAAAAACCTAGATATGATCATCGAACACGTACGCGCAGCGCTCTCGCGTGTCATCACTTCGCTTTATGTCGATGAGAAAGGTCAGCTAAATTTTTACATTTTAGATAGTGCTGCGCAGCAAAAGCTTATGGATGCGGTGCAGTATAAAGATGGTGCCTATCACCTGATGATAAATGTGGCTCAAACTTCATCGATCGTTCAGGCTCTAAGGCATGAAAAAGAGAAACGTCCGATGAGTCAGCATGGCGAAATGGTGCTTTGCGTGGAACCAAGCCTAAGAAAATTTATAGCAAATATCTGCGCAAATTTTGCCATCGATATCGTGGTGCTAAGTTTTGCTGAGATCTCGGCAAATACGCCATTTGAAACGGTTGGCGTCATAGAAATAGAAAATTTATAAAGGAAAACGATGAAAATTTATCACCTCTCACACACCGATCTTGACGGATACGGCGCGCAATACATAACAAATTTTTACTTCAAAGATGTAAAATTTCTAAACTCAAACTACGGCAGAGAGATAGATGATAAATTTGCTCAAATTCTATCTGAGATAGGCGCCTCAAATGACGATAAAAACATCATCTTGATCACTGATCTAAATTTAACTCTAGCTCAGTGCGAGAGCTTTGAGGAGATGATAGGGGGCAAAAATATAAAGCTATTTTTGCTAGATCATCACCAAAGTGGTGCCGAGTGCGCGAGCGCTTATGCTTGGTATTTTTTAGATAGCTCAAGATGTGCCACAAAGATCACTTATGACTTTTTTGCAGGCATTTTTGGTAAAAACAAAGAGCTTGAAATTTTTAGTGACGTCGTAAATGCCGTGGATATCTGGCTAAAAGATGATAAAAATTTTGAAATGGGAAAGGTCTGCTTGGGGCTTGTGGCAAATGCTAAAGAGATAAATAAGGTGATGTTTGAAGCTGAAAATAACCTCTATATGGATCATCTCTTAAAAGAAGCTAGCAAATTTTTTAACGAGAAAAACGACTATATCGGCCTTGATATGCAGGTGCATGCTATTAAGAAGTCATTTTTCAAAGAGGATAAAGACGATACGCTAAGTAATCTAATCTCAAACTACGTCGTAAAAAAACTTAGTGAAAATAAAGAGAAATTTAGCATAAACTATAAAGATCATAAAGGAATTTTAACCTACAATATCGGCAATGTTTCGGTCATCGGCAACGACTTTTTAGTAGCAAACCCTGAATTTGACTTCTTTATTGATGTAACAAACAAAAAAACGCTAAGTTTTCGTGCAAATGGCAAGCTTGACGTTAGTGTCATGGCAAAGCACCTAGTTGGTGGCGGTGGGCATGTTAATGCAAGCGGTGGGCTATTTACAAATTTTAAAGATGGCTTTAGTTATGAGCCAATTAAAGCCCAGATAATCGATCTAATAACCAAAAAAACACAGGAGGATATATGAAAGAAGAAGAGGTAAGCGTAGAAGAACTTAGCTACGAGCTTAGTATGGTGCTTGAAGCGATGTTCTACTATGCTGGAGTAAAAAAAGACAAACTTGAAGAGGCAGCAAATCTTTATGTCGAGTGCATCGATGATGCGTTAGAAAATTCTGATGCTAGCGGAAGTGACGAGGTCATAGAGATAGTTGAGTATATGAAAAAACATCATTCAAAATTATTTAAATAAGGAGAAAATATGAAGAAAATTTTAGTTTTAGTGGCAGCAGTTTTTGCGTTAAATGCTATGGCAAATGAAAATTTAGACAAAGCAAATGAGCTTTATGCAAAGAAAAATTTCAATGAAGCTTATCTTTATTTTAATAAGGCTTGTGGAGAGGGCGAGAAAAAAGCTTGTACAATGAATGCAATCATGCTATTTAACGGCGACGGCGTGGCAAAAGATAGAGTTCAAGCTGAGAAAATTTTTACAAAAATGTGTGACGAAAACGAAGGCATGGCTTGCGAAAAACTAGGCGAAATGATCGCTTATGGCCTTGTAAAAGATAAAGACGCAAATGAAGCAAAGAACGAAGAAAAAGCGAAGGCTTTATTTAAAAAAGCTTGTGATAACGGCTATCAACCAGCTTGCGACTTCGTAGCAAAATAAATTTAAGAGGCTTAAAATGGGCTACAAACATAAAGATTTGATAGGAACTAGAGAGCTTAGCAAAGAAGAAATTTTATATTTTTTAGACGCGGCGAAAGAGTTTAAGGAGCTAAATTTAAGCCAAGTGAAAAAAAATGACTATCTTCGTGGAAAGACCACGATCAACGCATTTTATGAAAACTCGACAAGAACTAGAACATCCTTTGAGATCGCAGCAAAGAGACTTGGAGCTGATACGATAAATTTCAGCTCATCAAGCTCAAGCGTGACAAAAGGCGAGAGCCTAAATGATACGATGAACAACATGGCTGCTATGAGAACTGACATCATCGTACTTCGTCACCCAAGCTCTGGGGCGGCAAAATTTGCAGCTGATAGGACAGAGGCTAGCGTCGTAAATGCAGGGGATGGCACAAATGAGCACCCAAGCCAAGCTCTACTTGATCTTTTCACACTAAGAGAGCATGGTAAAATTTTGGATAAAAATTTAAACGTGGCGATCATCGGTGACATCGCTAGAAGCCGCGTGGCAAGGTCTGACATCTGGGCGATGAAGAAATTTGGCATAAATTTAAAGCTCTTTGCGCCAAGGATGATGATGCCAAAAGACGCTGAGGTCTTTGAGTCTCAAATTTGCAAAAATATGGAGGAAGCTTGCGAGGGCAGCGACGTCATTATCATGCTTCGTATCCAACTAGAGCGTGGCGGTGCGGACGTGGCATTTCCAAGCTCGAGAGAGTACTCGAAATTCTTTGGACTAAATAAAAATAGGATAAAGCTAGCAAAGCCTGACGCGATCGTGCTGCACCCAGGACCGATAAATAGGGGCGTGGAGTTAAACTCAGACGTGGCTGATGGCACACACTCAGTCATACTAAATCAAGTAGAAAACGGCGTTGCTATAAGAATGGCGATACTAAATACGCTTGCGAAAAATAGGGGCTAAAGATGAAAATAGCAATAATTAACGGCACTATCGTAAATAGCGACGAGAAATTTAAAGCAAATATCCTAATAGAAAACGGCAAAATAGCCAAAATAGGAAGTGAGAAATTTGAGGCTGATAAGGTCATCGACGCCACAAATAAGCTCGTCATGCCAGGGCTTATCGACATGCACGTGCATTTTCGAGATCCTGGTCAAGAGTACAAAGACGACATCATCTCAGGCTCGCAGGCGGCCGTAGCTGGAGGAGTGACCACCTGCCTTTGCATGGCTAACACAAACCCAGTAAATGACAACGCCTCAATCACAAGAGCAATGATAGAAAAGGCTAAAAACTGCGGACTGATCGATCTTTTACCAATCGCAGCCATTAGCAAAGGACTTGGCGGCAACGAGATCGTTGAAATGGGCGATCTTATAGAGGCTGGAGCAGTTGCATTTAGCGATGATGGTCTACCAGTAACTAGCTCAAGCGTGATGAGAGCGGCACTTGAGTACTCAAGCATGTTTGGTAGCTTTTGTATAAGCCACTCAGAGGATTGTTCGCTTTGCAGACAGGGCGTCATGCACGAGGGTAAAGTCTCAGCCATACTTGGACTTCGTGGCATGGCAAGAGAGAAAGAGGAGATCGCAGTTAGTCGTGATATGCTACTTGCAAAGCTTACTAAAGCACACATTCATATCGCTCACGTAAGCTCGGAGTACTCACTAAAGATCATCGAAATGGGCAAAAAAGAGGGCATAAACATTACTTGTGAGGCTACACCACACCATTTTAGCTTTAGTGACGATGAAATTTTGAAAAATGCCTATGATACAAATTTCAAAATGTCACCACCGCTTCGTGAGATAAGCGATGTAAAAGCGGTAAGAGAGGCGCTAAAAAGCGGTCTTATAGACGTTATCGCAACCGATCATGCGCCGCACCATACAGACGAAAAGATAGTAGAGTTTGACAAGGCGCCATTTGGTATCATCGGACTTCAAACTCTTGTACCACTTACTTTAAAGCTCGTAAATGAAGGCGTCATAAGCTTGGAGCGTATGGTGGAGCTAACCTCTACAAATGCGGCCAAGATGCTAAATTTAAAAGACAAAGGTAAGCTCGCAGAGGGCATGCTGGCTGACATTGCAGTGATAGACCCTGAGATCGAATACATTTATGATGAAAAGATAAACCGCTCAAAATCTATAAATTCTCCGCTTTTTGGCAAAAAGCTAAAAGGCGCAACGACTACTACGATAAAAAGTGGCAAGATCGTTTATGAGTTTGGAAAATAATATAAATTTGCTCGTGCTTGCGAACAAATCCTAAATCTTCAAAATCCAAAATTTGCTAGAAATTTCTAGCAAATTTTATTTTTTATGAGTTATATTTTTTAACGATACCGCGAACTACTTTTTCTATAAAAAGTGTAGATTCAACTTCGCAGCATTCTCTTGTTGAGTGAGGTGAGTGGATGTTTGGTCCTATTGAGCAAGCACTAAGACCCGCTTTTTTCTCCAAAAGCACGCCACATTCAAGTCCAGCATGCACAGCTGTTATTCTTGCATTTGGCTTATAAATTTTTAGCTCTTCTAGGATGTCGTTTGCAAATTTATCATTTATAGGCTTCCAAGCAGGGTTTCTATCTTTTGCGATGACCTCAAAACCAAGCGCTTTTGCAAGCTCAGAAATTTCAAATTCCATCCTATTTAGTCCATCTTTGCTCATTGACCTTGCAAAAAACTCCACTTCAAGTATGCCATCATCTTTGATCTTTGCAAGTGAGAGATTGACGCTATCTTGCGGTATGCCTAGCTCGCAGTTATAGGCTCTTACGCCTTGTGAAAATGAGTTAATAAGAGTTAAAATTTTATCGCCATTTTCTAAAATTTCTTCACCAGTGCCAAGCTTTTTCACGCTTAAATTTTCACACTCACTTTTTAGCTCTTTATCGCTTAGAACCAGTGCAGTTGCGCCACTTGGGATAGAGTTGCTTCGCTCGCCACCTTCAAATTTAACAAGCTTACATCCATTTTTAGTGATAAATGTAGCCAAAACCTTGATCGCATTTGGGATATTTTTATGTATCTCATTGCCAGAGTGTCCGCCTGGTAAGCCGCTTACTTTTACTTCGTAAAGCGTGCTCTCTTTTGTTTTTTTGCTATTAAGCGAGATAGTGGCAAATAAATTTACGCCGCCAGCGCAGCCGATAGTTACGCGGTCGTCTTCTTCGCTGTCTAAATTTAAAAGTTTGTTAGCTTTTAGATCTCCGCTAAAACCAGCAGCTCCAACCATGCCGACCTCTTCGTTGTTTGTAAAAAGGCACTCAATGTCGTCAAATTCGCTTATCATCTGCATCATGATAGCCACGCCTATGCCGTTATCGGCACCTAAAGATGAGTTTTTAGCCCTCATATAGCCATCATCGCCATAAACTATCTCAATCTTTGGAGCATCGCCCATGCAGACCATATCGTAGTGGCTTTGCAAGCAAATTTTTGGCTTGCCTTTAAATGCATGAACGTTGCCAAAACTATCGACCACGACCTCACAGCCCTTATCTTTTGCATAGCTAGCCAGAAAATCACGCATCTTATCAGTCTCATAACTGCAGTGTGGTATCGCAGCAAGTGTCTCAAATTTCTTTAAAATTTCACTCTTTGACATATTTGCCTCCGTAAAAAAATTATTTTATCTCGCCCTTATAGCCAGTCGCATCGACTGCTTTTAAAAGCTCTTTTTCATCGAGCTTATCATCTGCTATAACGACAGCTTTTCGCTCTTTTAGTGATACATCTGCCTTTTTTACGCCCTCAACGCTAAGAGCAGCCTTTCTTACTATCGCTGTGCAAAGCGGACAGTGCATGCTAGGCACTAAAATTTCTATCTTTTTATCAGCATAGCTTGTAGCCATTAAAAGGGCTAAAACTAAAATTTTACGCATAAATTTCTCCTAAAAGCTCTGGGTATGTAAGGAGTAAAAGCAAAATCACTCCAAAAAGTATATATATAAGTATCCATTTTTTCTTTTTATAGCTTAGGTTGCAGCTTTTTGGCTTGTAAAATAGAGCTACACCTGAAATCACAAAGCAAATGACCGCCACGACGCTTAAAGGGACGCGGTACTCGTATAAATTTTGTGTCCAAGATAGAAATGAAAAAGAAGTGCCAAAAAGTAGGAAAAGAAGTGCTGGTAAGCAGCACAAGGTAGCGCCGATAGCACTACCTATGGATGTTAGTATCAGCCAAAAGGCTCTCATTTTAGCTCTGTTGAGACGTAGTCGTAGCTAAATTCTTTTGGCGAATAGTAGTTTTGTGTGTTGCCATCAACCTCAGCGTATGGATAGCCAAAGTTGTTTAGCGGAGTTTGCTCTGGAGTTGGCTTTAAGATAAAGTCGCGGCCATAGTTAAAGCCTATCCAGCACATCTCCCAGTTACCAAAGCAATAATCTCTCACAGCTACGATCTTGGCGTCATCATTTGTTAGCTTCTCGCCCAGTCTTACCTTTGTGACATCCGCTGGATCAACTGGTATCCAACCATAGCCTTTTAGGTAAAATTCAGCCCTGCAGTGCTGTCCGCCTGAAATTTTAGCCACGCCATCTTTTGCGCTGCCCATCTGATCTGAAAATCTAGACTGACCAACTCTGATACCAAAAATTTCTCTTGCCGGAATGCCAACTGATCTGCAAAGCCCCACGAAAACAGAGTTTATATCGGTGCATTTGCCAACTAGTTTGCCACTTTCAAGTATGGCTTTAACGTCGCCTGTGCCACATCCAAGGATGCTGTTATCACGCTGCATAGTATTTGCAACCCACGTATAGATCGCTTTTGCGCGCTCCAAGTCGCCCTTTAAATTTCCAACTATATCTAGCGCTTTTGCTCTTACGACGCCGTCAGTTGGTATGTGTGAAGTTGGTTTTAAAAACTCCAAAACAGCAGGATCTACCTTCTCGTTTGGATCGTAATTTACCTTGCTAAAGTCAGTGTTGCGCTCTGTTATTTGGATTTTAAACTGCACATTTAAGATAGGTCTTTGCTCATTTTCTTCAAAATCAGCATACATTGTAGGTATTAGCGTATCTGAAATATAGACGTTTTTAGCGGTTGTGTTTATGACGTAGTCTTGGGTTAGTTGCTGATAAGTGGTGCTTAGTGGAAGTGGTAACCAAATTTTTGAGCTTTTGCCTTTTTCGAGCAGCTGGTGTTTGAAATTTACGTCGAAATTTCTTACGACTGGGTTTGCTGGCTCGTCGCTAGCTAGAGTGACACTTGGAAGCAGACTTGCTGCACCTAAAAAACTACTGAATTTAAAAAAATCTCTTCTTTGCATAAAATGCCTTTTTGCTTAATCTTAGCCAAACTTGGCTCTAAAATTGCCTGCTATTCTAGCATAAAATTTTTATTTATGATAAAATCCGCCACATGAAAAAGATTATATTTTTAGGCTTTATAGCGCTATTTTGTAATGGTTGTCTTTATATGAATGAGCGTGGAGTTTCGACTCAATATTATAATGATTGTAAAGAGTATTATGATGCGACTGGCACCTACCAAAAAGAGTGTCCGCACAACATCGTCGACTGGAAATAGCATGGATCTTAGTAAATTTAATGAGCAGCAAAAGCAATTTTATAATAGGATAGAAAATTTAGCAAATTTTGACTGCGAGCTTGAGCTAAAAGATAGTGTAAATGTGAAATTTAAAAATTTAGATCAAGCAAAAAAAGACGAAATTTTTGATCTAGCTCTTAGCCTAAAGCCTTGGCGAAAAGGACCATTTTTACTTGATGATATATATATAGATAGCGAGTGGCAAAGTTTTATTAAATTTAATATCCTTGCCCCGCACCTAAATTTAGCCGGCAAAAGCGTGGCTGATGTGGGTTGCAACAATGGATATTATATGTTTAAGATGCTTGAGTACGGTCCAAAAAGCATAACTGGCTTTGATCCTAGCGTGCATACATATTTGCAGTTTGCTTTTTTAAATAAATTTATCCGCTCAAATATCGCTTACGAGCTTCTTGGAGTAGAGAGCTTGCCAGAATACGCAGCGAAATTTGACACCATTTTTTGCCTTGGCGTGATATACCACAGAAGCGATCCTATCAAGATGCTAAAAGAGCTAAAAACTGTGCTAAATCCTGGAGGAGAGCTATTTTTAGATACTATGTATATTGATATGGATGGCGATTTTGCGCTAAGTCCAAAGGATAGATACTCAAAAATCCCAAATATCTACTTTGTGCCAACACTCTCGGCACTTCAAAACTGGTGCGAGAGAGCTAAATTTAGGGATTTTACCTTACTTGATACAAAGGCCACTGATCTAAATGAGCAAAGAAAAACGCAGTGGATAGACGGTGAGAGTCTTGGAAATTTTTTAGATCCAAATGATAGTGCAAAGACAATCGAGGGCTATCCAGCACCAAAAAGAGCATATGTTAGAGTTAAAATTTAAGGATAAAAATGGCAGAAGAAAATATCTATGATATAAAAGATGAATCGCAAATAATCTTACCAGAAGATGAAAATCCATTAAGAAATGAGATCAAAACCGCTCCACTTACAAAGCTAAATTTTAGTGGAACGGCATTTTTACTTGAAAAAAATCACGCAAAGACTAGATTTTTTACTACGGATGATATGGTGTGCGATACTGAGGGACTTATTCATAGCGGATTTATTTTCATGGGCGCAAATCATGCTGCACTTTTAGCTATTAATGAAGAATTTTGCGTTAGTATCGGGGCTAGAATAAATTTCTTTGGGCCACTAAAGCTTGGTGATGTAGTGGAATTTGACGCGCAAGCAAGATTTGAAGAGAGCAGAAAAAGGGAAGTAAAAGTGCTTGGATATGTTAAAGATATAAAAATTTTTGAAGGAATATTTCAACTTGTTACACTTGAAGAGCATATCTTCTTGGCTCAACAAAAAAATATCCAAAAAGAAGCTGCTATAAGGCAAAAAAAAGAACGAGAAGAAGCTAAGGCTAATAGCTAAAAGTAGGTAAAAATTTTTGATTTTTAATCCCAAATAAAACGAAATTTTAAAAAGACAATCTTTATCTCATTATCCTATTTTGGTAAATAATTGGTAACATTTTTTAAATTTTAAGGAAAATTAAGCAATAAAATTAATTTTCTATGATAATATCCTTTCAAAACTTTTTATCAAAAGGAGATTTAGATGAAACTTACAAAAGTTAGCTTAGCTGCTTTGGTTGCTTTAGGTGCATTTTCAAGCGTTGCAAGTGCAACTCCACTTGAAGAAGCTATAAAAAATGTAGATCTTTCAGGATTTGCAAGATATCGTTATACAAATGATAGTACTAAGAAAACTACAGCTGATACTGTAAAGGGTAATAGTGCTGGTCATGCGTTTAGAATGGAGACAGCATTTAAAGCTGCAATAGACGATAACTTCTTTGGTGTTTTAAGACTAAGATATTCTGCCACTGATGATTCAGGCGATAAAGTAGCAACTGGTACAGATAAAACAAATACAACAAATTCTTTTGGTGTTTATGAGATGTATCTAGGCTACAAAGTGGCTGATACTACCATCACAGCTGGTAAACAACTTGTCAAAGGTTTCTTTATCGATAGCGATATAGCTGGCACTGGTCTAAAAGTAGTAAGTACTGACGTACCTGGTCTTACTTTAACAGCTGCTGCTTATGATGCTATTGATAACGATGCTGAAATATTAAAAGACAAAAATGGCAATACGGAATATGATAAATTTGGACACATTAAATATAAAGCTAAAAGCCCAGATATAGATGGCCCATTATTGTCAAGGCTTGGCAGTGATGAATTTAGTGATGCTGCTGGTAACATCTATAACTTAGGTGCTATGGGTAGTTATGATCCAGTATCATTCAAAGTAGCAATTACAAATATCCAAGAGGTTGCTACACTTTATGGTACTGAAGCTGGTGTCAGCTTTAATGTAACAGATGATATAAACCTAAACTTAAAAGGTCAATATGCTTATAGTGACTCAGATCATAAAAAAGTAGCTGATGCAACTTTCTGGGCAGTACAAGCTGGCACAAAACTATTTGGTGCTAAACTTAACGCTGGTTATTTAGACTTTGACGCTAAAAACAAAGAAAATGACGCTAAAAACAAAGACAAAATCGCATTTACATCAATTGATGGAAATGGACAGTTAATCAACCCAACTAAGATCTTAAATGGTGTAATGAGTGGTGGCCAACAATACTACAATAACATCAAGGGCAATAACGACTACTGGTTTGTTAATGCTGGGTATGATATAGATAAATTTGGCTTTGGTGCTGGATATACTCAAGGTAAGGGCACAAGTTATGCGCTTGGCAAAGAGAGAGCAAAAAGAAACGAATGGTCACTTGACGCTAGCTACAAATACAGCAAAAAACTTACATTCCTTTCTTGGTATGCGGCTGCTAAAGACAAAAAAGATGGTGCAAGCTACAAACAAGATCGTATAAGATTTGAAGCAAAATATAGCTTCTAAAAACTTTCACCCGAGCGAGTTTTCGCTCGGACCTCTTTAAAATTTAATAGACTCCATATAAAATTTATCTACCCTTTTTGATTGACTCTTAGTTTTATAAAAATATAAATTTTTAATAGCGATTAAGTGTATTTTAAAAGTTTGAAACTTGAAATTAATACCACTGAAATTTTTAGCTATTTTTTACTATATCTATCCAATAATTAATATCATTTTGCTCGGCCTCTAGTGTACTACTTTCTCCGTGCCCTGGATAAAGTGCGAAGTCGCCCTTTAGATTTTTACACTTTTCTAAACTAGCTAACATTTCGTTTTTATCTGAAAAAGGAAAATCCCAGCGTCCGATGCTACCTTTAAATAAAAAATCTCCACTAAACATCACATCTTCTATCTCTATCATCGAGCAACCTGGCGTATGTCCTGGGAAATGATGAAATTTAATACAAAAATCATCAATGTTAAAATTTTCATCATTATCAACCAAAATATCTGGAGTAAAAGTACTTTTCATATAACCAAAAATATCATTTTCACACATGAAAGCGTCAAATTTATTAATGTAAACTGGAATTTTTAGCTCATCTTTTAATTTACCAGCATCAAAAATATGATCAAAATGCCCATGAGTACAAAGGATGGCTTTTAAATTTTTAGCATTTTGCAAAACCCATTCTTTTGCCCCATCTCCCGGATCTATCACTATAGATGAGTTATCTTTTGTAACTATGTAACAATTAGTGCCAAAATCTCCAAAGCTTTTGTGTATTACTCTCATTTTTTACCTTAAATTTATTATTTCTTAAAATTTTACATCTTTTTACTTAAACTTAAAGAAAAATTTTAAATTTAATGAGTATAATTTTTACAAAAGGAAGCAAATCTAGGCAAAGGAAGAATGAAGGAGTATCAAAAGATCGAAGAAACTTTAGTTTTTAGCTTAAAAGATAAAACTAAAGATAAAAATTTGTTGTTGGGTGTTAGTGGAGGTATTGATTCTGCTGTAGTAGCGACTTTGTGTGCAAGAGCAAAACCAAATGAAACTCATGCACTCATCATGCCAACAGCATCATCAAACAGACAAAATATGGACGATGCCTTAAATTTATGCGAAAAACTAAACATAAAATATAAGGTTTTATCCATAGAGGGTATTTTAAATGCCTTTTACGAAACGATAGATGTAAATTTAAGCAATTTAAGAAAAGGGAATTTAGCAGCTAGAGTTAGAATGAGCTTGCTTTATGATTATTCATCTAGTATAAACGCTCTAGTTATCGGAACAAGCAACAAAAGTGAGCTTATGCTTGGATACGGTACGATATTTGGGGATTTGGCATGTGCGATAAATCCTATTGGAGAGCTTTACAAAAGTGAAATTTTTGAATTTGCAAAACATCTTGGGGTTGATAAAAATTTTATCAACAAAGCACCTTCGGCTGATTTGTGGGATGGTCAAAGTGACGAAGGTGACATAGGTTACAGTTATGCTGTTATTGATGAGATTTTAGAAAATTTAGAAAATAACAAGGAGCAAGTCATCAAAAAGTTCGGATTAAAAGCAGTATCGGATATAGAAAATAGAGTTGTTTCAAACAGGTTTAAACGACAAATGCCGTTGATAGTGAAAATTTAAAGGATTAAAGATGAGAGAGATTCCGTTTTATAGACCAACTATCACTGAGCGTGAAAGTGAGCTTATTGAGGAGGCTTTGCACTCTGAAAATACTACTAATATCGTTGCTAGATTTGAAGAGAAGTTAAAAGAGTATTTTGGTGCAAAATTTGTAGTTACCACAAATAATATCGCAGCCGCACACCACTTGGCACTAAGCGCGCTTGACACTAAACGCGGAGATAAGGTCATTTGCTCCATAAATGCCTTTCCTAGCATTGCACAAGCTGTTAGACATTTTGATGCTGAACCTATTTTTGTGGATGTTGATGAAGAAGATTTTAACATCTGCCCAGACGCCCTTGAGAAAGTGCTAAAAGAGCAAAATCACAAAAAATTAAAATGTGCTTTTATTTCTCATATCGCAGGTCAAAGTGCTAGGATGGATGAGATAACGGCGGTTTGTGAGAAATACGGCGTAAAAATTTTAGATGACGCAAATCGCGGTATGGGACTAACATACAATGGCAAAAAAGTTGGTTCAGACTCCTTTTTATCGTGCTTTCAAACACATTCTCGTGTACAAAATCCTATATCAACGGTTGGATTTTTTACGACAAATGATGAGGAAATTTATAAAAGAGCAAAACTACTTCGCAACTATGCCCTTGTAAATGGCATTGATAAATTCGGTAGCTTGAGTTATATTTATGATGTCGTAGATATTGGCTTAAAGTATGATATAAACTCGATAAATGCAGCATTTTCTATTGCGCAGCTAGAAAGAACAGACAAGCTCATACAAAGAAGACAAGAGATCGCAAAAATTTATGATAAAGAGATTGGTGAGTGCCACAATATAACAATCCCTGTCAAAAAACGCGAGCACATTTATACTCAGTATATTATTAAGATAAATAAAAATCGTGATGGCTTTGCTAGAGAGCTTTTGGAACACGGCATTCACACATCATTGCACTATATACCGATACATTTACTAAGTTATTATAAAAACAAATACTCGCTTAAAGTAAATGATTTTCCAAATGCTTTAAAAAATTATCAGCAAGTGTTGTCACTGCCTATTTATCATAGTTTGAGTGACGAAGAGGTGCAATACATCTGCAGCAAAGTAAAAGAAATTTCTAAAACTCGTGTTTAAGAAATTAAATATTTTCTTGCATTCTTGGGCGAATGACTACTTTTTTCGCCCAAATTTCTTTCAAATTTTACTAGCATTTTTACTTTTGCCATTAAGTTTTATCTATTTTCTTATTGTTGTGCTTAAGAAATTTACTGCTAGAAAAATAGACTTTGGCATAAAGGTAGTAAGCGTTGGAAATTTGACCCTTGGAGGAAGCGGGAAGACCCCACTTTGCGTAGCTATCGCTAAAAATTACGAGGGCGCTTTTATCATTCTTAGAGGCTATAAAAGAAAAAGCAAAGGCATGCAAGTTGTCGCTCGTGATGGCGAAATTTTACTTAACGTGGCAGCGAGCGGCGACGAGGCGATGATATACGCCACAAGCCTAAAAAACGCAAATGTGATAGTAAGCGAAGATAGAAAAGTAGCCATAAACTACGCTAAAAAGCATGGTGCAAAGTATATCTTACTTGATGATGGATTTTCTAAATTTGACATAGCCAAATTTGACATCTTGGTTCGTCCAAACCCTGAGCCAAAGCTAAAATTTTGCCTGCCAAGCGGGGCTTATAGATATCCGTTTAGCTTTTATAAATTTGCTAATTTTATCGCTAGTGAAGGACAAACTCACTTTAGAAAGAGTGAAATTTTAAATAAAAGCGAAAAAATGGTTCTAGTTACTGCCATAGCAAACCCAGAGCGTCTTAAGCCATTTTTTGATGAGTGCGTAGCTTGCGTCTTTTTTCCTGACCATTATGATTTTTCAAAAGATGAGCTAGAAGAGATTTTAAAAAGATATGATGCAGCCTCACTTTTGATGACGCAAAAGGACTATGTAAAGGCAAAGGACTTTGGGCTGAGAGTATCGCTTATAACGCTTGAAGTTATGCTAAGTGAGGAGTTTAAAAAGGTTTTGGCGCAGCAAATTTAAGCCCATTTTGTTATAATGAACCACTTCTTAAAAGGAAAATTTAGATCAAAATGAGAATTTTAATCACCTCAGTCGCAAAGAAAAAAGAGGCAAAAAAACTAAGCAAAAAGCTCGTGAAAAAGGGCCTTGCTGCTTGCGTGAGTAGCTTTAGCGCAAAAAGCGTATATATCTGGCAAGAGAAGCTTTGCGATGAAAAAGAGCAAATTTTACTCATAAAAACGGACGTGAAATTTAAAAAGGTGGCTAATTTTATAAGAAAGCACCACAGCTACGAAACCCCAGAAATTTTGGCACTTAAGCCGAAAGAGGTATTTGAAAAATATGAAAATTGGATAAAAAAATCAACCAAAAAAGGTAAAAAATGAGACTGACACCAACAAGAAGTATAAAAGACGAAAAGATAAAAAATGTAAATTTAAGCACAGCCATGCTTAGCCCAAGCTCCGCTCACGGCGGACTTTACGCGCCAAAGAAGCTACCAAAGATCACAAAGGCAAAGTGGCAAGAGCTCTCAAGTCTAAGCTACGAAAAGCTCGCACTTCACATCATCTCGCTATTTAAATTTGACGTGCCAGAGGCGTTTTTCAAAAAAGCGGTCAGAAGATACGCAAGCTTTGATGATCCAAAACACCCAGTCATTTTTAAAAAACTAGATAAAAATTTATATGTAAATGAGCTATATCACGGTCCAACTAGGGCTTTTAAGGATATGGCGCTTCAGCCTTTTGGCTCACTTCTTAGCCAGCTAGCCAAAGAAAGAGGCGAAAAATACATTATTATGTGCGCAACGAGCGGTGACACAGGTCCTGCGACACTTCAAACCTTTGCAAACGACGAAAATATCAAGGTCGTCTGTCTTTATCCAGACGGCGGCACGAGCGAGGTTCAAAAGCTGCAAATGCAGACCATGCAGGGTGAAAATTTAAAGGTTTTTGGTATAAAAGGTGACTTTGACGACGCTCAAAGGGCGCTAAAAATGCTGCTTGCAAATGATAAATTTAAGGCCGAGCTTAAGAAAAAGCGCCTTAAGCTAAGCGCGGCAAACTCGGTAAATTTTGGCAGAATTCTCTTTCAGATCATCTACCACGCCTACGCATACGTAAATTTACTAAAGCAAAAGGCGCTTAAGGCAAACGAGAGCTTTGACATCATCGTGCCAAGTGGAAATTTTGGTAATGCGCTTGGGGCATACTACGCTAAAAAAATGGGCGCAAAGATCAGCAAGATCAAGATCGCTTCAAACGCAAACAACATCTTGACGCAGTTTTTTACCACCGGCGTTTATGACCTTAGGGATAAAAAGCTGGTTAAGACGATAAGTCCTGCCATGGACATTTTGATCAGCTCAAACGTTGAGCGCTTGCTATTTGATAAATTTGGCAGCGTTAGAACCAATGAACTCATGCAAAGCCTAGCTAAAAATAAATTTTATAACCTTAGTAAGCAAGAGCTTGAAGCGCTAAAAGAGGACTTTGAGGCTAGCTGGTGCGAAGATAAAGAGTGCGAGGCATACATTGCAAAGCTCGCAAAGGACGGCTACGCGATCGATCCGCATACAGCTACTTGCTTTAAGATGGTGGATGCTAGCTGCATAAACGTCATAACATCTACCGCGCACTGGGTGAAATTTACGCCAAGCATGATCAAAGCGTGCCAGATCAAAGATACAAAAGATGAAAAAGATGCGCTCGCAAAGACTGCTAAAATCTTAAATGACAGCGTGCCAAGCTCGATAAACTCGCTATTTAGCGCGAAAATTTTACATAAAAATATCATAAAAGAGGACGAGATCGAAAAGTGCGTCCTAGAATGGATCGAGCGATGATAATCATCCCGGCTCGCCTTGCCTCAACAAGGTTTAGTAATAAAATTTTAAAAGAGATAAATGGCGTGCCGATGTTTGTAGCGACGGCTCTTAGAGTAAGCGGCGTGGACGATGTGGCAGTTGCTGTGGATGAGCTAAGCGTGCTGGATATCGCCAAAGCTCACGGTATAAAAGCGGTGCTAACTAGCAAAGATCATCAAAGTGGGACTGATAGGATAAACGAAGCGGCACAAATTTTGGGACTAAGTGAGAGTGAGATCATCATAAATGTTCAGGCTGATGAGCCATTTATCGAGCCTGAAAATATCGCTAAATTTAGGGCATTTTGCGAGCAAAACAAAGGGAAAGCCTTTATGTTTTCTTGTTATAAAAAGATGGACGATGAGTTTGCGGATAATAAAAATTTAGTCAAAGTAGTGACTGATTTTGAAGGCTATGCGCTTTACTTTTCAAGATCAAGGATACCATTTAACAGAAGCGAGTGCAAAAGCTACAAAGCACACCTTGGCATTTACGGATACAGCGTAAAAAGCTTAAAAGAGTTTTGCGCGCTCATGCCTTCAAGTCTTGAAAACACCGAGAAGCTTGAGCAGCTCCGTGCCCTAGAAAATGGCAAAAAGATAGCGATGCTAGAGATTGAGAGCCAAAGTATTGGCATCGATAGCGAAGAGGACTACCAAAGAGCTCTAGCTAAATTTGGTAAAAAATAAGTCGGTAAATTCTCTTTAAATAACGTCAATATTTAAGGAGAATTTATCTAAATTATTAACCTTTAAAAGTACCAAAAAGTGTTTTTGCTCAAACAATATAAAACTAATTTTTCTTAATTTTTATTTTTTTACTTCTGTCTTTAACAACGTAAAATTTTAAAATCGCACTTGAGTAAAAGTCTTTATAGAAACCTAAAAATTTAGGCTCTTTTTTAGTGCAGATAGCTGCAAACACGCTCTCAAGGTCTATTCTCTCTTTTTGTGTCAAATTTTCCATCTATTTTCCTAACAACCTTCTCATCTTGTTGATAACAAATAATATTTCATCGTCGTCAAGCTCACAAAGAAGTTTGCAAACTGCAGCGGCAGCTTGTGGCTTTGAGTTTCCAAGTCTCCAGTCCTGGTATGTTCTCATTGGTACACCAAGCTCTTCTGCCATTTTTGCTTGTGAAATTTTCTTACCGATATTTTTCGCCTCAACTGCATTGTGAAGCAAATTAAATATATCACTTGTTTCAATCATTAAAGTATTATACGAATTATTTTATTAAATATACATAAAACAATATATAAATAATAGAAATACGTATAAATAAATTAAAATATATT
>NZ_CABPUT010000009.1:50017-64907 GCF_902460625.1 Campylobacter concisus
TTATATTAATACGTAAAAACGTATAAAAATATTAGAACGTAGAGGTAATATAAAAGACTTTTAAGTTTGTTTAATTATTTTTGTAATTTTATTTTCGGAAAGGCTTATGCAATTAATATTAAAGAAGCTTAGTTATATAGACTAAAGATACATAAATAAATTATTTTAACTTAAATACTTGACATTGATAAACTAAAGTTGTATAATCCGCTTAGCAATTAAAAAGAAAGAGTGCTAAAAGTGAGTAAAACAAATAAACGTGATTTGATACTAAATTCTATCATCGAGGCTTATTTGCAGGACAATATGCCTATTGGTTCAAATGAGCTTGGTTCTCGTATGAGCGCAGCTATTCCGGCTTCTACGATACGCGTTTATTTCAAAAAGCTTTCAGATGAGGGCGAGATTACAAAGCTTCACATTAGTGGCGGTCGGATCCCAACAATTGCAGCGATGAGAAGATATTGGAGTGAAATTTTTGCTATAAGCGATATAAATTTAGAGATAAATGATGCCGAAGGATTGAAAAAGTTATGCGATGAATTTGAGCTTTATTGCATGATTTTTGGCACAATTGATAATGAATTGCTAGAAATTTTAAATTTAAATAATAGATATATGATCTTAAATTTTGGTGAAGATGAGATCGTTATTAAATTTGATGCCAGGATGTATAAATTTTTAAGTAATCTTGCAGGAGTTAGTTTAAACAAGCTTGAGCTTATCTGCTCTCAAGTTGGTTTAAGCGAACTAAAAAGTAAAATAAGAGAGCTTAAAAGGACTAAAATTTACTTCCAAGAAAACGAAATTTTAGCTTTTGATATGTTTAAAGATAGACGTTTTAAGATGGTTTTTGACCCAAGTTTTAGCTTGCAAATGGATGAAAAACTTACATTTTCTCCTATGTTTGATGAAAATTTTATGGGACTTAAATTTAGTACAAACTATCTTGGCAACGAAGCACAGATGATCTGTGCTGGCAGTATTTATACTGACTATGTGAAATTTATAAATCTAATAAAGGAGGCTGCGTGAGCGAAGAGGTAAAAGAGCAAAACCTACCCGAGGTTGAGCCTGTGCAAGAACTAGCTAATGATAGTGTAAATTTGGACGCACTTGGCGATATTTCAAAGGTTGAAAAACTTGAAAAAGAGCTCGGAGAAATAACTGATAAATATTATAGAGCAAATGCTGAGTTTGAAAATATCAAAAAGCGTTATGAAAAAGAAAAGACAGACGTTGCAAACTATGCAAATGAGAAATTTGCTAGGGACTTGCTGCCGGTCATCGATGCTCTTGAGATCGCTGCAAATTTTGATCCAGAAGATGATGAATTTGCCAAAAAGATCAAAGAAGGTATTTTGATAACTATAAATCAGTTTAAAAAATGCTTTGAAAAGCATGGCGTAAGCGAGATACCAACTGATATTGAGTTTGATCCAAGCGTGCATAATGCTGTTTTAAGGGTCGATAGCGAGGAGAAGCAGAGTGGTCAGATCGTACAAGCTTTGCAAAAAGGTTATATGATAAATGGTAGGGTTTTGCGCCCAGCTATGGTCAGCGTGGCAAACTAAATTTATAAAAATAAAATCTAATAAAAAGGAAAAATATGTCAAAAGTTATAGGTATAGACTTAGGTACAACAAACTCTTGTGTGAGCGTTTTTGAGCGTGGCGAGAGCAAGGTTATCCCAAACAAAGAGGGTAAAAACACGACTCCATCTGTTGTTGCTTTTACGGACAAAGGTGAAATTCTAGTAGGTGATGTTGCAAAACGTCAAGCAGTTACAAACCCTGAAAAAACGATATATTCTATCAAACGTATCATGGGTTTGATGAGCAATGAAAAAAATGCTGAAGAGGCAAAAAGCCGATTGCCGTATCATGTCGTAGATAGAAACGGCGCTTGCGCAGTTGAGATCGCTGGCAAGGTTTATACTCCACAAGAAATTTCAGCAAAAATTCTTATCAAACTAAAAGAAGATGCTGAAGCATATCTTGGCGAGAAGGTAACAGATGCGGTTATCACAGTGCCAGCATACTTTAACGATAGCCAAAGAAAGGCTACAAAAGAGGCTGGAACGATTGCAGGACTAAACGTGCTTCGTATCATCAACGAGCCAACAGCTGCAGCGCTTGCTTATGGTCTTGATAAAAAAGAGGCTGAGAAAATTTTAGTTTACGACTTAGGTGGTGGTACATTTGACGTTACAGTGCTAGAAACTGGCGATAATATCGTTGAAGTTTTGGCAACTGGCGGTAACGCATTCTTGGGCGGTGATGACTTTGATAATAAGATAATTGACTGGCTAGTAAGCGAGTTTAAAAACGAAAATGGTATCGATCTAAAAGGCGATATCATGGCACTCCAACGCTTAAAAGAAGCTGCTGAAAATGCTAAAAAAGAGCTAAGCTCAGCTCAAGAGACTGAGATAAATTTACCATTTATTACAGCTGATGCGACTGGTCCAAAACACCTTGTCAAAAAGCTAACTCGTGCTAAATTTGAGGGTATGATCGACTCACTTGTAGGCGAGACTATCACTAAGATAAACGAGGTAACAAAAGACGCTGGTTTAAATAAAAGCGACATCAAAGAGGTCGTAATGGTCGGTGGTTCAACTCGTGTACCACTAGTTCAAGAAGAGGTCAAAAAAGCATTTGGTAAAGAGCTAAATAAGAGTGTAAACCCAGATGAAGTCGTAGCTATCGGTGCTGCTATCCAAGGTGCGGTCATAAAAGGCGATGTAAAAGATGTGCTACTTCTTGACGTAACTCCGCTTAGTCTTGGTATCGAGACACTTGGCGGCGTAATGACAAAGATCATCGAAAAAGGCACAACTATACCAACTAAGAAAAGTCAAGTCTTCTCAACTGCTGAAGATAATCAAAGTGCCGTTACTATCATGGTTCTACAAGGAGAGCGTGAGTTTGCAAGAGATAATAAATCACTTGGAAATTTCAACCTTGAAGGCATCCCAGCAGCTCCAAGAGGTGTTCCTCAAATCGAAGTTGAGTTTGACATTGACGCAAACGGAATTTTAACCGTTTCAGCAAAAGATAAAGCAACTGGCAAAGCTCAAAACATCACTATCTCTGGATCAAGCGGCTTAAGCGAAGAAGAGATAAACAACATGGTAAAAGACGCCGAGCTTCATAAAGAAGAGGACAAAAAACGCAAAGACGCAGTCGAAGCTAGAAACCAAGCTGACGCACTAGTTCATCAAACTGAAAAGAGCATGAGCGAGCTTGGCGAGAAAGTCCCAGCTGAAGATAGAAGTAACATCGAAGCTGCGTTAAATGATCTAAAAGAGGTCTTAAAAGATGAAAATTCTTCAAAAGAGCAAATCGATGCTAAAGTAGAAGCTCTAAGCAAAGCTAGCCACAAACTTGCAGAAGCTATGTATAAAAAAGATGAAAATGCTGGAGCAAACGGCGGAAATAATAAAAAAGACGATGACGTTATAGACGCTGAAGTCGAGTAAAATTCCTAGAGCAGGGCGCTTGCCTTGCTCTTTTATAAATTTATCTTCATAAATCCTTAAGATTGATTCAAAATAAGCAGTTTAAATAGTTAAAATTTATATAATGCCAAGCAAAAAGGCGAAAAATGTATTTATTTTTTTTGATTACTCATTTAATTTGTGCCATTGTATTTATAGGATACGTATTTTTCGATGTTTGCATATATCCGTTTGCTAAAAAAACGGTTGATACTAAAACCCTTGAAATAGTTAAAAAGGCCTACACAAAAGGCAGCGCAAAGGTTTTTGGCACAGCATTTTTATTGCTTTTAATAAGTGGCGCTTATATGGCAAAAGACTATTTTGGAGGTGAGCTTGGCTGGTGGCAAAGCAACTTTCAAAAGCTACTACTTGTAAAAATTTTTGTTTTACTCATAATGTGCCTTGTAACTTTTATATCTGTTTTTAATGTCGTTATTTTAAAAAAGCCTGATCCATTTGGTAAATTTTCACATTTAATAGCTCTAGTACTTTGCCTAATAATGGTCATTTTAGCAAAAGTAATGTGGTGGGCTTAAAATTTAGCTAGCAAATCTAAGCAAATCGCCAGCTAGAAGTTAAAAGTGTTCTAATCGATACTCTTTAACTTGTCTTTATTTAGCCCTTCTTCTATGCGTTTTATCTCTTCACTTCCGTCTCTTACGACGTTTTTGTCAAATTCCAAGTAGTCATTTATCTTTTTTGGATATTCAACGTGACTTAGGATAAATTTAAAGACATTTAGCCTAGCTTCTTTTTTGTTGTCGCTTGAGACGATGACCCATGGCGAAATGCTATTGTGAGAGGCAAGAAGCATAGAATATTTAGCGATAGAGTACTGATCCCAAAGTTCTTGTGCTTTTTGATCAACGGGTGAAATTTTAAATTGCTTTAATGGATCATTCTGCCTCTCTTTGAAGCGTTTTTTCTGCTCATCTTTTGTGATTGAAAGATAAATTTTAAAGAAAATTATGCCGGAGTTTATGATCATCTCTTCAAATTTTGGCACTTCACGTAAAAATTCCTTATGCTCTGCTTGCGTGCAAAAGCCCATCACTGGCTCAACACCAGCTCTATTGTACCAGCTTCTATCAAAGATCACGATCTCTCCGGCACTTGGCAGATGAGTCACATATCTTTGAAAATACCACTGCGTTTTTTCGACATCACTTGGCTTAGCAAGCGCTACTATACGGCAACCTCTTGGATTTAGATGCTCAGTTAGGCGTTTTATCGTTCCTCCTTTGCCGGCTGCGTCGCGCCCTTCCATTAGCATGAGTACTCTAAGACCTTTTTCTTTTACGTAATTTTGAAATTTTAAAAGTTCAATTTGAAGTAGTCTAAGCTCTTCCTCGTAGCCAAGTTTCTCGCTTTTTTGGTGTTTTTTGTCTTTTGACATCTTTGCTCCTTTAAAATTTCACATATTTTCACGATTTTACAATAAAATAGAATAAATTTAAGAATTTAGACTAAAATCATCTTTTTTAATTTAGCAAGGATTAGTATGTTTTTAAAATTTCTTTTTTCGATTATTTTATTTGTAGGCTCGCTTTTTGCCGAGGTTTTAGATGTTAGCAAAGCCTTTGTTTTAACTCCAAGCGTTGATAGTCAAAATGTTGAAGTGAAGTTTAACTTTGGTGAAAATATCTATCTTTATAAAGAGAGTTTCGAGATTAAACTAGCTGGCAAAAAGATAAATGAGCTATTAAATTTGCCAAGTAGTGAAAATACGGGAGAATATGAAATTTATCCAAAAGATTTTTCGATTTTTATCCCATTAAATTTGGTAAAAGAAAATCTTTCAAATGGCAAAGCAATACTTGACATTAACTATCAAGGCTGTGCTAAAAACGGCATTTGCTACCGTCCGCAAAGTAGAATTTATGAGATAACTGACCAAGCTGGAAAATTTAGCATCGCCACTTTTAAAAAAGAGCAAAAAAACGATACCGACATTCTTGCTGAAGAATTTTCTAGCGAGCAAGATATCGCAAATGGGCTTGGAGATAAAAATTTCTTTATCTCGCTTCTTACTTTTTTTGGTTATGGTCTCTTGCTTTCACTCACACCTTGCGTCTTTCCGATGATACCGATACTTTCAAGCATAATCGTCTCAAAAGGCGCTAATTTAAATGCAAAAAAAGGCTTTTTATTATCATTTATCTATGTTGTCGCGATGAGCCTGGCTTACGCACTAGCTGGAGTGGCAGCTAGTCTGCTTGGCTTTGGTATCGCAGGAGCTTTGCAAAACATCTATGTGCTTGGCGCTTTTGCAGCCATTTTTGTTATTCTAAGCTTTAGCATGTTTGGATTTTATGATATAAAATTGCCAGCAAAATTTGAAAATTTGATAAGTAAAAAATCACAAAATAGTTCAGGCTATGTTGGAATTTTTATTATGGGCTTTGCCTCAGCTCTCATCGTATCGCCTTGTGTAGCAGCACCATTAGCTGGCGCACTTCTTTATATCGCTCAAAGCGGAAATGTCTTTTATGGTGGCATTATGCTTTTTGCCATGGGGCTTGGCATGGGCGTGCCACTACTTATTATCGGGCTAAGCTCTGGAAAGCTCTTGCCAAAACCTGGTAGTTGGATGGATGAAGTGAAAAAAATCTTTGGCTTTTTAATGCTCATAATGGCGATTTGGATCCTTTCGCGTGTGCTCGGAGAATTTTTTGAGCTATTAGGATATGGCATTATAGGCGTTTTTATGGCAGTTTATTTTGGGGCATTTGAAGTAGCAGAGCAAAGCTGGGCTAAGTTTAAAAAAGCGTTTTTTATCCTAGTTTTTATATATTCAGTTATGCTAATAGTTGGTTCATTTTTGGGCTCAAAGGAGGCTTTTTCTCCGCTTTCTGGACTAAATTTGGCAAAAAGTGATAGTGCGTTAAAATTTAATTCCGTTAAAAATTTAGATGAACTAAATGAGATAATAAAAAACTCAAACAAGCCCGTTCTAGTAGATTTTTATGCTGATTGGTGTGTAAGCTGCAAAGAGATAGAAAAGATCACTTTTAAAGATAGTGATGTTATAGATGCTTTGGCAAATTTTGCACTTATTCGTATCGATGTAACAAATGGTGGATCACAAAATGATGAGATGCTAAGAAATTTTGGGCTTATTGATCCGCCTGCACTCTTGCTATTTAATGGTGGCGATGAACTAAAATTTCTTAGAACTATCGGTTTTATAGATGCTAAAAATTTTCTAGCAAAGCTTGAGAAGATTAAATAATCTTGTCCTTGCTGTTACAAAGATCATTTAAGATGCACTCATGGCAAAGCGGTTTTTTGGCTTTACAGGTGTAACGTCCAAAGAGTACCATGGCTTGATGAAGCTTACCAAGATCTGTTTTAAAGGCGTGACTAAGATCAGCTTCAGTAGCTTCTGGCGTTTTTGCATGACTAAGATCAAGTCTGTGTGCTACTCTAAAAACGTGTGTATCAACAGCCATAACATTTGCATTTGTAGCTTCTAAAAGCACGACATGAGCGGTCTTTTGTCCAACTCCAGCAAGCGCTTTTAGCTTCTCTTCATCAAGCGGAATTTCTCCATTATAAAGCTCAACCACGCTGTTTGCCATTTTGATTAAATTCACCGCTTTGTTATTAAAAAAGCTGCATGAGTTTATCATTAGTTTTAGGCTTGCTAAATTTGCGCTAGCTAGTTCATAGACATCTTTATACGCTTCAAATAAAGCTGGAGTTATTAAATTTACTCTTTTATCAGTGCACTGGGCTGAGAGCATAACACAGACAAGCAGCTCATATAAATTTCTAAATTTAAGCTCACTTTTGGCGTCTTTAAACTCTTCTAAAAGTCTTCTTTTTATCTCTAAAATATCTTTTTTTGTTCTCATTTTCGTATTTTACCTTATTTTCTTAAGTTAAATGAAAAGTTATCGCTTTATTTGATATAATCTTGCCCATAAAATCAATTTTTTAAAGGATTTATATGAAAAAATTTTTGTTTCCAGCAGTTTTAAGTTTAGCAGCAGCTGTTACTCTAAATGCAGCAGTAGTTGCAACAGTTGATGGTGATGCTATAAGCGATAGCGATATTTCAAGCCTTTTATCAGCAGCTATGCCAGGATTTGACGCTAGCAAGCTTCAACCAAATGAGAAAAAACGTATAATCGACGATCTAATAAATAGAAAACTTCTTTTAAAAGATGCTAAGTCAAGCGGTATCGAAAAAGATGTAGAGTACATCAAAGCCGTAAAAGCAGCGCAAGAAGGTATCGCAGTTGAGCTTTATATGAGAAAGCTTTTTGACGGCATAAAAGTAAGTGATAACGAACTAAAAGATTTTTACAATAAAAACAAAGCAAGTATGAATGAGCCAGCTCAAGCAAAAGCAAGGCATATCCTAGTTGAAGATGAGAAAACAGCAAATGACATCATCGCTCAACTTAAAAATTTAAAAGGTGAGGCATTAACAAAGAAATTTGCAGAGCTAGCAAGCCAAAAATCAATCGACAAAGGCTCAGCAGCACATGGTGGCGCACTTGGCTGGTTTGGTCAAAGCCAAATGGTAAAACCTTTTGCAGACGCAGCATTTTCAATGGCTAATGGCACAGTTTCAACTAAACCAGTTAAAACTCAGTTTGGTTACCATGTAATCTTAAAAGAGGATGGCAAAGCTGCTGGTACCGTAAGCTTTGAGCAAGCAAAAGCGGAGATTGAGCAGGCTGTAAAAATGGAGAAATTCCAAGCTGCTGTTAGACAAAAAAGTGAAGCTCTACGCCAAAAAGCAAAGATAGAATATAAGTAAAATTTGGAGGATAAAATGGGCGTTTTAGATATCGTAAAACCTGGTGTTTTAAGCGGAGATGATGTAACAAAACTTTATGCTTATGCCAAAGAGCAAGGTTTTGCAATACCTGCTGTAAATGTCGTAGGCAGCGACTCAGTAAATGCTGTTTTAGAGGCGGCAAAGGTTGCTAACTCGCCTGTTATCGTTCAGTTTAGTAATGGCGGTGCAGGTTTTTACGCTGGTAAAGCCTGCGAAAACGCAGCCGTTCTTGGTGCGATCGCTGGAGCAAAACATGTTCATCTGCTTGCCAAGGCTTACGGCGTGCCAGTCATTTTACACACTGACCACGCTGCTAGAAAGCTTTTGCCTTGGATAGACGAGCTAGTAAAAGCAAGTCATGAGTATAAAAAAACTCATGGCGTGCCACTTTTTAGCTCTCATATGCTTGATCTTAGCGAAGAGAATATCAACGAAAATTTAAGTACGTGCGAGAAGTATCTAAAAGAGCTTAGCGAGCTTGGCATTAGCCTTGAGATCGAGCTTGGCGTCACTGGTGGCGAAGAGGACGGTGTGGATAACACAGGCGTTGATAACGCACTTCTCTACACTCAGCCAGAAGATGTCGCACTTGCTTATGAAAGACTAAGCAAGATAAGCGATAAATTTAGCATCGCAGCTAGTTTTGGCAACGTTCATGGCGTTTATAAACCGGGTAATGTCGTGCTAAGACCAGAAATTCTTAAAAACTCACAAGTCTACGTCGCTAAGAAATTTAATACAAAAGATAGCAAACCTGTAAATTTTGTATTTCACGGCGGTAGCGGCAGTGAGCTAAAAGATATCAAAGATGCTGTGAGCTACGGCGTTATTAAAATGAACATTGATACCGATACGCAGTGGGCATTTTGGGACGGAGTACGCGAGTATGAGGCCAAAAATAGAGCATACTTGCAAGGACAGATCGGTAACCCGGAAGGCGATGATAAGCCAAATAAAAAATACTACGACCCAAGGAAATGGTTAAGAAGTGGCGAGGAGAGCATGGTTAAGCGTCTTCAGACTGCTTTTAGCGACTTAAACTGCCTAAATAGGAACTAATCCTATGCAAAATCAAAATGATTTTAGTGAGCTAAGTGTGCCAAAGGAGCGCCAAGCTCACTCTTTCTTTGTCTTTTTTAAAGTTATCTTTATCCCTTTAGTTATCTATGTTTTGGCAATACTAGCGTATCTTGGCGTTATAAATTTTCAGATGAAACTTCATACCATCGTGATGATGGGCGTTATACTTTTTGTGGCATTTATCTTTTCTCGCCACAGCGCCTTGGTAGCTTACTCAAATTTCTTAGCAAATGCCAAAGACTACAAGATAAGGCTAAAAGAATTTATTATCTCACATCTCTTTGAAATTTCAAGCGTCAAAAAGGCAAATGCTAAATTTGAAGATTTTTTCGAGAGCTATACAAGAAATTTTAGAAATGACAACCTAGCAAATATCGGTCAAGCAGTCTTTCCTATGCTTGGAATTTTAGGTACATTTATCAGTATCGCTATCTCCATGCCAAGCTTTAGCTCAAGCACTGCAAACGGCTTAGAAAAAGAGATCGCTATACTGCTAAACGGCGTGGCTACAGCATTTTATGTATCGATATACGGCATATTTTTAGCACTTTGGTGGATGTTTTTTGAAAAGATCGGCATTAGTAAATTTGAGAGATTTTACAGCGAGCAAAAAGAGCTAAGCCGTGAGTTTTTCTGGCAGGAAAATGAGCTAAATGCAAATTTCATGAAAGCAAGTGCAGGCTACTTTAAAGACAGTCATGACGCCTTTAAAATGGTGCTTGATGATAAATTTGTAAAAGAGCTAAGCGAGCAGACAAATGAGAAATTTAACAGCTTAAAAGAGCTTTGCGAGGTTGAAAAAAATATCATCAATCAAAGCAAGGCAGAGCTTAGCGCAAACCTTAAAATACTAAATGAATCTAGCCTAAAACAAGATGAATTTGTAAAAATCCACTCTGATATGCTAAAGGCAGTAAGCGCGTTTTCTAATGCCTTTAAAGATATGGAGGTTAAAATTTTAACCGAGTATGCAAAACTTGGCGAAATTTTTAGTAGAAATTTAAACGCCACGAAAGAGAGCCAGCTCAAATTTGAGCAGACTATAAAGAGTTTTGATGCTATTTTAAAAGAATTTTCTCTCTCTTTGATGAAAGAGCAAAACGACGCACTAAAGGCATTTAGAGCCTCGCTTGTTGAGAGTGCTACGATATTTAAGGCAGCTTATGAGCAAGAGGGTAGGAGCTTGGAGCGCGAAAAAGAGCGTGAGAGCCTCATTGCTGAGCTTAAAAAGAACATAGACGAGATCGATAAAGAAGCAAATTCTGTAATAGAAAAGATCGAAAATCTAGTGCAATGAAAATAAACAAAAATAACGAAGATCAATCAAGCTTTTGGGTTTCGTACGCAGACTTGATGGCGGGTCTGCTCTTTGTTTTTATGCTGCTAATCGGCGCTGTCGTCGTAAAATACGTCCTAACTCAAAACACCCTTGAAAATAAAGAGCAAGCCATCATCGCAGCCTTAGCAAATTTAAAAGATGCCCAGGGTAAAAATTTTACCCTTGAAGAGCTAAATGGAGCCCTAAAAAGCGAGCTTTCAAAGATAAGTGACGAAAACATAAATTTAAAAAAGTCAAATGAAATTTTTGTCATTCAAATAGACGCCCTAAAAGAAAAACTAGCCCAGCTTATAGAGCAAAACAAAGACGCAAATGCGAGCATAAAAGAGCTAAATGCTAGCATTTTTGATCTAAATCAAAAGATGATCGTGCTAAATGATGAAATTTCATCAAAAGATAGAGCGCTTAGCGACGCAAACGAAAGCAGTGAGAAAAATTTAGCCAAGATCGCCTTTTTGCTTGAGCAAGTGAGCCAAAGAGAGGCTAGATATGACGAGCTCTTAAGGGATCTAAACGTTACTCGTGACAGGGTAAAAAATTTAACCGGCATCAGAGTAAAAGTGATCTCAGTCTTAAAGGATAGGCTAGGCTCAAGCATCGAGATCGATCCAAACTCAGGCGCGCTAAAGCTTAGCTCCTCAGTGCTTTTTGATAAGGGCAGTGCAGTCTTAAAAGAAGAGGTCAAAGATGAGCTAAAGGTCACGCTTAGTAAATATTTCGACGTGCTTTTAAATGATAAAGATATCGCGTCAAACATCGATCAAATCATAATCGAAGGTTTTACAGATAGCGACGGAAGCTACATTTATAACCTAGAGCTTTCACAAAAAAGAGCTTACGCGGTGATGGAGTTTATAAACTCATTTGATGGTGATACTCGCCTTAGAAAGCTACTTGTCGCAAGCGGACGAAGCTACAACGAGCTAGTTTTTAAAGACGGAGCCGAGGACAAAGATGCTTCAAGGCGTATAGAGATCAAATTTTCACTCTCAAACAAAGAGGCTATCAACGAGATAGAGAAATTTTTGGAGTTTAAGGGTGATTGATAAAATTTGCTTAAGAGGTCGAGAATTTTGGCTTTTAAGAGATGATCTGTTAGGCGAGTTTAACGGCAACAAAGCAAGAAAGCTAGAGTATTTTCTAAAGGCTGATCTAAGTGGTATCAAAGCCATCGTGTCTCACGGCTCAAGCCAGTCAAATGCGATGTATAGTCTAAGTCTTTTTGCCAAGCTAAAGGGGCTTAAATTTTACTACGTCGTCTCTCATCTAAGCTCAAATTTAAAGCAAACTCCAGTTGGAAATTTCAAATTTGCACTTGAAAATGGTATGGAAATTTTTGTAAAAGAGGAACGTGAGAAATTTGCCAAAGAGCTGGCAAAGAGCCAAAATGCACTATTTATAAACGAGGGCGTAGCGCAAAGCGAGGCTGAGCTTGGCTTTATCACGCAGGCAAGTGAGATAAATGAGTGGAGTAAAAAAAGTGGCATAAGGCCTGATATCTTTTTACCCTCAGGCACAGGCACAAGCGCATGCTATCTGGCAAAGCACACCGATCTTAGCGTTTTTACAACTCCTTGCGTGGGGGACAGCGACTATCTAAAAAAGCAAATTTATGAGTTAGACAAAAATAGCAAGGTGCAAATTTTAAATCCACCAAGGAAGTATCATTTTGGGAATTTATACCCAGAGCTTTATGAAATTTGGCTTGAAATGTGCAAAAGCGGCGTGGAATTTGACCTAGTGTATGACCCTGTTGGCTTTATCACGCTTTTTGCAAATTTAGATAAGCTTGGAGCTGAAATTTTATATATCCACCAGGGTGGAATTTTAGGTAACATTACACAAAGACAAAGATATGATAGAAAAATAAAATTAAAGGAGCATAAATGAAATTTTTTCATAGTAGCGACGCTGATTTTGAGAGTAAATTTTTACAGCTTGTTAAACGAAGTGATAATGACATGAGTGCTGTAATGCCGGTGGTTGCTGGAATAATAGATGAGATAAGAAAAGATGGCGATAGTGCACTTTTTGCACAGATAACAAAATTTGATAAATTTAGCGTTACAAGTAAAAACGACATAATAATCGACGTAAAAGAGATGGAAGCTGCCTATAATTCACTAGATAACGCCTTAAGAGTAGCTTTAAATTTAGCTCACGATAGGATAAAAAGCTATCATGAACGCACAAAGCCAAGCAACTGGACATATAAAGATGAGCATGATATCTTGCTTGGTGCAAAATACACAGCGGTTGATCGTGCAGGCCTTTATATCCCAGGTGGTAAAGCAGCTTATCCTAGCTCACTTCTTATGAATGCAATCCCAGCGATCGTAGCTGGCGTAAAAGAGATCGTAGTTTGCACCCCAGCGCCAAATGGCAAGGTAAATACCTTACTTCTTGCGGCAATGCACCTTTGTGGCATAAAAACAGCCTTTAAAGTAGGCGGTGCAAGCGCTATTGCAGCGATGGCATACGGAACTGCAACGGTGCCAAAAGTAGATGTCATCACAGGACCTGGCAATATCTACGTAGCGACTGCTAAAAAGCTAGTTTATGGCGACGTAAATATCGATATGATCGCAGGTCCAAGCGAGATAGGCGTAATCGCTGATGATAGTGCCGATCCTCGCCACATAGCTATTGATATGCTCTCTCAAGCTGAGCACGACGAGATCGCAAGCGCCTTTTTGATAACGCCAGTAGAAGCTTTCGCAAGGGCAGTACAAAGACACATCGAAGATGAGCTAAAGACACTAAAACGTGAGCCAATCGCAAGTGCAAGCATAAGAAATAAAGCTGCAATAATAGTGGCAAAAGATCTAAAAGAGTGTTTTGCTCTCATGAATGAGCTTGCTGTTGAGCACCTAGAGATCGCTACAAACGATGCTTTAAGTTATATTGATGATGTGACTCATGCGGGCGCTATATTTTTTGGACACTTTACGCCTGAAGCGATGGGAGATTATATCGCTGGACCAAATCACACATTGCCAACTGGCGGAAGTGCGAGATTTTACTCACCACTTGGAGTTGAAAATTTCATGAAGCGAAGTTCGATCATTTCAGTGAGTAGAAAAGGTATCATGCATCTTGGCAAATCATGCATGCAGCTAGCTGAAGCTGAAGGACTAACTGCTCATAAAAAATCAGTTGCAGTAAGGCTAGAAGAGTAAATAAAAATGGATTTTATAGAGATTTTGCAACTTTTTATAGAATTTATAGTAGAATCCATAGCGAATTATTAAAAAGGAGTTGTTATGAAGTTAGGAACTTATACTGCAAACCAGGCTTCAGGAAACTATTATTTAGATCAAGCAAAAAATAGCGAAAAGAAAGCGCTAAATGCTATATCTGCAAACAGCGAGATCAAAGCTTCAGGTGCAAATTTGCAAATCGCAGAGAGTTTGCTGTCACAAACAAATGTCTTGAACGAAGGTTTGGCAAATGCAAACGATATGATTGGAATACTTCAAATCGCTGACTCAACACTTTTAAATTTAAGTAAAAGCACAGATAGAATAGGTGAGCTTTCAAGTAAACTTACAAATCCTACTCTCTCAGCAAATGAACAAAAAGGCATAAAGGGCGAAATCAACGCACTAAGAAATGCTATGAATGATAGCGTAAAAGAGGCTAAATTTAATGGCAAAAACGTATTTGATGCTGAGCTTGGATTTTTTACAGGTGAGAGTATAAAAAATATAAATTTGGGCACAAATGCTCTTTTAAATGTAAAAGATGACGGCTCAAATACAGGTGAAATTTTAAAAAATATAAATTCACTTCGCTCAGAGATCGGATCAACACAAAATGCTATATTTAGAGGCATAAATGCTCTAGCCGCAAGGAGCGTGGCAAATGCTAATAGTGTAGAGAACCTTGATAGCAGCGATATCGCAAAGAGCTTGGAAGAAAATTTACAAGCAAATTTAAAGCTACATGCTGCGAGCTTAGCCAAAGCTCATGATACTACGAGCTTAGCTGCAAAACTAGATAAACTTCTAGCCGAATAAATTTTTACCGGTCTTGTACCGGTATTTTTTTATTTCCTAATAAAATTTTATAATAATCTTGTCTTGCTTGGATGACATATGTTTATAGTTTAGATTATAGGTATAGGCATATTGAGGAATTTCGATGCTAGATTTGCTCAAGTTCAGGTAAGCCC
>NZ_CABPUT010000009.1:71453-105607 GCF_902460625.1 Campylobacter concisus
TATTTATATCATTTAAATTTTTATAGTAAGACTAAAAAGAAATTTTAAGAGGTATAAATTTGTAAGACCAAATGGTCTTACAAAAGTAATTATTTTTTAGTGTGAGGGTTGTTTACTCTGCCACTATCGACAACTTGGAGTCCTACTGTGTCATATGCTGCGCCAAAGCCTTTTACATATCTACCTTTTGTTGGGGTGAGTTTTACTATATAGAAGTCTTTCATCTCTTTAATAAATGCAAGTGCTGATTCATTTGCAAAGGCACTCTCAAATTTTGATATAAATTCATCTCTTGCGCTGTCGCTCATAAACTCAGCTTTTGCTTCAAAGCTTACTCTTACACGAGCAAATAGACTTTTTGCATCTTTTTCATCCTGAATAAAAAGGAGTGAAATTTTATCCGGGTTTTGTTTTATTGAGTGGTAGTGATCTGCTACTGATGATATGCAGATATAAAACTCATCGTTTTCTTTTATGAAAGGTGAATACGACGAAACCGCTTGTTCGTCAAGAATGCTTGAGATCACAACAGTCTTAAAGCTATTTATAAATTTCATCATTCCGCCTTGCACACTAGAGTTGTTTGTGTCGCCCTTTATGCTCATATAAAGCTCGATGATCGACTCTCTAAAACCATCTCCACCTGCTTTGCTTAAAAATGGTACAAATGTTTTTGCCTGATCACATGTTATTTCCATGCCATCTTCGTTTATATCGGTCATTTTGACATTTGTAGGCTCAGCTACACCGCTAAATTTCTTACAAAACTCGATCACTATATCCAAATGATCTTTATTCATGTGGTTTAATGCTCTTTGTTTCAAAACTGTTCTCCTTATAAAAATAAAATTAAAAATCGCAAAATCATACTAAAGAAAACTTAAAATTGATTAAAATTATCATTAATATTTTTAAAGCGAGAATTAAGCTTATTTTTTTAAAATTACGAGTCATTAATGACATTTTAGAAAATTTATGGCTTTTATTTAAAGATTATATTTTCTGCTTATTTTTGTTTCTTTTTGCTGTTTTTAGCCATTTGTATTAAAAGGAAATTTATGCAGGGTAGTACCAAGCTTACCGTTTTGCTGATTATGCTCATTGTTTTGCTCTCTTTTATCTCGCTTAGTATAGGCGGTTCTGACATAAGTATGAGTGAGATTTTAAATTTTATATTTAATAACAAAATAGACGATATGAAAGAGACCATCTTGTTTGACATTAGACTACCAAGACTTGTAATGGCTCTGCTTATAGGTATGCTTTTGGCTAGCTCGGGTGTTGTAACACAAAGCGTCTTTTTAAATCCGCTTGCAGACCCATATATCATCGGCATAGCCGCATCTGCGACATTTGGAGCAGTAGTGGCATATCTTCTTGGCTTATCTGAAATTTATTATGGTATCTTTGCCTTTTTGTCTTCGAGCCTGCTTACACTTGCCATTTTTGGAGTTTACAATCGTAGTCGCTCTATTGCTACACTTCTTATAATTGGTATCGCTTTTTCATCATTTCTAGGAGCATTTACGAGTTTTGCGACATATCTTATAGGTGAAGATAGTTTTAAGATAGTGGCATGGATGATGGGTTATTTAGGTTCTGCTTCATGGCAAAAGGTCGGCATTATCGCTGTTCCGCTTATCTTTTGCATGATATATTTTTATCTAAAACGCTTTGAGTTAACGATACTTTTAAGCGGGGAAGACGAGGCAAAAAGCCTTGGTATAGATGTCGATGCACTTAAGAAGCGTCTGCTTGTCATAGCCTCGCTCACGGTTGCTTTTTCAGTAGCATTTACCGGTATGATAGGCTTTGTGGGGCTTATCATTCCACACTCTTTTAGAATGCTTTTAAATACCTCAAACAACGCTATTTTGTTACCACTTTCTACTCTTGGAGGAGGAGCGTTTTTACTAGCTTGTGACGTGGTAGGGAAGAGTGTTTTAAGTCCGGTCGAAGTGCCAGTTGGCGTTATTAGTGCGTTTTTTGGAGCGCCTTTTTTTTCTATTTTTAGCACTTTATCTAAAAAGGAGTGTGCATTGAGCGTAGAAGTATCAAACTTAAGCTTTTCATATGCGCAAACAAGTGTGCTAAAAAATATAAGCTTTACCGCCAAAAGTGGAAAATTTATAGGTCTTTTGGGCTCTAATGGATGTGGCAAATCAACACTTTTAAAATGTATCTTAAATTTGCTTTCTCCAAGCACTGGAAGTGTCAAAATTTTCGAAAAAGATGTACAAAGCTACAGCACAAAGGAGCTTGCGAGAACGACTAGTTTTGTACCTCAAAAAAGTGCACTTACTATGCCGTTAAGCGTTTTTGAGCTTGTTTTGATGGGTAGATATGCTCATCTAAAAAGCTCTTTTAGTGGTTATAGCTCTCACGATATTGCCCTAGTTGATGAGGCTTTGCAGACTTTTGGGCTCGCTAAATTTAAAGACCGAGTGGCAAACTCACTAAGTGGTGGCGAATTTGCTAGAGCTTTGCTTGCTCGTGCAATAGTTAGCGAGCCTAAAGTTTTGCTGCTCGATGAGCCTACATCAGCCCTTGATCTAAGCCATGCTATAGAGGTATTAAAGCTTTGCTCGCATCTTACTCGTGAGCTAAATTTAGTCACCATAGCGGTGCTTCATGATCTAAATTTGGCCTCACTGATATGTGATGAAATTTTAATGCTAAAAGGTGGTGTTATAGCTCACAAAGGGAGTGTCAGAGAGCTTTATAATCCAGAAATTTTAGATGAACTTTATGGCCTTAAGGCAGATATCATATATAAAAATGATATGCCATTTGTTTTACCAAAATGATAATTTTAAAGGAGATTTCATGAAAAAATTATTTTTAGTTTTTGTTTTTTTACTTGGTTTTGGCGGTGTTAGCCTAAGTGCTAAAAATATCGTTGTGCTCGATCCTGCAGTGGTTGAGATGATGTATATGTTGGAGGCTGAAGATCAGATCGCAGCTATTTCTACTCTTGAGTTTGGCAAGATTTGGCCTGAGGATAAGACTGAAAAGCTAAAGAGCGTTGGCACTTATACAAAGCCAAATTTAGAGCGTATAGTCGAGCTAAAGCCTGATCTTGTAGTTACTAGCTTTCACTCTGATGGTGTAAACGTCGACCTTGCTAAATTTGGTATAAAGACACTTACGATGCAGGCAAATAGCGTAGATGATATTTGCAAAAATATAGAAAAAATGGGCGATATCACAGGAAAAAAAGAGCGTGCTGGCGAGCTTGTGGCTAAGATAAAACAGGACTTTTTAAAATTTCAAAACTCAAATTTGAGCGGTAAGAAAATTTTAGGCGTTTATGCAGCTACCCCACTAGTTGCTTTTAACGATGCTAGCTTGCCTGGGGATATGTTTACTAAATTTGGTATGAAAAACGTAGCAGGTGGCCTAGCTGGAGCGATGCCGATCGTTCAAAATGAATTTATCCTAGCGCAAAATCCAGACTTTATCATCGTGGTCGGCGCAAAGGATGGCAGCGACTTTTTGGCGCAAAATCCAGTGCTAAAAGCAACTAGCGCAGCCAAGAACTCTAAAATTTTAAACGTCCCATCAAGTCTTGTCTTGCGTGGTACACCTCGCATAAATGATGCCGCAAATGAGCTATTTAACATGCTTAATAAGTTAGTATAAATGTTTAACAAACGTATAAAAGGACATAGCGTAGCTCCTTCGAAAAGACCTGATATGGTGAGTGAAGATGAGCTATGGGAATTTTTAGAGAGTGCGCCAGATGAAAATGAAGGAGTGATCTACATTCATGTGCCGTTTTGTGATAACATATGCTCATTTTGCTCGATGAATAGGACAAAGCTTGAGGATGAGCTTGATGAGTATACAAAATTTTTACTAAGCGAGATAGAAAAATACTCTGCCACAAACTATCTAAAAGGCAAAAAAATAGGTAGTGTCTATTTTGGTGGCGGCACCCCAACGATATTAAAAGAGAGACACTTGGAGCAGGTGATAAACGCACTTAAGGACAGCTTTAATATCCTGCCTGAGTGCGAATTTAGCTTAGAAAGTACGCTTCATAACCTAAATATAAGCAAGCTTCGCCTTTTAAACGAGCTTGGCGTAAATCGTTATAGTATCGGCGTGCAGACATTTAGTGAGGCTGGCAGAAAGCTACTAAATCGCACACATAGTTCAGATGGAGCCGTAAAACATCTACGTGATCTGCGTGAGAAATTTAGTGGGATGCTTTGTGTTGATATCATATATAACTATCCTAATGAAAGCGTCGATGAGGTAGTAAGAGATGCTAAGCTAGTGCGTGAGCTTGGCATTGACAGTGCGAGTTTTTATTCGCTTCAGTTTTTAGATGGCTCAGTGCTTAGCAAGACCATAAGCGAGGATTACTATGACGTAGAAGTTGATAAGAGCCTGCACCACGCATTTTTAGACGAAATTTTAAGTCAAGGTGACTATGAAATTTTAGAGTATACAAAGGTGGCCAAAAAGGGTAGGGACCAATATAAATATATAAGACTATCTCACGTGGGTGCTGATGTCTTGCCTCTTGGAAAAGGAGCTGGTGGCAGGCTAGGGGAGTTTGGTATCTATAACATGAGCCAAAAGATGAAAGTTATGGGTCGCATGACTGCTAGGCAGATGGAGTTTGATAGATTTGTAAATCTTTTTCAGTATCCACAAATAAGCCTTGAGCGTGTTTTTAAATTTGTAAGCCAGACGTGTGCTAATGAGCTTATGGATCTTTTTAAAAAATGTGAGGAAAGTAGATATCTAAAAATCGAAAACGACTCTTTAAATTTTACAAAAGATGGCGTATTTTTGGGAAATTCTATCGCAAATGCAGTGATGGAAATTTCTAAGAAGGAGTTTTTATGAAAAGTATTGTGATATATACATCAAAAAGTGGAAATACAAAAAAGATAGCAGAGGCTATTGCTGGTGAGCTTAGCTGTGAGGCGATAAATTTTGCCAATGCGTGTGAGATAAATTTGAGTGAGTTTGACTTTATTGCGCTTGGATACTATATAGATCAGGGCTCGCCGGAGAAGGAATTTAAAAAATTTATCTCTCAAAGTGTAAAAAATAAAAAAGTAGGCTTTTTTATAACACTTGGTGCAGATGTGCCAAGCGCACATGCCATGCAGGCGATAGAGCAAGGCAAAGAGCTGTTTTTTCAAAATGGCAATGAAATTTTGCGCACGTTTATCTGTCAAGGTGCGATTGCTCCTGAAGTAATAGAGCAGCTAAAAAAACTTGGTAAAGCTATGCCTGATGATCCGAGATTTGCTCTAACGCCTGAGCGACTAGAGCGATGGGAGCGAGCCAAAACGCACCCAGATGAGGCTGATGTGAAAGCCGCAAAGGAAGCATTTAGAGGGGTTAAAATTTAAACTCATTTTGTGCCTATTTTTGCTCTAAAATTTTTAATGATCCTGTAAATTTTTATTTTCATTAGTGAGTGTGATGTGATTATGAGATGATAATCCATTCTCGCTAGTGAATAGAAAGCTAAAATTTACTACAACAATATGCTTTAAAAGTCAACTAGCTTTTTAGATTTTAGCTTTGTTGCTTTTGCAACTAAAATTTATGAGGGAGATATTTGCTTTAATGTGAGTATAAAATTTTGATTTTAGCTTCTAGCTCAAATTTGTGCGAAATTCGAGCTAGATTAAGGCTTTTAGCCTTCGATGTAGTTTTTGAGTTTCCTACCAACTTTTGGGTGTTTTAGTTTTTTGATGGCTGAACTCTCTATCTGGCGGACACGCTCGCGAGTGACGTTTAGAGCCTTTCCGATCTCTTCGAGTGTGCGGTCGCTCTCATCCTCAAGCAAGCCAAATCTCATCGAAATAACTGCTTTTTCGCGCTCATTTAGCTGTGAAAGCACGTCATCGATTTGCTCTCTAAGGTCACTTTTTAAAATTTGCTCTATCGGAGAAAGTGAACTTTTATCCTCGACAAAATCTCCAAATTTTCCGTCTTCTTCGTTTGCGATAGGAGCTTCGAGACTGATAGGCTCTTTTGTTATTTTGATGACTTGCTTTACCTTATCAACGCTTAGCCCAACTTCTTTTGCGATAACGCTTACATCAGGCTCTTTACCTTCTTCTTGGAGGTATTTGCGGTTTATTTTGTTGATACGATTTATCGTCTCTATCATGTGGATAGGTATCCTAATTGTCCTTGCCTGATCGGCGATCGCACGCGAAATAGCCTGACGGATCCACCATGTGGCGTAGGTTGAAAATTTATAACCTTTTCTATATTCAAATTTATCAACCGCCTTCATAAGGCCGATGTTGCCCTCTTGGATGAGATCCAAAAATGGCAAGCCCCTATTTGTATAGCGTTTTGCGATACTTACGACTAGACGGAGGTTTGACTTAGCCATTCTAGCTTTTGCCTCGTCAGAAATTTTCTTTCCACGTTTGATCTGCTCTAGAATTTCTTTTAGCCTTGTTGGCTCAAGATCAAAGCCTTGCTTGCTCGCCTCTTTTGTAGTAAATAGCTTTTTGATCTCGACATAAGTTGATACCATTGTGGCTTCTGGCACGCGAGCTGCGATCTCTTCTTTGCTAAGCTTGATGATATCTTTTAGTATGCTTTTGTGATTTTTCTTAAGCTCGTCGCTAAACATCGGTAAGCGATACTCCAAGCGTTTTAGCTCTCTGTCAAATTCGTCGTCGCTTTTTAGTGCTGTTTCCATTGATTTTACGATCTCGCTAATTAACTTGCTTGTTGGTCCAAGATCCATTAGCTTCTCTTTTAAAATTTTCTTTTTAAATGCAAGAGTCATCTTTGAAGCCGTGTCATCGCTCTCAACTTTATCTTGTTTGTTTGCAGTCTTTAGCCACTCTTTTTTTGCCTTTTCGAGGGCCTTAAAACTCTCTATAACTTTTTCAGCGCGTTTATCGTTTTTAGCTGATTTTTTAGGAGCTTCGTTTTCTTCGTTCTCTTCATCTTCCTCGTCTATATCGTCTTCGCTATCTTCATTTTCTTCGTTTTCACTCTCATCCTCAAAGCTCTTAAAAAGCTCTTTTACACGGCGTTCCCTATTGATGAGCGGCTCTTTATAGTCAAGTATAAAATCGATCAAAAATGGCACCGAGCAAAATGCGTCGATAATTATATCTTCGCCAAGCTCGATCCTTTTGCTAATCTCTACCTCTTCATCTTTTGTAAGAAGCGCGATCTGACCCATCTCTCTTAGATACATCCTGACAGGGCTATCTGACCTTGACCACTCTAAAAGATCGCTCTCACCAGAAAGATCGAGATCTTCGTCGATATCTTGATCACTTTTTTGAGCATTTTCTTGGCGTTTTTTAGCATCAGCTAAATTTCTAAGCTTTGCAGCTTCAGCAGATGTGATGAGCTGGACTTTGTTTGTTTTTGCTAGTTGTTCTATCTTTTTTACTATCGTAGCAGTCGGAGCTTTGTCTAATAATTTTACTAATTTTTCGTATGTCAAAAAGCCTTTTGCATTTTCAGCAAAAAGCTCTTCTATTTGAGAAAAAGAGTCTTTTGCGGCGCTCATAAATTTCCTTTCGAATCGTCTAATTGTGATTTAAGTGTTGTTTAAAAGAAAGTGGATTATACCCAAATTTTGTAAAAAGTATATAAAAGCAATGAAATTTTGTCTATACAAAGCTACCGCAAAAGTCTAAAATTGCGGTAGCTATAAAATTATTAAAACGTCATTTCAAATGTTAGCTTGAAATTTCTACCAGGTGAGTAAAATCTAGCAAGGCCCCTGCCAGTTTCTTTATTTACCATATTATTTGTGCCAAAAGTCCTTATACTTCTTGCACTATCCCAGCTTGTGTATTTTCTATCTGTGATGTTATACACACCTGCTGTAAATGTGAAATTTTTCATCGGTCTGTAAAATGCTACGAAATCAAATAGACTGTATGTATTACTGACATATCTAACATACGTATTTTTTGCATCTGGATCGTCTTTGGCATAGATATTGTAAGTATCTTCTGGGCGTTTTGCTTTTACGTGCGTCATATATAGATTTGCTCCAAATTTATTATTTCTTGTGTGATATCCGACGTTATAGACAAATTTTGCTGGCTGAATGGCATTCATTGGAGCGTCTAGCTTGCCACTTTCATCTACTGACATTCTACCTTTTTGATATAGGTATTTATAGCCGACATTAAAGCCACTTAGTCCACTATAAACTTGCTCTAGGTCTAGATTTGCACTTAGCTCAACACCTCTTACGCGAGCCTTTGCTCTATTTACGTTTTGGTATATTTCTACTGGCATTCTACTACCGGCATTGCCGTATGTTAGTGCGCCACGACGGAGGTATTTTAGATCGATGAAATTTTTATAGTCGGCTTGAAAGAGATTTATCGTAAAAAAACTAGGCGAGTTGTGAAGAGTTACAGCAAATTCTTTTGTTTTTGCGATCTCAGGCTGAAGGGCTAAATTTGGAAATATCGTAAAATCAGGATGCTGAAAAGTAAAATAAATTTCATCAGATGTTGGAGCTCTAAAACCATTTGCATATTTTGCCTGAAGTCTTATATGCTCAAATGGGTCAAAATTTGTTGAAAGTGAATACGAATGATGTGTAAAATCCCTCTTTTGGCTTGCTAGATAACGTGCATTTTCTTCAGCATTTTTAGTTTTTATCCTTTTTACTTCTTCTGCACTAGAGCCAGGCGGTATAGTAAAAGGTATAAAAACACCAGCAAAAAGATCAGTTGGTAGCTTTGGTGTCTTACCTGGTATGTAGCTTGGATTGTGTGTTATTTTGTCAAACCTATAATTTGCATCTACGCTTAAAATTTCAGTTAAAGATATATCATCACCCAGATAAAATGCCTTTGTCTTAGTGTTAACAGGTATTAAAAAGCTAAATTTATTATCTTCATGTCTGCAAAGTGTACTGTAATCATTTCCACCGTGAGGCATGCACTTGTCTGGTTGAAAATTTGGTAGCAAGCCTGTGCCTTTGTTTGCCATGCCAAAGAAATATTTCGCCCACCATTCCTTATTGTGTGCCTCATAGCCTTGCCTATTTACCATACTTTTATCTGTTTGGTTATAAAGTCCACCGTATTTTAAAGTATGATCCATTTTAAATAGGCTAAATTCCTTTGTCGCATCTAAATTTAGCTGTTTTGTATCGGTATTTAGATCTCTATCTTTCCAGTTGTTTTCCAAATATCCTGGACTACTTGGCAAAAGTAGTTCCTCAAATCTATTTTTTGGAGTAAGCTCTGCATATTTTCCATTGCCATCTGGCATGTTTTGCGGAGTTAGATTGTAGGTTTCATATCGTTTGGTTGTCTTATTAAAAAGTGTTAAAGGCTTAGAGCAATCATACTGGTTACAATCGACAAGAAGTTTATCTGCTCCGCGATTTGTTCTTCCATAGAATGTTTCATCTACTTCGTTTCCATGACTATCAAACACGATATCTTGAGGAAAAGTAAAGCCAGCTCCAGGCCAAGGCTCTTTTTCTACTTGTCTCATTTGCAACTCTCCACCATATTTATCCACTAGCTTACCTTCGTTGTTTAACTTTAATCCTGATGGATTTAGTAGGCCTTGACAGTCGTTTTTATCACAGTACTCATCAGTCCTTGCCTTTAGCTGGATCTTTTGCTTTGAATAAGTTATCTTCATACTATCCCAAAGTGGGTTTTCATCGTAGTTTTCATATGTATAAAAGATATTTTCACGTTTATTTTTATCATTTACGTGCCTTACATCGGTGCTGTAACGTACGTTATTTAACATACCGCCAGTATAAAGAGCAAATTTATACGACCAGTCAGTGCCTACTGTCTCTTTTGTGCTTCTATCGATTCCTATACTAAAACGGTTCGTTTCATTAAAATTTACACCAAATTTAAATAGCCTGCTATCTGTATTTATGGTATAAGGATCCGGTTTTTCTCTTTCCTTGCCAAGCACATTGTCATCGTATGTATTGTATCCCCAGTTTTTCATCTCATGACCATCTCTTTTTGTAGTGATAAAGAGTATGTCAAACCATTTTGCTCGTGCGGCCATCGTATGAGAAAATAGTTTTTCATCGTTGGCTGATGATTTTTGTGCTTTAAAGCCGTAAAACCAGTCTTTTTCTGTAAGATAATCTCTAGCGTCTTTTGTTTCAAACATCACGGAGCCACCAAGTGCACCTGAGCCAGTTTTTATACTATCTGCACCTTTTGTAATATTTACTTGTTGGATATTTTCTATCTCGACACCATTTCTTGTGTTGTTGAAATTTCCATATCCTTCAAAGAGATCCTTAAAGCCCTGTGATGAAAGTGTCTCAGCTTGATTAAGTCCATCGATACTGATAGCTACGCGGTTTTCATCAACACCTCTTATAGCATATCCGCTAGAACCAAAGCGACCAGTCTCAACTACGCTGACACCAGTGTCATAGCGCACCATATCTCTAGTATCGCTTACTTGTTGTTTAGTAAGCTCACTTGCCGTCTTTTTTACTTCACTAATCTTTTTGTTTTTTACATTTTCTTCTTCCGCCGTTACCTCTACTCCGCCAAGTTCAACTTCTTTTATATTCTCACTTTCTTGGGCCAACAAATTTAAGCCAGCACAAAGCAAAACAACTAGTGAAGTCTTTTTCATAATAATATGTGTCCTTTTTGTATTTTTATTGTTTTTAATAGTCATTATCTATATTGAAGTCGCGAATCTTAACATTAAATAAATAAATTATTTATTAAACTTTATGAAATATTTAATAATTAAAAAATTAAAATTTGGAACAGCTATTGCTTTAAAAGCCGTGACAATAATTAATTTTAGGAAATTGCATGCAAAATGGTTATTATCAAGCCACTGCTGGCATGGTAACGCAGTTTAACAGACTAAATATTATCTCAAATAATCTTGCAAATGTAAATACGATCGGCTACAAGCGAAACGACGTAGTCATTGGTGATTTTGCGAGAATTTTTAAAGAGACACAAGATGAGCTTCCACTTAAAAATCACACAAAAGATGGGGCTAAATTTTTAAATAGAACGCTTGATCGCGTACCACAAGTAAGTGAAGAGTATACCGACTTTAGTGCTGGCGGCTTTAAATACAGCTCAAACACGCTTGACTTTGCGATAAAAAGAGATGACGCATTTTTCTTAGTCGATACTCCAAATGGCGTAAAACTTAGCAAAAATGGCTCTTTTAGTCTTGACGGCGACGGCTACATCGTTACAAAAGAGGGCTACAAGGTGCTGCCAAGTGGCTACGAGGCACAAAATCCTGGCCAAAGAGGTATCCAAGTGCCACAAGGCGAGGTGCTAACTGCTGATAAAAATGGAAATTTATACTCAAATAACAATCAATTTTCTAAATTTTTTATCGCTCAGCCAAGAGAGATAAGAGATCTAAAAAAGGTCGGAGATAATCTCTTTGAGAGTAGAAATTTTGACGACATCACAGAGCTTGAAGAAGCTGATAGCGTGATGCAAGGATATGCTCAGATGTCAAACGTAAACCCAGTTTTAGAAATGGTGGGTCTTATAGAAACCCAGCGCTTAGTTGATATGTATCAAAAGGTTATGACAAGCCACATGAACGATCTTAACCAAGATGCTGTTCAAAAACTAGCCCTAAAAGCTTAATAAAAGGATAAAACTATGATGAGATCACTTTACACTGCGGCCACTGGTATGATAGCTCAGCAGACGCAGATAGACGTAACCTCACACAACATCGCAAACGTAAATACTTATGGATACAAGAAAAATAGGGCTGAATTTGCCGATCTTATGTATCAAGTCATGGAGTATGCAGGAACGGCTACAAGTCAGACCACTACAAGTCCAACGGGTATCGAAGTGGGTCTTGGTGTGCGCCCAACGGCGATAAATAAAATTTTTTCTCAGGGCTATTTTAAAGAGACTAGCAATAACCTAGATATGGTCATAGCTGGCAACGGATTTTTTCAGATTCAACTGCCTGATGGCACGACAGCCTATACTAGAAATGGCGCATTTAAGCTTGATGCAAACGGCACTATCGTAAATAGCGATGGCTATCAGCTAATCCCTCAGATTACCGTGCCTGCGAATGCGACACAAATTTCAATTGGCACAGATGGCACCGTATCAGTGCTACAAGCAGGCGAGAGAGAGATGGCTCAGATAGGCCAGATTGAACTGGCAAATTTCATAAACCCAGCCGGCCTTCACTCAATGGGCGATAACAACTACCTAGAAACAAGTGCTAGCGGTAATGTTGTGGTAGGCGTGGCAGGACTTGACGGACTTGGTACGATCAGACAAGGATTTGTTGAGATGAGTAACGTTCAGTTGGTTGAAGAGATGACCGATCTTATCACTGGTCAGCGCGCATACGAGGCAAACTCAAAGGCGATAACTACGAGCGATTCGATGCTTGAAATAGTAAATGGGCTTAAAAGGTAGGTAGTATGAACGCGACTCTAGCTATCGTTGGGCTTATACTGCTTTCTTTTACGCTTGAGGTATTTTGCTTTTTAAACAAAACGCCAAAAGGCAAGGACTCGATAAAGCAAACGCATTAATTGGGCTAAATTAAAAATTTTGGCAGTACTATTGTTGCTTGATGAATTATAAATTTTTGAGGCATCTTTGTAACTGCCTGTAAAATTTTCTCTTATCCTACTATCACTTTGATATATTTCGTCTAAAATTTCTGCTTTTCAAAGCAAGAGTAAAAGCATCTTTTGTTTAATTAAAAATTTTTAAGCTACTGCAAGCTTCATCCAAATCAAGCTCGCAGGCTTTTTTATAGTAGTTTTTTGCTCTATTTTTATCTTGCAATATACCAGCATCTCCGGCTTCGTAGATGAGTGCAAGAGTGTAGCAAGCAAATGCACTTTTTAGTTCGCAAGCCTTATTATAAAGCCTAAGCCCTTCTTCTTTATCTTGTGCTAGGGTGTCTTTTTGTAGATATATATTTCCTAAAAATAGACAGCTATGTGGATTGCCTAGCTCACAGGCCTTGTTTGCCATAGCTGACATTTTATCGCGCTCATTTTTGTCAAGGTAGATATATATAAGATCGGTGCAGCTTTCTACGTTATTTAAAGCGCATTCACTTTCAAGCTTAGCGGTATCAAAATTTTTACCCCAAGAAAAAAGAACACAAAATAAAATTAAAATTATATTTTTAATCTTTTAGCTCCAAAAATTTCTATCATTTTATAAAATTTAACTCTATTTTTACTCTAAATTTTTCAAATTTTGCTAACATTTCGGCTTTTATCAAGGCAAAAATTTGACATTTAACTACGTTTTTAAACTATCCATTCCTATTTTTATGGGCTATTTCCCGCTTGGTGTCGCCTTTGGCGTGCTGGCAAAAAGCATGGGAGTTAGCGCATTTATAGCTGTGGCACTTAGCACATTAGCTTATGGCGGCGCAGCGCAGTTTATGATGCTCTCGCTCTTTAGTGTTGGCACGAGCTACATTGAGGTCTTTATCGTGAGCTATCTTGTAAATTTGCGTCACACTTTTTATGGGATTTCACTTTTAAAAGAGTATAGCGGGATCAAATTTAAGCTCTTAAACATCGCTTTGCTAACAGATGAGACCTTTGCGATATTTAAAAATTTGGGGCTAAAAGATGCAAGTGATCGAAGTTTTGTCTTTACCTGGCTAAATCTTTTATCTTGGTCATACTGGGCGGCTGGAACGCTACTTGGTGCGATACTTGGCGATTTTATAAAGACCGATACAAAAGGGCTTGAGTTTAGCTTGACAGCACTTTTTATAGTTATTGTGATTGAAATGTTTAAAAATGATAAAAACTACCGCGTGCTCTTTGCGGCGGTCTTTTTTGGAGTGCTTGGAGTGAGCCTCTTTCCAGCTAAATTTGTGCTTGTTGGCTCAATGGCGCTTTGTTTTGTATTTTTGCTTTTGTTTAAGGATAAAATTTGATAAGTGTAAGCTCAAGCGAGATGGTGCTTTTTGTGGCGGTGCTTTTAAGCGCCTTGGCTACTTTTATAACGAGGGCGACGCCATTTTATGCGTTAAGAAACTATAAGTCAAATCCTTATTTAGACGCCATTGAGAAGCACATGGGTATGATGATAATGGTCGTTTTGGTCTGCTACGGGCTAAAAGATACGAAATTTAGCGAGTTTCCTTATGGTTTAAGCGAGATAGTGGCGGTATTTACAGCTATTTTGATGCATTTAAAGTTTAAAAATACCCTTCTTAGCATAGTTATTTCAACCGGAATTTATATGTTTTTGATAAGAATTTTTTAAATAAATATAAAATTTAGAAGTTAATAATTTTTTTAAATAAATGGCATTATAATGACTTTGCAAATTTTAATGCAAAGGAGCTAAAATGCGTTTAATCTTTAAGGCGGTGTTACTCATGATTTTAGGTGCTACTTTAGCGGTTGCAAAGCCAACCATCTACATTCTAGCCACTGGTGGAACGATAGCAGGAAGCGGCTCAGGATCGCTTGATGCGAGCTATACTTCTGGAACTGTTACGGTCGATAAACTAATCGCAGCCGTGCCAGATATCAACAAGATCGCTACCATAAAAGGCGAGCAAATTTCAAATATCGGCTCACAAGATATGAACAACGAAGTTTGGCTAAAGCTTGCAAATAGAATCAACGAGCTTCTAAACAGCGGCAAAGCTGATGGTATCGTCGTTACTCACGGCACAGATACTATGGAGGAGACAGCTTACTTTCTAAATTTAGTCGTTAAAAGCGACAAACCAGTTGTGCTTGTAGGTGCGATGAGAAATAGCGGCTCACTAAGCGCAGACGGTCCACTAAATTTATTTAACGCTGTAAACGTAGCTATTAGCAAAGATAGCGTAGGCAAGGGCGTTGTTGTTACTATGAATGATGAAATTCACGCTGCTAGAGAGGTGACAAAGACCAACACAACAGGCGTTGATACATTTAAATCACCAAACAGCGGCAAAATCGGCACCGTGTTTTACGGCAACGTAAAATACTATATGAATCCGATCAGAAAACACACAGCAAAATCAGCATTTGATCTAGAGGGCGTAAAAGAGCTTCCAAGAGTCGATATCATCTATTCTCACGCAAATGACAACCCTGACTTTGTAAACATAGCTGTTAAAAACGGCGCAAAGGGCATCGTTAGCGCTGGTCTTGGCAACGGCAACCCTTACTTTAGCGTACTTGACGCACTTGGTGAGGCTTCAAAAGCTGGCGTAGTGGTAGTTCGTGACTCACGTGTAGGAAGTGGCGAAACAACTATGAACGGCGAAGTAGACGACGGCAAATACGGCTTTTTAACAAGCGATAACCTAAACGCGCAAAAAGCTAGAGTGCTTTTGATGCTTGCGCTTACAAAAACAAGCGACAAAGCCAAAATTCAAGAGTATTTCTTAACTCACTAAAAAAGAGGCGGCTTAGTCCGCCTTTTAAATTTAAGCTATAAATTTGATCGCTGGATCTGATTTATAGCTTAAATTTTTATATTTGTTAGCTAAATTTCAAGGCTTTTTATGGACTTCTTACTCTTTTTCGCCACGCTTGCTCCTATCTCGCTAATGCCGGGCATCAACATGACTTATGCGATGAGTATCGGTATGAGCTTTGGCTATAAGCACTCGCTTATTATGATGACCGGACAGCTTCTTTCGCTTGCTTTTGTGGCATTTTGCTGTATGCTTGGCGTGGGTGCGGTGCTTCATCATTTTGAGTACGCATTTAAGGTGCTAAATATCATTGCGGGGCTTTACATGCTCTATCTTGGCGTGATGCTTCTTTTTGGCAAGGGCGAGCTTAGCATAACAAGCGTCTCAAATTTACCAAGCAAAAAGCAGATGTTTATAAACGGACTCATCGTTTGCTTCACAAATCCAAAGGCATGGATATTTTTCTCGGCTTTACTGCCTACATTTTTGGACAAAGACGATCCCTTTAGTCTCGCCCGTATGTGCGTGATCACAGCAACGCTCGTTTTCATCGAGTTTTGCTCGCTAAATATCTACGCGCTTGGCGGAGCTATGCTAAAGAAATTTTTACAAACGCACCTAAGGCTACTTGAAATTTGCACCGCCATTATCGTTTGCACGATCGGCGTACTTTTACTTTTTAGATAAATTTAGCCTCTTTTTATATAGCTTGGCTAAAATTTGCCCGGTTTGCGCTACATTTTTGGCAAAAGGAGAAAAGGATGAAAAAATTTCTATTTATACTTACAAATCAACCATACAACGGTACCGATAATGCTTACAACGCATTAAGGCTAGCTAAAACGCTAAAAGAAAAAGGCGAAGAGGTTAGAATTTTTCTAATGAACGACGCGGTCGATCTTGCGCGAAATAGCACCAAAAAGCCGGAAAACTACGACGTAGATCTAGTGGCGATGTTAAAAGAGCTTTACGCTAGCGGCGCTATGTTAAAGGTTTGCGGTAGCTGCCAAACGAGGTGCGGTTTGCATGCGGGAGAGCCTTATTTTGAGGCTGAGGTGAAAGGCAGCATGGATATCTTGTCCGAGTGGGCTAGGCAGTGCGATCAAGCGATGACGTTTTAGAGTAGGCGAAAGAGAATTTATGAGCGTAACATTCAAGATAAAAAATAAAAAGAAGCTTCTTGGCGGATATGCAAAAGCGCTAAGTGAGCGTGAAATTTCAGGGCTTGTTGAGGGGCTTTTCTTTTTTAACAGTGAGCAAGAGGAGCCAGGCGCAAATGAGCTGGGCGCTGACGTGATGATCGCAGGCGTGCGGCAAAAGAGCGCTCGCGGGTTTGAACTAAACTATGAAGACGACAAATATATCGTTCGAGTCTGCACTCCAAGCGGCGTTGGAGACTGGCAGATCGCGCTTGAGCTACTCTCAAAGCTCTCAGCCAAAACCGGCTCGAAAATAGAGTGCGACAACGAGGAAATTTACGATGAAGAGCAAATTTTAAAATTTGATTATGAAGCCGACATGATGCGGGGGCTTGAAGCTCTAAAGGACGCAAAAGAGAAAAATCAAACGCTTTATATCTATGGCGTGGAGCGAGACGTGGCGTTTGACGCGGTTATGATAGATGAAATTTTTGCAAGTGCCAGCCCTGCGGCTAAATTTGATGAGATAATGAGACATGTGCAGTATCTTGACGCTTATAGCGCAAGAGAGAATTTATACGAAGATAAAAACGGGAATGAAATTTTTGGCGCGTATACGCTTAGCGAAAATTTGCCGACTATCTTGCCTTACGCTCCCTCTCCTTCGTGGCAGGCGCAAGAAGCCCTAGGTGAACGCAAGGTCTCGCGCTGGATACTTACGCTAGTCGTCGGCGTAGACGATAAGGACGCGCACGTGCTCGGCGAATGCGAATATGGCGTTTTTATGAAAAATTTGCCAAAAGAAAAATACCGATTCATCGATGCGGCAAATGTGTTAATTGAGCCACTGAGCGAAGAGGAGATGAGAGAAATTTTTAAAAAGGCAAACGAAGCTTAAGTTAATAAACTGCCGAAATGAAAATTCGCCTCAGGCTTGCTTATAAATTTAAACTTATAAAAGCTGGGATTTTATCGGTATTGTCGCTTTTGGGCTAGATTGGGCGGAATTTAATCTAATATAATTTATGATTGCTTGGTTTGAGAAAAAGGATAAAAATGAAAATTTTAAAAGCTATTTTCGCGGCGGCATCGGCGGTTTGCTATCTAAACTCGGCCGTTTTGCCCGAAAGCGACTGGAGCAAAAAGGATCTAAAAGGCGAGGTCAAAAGCATGACGGCTACGGAGTACGAATACTCTACGGACGGCTCCGGCACGCTAGAAAATACGCGCGTAAAGCGAACGGAGTTTAACGAAAACGGCTATATAGTGCAAGAAACCGAGCACATAAACGGCGCGCCGAACAGCTCGGTTTTGTTTGAGTACGGCAAAGACGGGCTAGTGCGCAAAAAATATCAAGATAGCGCCGTTTATCTATACGAATACGAATTTGACGGCGAAAATTTAGTCGCGACGGCCAAAGAGCAGCATGTGGAGGATAAATTTTACCCACGCACGGAGAAAACCACTTACGGCAAGGACGGCAAAATGATCGCTCGGGCGGCGTATTCGGGCGGGACGCTAGTGACGGACGATAGCTACGTCTACGACGAAAAGGGCGTTTTAACGCGGATAGAAAATAATATGGAGCCGCGGCACGGCATAGAGATAAGCTTTGAGCGCAAGCCAAACGGCGAATACGAAAAAATCACGCAAGCCCCAAACTCAAAATGGGTTTATTACTACGCCGCAAACGGCGACGAGATGGAGTATACGTCGGTAAATTACTTCGGCTCCGAGGCAAAAATCTGGCAAATATTGCAGTTTAAAGATATAACGAGGGACGAGCGAGGAAATTTGACGCGTAAAACCTCGGTCAAATTTAAGCCCGCGGACAAATACTACGAAAACGGCAACATAACGGAAATCGGCCTATATAAAAAGCTAGAAATTAGCTACGAATACTACTAAAGTAAATTTTTGAGCTAAGGCTATTTTTCTGAAAAAATTTCGCCGTTTATTATAGATTTAACCGTTAAAAATCCAACTATCAAAATCGAAGCGACTAGAGCCGCAAAAGCGCCGACGCCTAAAACTAAGTAAAAATCGCTTTGCGCAATTTCGTAAGCTTTTAAAAACGCTATGGAGCTAGCCGCCGTCGGGAAAGTAAAAGCCCACCACGATAGGGCGAATTTGAGTTTAATAAATCTTTTATACGAAAAAAGTATAAGCGCTACGAAAAATACGTTTATATTAAGCAGTATCGCCGCAAAAGCATCGAATTGCTCGGTTAACTTTATGTATCCCAAAAACGCCATAGCCGGCGGCGCTAGCGTAATGACTAGCGTCGGGATGAATTTGTCGGCTAACTTATCGCAAAAGACTAGCCTGTAAAATATAACGGCGAATAAAATAATCCAGAAAAATAGCCCCAAACTAAAATAATACCAGATCGCTTGAGATTTTTCGGCTATGATCGGGATTAGCAAGTTGCCCACTACGGGGATAAACCATGCCGGGTTTAGCGTCGCGATATCGAATTTTTCGTCGATCCAAAAAGAAATTACGTAAAGCGTAAAAATCGTTTGCAAGCCTAAAGCCGCGTAAAAAAGCGAGTAGTATAGTAGCGCCGCGTCTTTGTAGGCTAGAGCTAAAAGAAAAAGCGAGATGATAAATCCGCCGAAAAAATTTATCTTTATGGGGTGCGAAAATTCGGCCTTTACCTCTTCTTTAAATTTTAAAAGCTTAAAGAAGTAAAATGCCGAAAGCAGGCAAAATACCGTGCAGTCTAACGCTCTAAGCGCCGAGAATATCTCGCCGGACAAATCAAATATCTCGCTTAGTTTCTTATAGGCTACGCAAAGCCCTCCAAGCCCCATAGTACCGGCAAAAAGCATAATCGGCAGCGATTTTATTTTGCTTTGCGAGTCGTTTTTCTTAACGTCGTGCATTGTTTTTCTTTTCGTATTAAATTTTTATGCAATATTACCTATAATAAGGTTAAATTTTTGTAACGAAGTCACGAAAGGGCAAAATGCTAAGCGAAGAGTTAAAAGAAATTTTGCGCGAGAGATTTACGAATAATTTCGATCTAGCAAGCGAGGATCTAAATGCGATCTTTGATAACGCGTATCTAAAAACCGTAAAAAAGGGCGATATATTTTACTCCGGAAACGATTGCTTCGGATTTATACTTATACTAAAAGGCGTTTTAAGGGCGTTCGTATCGTCTAACGCAAAGGAAATAACGATATTTAGGCTAACTAAAGACGAGAGTTGCGTGCTGTGCGATACGTGTTCTATAAATTCGCTAGAAAATAAAGTAAGCGTCGAAATCGAGCAAGATAGCGAGATCATCGTTATTCCGGCGCGAATTTACAAGCCTCTTAAAGAAAAATATCCGAGCATTTTAAATTTTACTCTAAAAATCGTAGCCGATCGGTTTGCCAGAACGATAAACGTTATGGAGCAGGCTTTGTTTTCGCCGCTTTCGGCGCGGATTATGAATTTTTTATCCCAAAGCATCGAAAATCTAAACGAAAATTTTATAAAAATAACGCACGAAGAGCTGGCGAATCATCTAGGAAGCGCTAGAGAAGCGGTATCTAGGGTGCTAAAAGAGCTTGAGAGAAGCGGGCAAATAACGCAAAGCCGCGGCGAAATAAGGCTTGTTTCTTAAAATTCTCGTTTTAAGGTAACTTTGTTACGGAGAGAGCGGCCTTTTTTAGGTAGCATTTCATAAACTCGTTTGAAAGGAGAATTTATGAAAGGACTGCGAAGAAGAGACGCTTTAAAGCTAATGGGGGCCGTGGGATTAGCCGCGAGTATGAGCGGTTGCTCGGCAACGGGCGGCGAAAACGACGATATAAATTCTAAAATCGTCATAATGGGCGCGGGACTTAGCGGTATCGCGTTGGCGGCTAAACTTAGAAGAGATATGCCTAACGCCAAGGTAATTCTCGTGGATAAAGACGAGAAATTTTACTACCAGCCGGGCTTTACGCTAATCGCCGTCGGAATTTACGAAGCTAGCGATGTCGTTTACGAAAAAGCGGATTATATCCCGCAAGGAGCCGAGTGGATACGCAAAAACGTATCGGAGATAAAGCCCGAAGCTAATCTGCTCGTCTTAGACGACGGGAGCGAGCTTGGGTATGATTATCTAATCGTAGCAAGCGGCGTGGAATACGACTTTGAAGCCGTTAAGGGGCTGAGCTTAGAGGATATTAACGATACGAGCGGCAACATATCCTCCGTTTACACTCTACAAGGCGCCGTAAAAAGCAACGAGCTGATGAAAAAATTCTCCCAAAACGGCGGCGTGGCGGTATTTTGCGATCAAAAAACCCCAATGAAATGCAGCGGCGCTAATAAAAAAGTAACTTGCATGAGCGAAGATAGGCTGAGGTTGGCCGGCAACCGCGATAAAGGCAGCGTTAATCTTTACGTCGGCGGCGGCAAGCTTTTCGGCGATCCGACTTATGCCGCGGCGATGACTCAAATAATGATAAAAAGAAAGATAAATTTTAATCTCCGCCACCAAATCGTAGCCGTCGATAAAAGCTCAAATACCGCTACTTTCGAGTTTTGGACGGCATACAGGCAAAACGGCGAAGATAAAATCGCATCCGAGCTAATCGACGTAAAATACGACTGGCTTCACTTGCCGCCTAAGCAAAAAGGAAGCGAAATTTTAGCTCGCGCCGGCCTAACTAAAGAGGGCGACAAGCTAAATTTCCTAGCTGTCGATAAATATAGCCTACAAAGTACAAAATTTAAAAATATATTCGGTATCGGCGATATTTGCGGATTTGCGGCCGGCAAAACGGGGGCTAGCGTTAGGAAAATGTATCCGATCTTAGCTAAAAATTTAGCCGATACGATAAAAGGACGAGAACCTAGCGAGAAATTTACCGGATATACGGCTTGCCCTTTTATCACCAAATACGGCAAGGCCATAATGGTAGAGTTCGACTGGGAGGGAACGGCTCCGACGTTAGAGTGCTTCGGCGCTACCAGAGAGAGCTACATGAGTTGGCTGGTTAAAATTTACGGATTTAAACCTATGGTTATGAACGGAATGCTAAAAGCTTTGGCTTAAAGGAGATAAAATGAGCGTTTTAGATAAAACTATACGTTTGATTATAGCGGCGATTTGGTTTTTTATTTTCGGATTTATTTGCGACTGCTGGTTGTGGACGGTCGGGCTAATTCCGCTTTTAACGGGATATTACGGCTACTGCCCGCTTTATAAAATTTTTAAGAAAAGGTAAAAATATGGTAAGCGCGAAAAGTAGAATTATTAGGGTCGTACTAGGGCTAGTTTTTATGGCGGTAGTTTGGTATTTTTACGAGAGCTACTGGGCGTTAATCGGGTTAATCCCGATTATCGTCGGCGTTACGGGTTTTTGCCCGGCGTGTAAATTCCTAGGCAGGTGTTCTTTAAATTTAAAAAAATAAAAGGGGGCGTTAAACGCCCTTTGCCTTGCCCTTTAGCCGTTTGGGCCGCAAATTTTATTCGCCGTTTGATGAATTATTTAGCTACTTTTGGTTAAAATCTCGAAAATTTAAAAAAGGCGAAACGATGAATAAAGTTTGGAAATTCGGCGACAATATCGATACCGATATAATTATCGCCGCCAGATACTTAAATACTTCCGACGAAAATATCTTAGCAAAACATATAATGGAGGACGCCGATCCTAATTTTAGCTCCAAGATAGATAAGGGCGACATTATCGTAGCGGGCGAAAATTTCGGCTGCGGCAGCTCTCGCGAGCACGCTCCTATCGCGCTTAAAGCCGCCGGTATAGGCGCGGTGATAGCTAAAAGCTATGCGAGAATTTTTTATAGAAATAGCTTTAATACGGGACTTTTGATACTGGAAATCAAAGAAACGGACGAGATAAACGAGGGCGACGAACTAAAAATAGACGTAGATAACGGCGCGATCGTAAATTTAACCAGCGGCAAAGAGTATAAATTTAGTCCTATACCGCCTTTTATGCAAGAGCTTTTAAATGCTGGTGGACTTATAGAGTACGCAAAAGCAAAGATGGAATAAAAACATGAAAAAGTATAAAATTTGCGTTATAAAAGGCGATGGTATAGGCCCTGAAATAATCGACGAAGCGATAAAAATTCTAGACGTCGTAAGTGCTGAGTTTGGTATGAAATTTGAGTACGACTATAAGCTTATGGGTGGCTCTGCATATGATGTATTTGGTGTGCCTTTGCCAGATGAGACGTTAAGCGCTGCTCTAAGCTCTGATGCTGTGCTTTTTGGAGCGATCGGCGGCGAGAAATGGGACAATTTGCCAAGACATCTAAGGCCAGAGAGCGGACTTTTAAAGATCAGAAAAGAGCTAGAAGCTTATGCAAATTTACGTCCAGCCATTGTCTTTGATGAGCTGGTTGGTGCTAGCACTCTAAAGCCAGAAGTTCTAAAAGGTGTTGATTTTGTCGTTGTTCGTGAGCTAACTGGTGGGCTTTATTTTGGCGAGCCACGTGAAAAGGGCGAAGATAGAGCGTTTAATACTATGGTTTATTCTAAAATGGAGATTGAGCGCATCGCAAAGATCGCTTTTGAAACAGCAATGCTTCGCAATAAAAAGGTCTGCATGGTCGATAAGGCAAATGTGCTTGAGACAAGTCAACTTTGGCGCGAGGTGACTAGCGAGGTGGCAAAGGGCTATCCTGAAGTAGAGCTTAGCTTTATGTATGTAGATAACGCAGCTATGCAGTTAGTAAGAGCCCCAGCGAATTTTGACGTCATCCTTACTGAAAATTTATTTGGCGATATTTTAAGCGACGAGGCGAGTATGGTTTGTGGCTCGATAGGCCTACTTCCAAGTGCAAGTATGGGTGGTAAAGTGGGAATTTATGAGCCGATACATGGCTCAGCACCAGACATCGCAGGGCAGGGTGTAGCAAATCCAATAGCCACCATTTTAAGTGCAGCGATGATGCTAAGATACGCATTTAGTGAAAATGAAGCCGCAGATACGATAGAAAATGCTGTGAAAGAGGCACTTGCAAAAGGTTATAGAACAAAAGATATCGCTGCTTTTAATGCGGTTGAAATTTGCTCAACTAGCGAGATAGGCGATGTTATTGCAGGATTTATCAAAAAATGAAAAACACAATCACTGAAGCACTGATCTACGAAGCTCAGGGGCTAAAAGATGATGCACTTGAAATTTATAAAAATATCTTAAAGCAAGATCCGTCAAACAAAGACGCTCTTAGCGCGATAAACCGCCTGAGCGGACTTCGTAAAGAGCGAGCGATAAAAAACGAGCAGATGAAAGAGTTTTTTATAGCGATGAAAAGTGACGAAGAGATAAATGAATTTAAAAGGTGGTTGATAAGATTATGAAGCTTGATGATATCGCTAGAATGGCAATCAGTGAGGTTAGCGCTGAGCTTGAAAAAATAGAAGCATTGCAAAGTAAGAAGCAAGAAGAGCTCGAGCGTGAGAATCTAAAAAAAGAGCTTTTGGCCATAGAGAATAATGAAAATGCGCTAAATAACGAGCTAAAAGTTGAGGCAAATTTACAAAATGAGCAAGCGTTTGAGGTAAAAGAGGAGCCAGTAAGTCCAATAAAAAATAGAGAGGTGAGCGAAGAGAAAATTTTCTTGGAAAATCTTGCCGAACGCATAGAAGTGCTTTTTGAAGGACTTAAACAAACTCCTGAGCAAAATCTCGCTTCAAGGCTTGAGCTAACGACAAAATTTTTAGAATTTACCCTTGCAAACATCGAAAATAGACTCCAAAATCTCTCAAAATAAGCCATTAGACGGCTCAAAAAATGAGATAAAAATCAAGAATAAAATTTATAAAAATAGCGAGCTAGACTTTTTTAGATCGCTATTTGCCCCATTTACTTCACGTGTCTATCTCGTAGGTGGCTGCGTGAGAGATGCGTTCTTGGGGCGAGAAATTTATGATTATGACATCGAAGTTTATGACATTGAGCCTACTAAATTTAATGAGCTAATGGCTAGCATTGGAGCGAGTGGCGTTGGCAAAAGCTACTTCATCTATAAATACAAAAACTACGACATTGGGCTTCCAAGAAGCGAGAGCAAAACTGGAAATTCACACAAAGACTTTGCGGTAAGCTATATTAACGATCCAAAAACGGCGAGTCTTAGGCGAGATTTTACTATAAATGCCATGATGATGAATATCTTTAATGGAGAAATTTTAGACTTTTACGGCGGGAAGCAAGATCTGGCAAACAAGACATTAAGGCACATTGATAGTGAGAAATTTAAAGAAGATCCACTAAGGGTGCTTAGAGGAGTGCAATTTAGCTCTAGGCTTGATTTTAGTATAGCTGATGAGACGCTAGCTCTCATGAAAAGCCTTAGTTTGGAGCATCTAAGTAGAGATAGGATAAATACTGAGCTTATTAAATTTTTTCGCGCAAAGCATCTTGAAAAAGGAACTTGCTATCTTTTTGAGCTTGGATTTTTTAAGGAAATTTTTGATGGGCAAATTTCTATGAACGATGAGTTTTTAAGCGATCTTAAGAGTGCTAGAGAATTTGTGGATGATGAGAGATTATTTTTGTATCTTTTGTTTGGCAAATTTGAGCTTAACGCAAAGGAAATTTTAGAGAGAATGCGTCTACCAAAGAGCTACTTTTCTATCTTAAAAGAGCCTTATTTTAAGCATATGCCAAGCGATAAAGAGCTAATGCAAATTGCCCTAAATATGCCTATAAAATCATGGCTTGGAGCTTATAATAAAGAGCAGATAGAGCGTGCCAAGAAGCTTGGAATTTATGAGATGAAATTTGACCCGAAAGTTGATGTGGCAGAAATTTTATCAGCTGGTTTTAAAAACGAAGAGATCGCAAAAGAGATAAAACGTAGGCAAGAGCTTAAAATTTCAAAATATCTAAGCGAGCGTAAGCCTAGAAAAGATTAGTCTTTAAAACTCTTAAAAGCCCATTTTGGCTAAAATAGGCTAGTTTATAACACTTTTAAGGCAAAGAAAGCTTATGTTTAACATAGTCTTAGTTCATCCTCAGATACCGCAAAATACTGGAGCTATCGGTAGAATGTGTGTTAATGCAAATTTAAAGCTACATATCGTTAAGCCCACTGTGTTTGATCTGAGTGAAAAGGCTGTTAGACGAGCTGGGCTTGACTACTGGAAAATTTTAAATCCAAAAATTTGGGATAGTTTGGAAGAATTTTTAGAAGTAAACTTAAGCCACAAGGATAGATTTTTCTTCGCTACCACAAAGACAAATAGGCTTTACTACGAGGCTAGGTTTAAACCAGCAGATTTTATATTTTTTGGTGGCGAGAGTACTGGGCTGCCAAGAGAATTTATGGATATAAATTTTAAAAACGCCATAACCATACCAATGGGAAAAGAGGGCAGGAGCTTAAATTTAGCTATGAGTGCTGGCATTATCGCTTATGAGGCGATCAGGCAAAATATCACTGAATTTGACTTTAGGAGTGAGATTTGAGAGTAGTTTTTGCTTTGGTTTTTACCATTTTGGTGGCATTTGCGAGTGAAATTAGCATCGCAACTTATAATGTGCAAAATTTATTTGATTGCAAAGATGATGGTAGCGAGTATCTTGATTTTAAAGTAGGCGTATCAAAATGGGACTGCGAGGCGGCTGATTCAAAACTACAAAGGACAAGACAAGTCATAAATGCACTAAATACTGACATTATCGCACTTCAAGAGATCGAAAATGAGCAGGTTTTAAAAGCTCTGGTAAGTGATAGCGAGTATAAATTTGTAAGCTTTACAAAGGAGAAAAATTCGCCTGTTGGGCTCGGGCTTATTTCAAAGTTGCAGCCAAGTGGCAGTGAAGTTTTTAAAGTTCCAAACGTAAAGACAAGAAATATTTTAAAGGTTATGTTTGAGACAGAAGGTAAGAAATTTAGTATATTTGTAAATCACTTTCCAACTTATAAAAATGGCATAAATATGCAAAAAAAGGCTGAAAAAACGCTAAGAACGGCTCTAGGTAAAGAGAAAAATGCGATTATTTTGGGTGATTTTAACTCGCCCTTTGGACAAAAATCCATCCTAAATGACATCATTGCAACGAGAAATTTTTATGATCTTTATAAAGAGATTGAGCCAAAAGATAGATATTCTCACGCAGTACATGGCAAAAAAAGAGCGATCGATCATGTTTTGCTTTCGCCTAGTTTTATGGAAAATGGCGATCTAAGTTATGTTAGTGGCAGTTTTGAAGTCTTTAAACCAAGCTTTGCAGTCGATGAAAAAGGCTTTGCAAAGAGTGACCTTTACTCGGATCACTTTGCACTAAAGTTTAAAATTTTAACTGATCCAAGTCCAATAAAAAAGGGCTTTGTGAGTAAAATTTTTAAAAAAGATGAAAACAAAGCCAATAAAAAAACAAGCGAGCAAAACTATAAGACGGCTGATGTGGATACGCTTTTTGATCATCCAGAAGCTGTGCCAGTCGTGATTGAAAAAGCGGTTGTTATCTTAAAAGATAAGCATGGCTTTATTATCTCGAAAAATCACCGCGGAATTTATGTCTATGATCCTAAAAATAGCGTTATTGTAGGCGAAGAGCTAGATGTTTTAGTAAGGCGAATGAAAATTTATAAAGATGCGCTTGAAGTCAGCTCTTATGAGATCATAAATGAGCATGGTACAAAAGATATTAGCGAAAATTTACTAGATGCATCACAACTAAGTGAAGCTAGAAGTGGCGATGTCTTTGCTAAAATTTCGGGCAGACTAGAGAGGGGCTATCTACATACACCATACGGTAAGATCAGGGTTTATAGCAAGAAAAAGCTAAAAGATGGTGAGTATAATTTTGAAAATGCGAGAGTTAAAATTTATAAGAGAGAAAACCAAATCGTTGTGGAGTAGAGAGTGCAAATTTTAGATATTTTTATGATTACGGCGTTTGTTTTATTTCTTATTTTTATGATAAGAGGCGTCATTTTGCAGTCACAGGAGAAGGAGAGGGCAAGAAAAATGGTAAGAGAAAAAAGAGAAAATTTTAATAAAAAGAGTGAAATATGAAAGAGTTATTATTAGAAATTGGAGTTGAGGAGCTTCCAGCGATACCATTTTTAAGGGAGCTGCCAAATATCAATGCTAAATGGCAAGCTGTTCTTGAAAAATATAATCTTGTAAGTCCGTTTAAATTTTATTATACGCCGCGTCGCTTGGTCTTTTTTCATGAGAAATTTCCACAATCTCAGCCTGACAGCGTAGCTAGCTTTATCGGTGCGCCAAAGCAAGTGGCACTAAAAGACGAAGCTTTCACAAAGGCTGCGCTTAGCTTTGCAAATAAATGCGGCATAGATGAAAGTGAGCTTAAATTTAAAGAGATAGACGGCAAAGAGGTGCTTTACTACGAAAAAGAGGTAAAAGGCGAGCCGGTTGCTAAGATAATGGGAGACATAGTTGAAGAGTTTTTAAAGAGTCTTAACTTTGGCAAGTCTATGCGCTGGGGTAACGGCGAGTTTGAGTTCATCCGTCCGATAAGATCGTTTTTGTGTTTACTTGGCGATGAGGTCATAAAATTTAATAAATTTGGCGTAGAGAGCGGTGATTCAACCTATCCGCACAGAAGTATTAGCTATGACAAGATAATTTCAAATATAAAAGAGTATTTTGAAGATTCAAAGAAGCGTGGCATCGTGCTTGAAGCGGATGAGAGAGAAAAAATAATCCTTGATGAGTTTGAAAAAATTAGCCAAAAAAGCGGGCTAAAGATCGAGATCGATAGAGATCTATTGGCTGAAGTCGTGGCGATCACCGAGTATCCGACAGCACTTCTTGGCTCGTTTGAAGAGGAATTTTTGGAGGTACCAAGTGAGGTTATTATCACTTCTATGAAAGAAAATCAGCGCTACTTTCCAGTCTTTAAAGATGGCAAACTGGCAAATGGCTTTGTAGTCGTTAGTAACGCCATAACGCAGGACTACTCGCTCATCATCAAAGGCAACGAAAAGGTGCTAAGAGCAAGACTAAGTGACGCGATGTTCTTTTGGCAAAGCGACCTATCGCACGAATTTAGCCCAGAAAAACTAAAAAATATAACTTATCTAAAAGAGCTTGGAAGCATCTACGAAAAAGAGCTTAGAGAGCTAAAAGTGGCCAAAAAACTTGCTAGCAACTACGATGAGCTACTTAAAAAAGAGGTTGGCGAGTACGCGGCTAAGCTTGAGCGAGCTGTGATGTTAAGCAAGGCCGATCTTACAACGCAGATGGTTTATGAATTTACCGAGCTTCAAGGCATCATGGGCGCTTACTATGCAAAGGCTAAAAACGAGGATAAAGACGTCGTTCTAGCCATAAAAGAGCAGTATTTGCCAGACGGCGAGGAGGCGCAGTGCCCAAGCAAGGTATTTAGCTCGGTTGTGGCGCTTTCAAATAAGCTTGATACACTAATGGGACTCTTTAGTATCGGCAAAATCCCAAGTGGCACCAAAGACCCATACGCTCTAAGACGTGCGGCAAATGGCGTGATAAAGATCGTTTTGGCACATAATTTGAAATTTAACGTAAAAGAAATTTTAGAAGATATCGCAAAAGACTACAAGAAATTTGATATTGAAGTGCTTATAAATTTCATCCTTGATAGACTTTACACCTTCTTTGACGCAAACGCTTCTATCGTAAAAGCGTGCATAAAAAGCGGCGAAAAGGATATCTTGGAGCTAACTAAGATGATAGAGGCACTTGCTAAAATTTCTAGAGAGCCAAGCTTTAGAGAGAATTTCTCTACATTTAAGCGCCTTTCAAATATCATCAAAGACGATAAATTTAGCAAGGTTGATGAGAGCCTCTTTGAGATAGATGCTGAAAAAGCCCTAAATGATGCATTTAAAGCGGTCGATAAGAGCCTAGCGTATGAGCCAAGGCTAAAAGCGCTATTTGCTCTAAAACTGCAGATCGATGAGTTTTTTGACAAAGTTATGATAAATGTTGAAAACGAGAAAGTGCGAAACAATCGCATCGCAATCATCGGTCAAATTTATAGTGAGATATTAAAAGTAGCTGATATAAAAGAGATCAGCTTTTAAATTTACGCCAGCTTCAGGCTCTTGCTTGGGCTGGCTTTTTAAAATTTATATTCCTAAGACTACCTAAAAATATCGAATTCTGGCTCATAAGCCTTAGTTTTTATTCCAAAATATCCAAGAACTGAGCTAAATATAAAATCATGCGAAAGGCTCTCATCTTTTCTGGTTTTTAGCCTTTTTAAAAGCTCACTATCGCTTGAAAAGACGATGGCTGGGATGTGTTTTTGCTCATCTGGAGCGATAGAATAAGGCAGACCATGTAAATATATGCCATTTTCGCCTAGGCTCTCCCCGTGATCTGAGAAAAAGAACATGGTGACTTCAAATTCATCTTTTCTTGCTTCAAGGGCGTTTATCAGCTCACTTTGTAGATAGTCCTCATATAAAATAGTGTTGTCATAGGTATTTGCTATCTCATCTGGCGTGCATTTATTTAGCTCGGCAGTATCGCAAGTTGGGGTAAATTCTTTAAATTTGCTTGGGTAGCCTTTGTAGTAGATAGGACCATGCGAGCCTTGAAGATGTAGCACGATAAAGGTAGTAGAATTTGTATCTTCTATGACCTTTTTTGCTTCATTAAATATCACTTCATCAAAGCCTTCTGCTCTATGCTCTGAAGTATGGTTTTGATCAAGATTGTCACAAACGCCCTTACAACCGCCGCTATTGTTGCCAAAAAAGTATGTTTTTATACCAAGCTTATTGATGATATCAACTAAATTTTCACGAGCTTTTGCTTCGCGGTTACTAAAATTTTCTCGCTTTAAGTCTGAAAATAGGCAAGGCACACTAGTTTCTGTTGCGGTTCCACATGAGTAGAAATTTGTAAAACTTACCACATCTTTTTGCTTAGTAAATTTATTCGTATCATTTTTGGTGTAGCCATTTAGCGAGTAGTTCCTACTTCTTTGTGTCTCGCCAACTATTAAAACTAAAATTTTCTTTTTATCATCAGCTAGTGCCGCATCATCTGCTACATAGGTAAAAGGTAGTGGTTTTTGTATGAGCGATTTTACTAGCTTTGCAGCCGAGTAGATGGGATAGTATGGGAGCAATGCAGTTCTTAAATTCGAATGCTCTCTAAAAAATGGTATAAAAATTTTAGACGTTAATGAAAATATGATAGCTATCGCAACTATAGAAAATGAGATAATTTTTACTCTTGATTTAAGCTCATTTTTGAAACTACCATAGTTAATCTTTACAAATGCTACATATACGCAAGGTAAGATGGTTGTAATAATTATCCAAAAAACTAAACCTGTGCTAAAGTAACTAAAGGCTTCTTTGGTATCGGTGTGTAGGACGTTTAATAACATATTTTTAGCTATAATAACACCATATGCTTGCATAAAGTAAGCAGATATGCCACTTGCTAAAATCAAAATAATTGCAACTGGTTTTAGTAAAAAAGGTACAAATAAAATACAAAAAATACTAGCGAAAACTAAGATAAAGACAATTGCAAATATGAGAAAAAAGAATATAGAAAAAGAGAGTTGATTATTTTGTAGAAAGCCTGAAAGAACGCCTTTGTATAAAAATATATAATTTATAAAAAATATGTAAGCAGTAAATAAAATCAGAAACTTTAAAAAACTGATATTTTTAAATTTATTAATATTTAGCATCTTTCTAACCTTTGTAAAAAGCAATAATAATAGGACTCAAATGTAAATGGCTAGAAATTTCAAATAAAAAATAAGATTATTTTTTCTTGCCTTTGGAGTTTTTTGCTTCAGACTTTTTGACTTTTGCATTCTCTTTTATGCTAAGTTTTTCTTTAACTTTTTGCATATCGTTAAAACCAATACCTTGGACTCTTTCAAGCTCATCGATGCTTTTAAATTTATGGGCTTTTCTATATTTTATAATGTTTAACGCTTGGCCTTTACTTAGCCCAAGCCCCATTAACTCGTTTTTGCTGGCCGTATTTAGATTAGCGCCATATGCAATACTTGCGACTACTAAACAAAGTAAAATTTTAATCCTCATCTTATCTTCCTAAAACAATAATCCATTATTTTCTTGATCTTGTATGATGTCATTTGCCGGTATATTTTGAGGTAGTGGTGAGTCGTTTGTGTAGTATTCGTCACTGCCACCATAATAGCCTTTATAAACACCATCTGGCTGCTCAAATGCACGTCTTAAAGTAGGATAAAGCTTAATGTAGCCTTCCATAAATTTCTTAAACACAGGTGCGGCTGTTCTACCACCACCCTCAATCTTTTTCATAGGGCTGTTGTCATCATTTCCGTACCAGATTATTGCTTCGATGTCAGGCGAGTAGCCACAAAACCAAGCATCGATGTTATTGTTTGTTGTGCCGGTTTTGCCTGCTATTTGGATACCATTTATTTTTGCGTTACGTCCAGTACCGTTATTTACGACATTTTGAAGCAAGGTAGTCATCAAAAATGCCTGCTCAGGTTTTAGCACTTGCTTTCTTTGCGGTTCATAGTCCATCGAAGCCCCAAAGCTATTTTCTATATGCTTAATAAGTGTTGGCTCAACCATCTCGCCCTCATTTGGGAACATCGAGTAAAATTTCGCAAAGTCAAGTGGCGAAATCCCAAAACTTCCAAGTGCGATAGATAAATTTTCTGGGATATCATTAAAGCCCATATCTGTAAGCTGTTTACGAACCGAGCTAAGACCAAGATCGTTTAGCAAATTTATGGTTGCGAGGTTACGCGACTGGGTTATGGCTGATTTTATAGTGATATAGCCTTGAAAACCGCCGCTATAATTCTTTGGCGTCCACTCTTTGCCATTTCCCATGTCAAATGTCCTAGCGATATCAGCCACTTGAGAAACGACTGAGTAGCCGCTATCAAGAGCTATTTGATAGATAAATGGCTTAAAGCTAGATCCTGGCTGGCGCTTGCTTTGAGTGGCGCGGTTATAGCTACTTTTTGCGTAGTCGATACCGCCAATTAGCGCTAAAATTTGACCGCTTTGTGGATGAGTGACTACTATAGCTCCATTTAGGATTTCTGCATTTGCTTTTTTATCGCGCTTTAAAATTTCATTGTAGCCATAAACTAGAGCTTCTTGAGCGATCTTTTGAACATTTAGATCAACTGTGCTTTGTATCTTATAACCACCAGTTTTTATATCGTCAAATTTCTTTGAGGCCTCTTTTATTATCTCATCGACTACGTAAGGAGCTTTATTTCTTGTGAGTGTATCGTCAAAGACCGCTGGCTCTTCAAGCACGCCCTTGCGGTACTCATCCTCGTTTAGCCAGCCGATGCTATACATTCTCTCAAGTACTCTATTTGCACGGCTAAGCGACAAGTCAAGGTGCTTTGTAGGATCATAGGTGCTTGGAGCCTTTGGCATGCCAACTAGCATCGCTATCTCTTTTATACTTAGCTCATTTAGCTCTTTTCTAAAGTACCCCTCCGCAGCCGTTTTGATGCCGTAGTAGCCATGCCCGAAATATACGTGATTTAGGTATCTTTCGATGATGTCCTCTTTGCTAAGCTCACTTTCAAGCTTCATAGCAAGCACAACCTCTTTTATCTTTCTTGTAAATTTCTTCTCGCGGCTTAGGGCTAGGTTTTTTATGAGCTGCTGAGTTAGCGTAGATGCGCCTTCTACCAGCTTTCTAGCTTTGATGTCCTTTATCGCCGCCCTTGCCATGGCTTCTACGTTGATACCGCCATGCTCAAAGTAGCTCGTATCCTCGATAGCCACGAGCGCTTCGATGACACGTGGCGGGATGTCGTTATATTTTACGTAAATTCTATTTTCTTCAAAGATATTTGCGATAAGCTCGTTGTTTCTATCAAAAATTTGTGTCGCAAGCTTTGGCTTGTAGTCGATGATAGTGTAAGCGTCAAATCTCACTTGCGAATAAAAGTATAAAAACGCTCCACCAAGTGCGATGGCAACTATAAAGATAAATGCCAGGATATATTTCATAAAAATGCCTTTAATATTTTTAAATTTAGTCCCATGGCTGTGCTGGTCTCGCCGTACTGGGAGATGATATATTTTTTATTAAAATTTTCTATCGTCATGGCTCCAGCCTTGCCTTGCCACTCATTATTTTTTATGTATTCATTAAGGTCATGCTCGTCAAATTTTTTAAATTTATACATAGTTTTACTTACGTTTATAAGCTCAAATTCGCCTAAAAATATCATCGCCGTATAGACGCTGCACTCGTTGCCACTTTGTAAATTTAGCATGGCAATCGCTTCTTTTTCATCCTTTGCTTTACCTAAAATTTTATCTCCACACGCCACACAGCTATCTGCAAAGAGCAAATTTTTAAGACCTATATTTTCTTTTAAAAATTGCTCTTTTTTGGCTTTTACGACGTTTTGGACATAAATTTCAGGCTTTACGTTTTTTTCTATCTTGCTCTCGTCAAACTGGAAAGAAATTTGAGTGAAATTTATGCCAGCATCTTTTAATAAATTTGCCCTTGTTGGCGAGCTTGAAGCGAGTGTTATCATAAAAATACCTTATAGCTTATGCCAAGATAAATAGCTGCTAGGGAAGCTAATAAATTTAGCGGTGTGAAGTAATAAATTATAACGATCAAACTCTCATTTAGCTCGATCATTTCATGCGATCTTAGTGCTTTTAAGGCCTTTTTGTATC
>NZ_CABPUT010000009.1:105710-108712 GCF_902460625.1 Campylobacter concisus
ATAACAAAAATAGTTCTATTGCACATTTTGTTGCTACCATTGCACTTGCCATAGGATTTGTCAAATTTGCATCATAAAATCCAAAAATTATAACTATGCTTGTCGCTATCACGCAAAGGATTAGTATGAAAATCGCAATGCCAAAGCGTCTTATAATGTGAAGTAAGATGTGATAGCGTTCCTTGTCTTCAAATTTATTTTTTATAAAGTAGCTTCCAACAAGCACAAGACCGGCTTGTAGCCCCACAAAAAGAGCTACAAAGCATACATGCAAAAATAGTACTACTTGGTCAAATTTTATAAAAGCTATATCGTAATGACTCATTTTTCTAGGGCTTGCCTTGCATACTCAAGTGAGTCTTTTATCGCATCTTCTATCATTGATGCATCTTTGCCACCGGCTGTCGCAAAGTCATCTTTGCCACCGCCATTGCCACCTAAAATTTGTGCTGCAAATTTTACCCAAGCACCTGCTTTTAAAGGAGCATTTTTAACGCCAGCTGCAAGAGAAATTTTACCCTCTTCATCTGTTTGGATCAGTAAAATAGCAGCACTTTCATGCTCGTTTTTAAACTCATCTATTAAAGTTTTTATATCTCCACCATCTACGCTTGTGACGCAAAGTTTGGTTTTATTTATATCTAAATAGACTAGCTCATGAGAATTTTTAGCATTTTTTAGTTTGTCTTTTAAAACTCTTAGTTCATTTTTTAGCTTTTTGACCGCATTTAGTGGCTCGGTGCTCTTTAGCTCATCTTTTAGCTCGTCAAGCTCGGCTCTAAATGATCTTGCTAAATTTAGCGCAGCCCTTGAGCAAACAGCTTCTATACGCCTAACGCCAGCACTTACGCCACTCTCTTTTGTGATGAAAAACGATCCGATCTCATCTATATTTTTTACGTGTGTGCCGCCGCAAAGCTCTTTGCTGACGTCGCCAAAGCTAACGACTCTTACATTATCAGCGTATTTTTCATTAAATAGCGCGATAGCTCCGCTTTTTTTAGCCTCTTCAAGCTCCATAACCTGCGTTTTTGCATTTGCACCGCTTAAGATCCACTCATTTACAAGGTTTTCGACCTTTGAAATTTCTTCGCTAGTAAGCGCCTTTGGATGAGAGAAGTCAAACCTTAGCCTATCTGCCTCGACGTTTGAGCCAGCTTGAGCGATATGCGTGCCAAGCACGCTTCTAAGGGCTGCGTGAAGCAAGTGTGTAGCGCTGTGATGACGTGCAGTTTCTGCTCTATCGCTAGAAACTTCAAGCTCTACTTCGTCGTCAACTTTTAGTGCCACGGTAGTTTTTACTAAAGATAAATTTAGCCCATGAAATTTTTGTGTATCAAGCACATTTGCTTTGCCTACTATCTTACCGCTATCACCGCATTGGCCGCCACTTTGAGCATAAAATGGAGTGACGTCAAACATCACCCAGCCCTCTTTGCCAGCATCTAAACTATCTACATTTTTAAATTCTTCATCAAGCAGGGCTAGAATTTTACTTTTGCTCTTAAGCTCTTCGTAGCCTATAAATTTATTCTCGCCAAATTTTTCAAGTAGCTCTTTAAAGTCGCCCTTCGCGCTCTTGTCGCCACTGCCTTTCCAGGCAGCTTTTGCACGTGCTTTTTGCTCACTCATAAGCTCATCAAACCTTGCCTCATCGACCTTTAGACCCTTTTCTCTAAGCATATCAGCTGTTAGATCAAGTGGAAAGCCAAATGTGTCATAAAGCTTAAACGCAGCCTCTCCGCTAAAAATTTCTTTTGTATTTTTAAGCTCGCTCTCAAATAGCTCCAAACCGCTAGCAATAGTCGCTAGAAATCTCTCTTCTTCAAGCTTGATCTGCTCTTTTACAGCCGCTTTTTTCTCATTTAGATAGGTGTAGTGCTCGCCCATTAGCTCGCAAACTTTATCGACAAGCTTATACATAAATGGCTCTTTTATGCCTAGCAAGTATCCATGGCGGATCGCACGGCGTAAGATGCGGCGAAGCACGTAGCCACGGCCTTCTTTATCAAATGTCGTGCCCTGAGCCAGCAAAAATGTGACCGAGCGGATGTGATCGCTTATGACGCGGTAGCTAGCGCCACTTTCATAGACGTATGGCTTGCCACAAAGCTTTGCTACTTCGTTAATTAGCGGCATAAAAAGTGAGCTATCGTAGTTGCTAAATTTACCTTGCAAGATAGCAGTAACACGCTCAAGTCCCATGCCAGTATCAATGCTTGGCTTTGGTAATGGGCTTAGTTTGCCATCAGCGCTTCTTTCATACTGCATGAAAACAAGGTTCCAGATCTCTAAAAATCTATCTCCATCGCCGCCCATGTAGTCTTCAGGTGTATTGAAGTGTTCAGCGCCTTGATCGTAAAAAATTTCACTACAAGGGCCGCATGGTCCAGTATCGCCCATCTGCCAGAAGTTATCGTGGTCACCAAAGCGGTAAATTCTCTCTTTTGCGATGTGAGTGCTCCAAATTTCAAATGCTTCATCATCGCTTTCATGAACGGTTACATAAAGTTTGTCTTTTGGTAGTTTTAGTACTTCTGTTACAAATCCCCAAGCGTAAGCGATCGCCTCTTTTTTGAAGTATTCGCCAAAGCTAAAATTTCCAAGCATTTCAAAAAATGTGTGGTGGCGCGCTGTGTAGCCGACGTTATCTAGGTCGTTGTGCTTTCCGCCAGCTCTTATGCAGGTCTGACAGCTAGTGCGGATAGGTGGTGTTGGACGTGGCACTTCGCCTGTGAAAATGCTCTTAAACGGCACCATACCAGCATTTGTGAAAAGTAGTGTTGCATCGTTTGGCACGAGTGGTGCTGAAGCTACGACTTCGTGACCTTTTGATTTAAAAAAATCAAGATATGCCTTTCTTATATCTAAATTTTGCATTTTTATCCTCGTTAGTTTTAAATTTTGCTCGATTTTAGCTAAAAATCGTTTGTAAATTTATAAAAAAATACAAAATTAATTTTTGCTTAATATATTTTATAAATTTATTTGTTTAAAAGCGA
>NZ_CABPUT010000009.1:108766-121271 GCF_902460625.1 Campylobacter concisus
TTATAACTAAAAGGTCTTTAGTGAAACTCAAAATTGGCATTGTTGGATACAATCTGGTTGGCAAGCGGCACTATATGGAGCTGAGGCGTTCTGACAAATTTGAAGTTTGTGGAGTTTTTGATAAAGAAAATAGAGATGATGCTTGCAGAGCTCCATTTTTTGATGAGTTTAAAAAATTTATAGAAGTAGCCCAACCACAAGCTGTCGTACTTTGTCTGCCTCAACATGAGATCGTAGAGGCTTTTTGTCAGTGTGCAAAATATTGCCAAAATATCTTGATTTCAAGGCCGATATTTAAAAGTGTGAGCGAGCTAAAAGAGATAAAATATGCCTCAGTGGTAAATAAAGTAAGAGTTTGCACTGGCATTGATGAGCGCTTTAATCCAACCATCGTTTCATTAAAAAAGGCGCTTTTAAAGGAAGAAGAAATTTATAGCATTTCAATTGCGCATTTTAGACCACTTTGTGAAGGAAATATTATAAACGAACTTTCGCTTTGCGATATAGACCTTGCGAAAAATTTAGTAGATAGTGAAATTTGTAGCTTTTTTTATACTCAGGCAAATAAAACAAATACCAAAATATGCGACAATGTTGGAATAAACATTAAAATGAAAAATCAAATTTTGGTGAGTATTACTGATTCTTTTTGTGGCTCTTTAGAGCGTTTTAAAATAGAAGTAAATGCCAAAGAAGGTGTTTATTTTGGCGATCTTATTGATTATAAGCTTCATAGGGTTAATGAAAATGGTCAGATGAATTTAAAAACCGATCCTTTAAACAATGAAATAAAAGCCCAATATGATGCCTTTTATGATCTTTGTCAAAGCGGCGAAAGTAGCGAGCTTTCAAGCATTGATGATGCGATAAAAATTAAGGAGTTGTTTTGATGAAAAAGGCACTTTTGCTTTTAAATATGGGTGGGGCAAATAGCCTTGCTGATGTAGAAATTTTTTTAAAAAATATGTTTAATGACCCTTATATTTTGGGTATAAAGAATAAATTTTTAAGAAAATTTGTAGCTTTTATGATCACAAAAGGTAGGCTAAAAACGGCTAAGCATAACTACGAACAAATAGGTGGCAAATCACCTATTTGCGAGCTTACAGCTAAGCTTTGCGATAAAATTTCAAGCTTACAAAATGAGTTTGATGCAGTTGATTTTGCGATGAACTATACTTCACCATTTGCAAAAGATGTGCTTAAAAAATATAAAAATTTTGATGAGATAGTGCTTTTGCCACTTTATCCTCATCATTCGCAAACTACAATAACTTCGAGTTTAGATAACTTTAAAAAAGCAAAAGATGAGCTAGAGATAAAGGCTAAAATTTTGCTTTGCGGGCCATTTTATGATGATGAAACTTACAACAAAATCATAATCTCGCACATAAATGAAGCCATAAATAATATAGATATAAGCGATGTGGAGCTTATCTTTTCGGCTCATTCGTTGCCTCAAAAAATTATCGATAAAGGCGATGTCTACGAAAAACATATAAATGAGCATGTGCAAATTCTAAGCAAAATGATAAAAGATAGTGGACTAAACTTCAAAGAGATAAATTTAGCCTACCAGTCGCGTCTTGGGCCTGTAAAATGGCTAGAGCCCTCACTAAATGAAATTTTGGCAAAGTGCAAGAGTAAAAAGGCTCTTATCTATCCACTATCTTTTTGCATAGATAACTCTGAGACCATTTTTGAGCTAGTTATTGAGTATGCAAAGATTGCAAAAGAGCTAAATTTTAGCTTCTACAAGGTTGTTTGGTGCCCAAATTTTAGTGATGAGTTTGCTAGTTTTATCTTACAAAAAGCAAAAACAGCCAAAGAGATTAACTTTTAGGAATAAATCTTGCTTATAAAATATATCTCAATACAGCAAAAGGAGATATATGAAGGTACAAAATAACGACATAATCGATTATTTATTGCAATCAGGCTCAAGCAAAACTAAGGATAAAAAAAATAGTTTTGATGAAATTTTAAGCCTTGCTATGGATAAGATCGCAAGCGATGCAAAAATTTCAGATAAGATTGAACAGTTTAAAAAAAGGCTTACTGAGATCGGCGCAGTTGGTTTTATAAGTGAGCTAAATTCTAACAAGATAGAAGAGAAAATAGCCCAAAAGAAAAAGGAGCTAACAGAACTTCTAGGCATAGATGATCCTGCAAAAACACAGGATCAAAAAAATGAGCTGCTTAAAATAATGGATAAAATTTTGAGCGATTACCGCAAAGAGCTAAATGTAGCACTTGCTAATCAAGCTCTGCTAGAGAAGCAAAAAAATCTTAATAGTAAGAGTAGTAGCTCAGTTAATTTAAGTTCTGTTTTAAATGAGCTAGGACTTGCTTAAAATTTATATAAAATATACTTAAGCCTATATAACTTTGCCAAAAATCTATCTTTTTACGGCAAAGTTATGCCAAATTTTATAGCAGCCCCGTATATTATTGCGCTAATTATTCCAGCAAAAAAGCCAGCTACCATATCATCGCCCATTACGCCAAGGCCACCTTTTACATTGCGGTCGATCCTACCTATTATCGAAGGCTTTTTGATATCAAGCACTCTAAAAAGTACAAGTGAGAGTATGAGTTGGGAGATCGTAGCTCCGCTAATGGCAATAGCAAGCCAAACTCCAGCAACTTCGTCTATAACGATAAAACTTTCATCGTGAGAATTTACCTTTTTTTCAAAATCATCTATAACGCTAATGCTTACCAAAAATAGCAAAATGCTAGCTAGAAAAAGTGTGGTTGATGATAAAAAATAAAGCACAAAATAAGCTACTACAGCGCCAGCGATAGAGCCCCAAGTGCCAGGTGCTTTTGGCAAAAGACCAAATCCAAAAAAGGTTAAAAATAGTTTTTGCATAAATTTCCTTAAGTCATCGATGATGTTTGATAAAGCTTCATAAGCTCTTCGTAAAAGTCACGGTCAGTTTTGTTTTCAAGTAGTCCTGAATTTACAAAAAGGTCATCGCAAAGCTTTTGCACGTCTTTGAAGCGATTTGTAAAGAGTTTGCTTAAAACTAGTGCAGAAATTTCTGGCCTCACAAGAATGGCTGGTGGCATAATGCCGTTAAATAGCAGCTCCTTGATAACATCTGGATGATATTTGATCTGATGATGTTGTCCGTGTGGGCAACTTTTGGTGCTAACTAGCGTCTTGCATTTGTTGCAATAAACTAGCTCTGGTAGTACGATTACCTCTAAATTTAGGTCGTTTTTATAAATATCAAGAATCGTATGAGCTTCATTGTGATCAAAAAACATTCCAATTCCTGAGTGATTTTGTCCGATGACTAGCTTATTTGCTCCAAATCTTGAAGCAGCGATACACTCAAGTGTTGGGTTTGCATGTGAGCTAAAAAGAGTCGTGTTTTTTAGAGCAAAGACAAAGACCTTTTTTGTTGGCAAATAATTTTGTATAAAATAGTCTAACACTTGCTTTCTAATCTCGTAATCAACGTGCTTTTCTTCGCGTGTTCGTATTAAAAAAATGATTACTAAATCAGCCTTATCAATAGTCATTCTAACAAGGCGCTCGTGAGCTCTATTAAATGGATCAGCCGTTAAAAAGACCGCCGTTATCTTTTTAGCGCCATCTTCTTTTATTAGATCATTTAGTGCATTTTTGCTTATTTGCATACTTTCATCATAAAGCTCAAATTCGCCACTAATGCCGTATTTGCCTAAATTTAGCTCTTTATCATTGCTAGCTTCGTTTGCTAAAAATATATTTTTAGCTCTCATGCTCTCGTCAAATTTAAAGACCTTGGCAACATTGATGTGCCCAACAATCTTACCATCAAGACTTAGATTTACCTTTTGTCCAGGAGTAAGCTTGCTGGCAATATTTTGATTTAGCTCGCCAAATGGAGCAAATCCAAAAGAATACGGCATCGGCTCACCATTAAAATAGCCTTTCTTACTCACCTCTTTTATCTGCTCATCATCCATAAGCGAGTCGTAATCTGAGAGAATCTTATTTTTTATTAGCTCCAAAGCACCAAAAACTTCGGTATTTATAGAAATTTCACTATTTTTTCTTACTGACATCATATTTCTTTCTCTTTTCCCAAAGTGATTTTCTAGAAATTCCAAGCTTTTTGCTAAGTTCTGTATCAGGAAATTTATCTTGATAATTAACGATTATGTACTTTATGTATTCATCGATCGTAACGATCTCATCGATATTGAAATTTTTATCGCGTCCTGAAAGCTCAAGCTCGTCAAATGGTGCTTTTTGTGCAAAATCGTTAGTCGAGATCGCGACCTTTTTCTTTTTGCAAATTTCTAAAATTTTCTCTTTTTCTTCTTGTTTTAGCTCCTCTAAATTTGTCATATAGATTAGCTCATCACCATTTTTGGCTAGTGCCTTTTCAAGCTCAGAGAAACAGGCTTTGCCTAAAAATAAAAATGGCAATTTGCAAGCTTTTACATAGCCAAATATAAATTTATCGCTGTATCCGCTTTTGCTTGATTTTAAAAGCAGTGGAAATTTTATCTTTTTTGCCTCAAAGCTAGAAATTTCGTACTCTTTTAAAGCATAATTTACGTAGCTTTCATAGTTCTTGATCTCGTTTTTGAAATTTCTAAATTCCTCAAAATGCTTTATCTTTCTAACTAGCTCTTCTATCATAAATGGTTTTTGGATGTAATCAACCGCCCCTGCCTGAATCGGTTTTAGCACAGTGTCACTGTTGATATAAGCGATTAGTAAAATGATTATAGAGCTTTTAAATTTTTCGATAACAGGGTAAAAATCCTGCCCTGGAAGTGTGGTAGAAAGTAACACTACATCAAAATTTTCAAACTTCAATGCTTCTTTTACGCTTTTAGCGATCTCGCAATCGTAGCCAAAGTCAGCTAGTTTACTAGCCATCGAGCCAGCTAGGTAAATTTCATTTTCTACTATTAAAATTTTCATATTTGCTTCCAGTTGTAAAATTTAAGGCTTGCACTTGCCATTACGGCGATCCCTTCGCATCTGCCAACAAAGCCAAGCCCTTCAGTAGTCGTTGCCTTTACATTTATGCGGCTCTGGCTTAATTTTAGAGCTTTTGCTATGTTTGCCTCCATTTTTGACTTTAGCTTTGAAATTTTTGGTTTTTGCGCCATTATCGTGATATCAGCGTTTGTTAGCACAAAACCCACACTTTGCACCCTTTTGTAAGCTTCCTCAAGCAAGTAAATGGAGCTAATATCTTTAAATTTAGCGTCCGTATCAGGGAAAAGCTCGCCTATATCGCCAAGCCCAGCAGCTCCCAAGATAGCGTCAGTTAGTGCATGAAGCGCCACGTCGCCGTCGCTGTGAGCTTTTAGCCCAAACTCATAGTCGATCTTCTCGCCACAAAGAATCAAAGGACGACCCTTTTCAAACTCATGCACATCAAAGCCATTTCCCACAAAGACTTCATTTTCTGGCTCTTTTAAAGCAGAAATTTTGGCAAGATCCTCTTTGTAAGTGATCTTTCTTGCCATCTCATCGCCTAAAATTTGCCAAACGCTCGCGCCAATGGCTCTCATAGCCGAGCTATCATCTGTGTAAATTTCGTCGCTGCTAAGAGCCTTTTTAAGAAGCGCTGTGCGAGAAAGCTGTGGTGTTTGGATAAGCTTCACCTTATCTCTATCAACCACATTTTCGCCAAGATAAGCAGTGTCTGCGATCTTTAGCGCTGGAACCACACAATCAGCCTGACTTGCTGCCTCGATGATCTTATGAAAGAGCTCGCTTGATATACAAGGACGAGCGATATCGCTAACTAAGACAAATTCGCTATTTACTAGCTCAAGTGCGTTTTTTAGGCTATCTTGTCTGGTTTCACCACCATCAACAAATTTGTAATTTGGAGCAAATTTTGACATATATTTGCACTCTTTGCTAACGACAATGATCTCTTTAAATGTGTAAAAGTTACTCAAATTTTTAGTGGCAAATAGCCAAAGTGGATCGCTTCCTATTCGAAGCCATTGCTTCTTTACTGGTAGTTCAAAACGGCTAGAATTTCCTGCTCCAAGCATTATAAGTGATATATCAAGCAAGATAACTCCTTTGAAAATTGTTACAGAATTATACATCTCAAAACTTCAAAATTTCTTTTTAAAAAAGTAAATTTTTAAAAGCTTATTTAGTTAGTTTAAATCAAAAAAGGACTAAAATGAGGTTTTTAAAAATCAAAAAAGGCCTTATATGAGAGATAAGACGCAGATGTATTATGCTAGGCACGGCGAGATAACGCAAGAGATGAGCTATGTGGCAAGGATCGAAGGGCTTAGTGAAAATTTGGTGATGGATGAGGTTGCAAAAGGTAGCATCATCATCCCATCAAATATAAATCATAAAAATTTAAAGCCAATGGGCATAGGTAGAAAGCTAAAGACAAAGGTTAATGCAAATATCGGCAATTCAAGCTTAAGTAGCGACATTTGCGCTGAGCTTAGAAAGCTTGAAATTTGCCTAGAATTTGGCGCCGATACGGTTATGGATCTAAGTACAGACGGTGATTTAGACGCTATTAGAAGTGCGATCATCGAGCATTCAAGCGTGCCAGTTGGCACAGTGCCGATGTATGAAATTTTAAAAGAGGCAAAAGAGGTTACAAATATCACAAATGAGCTCATTTTAGAGATACTTGAAAAGCAAGCAAAGCAAGGGGTTAGTTACTTTACGATACATGCTGGCTTTTTGCGTGAGTTTTTGCCACTTGTTAAAAAGCGTAAAATGGGCATAGTAAGCCGTGGTGGCAGTTTAAGCGCAAGCTACATGTCAAAGCTAAATAAGCAAAATCCATTTTATGAAATTTTTGATGAAATTTTAGAAATTTGCGCTAAATATGACGTCTCGCTCTCACTTGGTGACGGCCTTCGTCCAGGATGTCTTTTTGATGCGACAGATGAGGCGCAGCTTAGCGAGCTAAAGGTGCTTGGAGAGCTAACGCTTCGTGCATGGGAAAAAGATGTGCAAGTGATGATCGAGGGCCCTGGTCATGTGCCATTAAATCAAATTGAGTATAATATGAAAATCGAACAAGAGCTCTGCCATGACGCCCCATTTTACGTGCTTGGGCCGCTTGTCTCAGACATAGGTGCAGGATACGATCATATCACCTCGGCGATCGGTGGCACAATGGCAGCATATCACGGCGCTAGCATGCTTTGCTACGTGACACAAAAAGAGCACCTTGGCTTGCCAAACGAAAATGACGTAAGAGAGGGCATCGTAGCTCACAAGATAGCAGCTCATGCCGCAGACGTCGCACTTGGCAAAGCGGGAGCTATAGAAAAGGATCACGAGATGAGTGATGCTAGATACGCATTTGATTGGAACAAGCAGTTTGAGCTTAGCTTTGATCCAAAAAAGGCTAGAGAGCTTCACGATGAGAGCTTGCCAGAAGACGCGTTTAAGAGCGCTCATTTTTGTTCGATGTGCGGACCAAAATTTTGTGCATATAAAATTTCAAAAGATCTAGAAAAAGGAGAAAAATGTTAAATAAAGAAGAGGTCTTAAATAGGCTAAAAGGTGTTATATATCCTGGTTTTGAAAAAGATATAGTTAGCTTTGGCTTTGTAAAAAATGTAGAAATCGGCGATAAAATTTTAATCGAAGTCGAGATCGTTAGCTCAAGCCCAGAGGTGGCAAACGAGCTAAAAACGGACATCAAACGTGTCATGGGCTCAAATGAGTACGTGCTAAATTTGATCCAGCCAAAGATACCTGAGGAGAAAAGTAACACTCAAAGTGGTAAAAATATCGCGCCTCAAGTTAAAAATTTCGTAATGGTAAGCTCAGGAAAAGGTGGCGTTGGTAAATCAACCACAACGCTAAATTTAGCCATCTCAATGGCAAAACTAGGCAAAAAAGTGGGAATTTTAGACGCTGACATCTACGGACCAAATATCCCAAGAATGCTTGGCGAAGTAAATACTCAGCCACAAGTCGTTGGTAACAAGCTAAAACCGATACTTAGCCATGGCGTTGAGATGATGAGTATGGGCGTTTTGATGGAGGAGGGCATGAGCCTTATCTGGCGTGGCTCAATGATCATGAAAGCGATTGAGCAGCTGCTAAAAGACGTGCTTTGGAGTGAGCTTGATGTCTTGTTTCTTGATATGCCTCCAGGAACGGGCGACGCACAGCTAACTCTAGCTCAAAGCGTGCCGGTAACGGCAGGTGTCTGCGTCACAACACCACAAGTGGTAGCACTTGACGATAGCAAGCGTGCGCTTGATATGTTTGAGAAGCTTCACATCCCAATCGCTGGCGTCATCGAAAATATGAGCGGTTTTATCTGCCCAGATAATGGAAAAGAGTATGACATCTTTGGCAAAGGTACGACTGAAGAGGTGGCAAAAGCTTACAACACTCAAATTTTAGCTGAAATCCCTATCGAGCCAGCTGTTAGAGTTGGCGGCGATAATGGCAAGCCAGTTAGCTTCTACGAGCCAAACTCAGTCACTGCAAAACGCTACGAGAGCGCGGCTGCTAGACTTTGGGAAGTGATAGAAAATATAAATAGTGATGGCGGAGCTGATAACTCAGCGATCCAGCCAGTAAATGACGGCAAGAGTGCTTGCTCGAAGTAAAATTTACAAAAGATAAAATTTAGAGCAAATTTTAAAATTTGTTCGTTTAAAGTTGGCTACCAAAATTTAGCTTTGCTTGATGCTTGGCTTAAATTTTGGAGCCAAAATGCACTTCAAATCAAAAATTTATTAACAGGAGAAAAGATGAAAGCGATCGTAACCGTAGTCGGAAAAGATAGAGTTGGCATCGTTGCTGGCGTCTCAGCAAAGCTTAGCGAGCTAGGGCTAAACATAGATGATATCTCACAGACTATTTTAGATGAGTTTTTTACGATGATGGCGGTGGTTTCAAGTAATGAAAATAAGGATTTTACGGTCCTAAGAGAAGAGCTTAATAAACTTGGAGAGAGCCTAAAAGTAAAGATAAATATCCAAAGCTCAGCCATCTTTGATGCGATGCATACAATCTAAGGAAAAACAATGGATATCAAAAACGTAACCGAAACGATCTCGATGATCGAAGAGCAAAATTTTGACATCAGAACGATCACGATGGGCATTAGTTTGCTTGACTGCATCGATCCTGACATGGGCAAAGCTTGCGACAAAATTTACGCAAAAATCACCACTAAAGCCAAAGACCTAGTCAAAGTGGGCAACGAAATTTCTGCTGAGCTAGGCATACCAATCGTCAATAAAAGAGTGAGTGTGACGCCTATCTCGATAATCGGCGCCGCAACGGACGCAAAAGACTACGTAATGATCGCAAAGACGCTTGATAGAGCGGCTATTGAGGTTGGTATTGATTTTATAGGTGGTTTTTCAGCTTTAGTTCAAAAGGGATATCAAAAGGGCGATGAAATTTTGATAAATTCTATCCCGCAAGCACTTTCTCAGACTTCAAAAGTATGTGCAAGCGTCAATGTCGGCTCAACAAAAAGTGGCATAAATATGAGCGCTGTGCGTGACATGGGACGCATCATAAAAGAGACGGCGGCAGCTTCAGAGATGGGCTGCGCCAAGCTTGTCGTTTTTGCAAACGCAGTCGAAGATAATCCTTTTATGGCTGGTGCATTTCATGGCGTGGGCGAGGCTGATGTGGTGATAAATGTTGGCGTTTCTGGCCCAGGCGTGGTAAAAAGAGCCCTTGAAAAGGTACGTGGTGAGAGCTTTGACGTGGTAGCTGAGACTGTGAAAAAGACGGCATTTAAGATCACGCGTATCGGCCAGCTAGTTGGCCAGATGGCGAGCGAGCGCCTTGGGGTTAAATTTGGTATCGTCGATCTCTCTCTTGCCCCAACGCCTGCTGTGGGCGACTCGGTAGCTCGCGTGCTTGAGGAGATGGGGCTTGAGGCTGTTGGTACGCACGGAACGACTGCGGCACTCGCTCTCCTAAATGACGCAGTAAAAAAAGGTGGCGTCATGGCGTGCAATCAAGTTGGCGGCTTAAGCGGTGCATTTATACCAGTTTCTGAGGATGAGGGTATGATAGCGGCGGTGCGCGCTGGCTCACTAAATTTAGAAAAACTTGAAGCGATGACTGCGATATGCTCGGTTGGTCTTGATATGATCGCTATACCTGCTGACACACCAAGCGAGAGCATAGCTGCGATGATCGCTGATGAGGCGGCTATCGGCGTGATAAATCAAAAAACAACAGCCGTTCGTATCATACCATTAGGCCGTGAGGGCGATATGATCGAGTTTGGCGGCCTTTTAGGAAGAGCACCTGTGATGAAGATAAACAAAGCCTCAAGTGCCGATTTCATCGCTCGTGGCGGACAAATTCCAGCTCCAATTCATAGTTTTAAAAACTAATCTTCGAAGTCCGCTTTAAATTTGCGGACTTTTTCTTAAATTTATCCTAATCTTTTCAACTACTTTTAGTTAAAATAATAAAAATTTTAAGCCAAGGAGCTAAAATGAAAATTTTATCACTGCTTACGGTGCTACTTTTTGGATCGGTATGTGGCTTTGCAAATGATGGTAAAGTAAGAAGTATCGACATCTACGTCACGCCTTACTACTCAGCAAATGCTGGCAAGGTGGAGTACGTCAAGGTCTATGACAAGATAGATGAGCTTTTAAAAAGTGGTAAAGAAGAGGACTTTAAAAAGGCTGAAAAGATCGTGCAAGACGCCCCACAAATGGTCTCTCCGATAACTCTTTTTGTCCTTTCAGCTCGCGCATACGATCTTGGACTTCGCGATGATGCGGTATTTTGGTTTTATGCGGCAAAAAATCGCGCGATTTTGCTAAGAGGTGTTATAGACATGGAGGGCGAGAAATTTACTGACGTGGTGGCCGCGATAGGGGCGTTTATGAAGCTTGTTGGCGACGTGGTCAATCCTTATACATTTTGCGATATCAAAAAGCAACAAGAGATCGCTGATAAAGCGCTTGAATGGACTAAGAAAAATGCTTATGAAGCGATGTTCTCGCCAGAATTTAGCTCACCTCACGAAGATAGAAAAGCAGCCCTTACAAAAGGCATAGAAAAGCTAGAAGCCCGCAATAAAAAAGAGAAAGATTACTTTTTAGATAAAGATAATCTTGCTAACTTTAAAGCTATGCGCAAGCAAAATGGCACTGATGAGAAATTTTGCTTCTAAATAGCGAGAAAAACTGAAAATTTGCTTGTAAATTTAACTTTTGCTTTATGCTAAAAGGGCAAATTTACAAGTTATCTTCATTCTAGATGATAAATTTTAGCTCATTACAAATCTGCTTAAATTTCGCTCTTTTTCGTAAGAGTAGCAAAACTATAAAAATGAGAATAAAAAATGACTTTAAAATTTGGCGAACTTGAAAAAGTTGCAACAGATGAGGGCTTTATTTGGTATGCCCAGACGGTGCTAAAAAGCGAAATTTTTGGCCAAGTGCTCTTTTGCCTTATCTCGGCAAATGGGGCAGACGTGGATGATGAGACTACTTTGCTAGCAGAGCGCATCGCCAGCGATATCGATTGGTACGTAAAAGAGGCGCTTACGTTTTTACGAGATGAGCTTAAGCAAAAATGCTTTTTGAGCAAGGACGAGCTTAGAGCGCTTGATGTGCCAGTTTGCGACCTGCCCTTTAGCTCGCCACAGTGCACCTTTTATGCGCAAGATAAGCAGTGGCTGATGAGGTTTGCCGATGGTGCGCTTGATATTTGCGAGCCTTTTGGTATTGGGGTGATTTTTGAAGGTGAAAAGCCACTTCGTTTAGAAAATTTAGAGCTTAGCCAGGAGTGCTAATCGCGGATAAATTTTGCTTTTAAATGGTGAGATAAATTTGGTTGCTGTTTTAGGTTTTTAGCCCAAAACAGCAAAAAATTTGCATTTATGCGTTGCAGCAGCAATAATCACTTGGATCTTTTTCTTTTGTTATCCTAGCTCTTAAGTCGTGACGGATGATCTCTATCGACCAAAACCATATCATGTGGCCGACAAATTCAGATACATGCTCGTACCAAGGAAGTGTCCAAAGTGGTGGAGTAAGCCCCAAAATAGGTAGTGCGATCACGTGAACAGCGATATTTACGATAACGCCAACTAGTAAGCCTTGCCATATTGTAATCTTTGGAAATTTCTCAGCCAAAACACAATAAGCAACCGCAAAAACTATCGAAAATAATATATGCGTCATCATTACGTAGTTAAACGCATGCCCTGCAAACTCGTAAATAGCGGCATTTGGATCGGCCACTCCCAAATAATCTCTTAAAAATACATAAGGCGGATTTAAGAAATTTCTAGAGCAATCGATCGCATCGGCTGCTCTAATAGCACTTTCTGGCCCGCAAGCAGCGTTAAACATATCCATCGGACTTCTTGGAGGAAGTGGGAATTCCGCTCCCCATTTGACAAAGGCTGAGACAACGCCAGCGATAAGGCCGATCAATGCAGCTAAAGCAAATCTAGGTTTTGTTGCTAAATTTGACATTTAAACTCCTTCTTTAAATTTGCAAAATCTTATTGCAATTTACTTTATGATA
>NZ_CABPUT010000009.1:123031-129313 GCF_902460625.1 Campylobacter concisus
CATAAAATTTTTAGCCATTTTTGGCTAGACTAAGAAAAAATTTAAAGGAGAATAGATGTCTAAAGAGTTTAAAGATGCAAATGAATTTAAGGAATTTTTTGAAGAATTTAGAAAAAAAGATGGCTATAAAGATCCACTTGCTTTTGGTATCGCTAGGATCGATCGTGGACAAAAAAATACAGATAAAATTTTGCAAGCAACTTTTGCTGTTGTAAATTACAAAGAAAGCTTTTTAAGCGCAGCTGCTTATATCTATGCCTTGCAAAAATGTGATGTTAAGGTTGATTTTAACGGCTCTGAATTTGTAGCTGATCTTACGCCAAAAGTGGTGAAAAAAGCTAGCAAGCTCTTTAGCGTCTTTGAAAAAGAGATAAGCTCTCATAAAAATGTACAAAATTTGCATGCCGTAAAAATGGCTTTTGATGACGATCTTGAACTAAATGAGAATAAATTTAAACTTGTGTTTTTGTTTGATGATACAAAACCACTTAGCGTAGAGGCCGTATATCTCAAGCTTTACTTGATCTCGCTTGGCAAGGTCGCACCTAGGACGATCGTGCTTGATGGAGCCTTTGGTGTGTTGCCAAACGTTGCATGGACTAGCCAAAATACACCAATCGAGCTTGAATGGCTAAGAGAAAATGAAATTTCTCTAAAGATGTTTGGCGAATATCCATCGATCGTTAGTGTCGATAAATTTCCAAGATTTTTAAGCCATATCATCCCAGCTGATAACACGAGAATTTTAGACTCAGCCAAGGTTCGCATGGGAGCTGCCGTGTATTCTGGCACAGTCGTTATGCCAGGTGCTGCCTACATCAACTTTAACGCAGGTACAACTGGTAGCGTGATGGTTGAAGGTAGGGTTAGCAGCTCTGTCGTAGTGGGTGAGGGCAGTGACGTAGGCGGAGGGGCAAGCATACTTGGCGTGCTAAGTGGCACAAACGGCAATCCTGTAAGCATTGGCAAACACTGCTTGCTTGGCGCAAACTCAGTTACGGGCGTGCCTCTTGGCGATAACTGCATCGTGGATGCTGGCATAGCGGTGCTTGAGGGCACAAAAGTCTATATCTCGGCCAGCGAGCGCGAAAAGCTAGCCAAACTAAATCCAGAGTTTAAATTTGAAGCTGAAATTTACAAAGCACTTGAGCTTGGCGGGTTAAATGGGCTTCATTTTAGACAAAATAGCCAAACAGGTCAGATCACTGCAAGTGCGAGCAAAAGGGCGATCAAGCTAAATGAGGCACTTCATTAAAAGGAGCTAGCATGAAAGTTGGCATTTTGATGTTTGACAAGATAAATCTACTAAGCTTTGCCAAAATTTATGACTTTTTGCATAAATTTGAAGGTTTTAACATCAAAACCTACGCACTAAAACCAGAGATTGTCGATGAATTTGGCGTCAGGCTTCATCCAGAAATTTATGCTGAAAGCCTTTATGGTGTGGATATCTTAGTCGTGCCAGATGGCGTTGGAGCACTTGGATTAAGATATGATGAGATATTTTTAAGCTGGGTTAAAAGCTCGGCTAGTGCGAAATTTAAGATAGGTTTTGATCTTGGAGTGCTCATCCTTGGTGGGGCTGGATTTTTAGAAGACAGAGAGGCTTGTATAAGGGGCGGATACAAAAACGCACTTAGTGACTACTGTGATGTTAATGATGCCAAGTTGTGTGAAAGTAGGGGTGTCATAAGTGTTAGTGAATTTGATGATAGAATCAAAGAACAGCTGACAACGATACTAGGTAAAGATAAAATTTAAGAGTCTTGAGCTTTAAATTTCTTAGTTTAGTTGGTTAGAAAAAGGCTTTTTGTTAAATATCTCCTTTATCCTTAAAAGAGAAGATGCAAACAAGATAGACAATATCCACTTTTTAATTTTCAATATCGCACATTATTTCAACATACTCCAGTGCGATATTCTTATTCTTTTTACTTAACTCATTAAGTTTTTTAGTCACATCAAAAATGATATCTATGCCACCATTTTTTATTGTCATAGTAAAGTATAAAATTTTTAAACTAAGGCTAGATAAATTTTTAGCTGGGCTGTGCTCTTGTGAGAACAGTATTTCATAAAATCTAATGCAAAATATCAACTAAAATTTAGCTAGCCAGTGTTTACTGGCCAGCTAAATTATTCGACAGTTACGCTTTTTGCGAGATTTCTTGGCATATCGACGTTGTTGCCAAGTCTAACAGAAATTTCAAGTGCAAGTAGCTGAAGCACTAGCATCATCTCAAAAAATTCACTCATATAGTGATCTTGAACGCTTGTTTTTACATAGTCATCGCTTAGCTCAAACTCAAGTGGGCTTATCGCTAGGATATATGCATCTCTTGCGGCAAGCTCTTCGACATTGCTCTTTGTCTTCTCATAGAGTAAATTTTGAGGCATTAAAGCGATCGTAAATAGCTTCTCATCTGCAAGTGCGATAGGGCCGTGTTTCATCTCACCTGATGGATAGCCTTCGGCGTGAAGATATGAAATTTCTTTAAGCTTTAGCGCACCTTCAAGTGCCAGCGGATAGAAGATGTCTCTACCGATGAAGAAGAAGCCATGACCGTGCAAATAGTGCTTGCTTAGGCGGTGAAGCTTTTCTTGAAGAGAGTTATTGATATTTAAAATTTGTGGAATGTGAAGAAGAGTTTTGATCTCGTGATCAAGCTCTTTTTTGCTGATAGAATTTTTAGCTGCCGCCATTTGAAGCACAAGCATCCAAAGCACGATGATCTGCGTTGCAAAGGCCTTTGTGCTTGCCACACCTTTTTCGATACCAGCACGAGTTAGAAGTGTATTGTCAGCTAGCCTAACGATAGATGAGTTATCGACGTTGCAAATCGCAAGCGTTCTAAGCCCAGCCTCTTTAGCTATCCTAAGTGCTTCAAGAGTGTCGGCTGTCTCGCCACTTTGTGAGATGACGATGAAGAGTGAGTTTTTGTTTAGATAAGGCTTTCTATATCTAAATTCGCTTGCTACTTCGACCTTTGTTCTAACTTTAGCAAGCCTTTCAAAAAGATAGCTTGCAGTTAGTGCTGCATGGTAGCTCGTACCGCACGCACAAAGCACGATATCATCGATATTTTTTAGATATTCATCGTCTAAATTTTCAAGGGTAACTTTGTGGTTTTTGACTCTGCCCATGATGGTTTCAGATACGACCGCACCTTGCTCGTAAATTTCTTTCTCCATGAAAAATGTATATCCCTCTTTTTGGGCATAGCTCTTATCTTTTGGTAAAGCATTAAACGTTATGCTCGCCTTTTTGCCGTGTTTAAAAACGGCAATCTCGTCCAAGCTCACGTAGCCGTAGTTGTTATCATCAAGATATGCCACTTCTGTTGCATTGCCGATAAGTGGAGCATCAGATGAGGCAAAATATAACTCTTTTTTATCGCTTTTACCTATCGCCATAGGAGCGGCATCTTTTGCAAAAAATATCTTACCAGGTGCAGTTTTGGTGATAAGTAGCGTCGCGTATGCACCTCTTAGCTTTGCGATAGTTGCCTCGTAAGCTTTAAACGGATCTTTTTTCTCTTTTAAAATTTCTTCAAAAAGGTGCACGATCACTTCGGTGTCAGTTTGGCTCACAAATTTCACGCCCTTTGCTTCAAGCTCATCTTTAAGCTCTTTGTAGTTTTCGATGATGCCATTGTGAACGACAAATGAGTGCTCGCCAAGGTGCGGGTGAGCGTTTATCTCAGTTGGTTTGCCATGCGTCGCCCAGCGTGTGTGACCTATCGCCACGCCAAAGCCAGTTGATGTAAAGTCCTTTGTCTTTAGGGCTAAATTTTCAAGCTTGCCGACAGCCTTAAAAAAATCAATCTTGCCATCACTCATCACAGCCATGCCAGCGCTGTCATATCCTCGGTACTCAAGCTCTTTTAGACCGCTTAAAATGACCTCTTTTTTCTCTTTATCTCCGATGTATCCTACGATTCCACACATGTTTTACTCGCTTATTAATAAATTTAATATCTCTTCGCCTTTACTCTCAAGTCGTTCGTTTTTCTCGATCAAAAAGAGATTTCTTGTTCTATTTTTGACCGTTTGGATTCTAGCACTCGTGACTTGAAAATGAAGCCTGTCAAAAACACTCATCACATAAGCCATTAGCCCACGCTGATCTTTTGCGTTGATACTAAGTTTGGCGTAATCTTTTGAGTGATTTAGCTCGAAGTTTATCTCATCTTTGTTAATGTTTGGTTTCAAAGGCTCTTTTAGAACCTCGCTATTTAGGGATTTTAGAGCTAAATTTTTAGTAATTTCAAGCTCCTCTTTTTTAACATTTTGGTTAAAATCAAGCCTGATATAAAATTTCTTCTCAAATAGCTCAAAAATTTCCATGTATGCCAGGTCGAATTTAGCAAATTCATAGAGCAGGGCACTTAAATTTAGGCTTTTTTTTGTATATATCTGAATGCTTAAATTTTTAGAGTTATTTATAAAAATTTCTGTCGCATCTAAGCTATCTGCAACCTTGCTTAAATTTATGATCTCACTTGCACTATATTTTATAAAGACAAGATTTGATGTGATTTTAAAAATTTTCTCTTGCAAGCTTGGTTCAAGTACCAAAAACTCGCTATTTCTTTTTATAGACTGCTCTTTTTTTACTCGCCTTGTCGCTTCATCGAGTAAATTTTCATCGCTAAATGCACTAAGAGAAATTTCATAAAGCTCTCTTAAAAGCTTTGCTGCGTAGGCATTATAGAGCCTCTCATTTGTCGCATTTATCACGCAGTAGCTAAGGATGTAAAGCAGTTTTAAAACCTGCTTGTCGCCAAGCTTTGAGATAAAAGCAAATATAACGCGTTGCGAATAAATGTCCTCTCTGTTTGAGACGTTGCTCATTAGCGTGTGATATTTTATCAAGATGACGCCGATATTTACGGCTTTTTGGCTTAAATTTAGCTTGTTTGCGTAGGCTCTAAAGATATTAGCACCGATATTTGCGTGGTCTTTGCCAAGCCCCTTGCCAACGTCGTGCATTAAAGTCACGATCTTTAGCATCGTCTTGCCCTCCAAGCAAAGCTCGGTATAGAGATTTTTTATAAACTTATCTTTTATATTTTCAAGAAATTTTACACTTAAGATGCTATGTTCATCGACCGTAAATTCGTGATAGCCGTCGTACTGAGCTAGCTGGCTGATGTGTTCCATTGGTTTTATTAAAATTTGTATCATTTGCGCATCAAGCAATGACTTTAAAATAGCGTAGGAATTTTTTCTTAAAAATATCTTCTTAAACTCACTTATAGCACGCTCTAAGCCACTTTTTGTGATGATGGCTCGCTTAATGTAAAAGATCGCACTTATATCAAATTTATAATCAACATCTTTTAGTTCTAAAAGCTCGGTTATTAGATTTTCAATGAGAGCTGGCTTTTTATGAAGCGGCACGTAAATAACGCCATTTATCTCGTAAAAGCCATTTTTTAGCCTAGCAAATTTTCTCTGCTCAAAGCTTAGCTCACTTTTAAAAAATGGCCTGCAAAGAGAAGCGACGATAAACCTCGAATAAATAGCAACATTATTCATCGAGCTTAGCATCTTTTGGCTGATGACGCTTTCGTTATCTTGGAGCTTTTTAGATTTTGTTTGCATGAAATTTGTCGTGATTTCAACGCTTGAAGCGCTAAAAGTATCAGAATTTTGCGTTAAATTTAAGGTGGTTAGTAAGCTTAGTAAAAAGTCCACATTTAGATTAAAGCTAGCGATCTCTTTTTCATTCATCACTTTTAGGGCTTGTGATCTAACTGAAATGTCGCTATCAAGGCAGTTTAGTATGCAGTTTAAGTGGTAAATTTCATCTATCCCGCCAAAGCCACTTTTTAAATTTGGCTCTTGGGCTAAGTAGCTGATGCTAGAAAATGGCAAGAATGCCTTTAAATGGTAGTTTAAAAAGGCTTTTTTATCAAATTCTTTTAATTTTATGATCTCGCTTTTTACTAGGCGGTAGAGACTTTTTGAACCACAGATATATCGGACTTGCGATGTTTCGCTTTTAAATTTGAGATCGTCTTTGTAATTTGTAAAAATTTCATCTATTTCAACACTTTTTATATAAAAATTTATTCCAGAGCTACTTAAAATTTCGCTAAATTCTTTTAAGAAATTCTTTATGTTATAGCCTTTTAAATTTTTATAAACTAGTAAAATTTAAAGCTCACTATTTGCGCTAAGTAGTGTTTGAGCGTATTTTCCAGTAGCTAAAACACTAAAAGCAAAGCTGTCATTTTGTGGAATAAAATCATCAAAAAAATCTCGCATAGTTTCATT
>NZ_CABPUT010000009.1:129481-134503 GCF_902460625.1 Campylobacter concisus
TTTTTTTGAAAATGTTTTGGTAAATTTGCCTTAAAATCAAGAAATTTCTCTTTGATTTTTAAATAATTATCGCTATTTTTGGTACTTTTATCAGACAGCATTTAATGTTTCCATTGTTAAAAATATCTTGGCAAATGTTACATAATTTTTGCAAAAACAAAGCTTTATTTGCTTATAATGAAGCCTTAAGTTCAGCTTTAGGACGATATAAATAATGAATCTATTACAAAAACTAGAAAGTGGCGAGAGATTAAGCAAACAAGAGGCTTTTTCGCTTTATGAGCTTGATCTTTTTACCTTGGCTAAATTTGCCGATAAAAAACGTAGAAAACTGCATGGCAACAAGGTCTTTTTTAACGTAAATCGCCATATCAATCCAACAAATATATGTGCTGATATCTGTAAATTTTGCGCATTTTCGGCTCACAGAAAAAATCCAAATCCATATTTAATGAGCCACGAAGAAATTTTAAAGATCGTTGATGAGAGCGTGAGCCACGGCGTAAAGGAAATACACATTGTCTCTGCCCACAACGCAAAAAGTGGCTGGCAGTGGTATTTAGAAATTTTTAAAAAGATAAAAGCAGCTCATCCAGACCTCCATGTAAAAGCGATGACGGCAGCTGAGATCGACTTTTTATCAAGGCATTATGGCTTAAGCTATGATGAGGTGATAGAGAAGATGCTTGAATACGGCGTCGATAGCATGCCAGGCGGCGGGGCTGAAATTTTTGATGAAGAGGTCAGGGCTAAAATTTGCAAAGGCAAAGTAAGTAGCGAAAACTGGCTCAAAATCCACAAAATGTGGCATGATAAAGGCAAGCAGAGCAATGCAACGATGCTTTTTGGTCACATAGAAAGCCGCGGTAACAGGATCGATCATATGCTAAGGATTAGAGATTTACAGGATGAAACTGGCGGTTTTAACGCGTTTATCCCGCTTGTCTATCAAAGAGAAAATAACTACTTAAAAGATGTGAAATTTCTAGGATCAGCTGAAATTTTAAAGACTCTGGCGATCTCACGTCTTGTGCTAGATAATGTTCCACATATCAAAGCTTACTGGGCCACTTCGACGCTAAATTTAGCGATGATCGCTCAGGAATTTGGCGCTGATGATCTTGATGGCACGATAGAAAAAGAGAGCATCCAAAGTGCAGCTGGCGCAAATAGCGCAAATGGCGTTACACTAAAGACATTTTGTGATCTCATAAAAACATCTGGTTTTACGCCAGTTGAGCGTGATAGCTTATATAACGAACTTAAAATTTACTAAAAGGAGCTTGGGGTGAAATTTTTTGACTTAGCACAAAATAAAACGAGTGTGAAGCAGGAATTTGGAGCGGGACTTACGACGTTTTTGGCGATGATGTATATCGTGCCGGTAAATGCGATCATTATGAGCAAAACTGGCATGCCTTATGAGGCACTCATCACTGCAACAGCGCTAATTACCATATTTTCTACTGTATTAAATGGTCTTTGGGCGAACACGCCAGTTGCGATGAGCGTTGGTATGGGACTTAATGCTTATTTTACATTTGGTCTTTGCATCGGCATGAAAGTACCTTGGCAAACGGCTCTTGGCGTTGTTTTCTTAAGCGGCGTAATATTTGTCGTCTTGTCTTTTACAAATTTTAGAATGTGGATAATAAGATCTATCCCGCTTGATCTAAGAAGAGCGATAAGCGCTGGCATAGGCACCTTTATCAGCTTTGTGGCATTTCAACAAATGGGCTTTATCGTAAATAGCGACGCAGTTTTGGTTGGCATAGGAAATTTCAAAGATCCAAACGTACTTATTGGTGTTTTGGGATTATTTTTAGTTATTTGCTTTTGGGCGTGGAAGATAAAGGGCGCGTTTATCCTAGCTGTGCTTGCTACTTCAGTGATAGCTTGGGTGCTTGGTATCGCTCCTCATCCAACAGAAATTTTCTCAACTCCGGCTTCTATCTCTCCGATATTTTTAGAGCTTGATATAAAAGGTGCGCTTAGTCTAGCATTGCTTCCAGTTGTTATCACATTTTTTGTGACCGATCTTTTTGACTCTATAGGCACGCTAGCTGGTGTAGGCACGAGGGCTGGAATTTTTGATGAAAACAAAAAAGATGGCGTCGTAAAACTTGAAAAAACTCTTGAAGCCGACGCTATTGCTACGGCGGCTGGCTCACTTGTAGGTGTAAGTACGACTACATCGTTTGTAGAGAGTGCTAGTGGTGTAGAAGAGGGCGGTAGAACCGGTCTAACGGCTGTATTTTGCGGACTTTTGTTTATACTTACACTCTTTATGTTGCCGCTTTTTAAAGCTATCCCTGGCAATGCCATCTATCCGATCCTTGTAATGGTTGGCGTGCTTATGTTTGCTGAGCTTGCTAGTATAAATTTTAAAGATCCAGCCATTGCAGTTGCGACATTTTTTATAGTTGTGCTCATTCCGCTTACTTACTCGATCACAAACGGCCTTGCATTTGGTTTTATGTCATACGTCATAGTTAAACTCATAAAGAGAGAATTTAGCGATATAAATTTAGGCGTAGTCGTGCTAGCGCTCATTAGTTTTATCGTATTTTTAGTGCATTGATAAGGATGAAAGATGATATTTTATAGCTACGATGAATTTGCTGTTGATACTAAAAAGATGGCAAAACAGATAAAAGATGAGTTTGATCCAGATGTGATACTAGCTGTGGCAAGAGGCGGTCTAACGCTTGGCCACTCGCTAGCTGTTGCGCTTAATAATAGAAATTTATTTACCCTAAATTCTATCCATTATGAAGATACAAATAAGCTTGATACGATTAATATCTTTAACGTGCCAGATCTTAGCAAATACACTAAAATTTTGCTCGTCGATGACATCATCGATAGTGGAGAGAGCATGGTCGAGATAAAAAGGGAGCTGCTTAAACGTTATCCAAATTTAGATATAAAAATAGCGACCGTCTTTTATAAAGAGAAGGCTCTGCTTTTGCCAGAATTTAAGGTAAAAGAGGCTCACGATTGGATTGAGTTTTTTTGGGATATACATATTTAAGGAAAATTTTTGCTAGATAAATTTAGAGAATTTGTTGGACATCACGTCGCCTTTAGCGTATTTTTGATATGTTTGATTGATTGCATATTTTTACTTTATACGGCAAATTCTCTTAGCATAAGTTACAGTGAAGCTGAAATTTTTTTTAACAAACAAAATTTTCTTAGCCATGTTTTAAACTTAAGTGTTCAAATTTTTGGTCAAACAGATCTTGCTTTAAGATCCGTGATGATCGCTTTTCATGTCATAAGCGTCATTTTAATGTATAAGATAAGCAAATTTTACATTAAATTAGAGTTTGACAGACTTATTGCGGTATTGCTTTTTATCTTACTTCCTGGCACGCTAGCTTCTGCCCTTATCGTCAATAATGCTGGGCTTTGCGTTATGCTGGCGCTTCTATGTATATACTTTTTTCATGTTAAAAATAAAATTTTATTTGTAACATTTTTTTGTCTTTCTTTTTTTATAGATGGTGATTTTTTGATATTTTACGTAGGATTTTTTATATTTTCACTTTATAAAAGGAAGCCACTGCTTGCCTGGCTAAGTGCTATTTTGTTTTTGCTAACACTTTACTTTTTTGGTTTTGATACAAATGGTAGGCCAAGTGGGCACTTTATCGATACTTTTGGTATCTTTGCCGCTGTGTTTTCGCCATTTATTTTTATCTTTTTTGTCTATACGATTTATAGAATTTGGGTTAAGGAAAAGAAGGATCTTTTATGGTTTATTGCGATTTGCTCGTTTTGCTTTTGTATGATAGTCTCAGTGCGCCAAAGGCTGGAGCTTGAGCAGTTTTTGCCGTTTTGCGTGATCGCAACGCCACTTATGGTAAGAGTATTTTTTAATTCGTATCGTGTAAGATTGCCAAAATTTAGAAAAGGCTATAAAATTTGCACGACCTTAGTGATGCTTTTTTTAGCCTTAAACTGGTCGATGATCGTATTTAATCAAATTTTTTACCTATTTTTAGATAGCCCAACAAAGCATTTTGTCTATAAATTTGATGTTGTAAAAGAGCTTGCTGCTAAATTAAAAGAAGCGGAAATTAAGGATTTATATACTGATAATAAAAAGCTTGCATTAAGACTTAAATTTTACGGTATAGATGTAAGAGATGAGTCTAAAAATTTATTAGTAAGCGCCGATCTAGATGGAAAATCAAAATTTTGCATAGAAAAAATGGAAAAAGTAATCGCAAATTTTAATGTAAGAGGCAGGTAGATGCATAAAAACAAGGGTTTTACTGTTATAGAGCTTATCTTTGTAATCATTGCCGTTGGCATACTTGCAGCAATGATCATACCAAGGCTAGAAATAAACGGAGCTAGGGAGGCAGCCACACAGATGCTAACGCATATAAGGTACGCCCAGCACCTTGCCATGCAAGATGATAAATTTGTACATTCAGAAAATGAAAAATTTTGGTTTAAAATGAGATGGGGGATAGCTATTAATGACACTAGTTTGCAAGAGTGCTCTGTAGATGAGCCTGGGGTTAAATCTTGGAAATATAGTATTTTTTATGATAAAAGAGGTAGTGGTAATAAATTTAGTGGTAACTTAAATTCCAAAGAAGAGGTTGCCATCGATACACAAAAATCAAACAAATTCTTAAGTGCGGGCTGGAGAGGCATTCCACAATCTTATTGCAATAAAATTAATACAGATTTAAATATTGAGAAAAAATATGGCATAAAATCAGTTAAATTTATTGGTAGTTGTGGAAAAGGTAAGACGCAAACCATTGATTTTGACGAATTAGGTAGGCCCATGAGAGTGGTAAGTGTTACTAACAATAAAGGAGCAAAAAGACCTTATTCAAGACTATTAAAAGGTGATTGTAAGATAGTTTTAACAGATAAAAATAATAATGTAGCCTCTATAAATATAGAAAAAAGAAGTGGATACGCATATATAAACTAAACCCTATAAACCTACTAATAAAAATACATACTTTAAAATTTTTAATCGCCAACAATTTT
>NZ_CABPUT010000009.1:135530-166319 GCF_902460625.1 Campylobacter concisus
TATTTCCATGAATTGCTTTAATTTAAATTTTTATTTTGGATTCGTCCTAAATTCTTTATTCAATATTATTAATTTTATGTATATTTTTACACGAGATTACGACCTATTATATATTTTGGATGTTCTGCTACAAATATTATTTTGAGGATTTAAGGTAGCTAAAAATAAAATACCCTTAAATTTTTCATTACCTTACAGTGTCTTACTTTGAATAAAAAATTTGCTACTATTTTTAGTTTTAGTAAATTTTGGGCTGAATATTTATGGAAATTTTCTTATAAGCATTATGAATAATAAATCTAGGTAATGCTTTATAAAATATACAAGGAATTAGATAGATGGCCGGGAGATAGGGATTCGAACCCCAGGAGGCTTTCACACCTCAACGGTTTTCAAGACCGCCGCTTTCGACCGCTCAGCCATCTCCCGAATTAAAGATTTGTGATTATAACCAACTTTGCTTAAAATTTACTATAATCTCTAAAATTTACTCTGTTTTTTCTTTAATATATGTAGCTCCATCATTTATCTTTTCTTTGGTCCATTCTTTGGCATTATGAGTATCTTCTTTTACGCCATGCCAAGTATTTGAACAACCAGCTACAAAAAATGCTATACAAGCTGCTAAAAATAAATTTCTCACTATTATTCCTTTGAGTAGTTATTTTTGAAGTTTGGAGGCGACACCCGGATTCGAACCGGGGATCAAAGCTTTGCAGGCTCATGCCTTACCACTTGGCCATGTCGCCATATCGTGGTGCCCGAGACCGGACTTGAACCGGTACGGTAAAAACTACCGAGGGATTTTAAGTCCCTTGCGTCTACCATTCCGCCACTCGGGCTAAGTTAATGGAGCGGGAAACGAGATTCGAACTCGCGACCCCAACCTTGGCAAGGTTGTGCTCTACCCCTGAGCTATTCCCGCGTTAAAGTTTGCAATATTATCCAAAAATTGCTTAAAATTTTATTTTGCTAAAACAAATTTCAAAATATTGTAAGCCATAAAAAGATAAAATGCCAAAATCTATTTGGGGTTATAGCTCAGCTGGGAGAGCGCTTGAATGGCATTCAAGAGGTCGGCGGTTCGATCCCGCTTAACTCCACCAACAGACGTTTTCAGGGGTTTTCAAACCTTGTCAAAAAAAGCTTTTCAAAGCCTAAATTTAGGGCTTTTACCACTTTTTAAGCTCTCATCTCTTATCATTGCATTTCATCTAATATCACTCTTTTGAGTGTATATCTGAGTGTAAAAAAATATTTTTTCTAACTTTTTACACTCAAAATTAAGGGTTACGAAATGGCAAGCTTTACAAACGATTTGGCACTAAAAAAATTTACACTCAAAAATAAAAATCGTGAGTGGGTAAAAGATGACGGAGTGAAATTTTTATATGTGCTTGCATACAAGACCCAAAAAGAAACCACCAAAACATTTTATTTCAAGTATCAAGAGAGCGACGAGAAGCGAACAACAAAGCAGATTAAAATAGGCAAATACCCAAGTATCACACTAGCAGAAGCAAGAACGAAAGCCTTAGAGCTCGAGAGGCTAAGAGATAGGGGCGAGGATTTACAGACGGCCACGGCCAAGCAAAAGGCGATCACGTTTAAAGATGTAGCCGATGAGTGGATAGACAAAGAGCGGAGTAAAGGGCTAATCGCTTTTAATAAGCAAATCGGACGTATCGAAAAAAATCTAATCCCATATCTAGGTAGCAAAGAGATAACCGAGCTAAAACGCAGGGATTACGCCCACGCAATAGAGCAGATACAAGCACGAGAAGCAAAAAGGGGCATAACACACGAAACATCATTAAGAACTTTTAGGCTACTTCGTAAGATTTTAGACTTAGCCGTAAATAAAGGCTACATCGAGCATAATCCGACAAGGGATATTATCTTTAACGACGCTTTTAAAACCTCAACAAATAACCACTTTAAAGCCATAACAGAACCTAAAAAGCTAAAAGAGCTATTAGGTGCAATGCAGGACTATCAAGGCTCGTTTTGCACGCAGCAAGCGTTAATCTTTGGCGTGCATACCTTTTTACGCAGTGCAAACGTGAGAGAACTAAAATGGCAATACATAGACTTTGAGAATGATTTAATCACATTCCCGGCCGAAGCGATGAAGCTAAGAGAAATTTTTTATATGCCAATGAGTAAGCAGGTCAAGAAGCTTTTAAAAACAATGCTGGAGCACAAAAGGGGCGATTTTGTTTTTCCTAGTGGCATAAGTGCAACAAGACCGCTAAGCGATAGCACACTCAACCAAGCAATTAAGCGGTTAGGCTTTGGCGATGAAATGGTATTTCACGGCTTACGCACAACAGCAAGCACTCTACTAAATGAAAATATCAAAAATCACGGCTTTAGTAGCGACGCGATAGAGCTTTGCCTAGACCACAAAGAGCGAAGCAGCGTAAAAGCAATTTACGATCGAAGCCAACGGCTAGACGAGCGAGCTAAATTAATGCAGTGGTGGAGCGATTATTTAGACGAGTTGAAAGGGGAGTAAAATGGCGTTATTAAAAATAGAAAAAAACGGAATAAAAGAGGAGTTTTTAAATTTTATTAATTCCGAAAAAATAAGGGCTTACATAAAAAAATCAGAAACAAATTTTTTTAATCAAGAGTCATTAAATGTAGTTGTAACGGGGCGGTTATCGTATTTTTTAGATGAAATTAAAATAGGTAAAAACAATAGTGAAAAAGAAATAAACCCTTATGAAGCAGAAATGAATAACGATGATTTTTTAAAGCTTATTAATAGCTTATCGTGTCTTTTTGTATGTAATGATGAGGCAATAGACGCAATACCAACACCGCCCACCCAAAAAGATGTTATCTTTTTTTGGCTACTCGACCTTATCTATTTCTCTTTAGCGTCGCAAGCAAATTTAAAAAACATTAGAGAAAAAGATTATTTAAAAGACGTTGAAAAAATGATAAAGCAAGCGACATCTTTTTTAGAGAAGCATTTTTTACACTGTAATATCGCCGATTTTTTTATTAATAAGTATTGTCAAGATTTAAACAAAGACAAACAGGACGAGGCAAAAAAACACAACGGATTTTATATTTTTTTATTTTTAATTATTCAAGCTTATGATTTTTGTTTTGGTGAACGATTAAATAAAGACAACTGCGATTATTTGGAATGCATTTGGGAGTTTAAATATAATGAAGTTAAAAATTTATCCGATTACGAACTCTTTAAACATATTACTAGCTTGGATTTTGACAGAGACGACCTATACACAATAATACCGCTTTTTAAAATCTTGGACAATCTTACTTCGGAAAGAGAAATGCTAATCAAAGAAAAAGAATTTCTAAAAGATTTAACAAAAGACCTTTTTTTGCTTAATGATACTTTTGGGCTAGGCATTAGAGAGCGAATTAAAACTAATGAATTTAATATTGCCGTGAAAGACGGGCTAAACAAATACCTAAAAAACCAAGAAAAAAATTAATTTTTTTATCCCCCTATTTTTTGCCGAAAATATTAAAATTTTAGGGGGATATTTTTTGTCGTTTTTTTTAGAAAAGTCCACCACCTAAAAAATCTATTTTTTTCACATTATTACACCCTATAAAAAGCTGTAATTTTGCCGCTTTTTAGGGCTTACAATAGCTTTTTTTATCAGATAAAATCACTTCATATTTATTCAAGTGCGCACGCGGATAAATAATATCACTCGTAAGGAGTTTTTATTATGAACCCATTAACCATTAAAAGCAACGCGCTAACTCCAAAAGAAACGGCGCAGTATTTAGGCATTTCAATCGCCACGTTATGGCTTTTTACCAAACGCGACGATTTTCCGAAGCCTAAACGCCTAACCGAGCGCACAATACGCTTTTTAAAAAGTGACCTTGACACATATTTACAAGATAGGAGCGCATAAGATGAAAGCATTTAAAGACGATAACGAAGCTAGGCTATACGGGCGTTTTTATGCCCGTTTATCCAAATACCCCGATATTAAGGCGATTTACGCGCAGACGGACGACCAGGAGCAAAGCGAGCTACAAAAAGGCGTGACTAAAGCCCTTTGTGTGGCTTTTGATTTATTTGAGGAGCGCGAAACGGAGCTAAATCAAAAGAGTATATGTGAAATAGCGCGAGAGTGCGAAGAGATAAAAAGCGCGCCCGAACTTTACGTAAAAATGCTAAAAGAGTGCTACCCCGATATTTATCTCAAATCTCTACAAGACGAACAAAGCGGAGACGATACGGCGGACTTTAAGCCCGTAGCCTTTGATTTGTTTTGTGCTTTGACCGAGCAGGCAAGAGAGCTAAACGCATTACGAGACGAGAACAAAAGGCTAATCGAAACCTTTTTTGTCAATAGGAGCACGCGATGAGTAAGCTGGTATTTACGCCTAGCAAACTTTGCTTTAGCGCAGGCGATGAGGTTATGTTAAAAGCTTTTAAAAAGCATTTGCATACCTACAAGGTGACAAGCTTAGACGGCGTCACTCAACCTTTGCTAGATTGCGCTTATGATTTGTTTCATATCGTGCAGACGCAAAGCAAGAGCATAAAAGAGCTAGAGATAAAAGCAGGCATAAGAGAGGAGAATAACCTATGATACGAAGCAGACATAAAACGGCGTTAATAAAAATGATGTGGGACGGAACGGAAATAACCGCGGGGCGAGTATTTGGCATAAGTAACGCCAATCAGTATTTAGTAGAGCTTTTTAGAGAAAAAATCGTTAAATTTAGATGGTGCGCGGACGCAAATAACCCTAAAAGGCGGTTTAAATTATGGCGTATCGATGATTTTCAAAAGGCTAAAAGATATTTAGGGGGCAAAATATGAGCGCAATAGTAGCATTTAATGATCTAAATTTAGAGATTTCGGAATATCAAGACACGTGGGCTTTGTCGGATAGACAAGTGGCGCAAGGTTTTGGCGTTACTCAAGAGGCTATTAGAAAACAAAGAACGCAGGGTGCGACCGAATACCGTGAGGGAGTTCATTTTTACTATCAAGACGTAATTCAAAACAAAGATAGGACAATGACCCCCGTTACAAATCGGGCGGGGGTGTCCAACGCCCAAAAAATGGTATTTTGGACGAAAAAAGGCGTTGTTACTCTTGGGTTTAAATTGACCGAGACCCCGCAAACAATAGCCTTTAGGGACTGGGCTAGCGATTTTATCCTAAACAGCAGTAACCGCCCTTTGGATATTCAAAACGTCTTAGCAGATCCGCGCGTATTCGCACAGCTGGCGTTAAGATACGCAGACGAACAAGACAAAAACAAACAGCTAGAGCATAAGATAGAAGCTGACGCGCCTTATGTAGATTTCGCGCGCGCCGTCGAGGTTAGCAAAGGTGATATTAAAATAGGCGAATATGCAAAAATCCTTTGCGATAAAGATAAAGGCATAGACACGGGCGAGATACGCTTATTCGCTCTAATGCGCGAGCTAGGGATTTTGATGTTTAATAATGAACCCTTGCAAAAGTATCTAAATATGGGCTATTTTAGACGCAAACCGCGACCATTTACAAAGCCAAACGGCGAGCAATGCTTAGACTTTACCACTCTAATAACGCCAAGGGGTCAAGTAAAATTAGCTAAAAAGCTAATCGAGGCTATAAAAGCTAAAAATACGCCTCGAATAAAGAGTTAATTAAAGAATTTTAGGGGCGGTCAAGCCGAGCAAGTTTAGCCGCCCTTTAAAAGTTAATTTCAATGGATATTTTAGCAGAACTTGCAAGCATTATCAACACGGCCGAGAGCAAAATTTACATAGACACCATAAGGGCTACATTTTTAAAAAAAGCTATTATTCAAAAATTCCATACAAAAATGAAGCTTTTAGACTCAATCGCTCGAAAATATGGCAAAAAATGGCAAAAGCTGGATAAGCAAACAGCAAGAGCAGTCAAGATAGAACGCCGTTATGAGTTTCGAGATTATGAGATAGTAAATATTTATGTTCTTGGCGACTTGCCTATTTTTTACGCTACTTTAAAATCGTCAGGCAACGAACCACAAAAGGCGTTATTTGAAGTTTATGGACTTAGGCAATATAACAAGACACCACCACCAAAAGAGTTAATAGCGGAGCTCCTAGGCGTGATTAATAACGTTTCATCACTTGACCTTTGTTTTGATAAGGATAGCCCCTTTAACCTTGACCCCTTTTGCGATGAGGTTATTAGCTTTGAAAATACCAAGTATCTAAAAAACAACGATGTATTAACCAGGGTGTATTTTTATGACAAGGCAAAAAAGAATAATCTAAATTTGCCTATCTACCGAGCCGAAGCCGTAGTAAGCATAAATCCTAAAAGCAAAGATAATCCCTTGCCACTCAAGCAAAGGCTAAATTTGCAACTCCCATACGCCCTAGATGAGTTTAAAGCCATACTAGACAAGACCACCAAAGAGCAAGGCACGAGCAAGCCCTACAAGTCAAAAGAGAACAAAAGAGAGCTAAGAGCATAAGCGGATATTTGCAAGGAGGGCTTTAAAGCACCCTCGGTGAATTTCTTTGCGTAAGTGAAGTAGGCGCAATAAGTGCGCCCTCGAATTTCGCCGTAATTATACACCTTAAATTTAGGCAAGTCAAGCAAAAATAATCTTAAATGATAGCTTATGATAATTTTTGAGCGTCAAATAAAGCAAGCTTTAAACCCTAAGTGGATAAAATACGTTTATCCACTTAGGGAACACCCTAACCGAGCTCCCTATTTTTTAGGGAGGTCTCGGACTTTGAAAATCAATGCTTACATAGACGGCTTTAATCTTTATCACTCAATCGATGCCTTAAAAGACAATACATTTAAATGGCTAAATTTGCGCAAGCTTTGTGAGTTATTTTTAAAAGAGGGTGACGAACTAAATGAGGTTTATTATTTTTCAGCCCCTCCAACACATTTGCCAACCAAAATGCAAAGATACGAAGCTTACACTAAGGCATTGCAAGGCGCAGGTGTTAAAGCGATATTTGGAAGCTTTAAAAAGAAATTTGCTAAATGCCACGTGTGTGGAGCACGATATGTTACACACGAGGAAAAACAGACAGACATTAACATAGCCATTAAGCTTTTACAAGACGTCTTTAATGACGATTTCGACAAAGCCTTTTTAGTAACTGCGGATACCGACCTAGTATCCACAATTAAAACCATACGCCAAACATACCCACACAAAAGCATAATCTTATTAACACCGCCAAATAGGGCTAAATACTCCCACGAGCTAAAGCAAAATGCGACCGCGAGCCTAGAAATAAAAGTCAAACACATAAGGCGCGCATTACTCCCGAACGAGGTTAATTTTAACGGCGAGATTGTCAAAATACCCGCCGAATATCAAAGAGTCTAAAGACAAAAATCACCGTAACGTTACATTGTAACGACCGTAACCTCATCGCATATTATTCCGCCTATTTTTATCCCAAAAACCGCCTGAACCTTAAGCCGTTTTTTGCCCGTTTCATTTACTTTAAGAAACTCTAAAACGTGTATCGCTTTTCGTTGTCACTCGTTATCAAAACACAAGACCGCTAAAACAAAATTTCCACAAGTCGGACAAAGCGCAAACAAGCACACATTATGTTAAAAAAAGAGGAAATGCGATGAGGTTAAGAGCATACGCCCCGCCCTCCAGGGGCGGAGGCGGTAGCATACGCGATCAAAAGCTTTTTAGCCTAGCGTGTGCGCTTAATTTTTGGCTTACGTAGCAATGCCCTAAGCCAGCCCTAACAATGAAACCCAAACAGCCCTATTGTCGAAGCTCGAGGCTAGAAAGTGAAACGTAAAAGCTACCTACGTTAAACGTAGCCAGCTTTAAAAGATGACCTAAGTTTAATTTAGGGCATCGTTATCTTTTACTTTTCTCAAAAAAGAGAAACGCAAAAGATGACAGCCAAAGGGGTGGGTAAAAAATACCCCTCCTTACAAAAGGGAGCAGGTTATCGCCTTTTTTGGTGAAAACCCTAGCAATAAAAATGGATTTCACAAAAAAATGAAAACGGCTTTTAACCTTAAGCCAAAATAGCCCTTTTTTAGCTTGCTTAAGGTTTTATAAAAAAGGGTATTGCAAAAAATATCACTCGTTATCATTTTTTTAGCGTTTTTTGTCTATCTTTTAAAATCAAAAATCAAAGCCAACACCGAGGGGCTAGAGCTTAGCACGTAAGCCGTGCACGAGCGAAAATCACGATTTAAGAAAACGAACGCATAGTATGCCCTTGTAAAACTACCCTACAATGACCTTTTTGTTACAAAAAATCTCCCTTTATCCTTAAGTGAAAAAATTAATTATTAAGAGGGCTAAAAATATTTACATTAAGGTTAAAAATGAGAAATTTTTTTACAAAAAAAGTGAGATGGGTTAATTGCAAATTTACAGAAGCAAAGATTGATTTTATAGACTACAAAGACACTTCACTTTTAAAGTATTGCTTGTCAGAGAGATTTAAAATCATGCTTGGTATAATCTAAAAAACCAAAAAAGGATGAACTTCTTAAAATACACGCTTTGAAGCAAAGTGAAAATTGCAATTAAGAAAATTTGATAAGGACAAACTTGAAAATAGCGATAAATGGCACGAGTGGTTTTGTTGGCTCAAATTTGTGTGAGTTTTTAGCTTCAAAAGGGCATGAAATTTTAAAAATAAAGCGTGAGATTTATGCGGATATTTCAGCTTTGACTGAGATTTTGCAAGAGTGTGATGCTCTAATAAATTTAGCTGGTGCAAACATCTCGCAAAGATGGAGTCAAAGCTATAAAAATGAGCTTTTTAATAGCCGAATTGAAAGTACGAAAAACCTTGTTTTGGCACTTTCAAAGACTTCAAAAAAGCCCAAAATTTTCATCTCAACTTCGGCGGTTGGCATTTATGAGAGCGGTTTAATACACGATGAAAGTTCGCAGAATTTTAATAAAGGATTTTTGGGAAAATTGGCGGTGGCTTGGGAAAATGAAGCGTTAAAGGCCAGTGAGCTTGGCGTGAAAACGGCGATTTTTAGGCTTGGCGTAGTGCTTGGCAGAGGGGTTGATGGCAAAACGGGCGGTGCTTTGGCTAAGATGTTGCCGATTTTTAAGCTAGGTCTTGGTGGCGTTTTGGCAGGCGGAAAGCAGAGCTTTTCGTGGGTGCATCTGGACGATTTGCTAAAAGCTTATGAGCTTGTGCTAAATCGTGAAATTTCAGGCATTTTTAACCTTGTTTCGCCAGAATTTGCTACCAATGAAAGCTTCACAAAGGCCCTTGCAAACACACTTAAACGCCCAGCCATTTTTAATGTCCCAAGCTTTGTTTTGCAGCTAAAATTTGGCGAAGGCTCGGCGATGTTGCTTGAAGGTGCAGATGTGCGACCTGTAAATTTACTAAAACAGGGCTTTGAGTTTAAATTTGGTGATTTAAACGCTGCTTTGAGTGAAATTTTAAGCTGAGATTTTTTAAAGGCTCAACAAAACTTAAGTAGATTTTCTCTTATTAATTTTAGTAGTTTCTGATATAAGTTTTCCTGTGTAGTTTTAGTATCATATTTAAATTCACATTCATTTAAATGTAATAAGAAATTCTCTTTCCTTATCCCTTTAAATTTAGATAATCTATGTTTAGCATAACCTTTTAAATGCGCGCGGATAAAATAATCGCGGTCGCGGTTAAAAAAACGAGCTGGGTAGTTAGATCAGAAATGCCCCTAAATGTTAAAGAATATTGTATTTTACGCAACTAGAGCCAAGATCAAAGCTGGGGGAATTAAATACCAGTAGCTTTTAAAGGATGTCATCACAGCTGACACCCTAGAGGGTAACACGTGTAACGTTACATGTAACGGACGAACTCGTTACAAGATGATATTAATCCTCTTTATTTTCTACCTCATCAAATATCGCTTTTATATCATCGTATTTTTTAGCTTTGATATGGCTAGCCAAAAAAGGCTCTACCCAATAAGGGATATTTTGAGAGCTACCCCAATTATTTACAGATGAGGGCAAAACTCCAAGCAAATCAGCAAAGCCCTTTTTTGATAAATTTGCACGTTTCAATAAATCGTTAAACTCTTTTTTGTCCATTTTTGCCCTTTACATAATTATTTAATTAGCTAATAATAGCAAAATATCATTAAAAAAGTATATTAGAGCTTGACAAGATATTTAATTAAGTATATAATTAACTAAAAAAATACTTATTTACATACTTTTAAAGGAGCAAAAAAGATGAAACTAATTTTTGAGGAACTAAACAATAAATTTGACTTAGTCAATGAGATACCGCCGTTATTAAACCAGGTATCAACGCTAATGCTAGCTTTAAATGTTAGCGAGCAAGATGAGTTAATTAACGAAAAAAGCAGGCTATCGGCTAGCTTTTTGTTAAGCAACATTCTTGACGACGTAGCCGAGGCAATAATTAAATATTATGAACAAGGAGCAAAAGATGAGAGTTAGAACATACGTAAGACTATACGAGCTTGAAAAGGCTCGAAGCTTTGATGAGCTAATAAACACACTAGAGCAAAGCCAGGACGTTAGCAGAGATGAAGCCGTTTATCAAGCAGGTGCTAAGGCGTGGCTATTCGTAGATTATTACATTAACGAGCTAAGGCACGCAGAAGCACAAGTAAAGCACTTGAAAAGACAGCTTGACCACCTAAACCCTGGTGATAAAAGCAAAAAGGACTTTAACAAAAATAACCCCTTAGAAGCCAAAGGGATTTTTAAATGGCACAAGCCCTTAAAAGGTGCGAGCTTACAAAACGATATGCAGGCAAGCTAATCATAATCTAAAGGGGCGAGGCTAGCCCCTAACCTCATCACTCCACGAGAGCATAAACAGCCTTTTTCATAAAATACTGAAAAAATCAAAAAGGCTAAATCAATGCTACCAAAAGAGCTAAACACACTAGAAACCTTTTTTAAAATCCTTGATAAGTTTTACCCCGACTGGGAAAAGCGAGCAGATGATTATTACCTAACCGAAATAGCCTTTTTAATCCTAAAAGTATTTAATAGCCCTTACACGGACGAAACTATTATTAACAATTTACGAGTTATGAAAGTGAGTAAATACGATAAAGAGCTAGCTAAAATTTACGCTTTGCCACTAGAGGCTTACAAGTGGATTATGACAAATAGAATGAAGCCAGACAGAGCAAAGGCGAGCGTAAAACGATATGTAAAAATGTGATGTAAAGAAACGGCTATTTATTTAAACACCAAAGCATAAAACAACAAAGAAACGGCGAAAAGTTACCATACAAACAACGATAAAAACAAGGCTAAAAGCGAAAAGTTACCACTAAAAAAAAGGAACAAAAATGAGCACTTAGTTGAAGCTCAAATAACGCTGTTATCGGCACAAACTCAAAAATCAGAAATAGAAATGAGCGCCTAAGTGAATACCATGCGAATACTAGCAAGCACGAAATAAACGCATAATCCTAGCAGTTAGTAAATAAAAGTGAATGCCAAAAGTGAATACTAAGCCACCTTTTAACAATACAAGCTAAAATAATCAAAAGAAAGGGTTACGAATGCAAACATTAACAATACGAGCAGACGAAGCATTAATAAGCCAAATAGTAGCAATAAGTAAGGCTCTAGCTAATACGACTAATCAAAAGCTAATTATCGATGAGGATTATCCGATTTACGACGATGGCAAGACGATGAAGCAAAGGATAGCCGATTATGAAGCGGATATTGAAGCTATCAGACGCGGAGAGCTTGAAACCTATCCACTAGAAACGTTAAAAGCCGAGATGGAAAAATGGTAGTTAGACGCACAGCACGTTTTAACCACGAATTAAAAGCTACGTTTGACTTCATAGCCAAAGACAGCCTAAACAGAGCGCGAGAGTTTAGAAACGAACTTATCGCAAAGATAGAACGCATAGCACAGACGCCTTTTATTTGTCGCAAGTCCATTAATTTTAACGATGAGAGCATTCGCGACTTGATTTTTAAAGGCTATGTGATACCTTACTTGATAGATGATGAGGTTATTTACGTGCTAGGCATTTACAAGGCTAATGAGTGGGAAGTGCAATGATAGACACCAAAGAGCAAAATTTTATTATTTATTCAACTGGCGACAATAAAGTCAATATCCAAATATTAGCCGATAAAGAGAACGAAACAATATGGCTAAATCAGAAACAAATAGCTGATATTTTTGAGACCAGCAAGCAGAATGTATCATATCACATAAGGAATATTTTAGACGAAAAGGAGCTAGGATACGCAACTGTAAAAGAAATTTTGACAGTTCAAGCAGAGGGAAGCAGGGAAGTTACAAGAGAAGTCGAACACTACAACCTTGATATGATAATCGCAGTAGGCTATCGTATAAACAGCATAAAAGCGACACAGTTTAGACAATGGGCTACTAGCACACTAAAAGAATACATTATTAAAGGCTTTGTGCTCGATGATGAGAGGCTAAAACAAGGTAATAACGTATTTAATAAAGACTACTTTAAAGAATTATTAGAACGCATACGAGCCATAAGGGCTAGTGAGAAGTTATTTTATGAAAAAGTTAGGGAGTTATTCGCGCTAAGCGTGGATTATGATAAGACATCGCAGACGGCTAAAAATTTCTTTGCTAATATCCAAAATAAACTAGAATATGCAGTAACCAAAAAGACATCGGCGGAGATTATCAAAGAGCGTGCAGACCATACAAAGCCAAATATGGGCTTAACGACTTGGAGTGGAAGCGATAGAGGCAAAGAGCCGATAAAGTCAGATATTGCTGTAGCTAAAAATTATTTATACGAGGACGAGCTAAGCAGACTTAATAGATTAACTGGCATGTTACTTGACTATGCAGAAAACCAAGCAGAACAAGGCATAGTAATTCAGATGAAAGACTGGGATATTAAAGTAGATGATTTTTTAATCTTTAATGGCTATGAAATTTTAAAAGGCTTTGGTAAATTTAGCGCTGACAATGCAAAAGCTAAAGCAGAACTAGAATATACGAAATTTAAAGAACTAAAGCAAGATGATAGTTTTAAAGACGAAGTAAAACGAATAATTGCTAAAGGTAAAAAATAAAGCCTATCGTAGTGAAGCGTGAAACGTAATAAGACGGTAATGTTTCACAAAATAACCTTAATTAAGTTTTCGAGCAAAAAAGAGATAAAAAATTACTAATCCTTAAGCCAAAACGACTACTTTAAGCGTCCGAAACTTAAATTATTTAACTTTACAACTTTACAATCCCCTATTTTAGGCACTTACAATTATTTTGTATTGAAAACTAAACTTTTCATAACCAACAAATCAAACACTTGAAGCTTAAAAATCTAGAGTGTATAAATGAGTGTAAAAATTATTGATTTTAATTTTATTAAAAGTCGATAAATACGAGCTTTAAAGCTAAAATCATTTCCCGCTTAACTCCACCATAAATCTAAATACATCTATCATTATTTATACCTTTTGCAAAAATAACTTTTTACAAAAAAAGATGCCAATATGTAAAAATTTAATGAATAATTGATATCAAGACCCTTATCAACATTAGTAAAAGTTAATAACTAAAAAATAATTTTATAAATTTTTATCTTGCTTTAACAAAAAATAAAATAATATTCGCTATTAAAATTCAAAGGAAAAAAATGTTTTTAAAACGAGGAAAAATCATTTTCAACATACACCTAATAATTGGACTAATTGCGGCTATTCCGCTAATATTCATGACTCTTTCAGCCCCATTTGCGTCTTATAGAGAAGAGATCAAAAGTGCGATAAATAAAAATTTTATAAACTTAGTTCCTAGCGAAAAAGAAAATTTAAGCTTAAATGAACTCCTAGCTAAAGCAAAAAGTGAGATTCAATTTGATACGCTTGAAAGCTTACAAATAGGTGGAGCAAATGAAGCTTATCGTATAAGCATTACAAAGGATAAAAAACAATTAAATTTCTTCATAGATCCAAGAAGTGGTGAAGTTATTAGCGAGGACTGGGGTGAGAAATTTCGTATCATTATCTTAAGTCTTCATAGAAATTTAGGACTTGCCTTACTTGATAGCAAAGTACCAGCCAATATCGGCAAACAAATAGTTGCCATTAGCTCTATCATCATGGCTCTGCTTGCTATCAGTGGCCTCATCCTCTACGCACAAGCGATCAAGCGAAATTTCTTAAATTCGCTAAAAATTAAACCAAAAGCAAAGGGCTACGCCTGCTTCTACAACCTTCACACCAGCCTTGGCACCTACGTGGCGATCTTACTTGTGGTGATGTCACTAACTGGACTTTACTGGTCTTATGGCTGGGTCAGAAGCGGCGTAAATAGTATATTTTTTGATCTAAAAACAGCTCCAATGAAAAAAAGTCTACCACAATCAAATTTACTCCCAATAAGCGACGAGAAATTTAAAGAGATTGAGGCTGCGGAGCAAATTTTTAAGGACAACATTACACTAGAGCTAAAATCGCTCACGATAAACGTACCTGAAAATAACCAAAGCACCTATACCATAAACTACGAAACTAGCGAGAGTCAAGTGGGCAAGCTAAAGCTTGACGCTAGCGCTGGCAAGATCAAAGAAAACAAGCTTGTTAGCAAGTCTGAGAGCATCCCAGAGGCAAAAAAGGCTGGTCGCAAAGTACTTAGTCTACATACTGGTGAGATGTTTGGCGAGATCGGCCAGATCGTCTTTGCCGTATCATGTGTGATCGCAGTTTTACTAATCATAACTGGCTTTTTGATGACGATAAAAAGGACCAAGGCGCTCTAAATAAAAGTAAATTTTTACCTTGCTTTGGGTAAGATTTTGAGAAATTTTTACCACAAACAAGAGAGAAATTTATGAACAGAAAACGCATCTACAACCCAAGTTCAAATGAAAATTTGACCGACAGAAGAGTCTTTAACGGCAACCCGCACGGCATTTTAAATTTCACCAAGGCAAAATACGAGTGGGCGTTAAAGCTTTGGGACCTCATGGAGGCAAACACATGGTTTCCAAAAGAGGTCGACACCACAGACGACGTGCGCGACTACGCCTACAATCTCACAGAGGCCGAAAAACGCATGTATGACCTAGTTTGGAGCCAGCTCATTTCGATGGATAGCTTCCAGACAAATAACCTAGCTGACAATATCAACCCTTACATCACCGCACCAGAGATCAACGCCGTGCTAAGCCGCCAAGCCTATGAAGAGGCAAACCACAGCAAGTCTTACGCTGTCATGGTCGAAGCGATCTGTGACAACACAGACCTCATCTATGAGATGGAGAAGCACGACGACGTCTTACGCGAGAAAAACGACTACATCTCAAGCGTCTATGAGGAGCTTGCAGGCGAAGTGACTGACGAGAAACTACTTCTTGCGATGGTTGCCAACCAAATTTTAGAGGGTATCTATTTTTACAGCGGCTTTACAGCGATCTACGCTCTAGCTCGTGCTGGCAAGATGCTAGGCTCAGCGCAGATGATCCGCTTCATCCAACGCGACGAGATCACGCACCTACTTTTGTTTCAAAACATGATAAATTCAGTCCGCAAAGAGAGACCTGATCTTTTCACACCTGAGACTGAGGCGAAAATTTATGATATGTTTGAAAAAGCTGGAAATTTAGAGATCAAATGGGGCAAATACATCACCCAAAACCAAATAATGGGCTTTACAGATGATATCATCGAGCAATACATCCACTATCTCATCGACCAACGCCTAGTTGCGATCGGCCTAAAACGCAAATACAATGTCGCTCACCCGATCAAATGGGTCGATGACTTTGCTAAATTTAACGACCAAAAGTCAAATTTCTTTGAAGCAAAGGTGACAAACTACAGTAAGGGAAGTATCAGCTTTGATGACTTTTAAAAATGGCATCTTAGCCCTTGCCTGCGTGCTTTTTATAGGGTGTGCGAGCAGTAGCCAAAGAATAATTGATCAAGCAAATAAAAATAATCTCGAAAATTTCTACGCCTACAAGCTTGTCAAGATAAAAGAGACAAGCCAAGCGGAAGTCTATCAAGAGATGCCAAACGGTGAAATTGCACTAAGTTTCGCACCGCTAGGATCTGTGCTAGGAAATGACGTGATGCTTGGCATAAATAAACAGTGTGGCTTTGAAGCAAAAAATCTAAAAGAAGTAAGAGTAGTTTCACATGATGAGGCTAGAGGTCTAGGCTTTGAGGTCTGGGTTTTTAATGATCCGCTATCACAGCGCGATGACAATATCACGGCTATAAGCGTTATTTTAAAAGCTACACCAAACATCGGTGGCACGGATATAAACTGCAAAATTCCAAAAGACTGCCACGATGAAAAACCTATGACATTTGTATTTGGAAAATAAATGAGCGAAAATTTAAACCTAATAAGCCTAACTTTAAAGGCAAAAAATGCAACAGATCGCCTAGAAGAGCTTGCAAATTTAGTTGAGGCTGCACCTGAAAACTCTCTCCTGCTTGCAAGCGAGCTTTGCATAAGCGGCTACGACTTGGACGGCTTTTTTGCTGGGGCGAACAAAGCGATGCTTGGTGGCATGATAGGCAGCTTTGATGCGATGCTGCTTGAGCGCTTGCAAGAGGTACTTAGCCCAGATAAATTTCTTGGTTTTACACACCTTACCAGCCTAAATAAAAGCGCAGGTCTTGCTCAAATTTCGAATCTAAATCCGCACCAACCAAAAATTTATAACGAATTTTTACTTCTTAACTCAAATAACGTCTTTCATTCGCAGTTTAAGGCTGAGCTTTTTCGGCCAAATTTAGAGCATGAAATTTTTGCCGCTGGCGATGTGGGAGAGATAAATGCCTTTGATTTTAGAGGGCTAAAGCTTGGCGTACTAATCTGTTTTGAACTACGCGATAGCAGGCTTTGGGCAAAGCTAAAAGGATGTGACATTATCATGGTACCAGCCATGTGGGGCAAGGCTAGAGAGGATGCTTATCTTAGTCTTTGCAAGGCTCTAGCTATCGCAAACAACTGCTATGTCATGATCTCAAGCTCTCTTGCATTAGAAGTTGCTGGAGTATTTTTACCAAATGGCACGCTTGTTAAAGAGACGATATTTGATGCAAATTTAATAAAAGAGATCAAAACGAATTTAGGGATTTTATAAATTTTAAGATAAGTTTTAAATCGTATAATAACGATTTAATTTTTATTTAGGATATAAATTTTGACCCAACTAGAAGCGATAAAATGCCAAAATTTAGCTAGCGACATAGCCGACGAGATCACACTAAGCCCACTTTTATTTGACGCGATATCAACAACCGAACGCGAAATTTTCGTACCCATCACCGCCCATGCTTATAAACTTGACGCTCAGCCCATACTGGGCAACCAGTGGATCAGCTCGCCACTAACTGTGGCAAAAATGACGATGGCACTAGAGTGCGAAAATATGGACAATATCCTAGAAATAGGCTGTGGCAGTGGCTATCAAGCAGCGATTTTAAGCAAACTTGCACATAGAATTTTTAGTGTCGAGCGAATAGAGAAACTGGCCATGGAGGCAAAAAAACGCTTCGAGGTACTAAAAATAAAAAACGTACATGTAAGATATGATGACGGCAACAACGGCTGGCGAAGCTACGCACCATTCGATCGTATCTTGCTCTCGGCAGCTGCTGATGAGATCTCGCCAAATTTATTTAAACAGCTTAAAAATGGTGGAATTTTAGTAGCTCCAATGAAGAAGGATGGCAAGCAATTTATCGCTAAATTTAAAAAAGATAAAGATGGAAATTTAGAAAAAGAGTACTTAGATGAGTGCCTTTTTGTGCCACTTCTTGAAGGTAGAGAGTAGTCCAAAATTAGGCAAAGCCTAAGCCTTGCCTAAATGTTAGAATTTATAAGTGTAGCCTGTATAAATTCCTATAGTCGTATCTCTTAGCTGAGCTCCGCTATTTTTCTTATAAAAAGTCTTATCAGCTTTTAAGCCAAACTCGATCGCGTTATGCTCATCAAATGAGTAGATACCGCCCGCTTTTGCACCGACTAGCAAACCTTTGAAATTTTTCTTGCTCGTTTCATTTTCAAATCTCTCTCTAACACTCAAATATCCAAGACCTGTGTATCCGCCAAGAACGGCTTTAAAATTTTCAGTGATATTTGGCGTATAATCAACACCACCTAAAAATTTATGCTTACTCCATTTTGCATCTGATTCACCAGCATTTTTCCTAGCTTTAAAGTCATAATAATAACCGCCATAAGCTCTATAGCTGTCAAAATCATAACCGCTATAAAAGCCAAGACCATAGTGACCTTTTTTGAAGTTGTTTTTCTCACTACTTGCTATGTTTTTTGTTTTGATTTTTGAGTTAAACGAATAATCACCTTCACCACCAACAAATGCACCTTGAGCTAGTGCAACTGAGCTTACCAAAGCTAGAATTAAGCTTGATTTTACAAGTAAATTTTTCATACCTCTCCTTTAAAAAATTTCTGAGATTTTACATCTAAGCTTTTAATCTATATAAAATTTAAATTTAATAAAGCCCTATTTTAATCATCCTTTGGCTTTAAAATTTAATAAGAAATTTTATACCAAGTGTCAATTTATTACTAATAGCAAATGTAGTAAGTGTGAGTATTATTAAGAAGATAAGAGTAAAAATACTTAAATTTAGCACAGCTTTAGGGCAGATCCTAAGCCCATAGCCATGCTAAATTTATTAAGTTACGCCCTAAAAATGCACCTTAAATTTCGCCCAAAAACTTCTGCCCGGCTCATAAAGCCTCGTGCCGTTCGGGATAGTCTCGTAGCCTGCGATACCACCGCCGTAGCCGCCTTTTGAGTTATGATAGGCGTATTTGGCGTCGTTTAGGTTTTCCGCCGCTAGCAAGAATTGATAATTTTTATATTTATAGCCCGCGCTTAGCCCCAGCGTCCAAAAGCTATCGCTCTTGCCCAGGTCCATGCCGCCCACGTCGCCGTAGCCTTTTTGCGCGCGGTTTTGCGACGCGTTAGCGTAGAAGTCGGCTTTGACGAACCAGTCTGGCTTTTCTAGGCCGGCGCTTAGTTTAAACGTTAGAGGAGAAACCTTAGGCAGCGCGTCGCCGTCTTTTAGGCCGCCTGCGTTTTTAGTCACCTTGCCGTAGACGTAGGATACGCCCGCCCCCAGTCTAAATATATCGGCCAGTAGCGTATCGCCCTCGATCTCGCCGCCGTATAGTAAAGCATCGGTATTAAATACGCTTGAAGACATACCCATAGGGTTATACTTTATCATTATGTAATCATCCATCTTCGAGACGAAGAAATTCGCGTTTAGCTCGTAGTTTTTATCTTTTAGCACGGTACCAAAGTCTAGTTGCGTGTTTCTTTCTTTATTTAGCTTGAGATTATCGTCTTTATTCGTTTCCCAGTGATCCGGTAACCTTTGCGCGTGGCCTAGTCCCGCATAAAGCGTTAAATTTTGTAGATATTTTTCGTATCTAAAAAAGCCGGAGAATAAATTTTCACTCCTACTTTTATGCGTTAGTAGCTGCTTCCTCTCGCCCGCGTCCAGCCTAAGTCCGCCAAAAAGCCCATAGTCGTTTTCAAGGATGTATTCGTTTTGAGTGTATATAGTTTTATACGTTACCTTGCGCTGTTTTACGTGCGGCTTTGATAGGGCGGCGTCCATTTCGGCTTTAGTTACGCCCATCATACCGCTTCCGGCACCTCGCCATTTAAACGTATCTTCAGAGTATCCCGCGCCGATGAAGCTAGTTAGATTATCGAAATTTAGCTCGCCTTCTAGCTTAAAGCCGTACATATCGCGTATCGGGTGACTGATACTATATCCTTTGCCGCGCCCCGTACCCGGCACCACCGGACGCATGGTGAAGTTATCCATTATGTGATCGATTTGATGATAGTACGAGCTTAGACTGATCTTGTGCTCGCCGACGTCTTGTTCAAATTTTAGTCCGAAAGATTTACGGTCAAATTGTATGCCGTCTCTCATCCTATCGGCATACGCCGCTTCTCCATTACCCAGGTCCGCGCTTAGCTGCAAGGCGGTAGTATCCGTGGGCGTTAACGTGCCTACGAGCGAGACGCTGTTACGTTTATAGTGCGTATGCATTTTCTGTCCGTCACCACTTTTATAATCGCCGCTCTGGTAGTGTCCGCCAGAAATTTCTAAGCTTCCCAGCTCGTTGCCCGCCGCTACGTCCGCGGCAGTTTCAAATCTTCTAAAACTACCGCCCAGCACGCTTACGTTTCCTCCGAAGCTCGGTTTAGATAGCCTTGCTATCTCTCTATCGAAAAATATACCGCCGCTAATGAGCGCGCCGTATCTGACGTCTTGCGGGCCTTTTACGATACGAACCGAGCTGTAGTTTTGCGCCGAGATGTAGGTGATGGGCGTATCCATACGCATGCCGCAGCCGCCGTTTAGCGTGCTACCGTCGATCAGCACCGGCAGCCTAGCCGCCGTCTGCGAACGATAATAAACCTCGCTGCCGCCTCCGCCCTTACGCTCCATTGTAAAGCCGCTCAAATTTAAAAGCGATTTAGCGATGTCTCTGTTTTCCAGTATCGCGCCTTTGCCTACTATTTGAGCCTTTGTCGGTTCGTCAAGAACGGACTTTTGTATCTTTGCAGAAACGGTAACCGGAGCCAAGTCTATCGTTTCTTCAACACCAAGCATTAAATTTGGTACTAAAGCAAATGCTAAAACGTAAGAAATTTTCATGTTTAGTTCTATGAAATTAATATTTAAAATTAAAATTAAAGCAAAAATGAACTTAAATAAAGTATAAATATTTATATAACATTAATTTTACAATACAGAAATTTGGCTCAAATAGTATTATTTTAGTTGGACTGCATTAAATATATAAAGAAACGATTTTAGCGAATTAAAACCGAAGTAATCTCGGTTTTATTAAAATTTTAGCATTATAAAACCGAGATAAAATTTATAAAATCTCTTTTATGAGTAGTTGTGGAGTAACAAGTCCGCGGAATGAATTTTTTGATATACAAAAAATAATATCTATCATCTCGCCAACTCTAGCATGTCTTGTAAAGTTAAAAAATAGAGCCTCAAGTGTTTTATTATCCTTTTGCAAGATGAGCTTTAGGTGATTTTGATCTCTTCCTATAAGTCTTTCGTTTTTAACAAGAGCATTTTTTATCTTAAAGACCGGACGAGGGTTTTTCTGTCCATACGGCTCATAAAATTCTAAAATTTCAAGCAGTTCAAAGTCTATCTCGCTTGGCATTATGTCGCCAAGTAGCTCGTCCGAGCTTTTACACTCTTGCATATTTAAACAAGAGCAGCTTTTATTTATCGCTTCTTTAAATTTCACCAAATTTTCAGGTGCAAGCGTAAGTCCAGCCGCTCCTTTGTGACCGCCATAGCTTGTTAGTAAATTTTCGTGGCTTGCTATGAGAGATAATATATCAAGCTTACCAATGCTTCTAGCACTACCTTTTGCACGACCTTTATCGATGCTAAAGACGATAGCTGGCTTTGCAAAGTGCTTTGCTAGGCGGCTAGCTACGATGCCTATCACACCCTCGTGCCACTGCTCACCCCAAGTGATAATGACTTCATCGTCTTCTTTTACGTCCTTTAGCGAGCACTCAAAGAGTTGGCGCTCTTCCTCTTTTCTGGAGTTGTTAAATTCAATGATCGTATCAAGGTAGTTGTAAGCCTCTTCAATACTTTTAGCACGCAAAAAGTTAAATGAATTCATCGCATCGTCCATGCGTCCGGCTGAATTTATAAGCGGAGCTATAAGAAAGCTAATATCGTCACACTCAAATTTTTCCTTACCATAAAACTCTTTTATAGCGTGAAATGCGGAACGCTTAGACGCATTTAGCTTACAAATGCCAAGGCGAACAAGCATTCTATTCATATCTCTTAGCTCCATCATATCAGCAATTATCGCGATAGCTAAAAGCTCTAGAAATTTGCTCATATCGTAATTTAGCCCAAAAACATCCTTTAACGCTCCAACCAAATACCAAGCGACCTCAGCACCACAAATTTCGATATTTGGGAAGTTGCAGTCTTCTTGTTTTGGATTAATGATCGCATAAGCTTCTGGGAGAACAGCTGGAGGCATGTGATGATCTGTAATAATAAGATCGATGCCTTTTTCTTTACAGATAATGGCCGCATCGTTTGCAGAGATGCCGTTATCAACGGTTATAATCAAGCTTACATCGGCTGAGAGTTCGTCTATTATCTCAGGATTTAGCCCATATCCATCTTTAAATCTATTTGGAATTTTTACTAGGTAGTCTTTCACGCCAAGATCATCAAAAAACTCAGCCAAAATAACGCTTGAAACAACACCATCGACATCATAATCGCCCACAATGGCTATTCGCTCGTTTTTCCCGATCGCTTCTTTTATGCGATTAGCGCCTTTATAGATATCTTTTAAGGCACTTGGTGTCGGAATTTCACTAATTTTTTTATGTATGTCGTTACAAAATCTATGCGCTAGTAAATTCCTTATATCCTCTTTATTTAGCATGGTTTTGGCAAGAATTTTTAAAGAACTTGCCAACTTTATTTAATGCCACTTGTTTACTTAAATTTACACCCATATTGCCAAAAATTTGGCTATAAAAATATTTCTTTCTCATCGCAATCTTTCGTCTTTATTTTGAATGCTTGGATTATATCTTTTTGAAATTTAATTTCTTATAATTTTAAATAAAAGTAAGATTTTAGGGCAAATGGCAAGCTTAAAAGCTTTGTTAAATTGATAGTCTTTACAAATTTAACGCACCAAAAATAGTAAGCATTAGCAAAATTTATACAATCAAATTTATAAATTTTTAAATGGTTTATACCATAAAGTTTAAACCATTTTTGTAAAAATTTACTCCAAATTTTTCAAAAACTCCGCGTATTCTCTGGCGCCGTGTTCTATTTCGCTGTCGCTTGATACGTAGTCCACGCCCGGAGTCTCCTCGGCGCCGTAAAATGCGAAAAAGTCGCGGTAATCGGCGTGAAAATAGTATTTAAACGCAAGCTCAAACGGCGTAAGAACCTCGCGAAGACTAAAATGATAGCGTCCTTGCGGGCTGTAGTCGCTCTTTTTGATACCTGCGGTAACGGCTAACGCTACCTTGCGTCCCGCTATGCCGTCTGAGTCGCGCCCATAGGCAAAGCCGTGCGTCATCACCGCGTCGATCCACGATTTTAAAATCGGAGGGCAGGAGAAGTTGTGAAGCGGAAACTGCAAAACGAGGGCGTCGTGGGCTCTGATGAGCTCTTGCTCGCGCGCGGCGTCAATGTCGCCGCCCCCGTAAAACTGCGTCAAATCATGAACGCTAAAGCGCTGCGGCTCTTTGAGAGCCTCTTGTAGCAAGCGTTTGTTTATGAACGAGTTTTGGATGTCAGGGTGTGCTAAGATGATTAGAGTTTTCATTTTTGTCCTTAAAAATTTATGGCAAGTAGTGGGATTTATTTGATAAATAATTTAATAAAAACAGCAAAATTTTAAAAGAATTTTTAGAGCCAGATGGCTCTAAATTTAAGATTTAACGTTTTCTAAACTTGCCTTTATAAAGCCTAATATCACAGGATTTGGCTTAGTTAGACGGCTAGTAAATTCAGGATGACACTGCACGCCCACAAACCACGGATGGCCTTTTAGCTCGATAGCCTCTATAAGTCCATCGCTCTCACCGCTTACCAAAAGACCATTTTTCTCAAAAATTTCTTTATATTTTGGATTTGCCTCGTAGCGGTGGCGGTGACGCTCTTTTACACTCTTTGCATTGCCATAAATTTCAGCTAGAAGTGTCTTTGGTTTTATCTCACAGTTATATGCTCCAAGCCTCATCGTGCCGCCAAGTGGGCTTGTGTGCGTTCTTATCTGTTTTTTGCCATGAGCGTCGATAAAGCTATCGATTAGATAGATGATAGGGTTTTTACACTCTTTGTCAAATTCCATAGAATTTGCATCTTCTAAGCCTAAAACATCCCTTGCAAACTCAATGAGTGCTAGCTGCATACCAAGGCAAATTCCAAGATAAGGGATCTTATTTTCACGAGCAAATTTTATAGCCTGCATCTTGCCTAAAACGCCCCTTTCACCAAAGCCACCAGCGACTAAGATACCATCAACGTCTTTTAAAAGCTCATTTACATTGTTCTCTTCTATCTTTTCGCTATCTATCCAGCGTAAATTTACCCTAGCATCCAAATTTGCTCCAGCGTGGATAATACCCTCAGTTAGGCTCTTGTAGCTCTCTTTTAGATCGATATATTTACCCACAAATGCTATTGTAGTTTCATTTGTTGGAGCGATTATTCTTTTTACTAGGCTATCCCACTTTGCCATGTCTGGTTTTAGCTCATTAAAGCCTAAATTTTCAGCGATTGGAGTTAGTATGTCTTGCTTTAAAAATGAAAGTGGAATTTGATAGATACTTGCGCTATCTAAGCTCTCTATAACGCAGTTTTTCTCCACACCACAGCTTGCTGCGATCTTATCTTTTAGCTCGCGGTTTAGTGGCATTTCAGATCTGCAGATGATGATATCTGGCGTTATACCTATACGTCTTAGCTCGCCTACGCTATGCTGGGTTGGCTTTGTTTTTAGCTCGCCAGCTACTTTGATAAATGGCACAAGCGTTAGGTGGATATTTAGCGCTCTTTTTTTGCCAACTTCTACTCTTAGCGCTCTTATCGCCTCTAAAAATGGTAGTCCCTCGATGTCGCCAACTGTTCCACCGATCTCAACGATGAGCACGTCTTTGCCTTCGCCTGCTTTTTTGATGCGATCAACTATCTCGCCAACGATGTGAGGGATCACTTGTATAGTCTTTCCAAGGTAGTCGCCACGGCGCTCTTTTTCGATCACTGAGCTATAAACTCTACCAGTTGTGAAGTTATTATCTTGACTTAGGCTCTCATCTAAAAATCTCTCATAGTGGCCAAGATCTAGGTCTGTCTCCGCACCATCGTCTGTGACAAAGACTTCGCCGTGTTCTAGCGGGCTCATCGTGCCTGGATCTACGTTTATATATGGATCAGCTTTTAAAACACTCACCTTTAGTCCAGAATTTTTTAGCAATGTCGCGATAGACGCAGCTGCGATGCCTTTTCCAAGTGAGCTTAAAACGCCACCTGTAATAAAAATATACTTCGTCTCTTTTGCCATCAAAATTTTCCTTAACTTTAGTTATTTTTTTATCTGCCGATTATACCCCTTAAATATTTAGTAAGGCATTAATCGTGCAAATTTTAAAAATTATTCTTTAAGTCTTTTTGTTATAGACTTCAAAAATCATGATAAAAAACTGCTTAAAAAACATCGCCTCTTTATATGTAGACGGCTTTAAAAACATGAAAATAGGCAAGAAATTGTGGCTTCTCATAATAATAAAGCTTATCATTATGTTTGGAATTTTAAAGGTCTTCATCTTTGACGAGACTCTTAATACCAAATTTCAAACCGAAGAAGAAAAAAGCGAATTTGTAATTCGAAATTTAATAAAGGAATAAAATGTCTGAGATGGATTTTGTCGACTGGTCTAGGGCACAGTTTGCGCTAACCGCCATTTACCATTTTTTGTTTGTCCCACTTACTCTGGGACTAAGTTTTATCATCGCTATCATGGAGACGATATATGTCAAAACTGGCGATAAAGCATGGCTTGAGATAACGAAATTTTGGCTAAAGCTCTTTGGTATAAATTTCGCTATCGGTGTGGCTACTGGCATCATCATGGAATTTGAGTTTGGTACAAACTGGGCAAATTACAGCTGGTTTGTCGGCGATATCTTCGGCGCTCCACTTGCGATTGAAGGCTTGCTCGCATTTTTTATGGAGAGTACATTTTTTGCCATTATGTTTTTTGGCTGGGATAAAGTCAGCAAGAAATTTCACCTGCTTTCAACTTGGCTTGTCGCGATCGGTTCAAATTTAAGCGCGCTTTGGATCTTGATCGCAAATGGATGGATGCAGTACCCAATAGGCATGAAATTTAACCCAGATACCGCCAGAATGGAGATGGAAAATTTCTTCGAAGTTGCGCTAAATCCTCTTGGCATTAGCAAATTTTTACACACAGTAACTAGCGGCTACACCATCTCGGCTCTTTTTGTGATAGGAATTTCTGCTTGGTTTTTAATCAAAAAACGCCACATCTTGCTAGCTAAAAAAAGTATCGTCGTTGCTAGCGCATTTGGCCTTATCACTTCGGCATTTTTGTTGCTTAGTGGCGATGAGAGCGCATATCTTGCAGCTCAAAAGCAGCCTATGAAGCTTGCTGCAATGGAGGGACTTTATAATGGCGAGAAAAACGCTGGTCTAGTTGCCGCTGGTATTTTAAACCTAGCTAAAGAGCTTGGCGACGAGAGCGAGCCATTTTTGCTTGAGATAAAGGTGCCTTACGCACTTGGCATTATGGCAAACAGAGAGCTTGACTCATTTACACCAGGTATAAATGACCTACTTTATGGCAATAGCGAGCACAATCTAATAAGCGTAGAAGAGAAGATGGCAAAAGGCAAAGTAGCTATCGAAGCTCTCAAAAACTACAAAGAAGCCAAAAAAGCAAATGACGAGAGCCTAATGAAAACTTCTCTTTCAAATTTAGAAAGTAACCTAAATTTCTTAGGATATGGCTATCTTAAAGACGCAAAAGAGGCTGTGCCACCAGTTGCGCTTACATTTTATAGCTTCCATATCATGGTCGCTCTTGGCACTTACTTCATAGCTCTTTTTGCTATTACGCTCTATCTAAATCTCTCAAGAAAATATAAATTTGAAAACATAAGAGCGTTTTTGTGGATCTGCCTCTTTACCATACCGCTTGGCTACATCGCAGCTGAGGCTGGCTGGATAGTAGCAGAGGTCGGTCGTCAGCCATGGGTGATACAAGATCTCATGACCGTTGGCGTTGGAGCTACAAATTTATCTGACTCAAATATCAAAATTTCATTTATATTATTTGCTGTTTTATTTACGGTCTTGCTGATTGCCGAGATCAAAATCATGCTTAAGCAAATAAAGATAGGATTTAACGACCATGCATAGTTTAAGCTTAGAAAATTTACAAATTTATTGGTGGTTTATAGTTAGCCTTCTTGGCGGACTTTTAGTCTTTATGATGTTTGTTCAAGGCGGCCAGTCGCTCATCTTTAGCCTTGGCAAAGACGAGCTTAAAAAAGATATGCTCATAAATTCTATCGGTAGAAAATGGGAACTTACATTTACGACGCTTGTTATGTTTGGTGGTGCGTGCTTTGCGGCGTTTCCACTATTTTACGCTACTAGCTTTGGTGGTGCCTACTGGGTTTGGTTGGCTATTTTATTTTGCTTTATCATCCAAGCTGTAAGCTACGAGTACCGCAAAAAGCCTGATAACTTCTTAGGCGCTAGAACTTATGAAATTTTCCTTTTCATAAATGGCTCACTTGGCGTTATCCTTATTGGCATGGCGGTTAGTACCTTTTTTAGCGGTAGCGACTTTATGCTAAATGAGCACAACTTTGTCGAGTGGAAGACTCCATTTCGCGGTCTTGAAGCATTGGCAAATCCTTACTTGTACTTGCTTGGCATAGCGATGTTTTTCCTATCTCGCGTAGGCGGCTGCTTATATCTTATAAATAACATTGCGGACGGCGAATTTATACAAAACGCCAGAAAGCAACTGCTTGTTAATACCGCACTATTCTTGCCATTTTTCCTAGGCTTTCTTGCTTGGATACTTACAAAAGATGGCTTTGCATACGACGCAAATGGCGTAGTTAGCCTTATGCCTTACAAATACGCTATAAATTTGATCGAGATGCCTATCGTTGGTATATTGCTTCTTGTTGGTGTTGTTTTGGTACTTGTTGGAATTTTCCAAGGGGCATTTACAAAAAGCATTCGTGGAATTTTTGCTTACGGCGTTGGCGTTACGCTTGCTGTGACTGCACTATTTTTGATAACAGGCCTAAATGGCACTGCGTTTTATCCGTCATTTAGCGACCTTTCTAGCTCGCTAACTATCAAGAATGCAAGCTCAAGCCACTATACGCTTGGCGTTATGGCCTATGTTAGTTTGCTAGTGCCAGTAGTGCTTGCTTATATCATCGTCGTTTGGCGAGCGATAGATAGCAAGAAGATCACGCAAGACGAGATCAAAAACGATCATCACGCATACTAAGGATAAAAGATGTTAGAAGCAGGAATTTTTTTGATACTTTGGCCAGTGACACTATTTGCTAGCTATAAATTTGTTCTTTTTTCTCTTAAGAAATTTGACGCAAATAACTAAAATTTAGGGGCTTTTGCTCCTAAATTCTTCTTTTTATTTTTACTCTTTAAAACGACTTCTTTATAAATTTATTTAAGCCACTTTTCATATAAGCGTTAGTTCTGTGTGAAATTTGGGTAGTAAGATATCATTAAATTTTATTAAAGGAGCAAAAATGAGCAAGAATTTCTTAGGTTCTGTTGCCCTTGCGGCTGTTTTGGTTAGTGGTCTTAGTATAGGCATCACGCCACTAGAGGCTGGAGTCCTGGCTCATCACGTAAAGGTTCAAGGTGAGCTTGGATCAGTCTTTATAAATCCATATGACGTATCACCTCTAACTGCTATCATCGATAGAGCTGGCAAAGACATCAAAGATATCCACGTCAAAGTAAAAGGTAAGCCAGATGGTGGTATCGACATCGACTACAACGTCTCAGAGCATGCCCTGCTCACACATGACGGCGTGCCTGTTTGGGGGCTTTATTCTGACTATCTAAACGAAGTTGTTGTTAGCTATACATTTAACGGAGCCAAAAAGGTAGAAACATATAAAATTTACGCCCAACCTATCGTCACATATAGCCGCGACTATAGGTTCTCACACATGCAAAAAACTCGCGTAAAAAAGGTCGATCCTGCTTTCAAAAACAGGCTCTATCTCATAAATAACACGATCACAAGTGTCTATAAACCACTTGATTGGAAGAATGGCGGAGCTGCTAGCTGGAACGACTTTACCGAAAACTACATCGTAGATACCAAAGGCGAAGTCAGATGGTACCTTGACTATCAGAAATTTTACGACCGAAGCGAGAGAAGAGTAATGGATGGAGGCATGATGATGGGCTTTCATCAGCTAAAAAACGGTGATATCAGCTTTGGTATGGCACAAAGATATCTAAGATACGACCTTATGGGAAAAGAAATTTACAACCGCCCGCTCCCAAGAGGCTATATCGATCTAAGCCACGAAGTTATGCCATTAAAGGATGATCACGCACTTCTTAGAGTTGGCAAATACAACTACCACCACAAAGATGGCAAAATTTCTCACACTATAAGAGACCACATCATCGAGGTCGATAGCACCGGTAAGGTGGTCGAAGAGTGGGATTTAAATGAAATTTTTGGCAACAACGTCTACCGTAGCAACCTCATAAAAGCACTTGATGCAAGAGCTGTTTGCCTAAACATCGATATGGACGCAAAAGAGATAAAAATAAGTGATGATCAGCCATTTGGCGACATCACCTCTACTGGTACAGGTAGAAACTGGGCTCACGTAAACTCTATCTCATATGATGAGAGCGACGATAGCATTATCCTCTCACTTCGCCACCAAGGCATAGTTAAAATCGGCCGCGATAAAAAAGTAAAATGGATATTAGCTTCGCCTGAGGGCTGGAGTGAAGAATTTAAAGCCAAAGTACTAACTCCAGTTGACAGCAAAGGCAATAAGATAAAATGCGAAAACTCAAAATGCGAGGGCGAATTTGACTGGTCATGGACTCAGCACACTGCATGGCTAACACCAAGATATGATAACAAAGGCAGTGTAAAACACCTAAGCGTCTTTGACAATGGCGATGCAAGAGGCATGGAGCAGCCAGCCTTTAAAGAGGATAAATATTCACGTGCGGTTGAGTACAAGATAGATGAGAAAAAGGGCACGGTTGAGCAAACTTGGCAGTTTGGTAAGGAGCGTGGCTTTGACTTTTATAGCGCAGTCACTAGCAACGTCGAGTGGCAAAAGGATAAAAATACCTACTTCATCTCAAGCTCAAATGTAAATTTGCTCCGTCCTGATAAGACTATCAAAATGGTCTTAGTTGAGATCGATCCAAAGACAAATGAGATCAAATTTGAGATGGACGTGGACTCTGCTTCAAGAGATGATGTTGCTTATAGGGCGATGGTTATTGATCCGGAGGTATTTAGTTATTAGCAGTATCTGGTGTGAGATTTTTCTCTCACCAGCTTTTAGTTGTTGTTTTGAAATTTATAGATTGCTTCTTTGATTCTAGTAAGGTTAAAATTTATCGCTCGCTCTAGCTCTGGCAAGTCTATATCTTTATCAGCTTCAAATGCTTTTACCATATCGCTTAGCTCTTTTGTTTCATCACTTGCAAGAACTGTGCTTTTAAAATCATCATCGTCTATCTGGTCAAATTTTAAAAAGATCGATGCAAATTTATCTTTTAAAATTTCTTTATTTAGCTTTCTATTTTCCAAAGCTTTCTTTGTTCCACCATTTTTATTACAGGTTCTAAATATAGAATCTATTGTTTCATTCACTTCATCAAGTAAAATTTCTGTTTTTTCACTTTGCATATAAAACTCTCTTAACTATAAATTAAATTTAAAATAAAAGCTAAATTGCTCTTGTTTTGGAGATTAGAAGTTGTTTTACTTCTTCGCGTAAAAAGGAAAAATTAAAGTTGTATTTGTGAAGTTATTTTCATAAAAGTTTGCGCCAGAATTTAAAATTTTAGTTTGCATTGGCATCACTTTTATGCCCTCTGTTTTTGCGATCATTTTCTCATCCTTGTTAAAAAATTTTATCGCATTGTATAAATTTTCATAAGTCTTGTAAATTGTACCAG
>NZ_CABPUT010000009.1:183364-199929 GCF_902460625.1 Campylobacter concisus
ATTTCATTAATACATTTTTTTATAAGGAGAATGGTTATGGCAACCAGAAAAGAACACGATTTTATAGGTGAGTTGGAAATCTCTGACGATTTTTATTATGGTATCCAAACATTTAGAGCTACCGAAAATTTTCACATGAGCGGTAGAACTTTAAAAGAGTATCCATACTTTGTAAAAGCATTTGCACAAATCAAAAAAGCGGCTGCACTTGCAAATAAAGAGGTTGGCGTTTTAGATCCTAAGATCGCTGATACGCTAGCAAAAGCCGCTGATAGAGTAATAGCTGGTGAGTTTTTAGATCAATTTGTGGTTGATATGGTCCAGGGTGGTGCTGGAACAAGTACAAATATGAATGCAAACGAGGTTATTACAAATATCGCACTTGAGAGCATGGGTCATAAAAAAGGTGAGTATCAATACATCCATCCAAACGATCATACAAACCTTGGACAAAGCACAAACGACACTTATCCAAGCTCAATAAAAGTAGCAACTTACGCGAAACTTACTGATTTGCTTGCTGCTATGAATTTACTAAAAGACGAACTTGAGAAAAAAGCAAAAGATTTTAAAGATATCATTAAAATGGGTAGAACTGAGCTTGAGGATGCAGTTCCTACAACGCTTGGTAATACATTTAATGCATTTGCAAGCTACATTAAAAGCGATATCGAAAAGATCACAGCTGCGCGCGAGTCAATGACATATCTAAATATGGGTGCAACTGCGATTGGTACAGGTATTAACTGCCACCCTGATTATAAAAATGTAGTTGTTAAAAAGTTAAAAGATATCACTGGTGTTGATTTCAAAAAAGCTGATGATTTCATCGCAGCTACACAAGATACAGCAGACTTCGTTCACGTAAGTGGTGCGTTAAAAACTGCAGCTGTTAGACTTTCAAAAATCGCAAACGACCTTCGTTTGATGAATTCAGGTCCAAGATGCGGTCTTGGCGAGATAAATTTACCGCAAATGCAACCAGGCAGTTCAATCATGCCAGGCAAAGTAAACCCAGTTATCGCTGAGGTTGTAGGTGAAGCGTGCTATGAAGTAATCGGTAACGACGTAACTATTATGCTTTGCTCAGAAAGAGGCGAATTTGAGCTAAATGCATTTGAGCCAGGCATTGCTTATGCGTTATTTAACTCTATATTTATCCTAGAAAATGCTATGAAAACGCTAGCTGAAAAAGCTGTAAGAAAACTAACAGCAAATCCTGAAGCTTGCTTAAAATCAGTTCTAGGTTCAGTTGGTATCGTAACAGCATTTAACCCATATATCGGTTATGAAAAATCTGCAAGCATCGCTAAAGAGGCTTTGCAAACTGGTAAAGCAGTTGGTGATATCTGCCTAGGGAGAGGCTATCTAAGCAAAGAAGAGATCGACAAAATTTTAGAGCCAAAAAATATGCTAAATCCAAGCATGGTTAGGTAAAAATTTAAGCAAAGTATTATTAAAAGCGTGTCAAAATTCTGGCACGCTTAAGTAAAAATTTTAGTTATAAAATTTAATAGAGGAGTTTTCAATGGATATTTCATTGATATTACAGTTGATCGTGCTTTTTGGTGCGATATTCTTGGGTGTTAGACTAGGCGGTATGGCTATTGGTTATGCTGGTGGCATTGGCGTCGTAGTTTTAACTTTAGGACTTGGATTAAAAGCAGGTAGTATACCTTGGGATGTTATTTTAATCATTATGTCCGTTATAGCTGCTATTACAGCTATGCAAGTAGCTGGTGGCCTTGATTATTTGGTGCAAATAGCTGAAGGGATACTAAGAAAACATCCAAAATACATAAATTTCTTAGCTCCAGTTGTCACTTATCTGCTAACTGTATTTGCCGGTACTGGACATACAGCATTTTCTATGATTCCAGTTATCACTGAAGTTGCAAAGACACAAAATATTAAGCCTAGCGCGCCTCTTAGTATAGCTGTTGTTGCTAGTCAGATAGCTATTACTGCAAGCCCAGTTTCAGCAGCGGTTGTATTTATGGCTGGTGAGCATGCTTTGGGTGGACTTGGCATTAGCTATCCATTACTATTAGCTATCTGGATACCTACAACTTTTATTGGTTGTATGTTAACAGCTCTTGTTATAAATATATTTTATAATCTTGATCTAAGTAGCGATAAAGAGTATCAAAGAAGACTTAAAGAAGGGCTAATCAAAGATGTTAAAATCGAAGAGAAAAAAGAGCTTCCAAAAGGAGCTAAACTATCTGTTTTAATATTCTTAGTTGGTGTTATCTCTGTCGTTTTATATGCTACTGCTATTAGTAAAAACGTAGGCTGGATAAAACCAAGCTATGTAACAGGCTATGAAAAAATTTATGAGACCAAAAGTCCAGATAAATTTAATGAACTTGTCGCAAAAGATATAAAAGTCAAAACTGACTCAACTACTAATGTAAAATATGTAGAAGATCCAGATAAGCCTACAAAGGTGTTAGTATTAACTAGAGATAACGCTATTATGAGCTTTATGCTAGTTATCGCTACTTTAATCACACTAACTTGTGGTGTCAAAGTCGATAAGCTATTTAATACAGCTACATTTAAAAGTGGCATGACTGCGTGCGTCTGCGTGTTAGGCGTGGCATGGCTTGGAGATACTTTCGTGGTAAATCACACCGATGCGATCAAAAATTTTGCCGGCGATTTTGTTAAAGACTATCCGTTTATGCTAGCTGTTGCGCTATTTTTTGCTAGTATGCTTCTTTACTCTCAAGCCGCTACCGCAAAGGCGCTTATTCCTACAGTTATAGCCGCACTTGGTTTAACTACTGCAAATAACGGTGACGCATATATTTTAGTTGCATCATTTGCTGCAGTTTCAGCATTGTTTGTATTGCCAACATATCCGACACTTCTTGGAGCCGTTCAAATGGATGATACTGGAACAACTAGGATAGGTAAATATATATTCAACCACTCATTCTTTATTCCAGGCGTTTTAGCTATTGCTTTTTCTGTCGCACTTGGATTTTTAGTAGCTCCGATACTTTTATAAGTATTTTAAATCAAACTTAAGCCGAGATCTCTCTCGGCTTTTTTAAATCCCTTTAAAATTTTTAATTTCTATTCAAAATCCTTAATCAAAATTTTATATTTAAAATTTTTATAAGATCGCGTTAAAAATTATATTAATTAAATTTATAATTTTTAGAATTTTACTTATTTTGATATTAGAATACTAATTTTTTAAAACTAAAAATCTAAATATAAATATTAAGTAAGATTTAATTTTATTTTCAACTTTAAATACTAGAATAACTAAAGGCAAATATCTTTTAAAGGGAGAAAGATGAGCTTAAATAGACGAGAATTTTTAAAATTCGGTGCTGGAGTTAGTATGGTTGCATCGTCCTTACCGGGTGGTGCTTTAGAAAATGCTGCAAAGCAAGATGAGAAGTACGTCCGTAGCTTTTGCGAGATGTGCTCTTCAAGATGCCCTATCGAAGCAAAGGTCGTTGATAATAAAATTTGCTTCTTAAGCGGTAATCCAAAAGCTGGCGGTACGGCAACTTCGCTTTGTGCAAGAGGTGGCTCTGGTTTTAGTCAGCTTTATGACGAAAATAGAGTCAAAAAGCCTTTGATCAGGGTTGGTGAGAGAGGCGAAAATAAGTGGCGCGAGGCCAGCTGGGACGAGGCACTTGATTTAGTTGCTTCAAAAATGCTTGAGATCAAGCAAAAGTATGGCCCTGAAAGCTTTGTCTTTACCTGTAAAAGCTCGCAAACACACAAGCTAATGGTAAATTTTGCCTCAGCTTACGGCTCGCCAAACTGCTTTTCACACTTTTCGTGCTGTCCGATCACCTATCAAATGGTCTGTGAACAGATGTATGGCATAGCTAAGCTAAAAAGAGACTTTGCAAATGCAAAATACGTTGTAAATTTTGGCCACAATCTCTTTGAAGGCATAGTTATAGCCGATGCAAAAAAGCTTGCTAAATTTGCAGCCAAAAAAGATACAAAGCTACTTGTGCTTGAGCCAAGATTTAGCGTGGTGGCTTCAAAGGCTGATGAGTGGCTGCCAGTTAGACCTGGCACTGATCTAGCTTTTGTGCTAGCTATCATAAATACATGGATACAAAATGGCACTTACGATAAAGAATTTATAGAAAAATTTACAACCGGCTTTGATGAGATCGTTAAAAGCGTAGAGGGCAAAACGCCTGAATGGCAAGAGGCGATCACTGGCATAAAAGCAAGTGATGTTAGACGCATCGCTGATGAAATTTATAAAGCTGCCCCAAGAGTTATTTTTGATTTTGGTCATAAGACAACCACCACAAAAGCTGAATATATGAGGACAAAAGCCATCATGGTGGCAAATGCGATGATGGGTAACTGGGAGGTTAAAGGCGGTCTTTTTGGTGGCAAAAACGCAAAAACCTTTAACAAGCTAGTTGGCGAGGATAAATTTCCAGTTCTTAAAAATCCAGATGAGAAATTTAAAGTGCCAAAAGTCACTAGACTAGACTTTGCTGGCGAGACTGGTAGGCATAAATTTGTAAGTAGAAAACATGGCGTTTTGATGGATATAAATGACGCTATCTTAAGCGAGAAACCATACGCCATAAAAGGCTGGTTTAACATCCGCTTTAATCACCTAATAAACGTTGCTGAGACGATGAAGAGTATAGAGGCGATGAAGAAGCTTGATTTTATCGTGGTAAGTGATGTTTATCTAAACGATATGGCGACATTTGCTGATGTTATCTTGCCTGAGAGTAGCTACCTTGAGCGCGACGAGGGCATAGAGGATAAGTCAGGTCTAAAGCCAGCTTATATGATAAGAAATAAAGTTATTGATCCAGTTGGCGACACTAAGGACGGGGCATTTATCTTTAGAGAGCTAGCACGCCGCATGAAGATAGATGAGCTTTATACTTGGAACGACATACGTGAGTTTAGGATGCAGCAAGCTGGCGGAGATGTAAATTTACTTGCTGCGCTGGAAAAAGATGGCTTTATTACGTGGGATGAGCCGGGAATTTTGTTTAGAGAAAAAGGCATGATCGATAAATTTATCGCTAAATATCCAGTCGCATCTAAATTTGTAGGCGAAAATGGCCTAATGGATGATATGGCTAAGCTTAAAACAAAAAGCGGCAAGATAGAGCTATTTTTGCCTGATGTCGAAGCGCAGTTTGCAGGATATGGCGCGCTAAATGATAAAGATATGGATACATTTGACGGGCATGATCTTTGTCTAACTTGTGGCAAAACGCCTATTCATACCAATGGACATACTCAGGCGGTGCCATCGCTTCATGATCTTATGAGTGATAGTCCTATCTGGATAAATCCAAAAACAGCTAAACGTAAAAATTTACGAGATGGCGATATGGTCGTGGTGAAAAATAAATTTGGCGAGCAAAAGGGCAAGCTTATGGTGACTGAGGGCATTAGAGAAGATACACTCTTTATCTATCACGGCTTTGGACACATCACTCCAGCTCTTAAGAGTATAGATCACGTGGGGCTAAATACAAGCGTGCTTCTTAATCCAGCCGAAGGGCCAGTGGCCGCGACTATGGTTACAAATGTTGGCGTTAGCATAAGTAAAGCGTAAGGATAGAAAATGAAAAAATATATGATGATACATGATGAAAATTTATGCATCGGCTGTCAAGGCTGCTCGGTAGCTTGCAGAAGTGCAAACAACGTGCCAAGGGGACTTTACCGCTTGCAGGTGCATGCGAAGATGAGTGGGACATTTCCAAATTTAAAGACTGACTTTTTACGTCAAAGCTGTGTTATGTGTGAAGATGCACCTTGTGTTGAGGTTTGCCCAACTGGCGCTAGCTTTAAAACAGCTGATGGCGTGACGCTGCTTGATCATAGAATTTGTGTTAGTTGCAAGTACTGCATCCTGGCCTGTCCATACGACGCTCGCTACGTCTTACCAAATGGCGAGATAGGCAAATGCACATTTTGCTATGAGAGTAGGCTAGAAGAGGGCAAAGAGCCAGCTTGCGTTAGCGTCTGCCCTACAAATGCCCTAACTTTTGGCGATGTAAATGATGAAAATTCTAAAATTTCAAAGAAATTAAAAGAGAGTAAATACTACTTGCCAAAAGCGGAGCTAAACACAAAACCTTCACTTACGATGATCGCAAATACAAAAGGAGCACACCATGAATAACATGTCAGGAAGCCTAGCTCAATACTCTGAAATTTACTGGGGCTGGCCGATAGCCGTTTATCTATTTTTAGCAGGACTTAGTGCGGGTGCTAGCATCGTTGCTGTGCTCATTTCAAAAAAATATGGCAAAGAGAACTATTACTTTAAAGCAGCCGCTCTTATCGCTCCATTAGCGATCGTTCTTGGACTTGCTCTTTTGGTGCTTGACCTTGGCAAGCCGCTTAGCTTTTACTGGATACTCTTGCTTTACAACTTCGACTCAGTCATGTCAATAGGCGTTGCATTGCTTCTAGTTTATACGCCTCTTAGCGTTATATATGCAGTTGGTGCATTTAAAAACGAGATCGCAATGCTTAAAATTTCTCTTTTTGACGTGGTTGCAAATTTTGCTAGCAAGCTTTCAAGCCTACTTGAAATTTTGCTTTTTATCCTAGGCATTGGCGTTGGTGCATATACAGGCTTTTTGCTAAGTGCAGCTCACAAGATCGCACTTTGGAATACATCAGTCTTGCCGGTATTATTTTTAGTATCAGGCTTGAGCTGTGCTGGTGCATTTACGTTACTTGTTGGCGTGCTAAAAGATAAGGCAAAAAGGCAAAATGATATTGCACACTATTTATTAAAATTTGATTTTTTTGCGATTATTGTTGAGTTTTTGCTCATAGTTGCTCTTTTTATGGTTGTAAAAAGTGCAAGCACAAGTGGTGCGCAGAGCGTAGCAAACGCGCTTAGCGCAAATTCTCTTGGGCTAATGTTTTATATTGGCGTCATTGGTTTTGGTATGGCTTTGCCTATCATTTTAGACTTAAGCGTTTTAAAGGTGCATGATTTTAAACGCGAATTTGCCGTGATCAACGCATTATTCGTAATATGTGGCGTCTTTTTGCTAAGGTGCTACATTGTCTATGCGGGGCAAATTTTTATTTAATACTTAAAAAATAATTTTAATTTTGAATTTACCTATTAAATATTACAATAGGGCTAAATCTTAATAAGACTTATTTTTTAGGAGAGAGATTTGAAAATTTTGCTTTTAGAAGATGATTTAGGGTTTCAAGAGAGCGTCTGTGAGTTTTTGCAGACGCTTGGTTATGAAGTTACAGCGGTGAGCGATGGCCAAGAAGCGTGTGATCTGATAGAGAAAAATTTCTATCACCTTTTTATACTTGATATAAAAGTGCCTGGCGTAAATGGACATGAGGTTATCAAGTACATAAGGAGCTTAAATCCAAACGCTCCTATCATGATAACAACATCTTTAGTTGATATAGGCGATATGGCTATTGGCTATGAGCTTGGCTGTAACGAATACCTAAAAAAGCCATTTGAGCTTGCTGAGCTTAAATTTAGAGTAGCTGAGCTTATGAGAAAATACTATGGAACTGACGATAAAAACATAGTAAAGATCAATGACGAGTTTAGCTTTAATCTAAACAAGCGTGCGCTATTTAAAAACGGCAAAATGGTCGATCTTAGTGCAAAAGAAGTCGCACTTGTTGAGTGTCTAGTTTCACATCTAAATTCTTACGTCAGCATGGAAGAGCTAAGAGATCTTGTCTGGAATGACAAAGATATAGAAGGCGCTGATATTAGAATGCACGTTTTAAAGATAAGAAACAAAACAACTAGTGACTTTATCACTTCAAAGAGGCGTATAGGCTACAAGATAGATGCACAAGAGCTTTAAGATCCAGATCATAGCGACATTTGTGATAATGTCGCTTTTTTGTTTTCAAAGCTTTGTGATCTTAAATTTAAGCCAAAAAAATAGTACTTCAAAAGCTCTTTTTGGTGCGATGAAGCATGAAACTATTATCAAAAATTCGTTTTTAAAAAATGAAAATATAACTCCTTCTTTAAAGTATAAATTTGCAATCTATGATGTAAATTTTAATCCAATTATTTCAAATCTTACCAAGCAGCCAAGCAACTTTAAATTTGTAACACTTGAAGAAAATGGCTTCTTGTTTTATAAAAGCTTTTTTATAAAGGATAAAACGCCTTATTACATTGTCGTTGAAAAAGAGCTTGATAATGAAAAAAGTATATTTCTAGCGGCACTTATGCTTCTTGTCATCCTTGTAGCGGTGCTTTTTATCGTATATTTCTTATATCTAAGCAGCGTTAAGCCCTATAAAGAGTTTCAAAAGTATATGAACAACTTCTTTAACGACGCCATGCACGAGCTAAAGACCCCGCTTGGCGTAGCCGGCATGAACCTTGAGATGCTTGGACTCGAAAACAAGTATATAACCCGCATCAAAAACGCCTTAAAACAGATGCAAATAACATATGAAGATGTTGAGTATTTCATAAAGCGTGGCTATATAAAATTCCCACTTGAGCGGCTAAAATTAGGCGAATATATAATAGAGCGAGTGAAATTTCTCTCAAGCGTGGCCGATGTCAAACACATCGAGATAAAGACAAATTTAGAAGGCGATGCATTTACTATGCTAAGCAAGGTCGAAGCTCAGCGCATCATCGACAACACCATAACAAACGCCATAAAATACAGCCAAAAAGAGAGCGAGATAATAGTAAATTTAGAGCTTGAAGAAGAGCGCATAAAGCTTAGTGTGCAAGACTTTGGCAAGGGGATAAAGGACATCAAAAAGGTCTGGAAACGCTACGTCAGAGAGGATGAAATCCAAGGCGGCTTTGGCCTTGGGCTAAATATCGTCAGTGAAATTTGCCAAAAACATGGCATTACATACGGCGTTGATAGCGTCTACGGCGAGGGCAGCACCTTTTATTATAAATTTAAACGAGCTTAAATTAAGCATAAAAGCGTAAAATGAAGCCTTAAATTTAGAAGGAAAAACTTTGGATAGAATCGTTGAAATCGAAAAAGTAAGCTTTGAAAATGACTTTGAAGTCTCACTTAGACCGACAAAATTTGAAGACTACATCGGACAAGAAAAGATCAAACAAAATTTAGATGTCTTTATAAAAGCAGCCAAAAAGCGAAATGAGTGCCTAGATCACGTGCTATTTTACGGCCCTCCAGGACTTGGTAAAACAACCCTTGCTCACATCATAGCAAACGAAATGGGCGTGAGTATCAAAATGACCGCAGCACCGATGATAGAAAAGAGTGGCGACCTGGCGGCGATCCTTACAAATTTACAAGAGGGCGACGTACTTTTTATCGATGAGATCCACCGCCTAAGCCCAGCTATCGAGGAGGTGCTTTACCCTGCGATGGAGGACTTTAGGCTAGACATCATCATTGGCTCAGGGCCGGCTGCTCAGACTATCAAGATAGACCTGCCAAAATTTACGCTAATAGGCGCAACGACGCGTGCTGGCATGATCTCAGCGCCTTTAAGAGACCGCTTTGGGATGGATTTTAGACTCCAGTTTTATACAAGCAGTGAGCTAAGCCGTATCGTACAGATCGCCTCAGCTAAGCTTGGCAAAGAGTGCGACAAAAACGCCTCTTTAGAGATTGCCAAACGCTCACGTGCCACGCCTAGGATCGCTCTTAGGCTTTTAAAGCGTATCCGCGACTTTGCCGAGGTAAATGACGAGCAAATCATCAGCCACGAGCGTGCAAAAGAGGGACTTAATGCGCTTGGTGTAAATTCTCTTGGATTTGATGAGATGGATATTAGGTATTTAGAAATTTTGATGCAAGCAAGGCGCCGTCCTATGGGGCTTAGCACGATTGCAGCGGCACTTAGCGAGGACGAGGGCACGGTTGAGGACGTCATCGAGCCATATCTGCTTGCAAATGGCTTTATCGAGCGCACTGCAAAGGGCAGGATCGCAAGTACGAAGTGCTTTGAGACCTTTAACGTCAAGATCGACATCGAAAAAGGGCTTTTTGAGTAGCAAAATTTAAATTTGGAGCGAAAATGGGCGAGCCACATCTTTGTCCTAAGTGCAAGCAAAGGACGATTTACTTTGATGGGATCTGCTATGATTGCAGGCAAAAAGAGAAGCTGGAGTTTTATGAAAATTTAAGCAAAGATAAGATCAAACAAAAGCTAAAAAATGTCCTAGCGCACATAGATGAGATAGGCAAATACGGTGAAATTTACAGCGATCTTGTCTATATTTTCTACCTGCACGGCATTTGCGACGAGCAAATAATAAGAGAAGTGACCAAACAGGGCGAGTACTATCCATTTGAAATTTATAAAAACGCCCCAAGTGACGTGAGAGACGAGCTCATAAATAGCCTAAATGGCGCTGAAAACACTGTAAAAACAAATCACATCCTTTGCGCGCTTGCTTGGCAGGGCGATGAGGTGGTGAGGGAGCTATTTTTTAAGCTCTATAATGCGCCAAAGCCTTGGAAGGCAAAGCTTCACGTTGATATGGATGGATACGCGCAGGTTGCTGGCTGGAGCTTTAATGAGAGCGGCAAGAGAAGAAGCCTAGTTTTTGATAAGTGTTTTGTTTGCGAGCCAAGCCAAAGCGCAGAGGCAAGCGTTAAATTTAAAGCACTAAGTGATGAAAAATGTAAATTTTGTAGCGGCGATATGCTGGAATTTACAATCAAAAAAGAGAGCCTAAAGCGACTTGGGCTAGAGCTTAAAAATGACGCTGTGCTTAAATTTTGCCCGACATGCGTGGGCTTTGTGCAGTACTTTTGCCAAAACGACGGCAATAGCGTGCAAACTGAGGTAGTAGGCGAGGGTGATAGCGAAGATTATTTAAGAGATGCTGTGGCAACGCTCGATGGGCAAAATTTCGAGCTAGCTAGCGAGGTTTGCGCTCACTACTCATATATGATAGATAGCGAAATTTTACTTGGTGGATATCCGCAGTGGGAGCAAGATGCTGAGCATTTAAAATGTCCAAAATGTAGCAAAAGCATGAAATATCTAGCACAAATTCCTCTTGGCGCGTTGATAGACGGCGAGGGCACGATATATATGCAAATCTGTGATGAATGCGAGATCGTCGGGGCAAATTTTCAGTGTACGTAAAAGGCTAAATTTATAGGAGCTTTTGAGCTAGAAAATTTACGTAAAACTTGCTAGACAAATTGTAAATTTATCTAAGCGCTAGAGTATTACGCTAAAAATGTCCAAAGTCTAGCCACACTTGCTAGCTTTGCAAGCTTGATGGCAAAGAGATTGAGCAAATTTGGGAAGCAAATGAGCAGCTTTGATAAATTTGCTATAATTACCCCATTTCAAGGGAGCAAGATGAACAATAGACTATTTTTTGGAATTTTTGTATTTTGTGCTTTGGCTTTGGTGGTCTATCTTTTTAAACCATATCTGCTTGATATTTTTATCGCAGCACTGCTTGCTGTCGCGGTTTCAAATGTCCAAATCGCATTTTTATCGCTCACTAAAAACCGCAAGACGCTTTCATCGGCTCTTACCACATCTGTGCTTCTTTGCTTATTTATCGCTCCACTTCTTTATGCGGTAGTTGAGATCGCAAAATACGCAGCTGGCTTTGATATAAACAATGTCACAAAGACTATCGAATTTATCAAAAATTATGATTTTAGGATGCCTGAGTCGATAAATTTTTTAGAGCCAAAGATAAAAGAATTTATCGGCGGACTTGATATTAAGATGCTTTTTTCTCAACTTGCGACAAATCTTGCAAGCCTGGGTAAGTTAAGCCTTAAATTTGGCGTTGATATGATCATTATTTTGGTCTTTTTCTTCTTTTGTAATCTTTATGGCAATGAACTAATCAGCTATCTAAAATATGCACTTCCGCTAAAACAAGATGACACAGAGTCTATTTTAAGTGAGGTTGGCAACGTGATGAGTGTGGTTTTTTACTCAACCATTGCAAATATGATAATCCAAGGCTTTTTATTTGCTATTATCACAAGCTTTTACGGCTATGACGGCGTGCTAACTGGCATCTTTTTTAGCTTTGCTTCGCTTATTCCAGTTGTTGGCGGTATTTTGGCATGGGGGCCTATTAGCATTTATGAGTTTGCAAATGGCAACATAGCAGCAGCGATAACTATTGCAATTTATACGATCGTAGTGATCTCATTTGCAGCTGATACGCTTTTAAAGCCACTTGTTATTAAATTTATAAACTCAAAGCTGGTTAAAATACCAACAAAGATAAATGAGCTTCTTATATTCTTTGCTATGCTCGCAGGTATCACGACATTTGGGTTTTGGGGCGTGATTCTTGGACCGGCGATCGTGACATTTTTTATCTCGACTATCAAACTTTATACGCTTTTAAGAGAGAGAAATTTTGTATAAAAATAGGAACAGATATGATCTATGAAGATAAATTTATAAAAATCGAGCGTGAAGACAATGAACTTCCATGGATAAAAATTTTTACCATTAAGCCATTTCGTGAGCTAAGCGATTGCGATGAAGCGAGTAGGGCAAGGCTATTTGAAGCGATGCTAGTAGCTGAAAAGGCGATGCTTGAGTTTTATAAACCAACCAAAATAAACATTGCAAGCTTTGGAAACTACGTGCCACACGTGCATATTCATGTTATTGCTAGATTTAGTAATGACTCATTTTTCCCAGATAGCGTTTGGGCTAATCCAAAAAGAAAAAGCGAGCTTGCGTTGCCAGAATTTGATAAATTTGCAAAATTTTTAGAAGAAAAGTTAAGGGCTAGTTTTGAATAAATATAAAAAATATTTTAATTTCTATATCGTTTTTATCTTTATCATAGTACTTGGAGGGCTTTTTTACTTTCTTTACAGCTCTTATATGGCTGAAAAGATGCAAAATAATATGCGAGTCTTTTTTGATTACCAGGTAAAACAGCTTAATAAAAGTATAGATGATGAGAAATTTTCATCAATGGCGATCTCTATCTTGCTTGCTCAAAATGAGTCTATACAAATGTGCTTGCTAGGTCAAAGCCGCGATGAATGCATAAAAAATATCGAAAATTTAACCAAAACCCTTGGTGCAGCTTCGATGTATAACAACATTAAGCTTCATATTTATGATAAAGATCTAAAAAGCTATGTAAGGAGTTGGGATCTAAACAGATATGGCGATATGATCGCTAGTAGTAGGTTTTTAGTGCAAGAGTCAAGGCATCAAAACAAGCCCATGGTCGGCATCGAGGCGTGGTATGCTGGAACGCATATAAGGGCTGTCTCAAACGTAATACGTGATGGTAAAATTATTGGCAACATCGAGGTTTTGTTAAATTTTGACTCACTTGGAAATTATTTTAAAAAGCAAGGAATTGATCTATTTGTTCTTTTGGCAAAAGACAAGATGCCATCTCGTAAAAGCATTCCAAGTGATCAAATTTTAAATGATTATTACATCGAAAATTTAAGCAGTGCAAATTTAAACATAGTAGGTTTTTTGCGTGATATTAATTTTAAAGAATATGAATTTTACGTTTATAAAACGCACTACTTTTGCGTGGTACCACTAATAGATGCTAGCAACACACAGATAGGCTATTATGTGCTTCATGTAAATACTAATGAAAAAGAGCGAAATATTTCACAAAATTATTTTGAGTCAGAAGAGCTTTTTTAATTTAAGCTATTTAATAAAATTTTTATTTGTATTTTAGATAGAAATGGTGGAAGCGAGGGGGATCGAACCCCTGTCCAAAAACAAAATGCATACAGCCTCTACACGCTTAGCAAAAGTGAAAATTTCATCTAAAAAGGCTCACTTTCCAAAACCAAAATTTAGACTAAGACTAAAATTTCAGCTAGCAAGCAGTCACTTTGCGAGCCTACTCTAGCTAAATTACTTGCTTTTGTCCTAGCTAGAATTAGACTAAGCAAGGCTCAACTGAACTTACGCAGCTTTAGCGTAAGCAGGAGCGAAATTAACGTTGTTTGCGTTTAAATTTAATTTGAGCTTTTTACGCTTTGCTCAAAGCGACGTGCCACCATACACACTCTGCTCCTGTCGAAGCCAAGTCGCTCCCAAAAAATAAAATGGCTAGTGGATTATTTAGTTAAGTTTTGCAGGCACATCAATGATTTTTGGCTCAAGAACGCTAAAATATTCAAAATCGTTCTCTACATCATCTTTATATTTATTAAACTGATCGCTAATAAGTAGTAACCAATCTATAAATTTATCATTTGCTGGCCCTTTTAGACTTCTTGCTTCTTGAGCTATCTCTTCAGCTAAAGTTGTAAGCTTTAATATCGGATCAAGATGCATGAATCCTGCTGCTGATTTAATATTATGAAAAATCCTAGTAAGCTCTAAGATACTATCTTTATATTTATCAGCTCTTCCTAAATTTATTATCAAAGGCTCGAGTAAATCGCACATTAAAGCATAGTGAGATAAAAATTCTTCAACTATATCATAAGAGTAATCTATTTCAAGCCTTTTTAATATACCCATTTTTATGTCCTTAAGAAATTGGCGTAATTGTAGCAAAAATTTGATAAAATTGTTAGCCTTTTAGGTAAAATCCTTGGAGCTTGCAATGAAAAATGAAAAAACTCAGAAGAAAAAACTAAGCATAAATGATATAAAAAACAAAAAAGGCATTGAGCCTATTGTAATGATAACTGCCTATGATGCGTTATTTGCTAAGCTTTTTGATGATTATGCTGATATTATTTTGGTTGGCGATAGCTTAAATATGAGTTTTAATATGCAAGAAAGCACGATAAGTGCGGACATGAATACCATGCTTTATCATACAAAGGCCGTTTGTAACGGAACCAAAAATACTTTTATAATGGCTGATATGCCATTTGGTAGCTACACAAATGAAAAGCAAGCGATAAAAAATGCGATGAAATTTTTTAAACAGACAAATGCCGATGCGGTAAAACTCGAAGTTGGCATGCACCAAGTAAATTTAGTGAAGCGCCTTTGTGAAGAGGGCATAAACGTTATGGCTCACATTGGCTTAAAGCCTCAGTTTTATAAATTTGAAGGCGGTTATAAGATAAAAGGCAGAAGCGAGATCGAGGCGAAAGAATTAATTGAAGAGGCTTTGGCGTTTGAGCAAGCTGGAGCATTTGGCATCTTGCTTGAAGGCACGATGAGTAGTGTGGCTAGCGAGATAACAAAGCAAGTTCATGTGCCAGTTATTGGCATTGGGTCTGGAGTAAATGTCGATGGACAAGTACTTGTATGGTCTGATATGCTTGGATTTTTCGAGGACTTTAAGCCAAAATTTGTAAAACGCTATCTTGATGGAGCGGATATTGTAAGAAAGAGTGTGCAATCCTACGCAAATGATGTAAAAGGCAAAATTTTTCCAAGTGAAGAATTTTGCTACTAGGATGATTAATATCCGCATTAAATAGAACGTGACAAAATTAAATTTCTTTATAGCCCTTTATATCAAGTCCAAATCCTGCAAGGCTTACAAATTCTTTATTTTTATTTGAGCTTAAAAGCTCAATTTCACTTATGCCAAAATACTTTAAAATTTGTGCCCCAATGCCATAATCTTTTTGTGAGCTTGCATCGCTTTTATTGCTGTCTAAAAATAGCAACACTCCGCCATTTTTACTTAAAAAATCCAACGACTTTAATAAATTATCAAATTTATCTCCGCTTAAAAGCTCATGGTCTTTGCTTATTTTTTGAAATTTTACATTAGTTTGCGCTTTTATCTCTCCGAAAACATAGGCAGCGTGATTTTTATTTTCGTGATCTTTTATGTCATATCTTTTTGCTTCAAAACCACAGATTTTTACACTCTTTGCGGGCGAAACCTCTATTAAGCTTTCGTGGCTAAGTCTGTATTCTACTAATTCAGAAACGCTTATCATATTTAGGTTAAATTTTTTACAGAATTCCTCCAGATAATCACGTCTTGCCATTGTGCCATCTTCTTTTACGATCTCACAAATCGCTGCCATTGGACTAACGCCAGCAAGTTTGCAAAGATCAACTGATCCTTCAGTGTGACCTGTACGAACGAGGACACCACCTTTTTTTGCAATAAGCGGAAATATATGCCCAGGCCTTACAAAATTTTCAGGTACCGAATCAGTACTAGCAGCAAGTCTAATCGTCATATCACGCTCATAAGCACTTACGCCTGTCGTTGCCTCCTTTGCATCAATTGTAACAGTAAATGCGGTTTCGTGACTGGATGTATTTTTAGAAACCATTAGCGGCAAATCAAGTCTTTTTGCATTTGCTTCATCCATTGCAAGGCAAAGCACACCTTTTGCATGAGTGATCGCAAAATTTACCTTTTGCATATCGCTGCTTGCCGCTGAAAAGACCAAGTCTCCTTCATTCTCACGGTCTTCGTCATCTACCATAATTACCATTTTGCCATTTTTTATATCTTCAATCGCTTTTAATACATTTTCAAATGCCATAAATTTCCCTTATTAAATTTTTACGATTATATTGATTTTTTGATAACTTATAGATAAAAATATTAATTTTGATTTGTCTTGTATCAATTATTTAGAAATTTTAGAAAAAGATTTATTTTTAAATATATGCGATTTAGTGGTGATAACTTAGAT
>NZ_CABPUT010000010.1:0-33045 GCF_902460625.1 Campylobacter concisus
ATTTTGTTTTTGGACAGGGGTTCGATCCCCCTCGCTTCCACCATCTTGCTTTAAATTTCTCTTAATTTTTACTCACTTTTAAAATAATATAAACTAAGATAACACAACTCATATAAACAAAGGAGAGGGATATGTTTTGGGAATTTGATGGTGTTGGTAGCTTTAACGAAGGCTTTGCTAGTGTTAAAAAAGATGGCAAATGGGGATATATAAACACCAAAGGTGAGCAAGCCATAGAGTGTAAATTTGATGATGCTCGGTATTTTCACGAAGGTCTTGCTGCTGTTCAAAAAGACGGCAAAAGGGGCTATATAAACACCAAAGGTGAGCAGATCGTAGAGTGTAAATTTGATAGTGTTAGTGATTTTAACGAAGGCTTTGCTAGTGTTAAAAAAGACGGCAAATGGGGATATATAAACACTAAAGGTGAGCAAGCCATAGAGTGTAAATTTGATTATGTTTGGTTTTTTAGCGAAGGTCTTGCTTCGGTTCAAAAAGACGGCAAATGGGAATATATAAACACCAAAGGTGAGCAAGCCATAGAGTGTAAATTTGATTATGTTTGGTTTTTTAGCGAAGGTCTTGCTTCGGTTCAAAAAGACGGCAAATGGGGATATATAAACACCAAAGGCGAACAGATCATAGAGTGTAAATTTGATGATGCTTGGGGTTTTAACGAAGGTTTTGCTGCTGTTCAAAAAGATGACAAGTACGGATATATAAACACCAAAGGTGAGCAAGCCATAGAGTGTAAATTTGATGTTGCTTTGGGTTTTAACGAAGGTCTAGCTCCAGTATATAAAGATGGCAAGTATGGATATATAAACACCAAAGGTGAGCAGATCGTAGAGTGTAAATTTGATGATGCTTATTATTTTAGTGAAGGTTTTGCTTGGGTTGAAAAAGATGGTAAATGGGGTTATATAAATACCAAAGGATGTTTTGTCATTTTTGACAAAAGCAAAAATGAGATAGAGGTGTTTGATAAGGTTATAGACAGGTCAAATAACACTTTCTACTTATCACGACTAGATAATAAATTTGGACTTTTGGATGAAAACTTTAATGTCGTTATCAAAAATAGCATTTATGGTAAATTTGAGGTGCTTCAAAGGATAAATAAAACTACTTTTTTGATAAAAATAGCAGAGCGAGAACTCTTTGTGGATAGCGAAGGAAATTTCAGATAGCCTAGCTACAAAAAGCTTTGCCAGCCAGTTAAATTTAGCTCTGGCTGGCTTTTTATCTAAGTTTTGTCTCAAAAAATGCACTAAAAAGCGAGTTTATACCTTGCTTTGTAAATTTCTCCATTATCTTTTCGAGCTGCGGTTTTTCTTGCCAGACTGGCTCATCTACGAGGCTCATTTTAGCTAGCTCATTTTGAGCGTCTATGTAGCTGCCAAGGCTGTCAATTAGCCCCATCTTTAGGGCATTGTGCGCCAAAAAGACCCTTGCGTTTGCCCACTCGTCTTTTTTGTTGATGTCTAAATTTCTAGTCTCCGCCACGTCGCTTACAAAGAGCATGTAAGCGTCATTTACGAGCCCTTGCAAGCTCTCACGCTCTTGCTTGCTCCAGCTCCTCATAAAGGTGCCAGCCTCTTTAAACTCGCCAGCCTTCACCACCTGCTCACTCACGCCTAAATTTTTGGCTAAATTTTCGATGTTTGCCCCTTGCATGATGACGCCGATAGAGCCTATGAAAGCGCCCGGGTTTGCAATGATAGTACCAGCATTTACGCCAGCGTAGTAGCTGCCGCTTGCCATGTTGCCAGCTGCGTATGCGAGCACCTTTTTGCTCTCTTTTAGCCTCTTGACCGCCATGGCTAATTCCACGCTAGGGCTTAGCGCACCGCCTGGGCTGTCGATGTAGAGCAGCACGCCTTTGATGTTGCTATCAAGCCTTGCTTTTTCGAGCGCATCTAAAATTTCGCTTGTATCCATTATCGTGCCAGTGATGTCAATGCGGGCTAAATTTGGCTCTTTCATCTTGCCATCTGGCGCGAAAATAAAAAATAAGATGAGTAAAAATATGAGCGCCTTAAAGTAGTTATTAATAAATTTAAAAATTCCCAAAATTCCTCTAAAAATAAGCCTTAAAATTTGCAAATTTTGCCTCCGATATATAGTTTTTTAGCCTCGTTTGTGTGAAGTATGAGCTGAAGTATTAGCTCGCTATCATCGCACTCTAGGTCGTTATAGACTGCGATATCAGCTGCGCGTCCAGCCCTTATCTCGCCGTTATTTGTCCTAAGTGCTTTTGCACCCCCATGCGTTGCAGCGACAAAAAGCCTGGTGGCAAGCTCGTTTAGATCAAGGCTAGCGTGGGTAAAAAGGGCGGCTCTTAGCTCATGCCAGAAATTTAGGCTGATATTTGAGCTAAGGCCGTCTGTGCCGATGTTTAAGTTGACATCATTTTTAAAAATTTCTTTTAAATTTAGCGCCTTTTTGCCAAGTAGCCTATTTGAAACGGCGCAGTGCGTCACGCTGTGATGAGACTCAAATTTAGCAAAATCGCTCACATAAACGCAGTGCGTAAATAGTGTATTTATCTCACGAAACATCTCAAAATAGCTATCCGCGTCATACATCGGCTTTGGATCTTGGCTAAATCTTAAAAGATGCTTTTTAAAGCCACCGCTGCCGTGCTCTAGCCACTGCTTTTCAGCATTGCTCTCTAAAAAGTGCGTGCTAACAAGAATATCGTCTTTTTTAGCTATCTCAAGGGCAGCTTTGGCGAGCTTTGGATGCACAGAGTAGGGCGAGTGCAGCGAGATAGCTGGGGTGAAATTTTTACTTTTATAGCCTTTTACTTTCTCAAATTTAGCTAAGAAATTTTGCAAATTTTGGTGGGTCATTTGCTCGCTTGAGCCCAAAATCTCACTAAAAAGTACGACTTTTAGCGGACTAGCGGCTAAAATTTCAAGCTCCGAGCCAAAGCTAGATATCTCGCCAATGGCACAAACTCCGCTTTTTAGCAGCGAATTTATAGCTTCATTCATCGCTTTTTTAGCGTCCATCTTGGCTAGCTCGCCACCTTTATCGACGATAGAGCCAAGCCACTTTATGAAATCACCATATTTTAGTGTGCTAACGTTTGAGCTAAATTCCAAATGAACGTGCGTATTTACAAAGGCTGGGGCGATCACACTATCACTAAAGTCACAAATTTTCGCCTCTTTAAATTTCTCAATCGCTGCTTTTTCGCTTAAAATTTCTAAAATTTTATCGTCCTCGATGACAACACAAGAATTTCTTAAAATTTTTGGATTTTCTCCGCCGGTGATTATTTTTTTTGCTTTTAGAATTTCCATTTTTGGCCTTAAATTTTTGTTATTGTAGCGAAAATTTAGGAACGAAAATGTATAATTTAGGCTATTTAATCAAAAAGGAGTGACATGGATAAGAAGCTAAAAATAATGGTTATCCAAGGCCCAAATATCAACATGCTTGGCGCTAGAGAGCCAGGAATTTATGGTGTTATGAAGATGGAGGACATCCACTCTCAAATGAAGATCGTTGCCGATCAAAATGACGTTGAGATCGAGTTTTTTCAAAGCAACCTTGAGGGCGAGCTAGTCGATAAGATCCAAGAGTGCTTGGGCGATGCTGACGGCATCATCATAAATCCAGCTGCTTATACTCACACATCAATAGCTATTCGTGACGCGCTAAGTGCGGTTGCGCTGCCAGTTATCGAGGTGCATATTAGCAACGTTTATAGAAGAGAAGAGTTTCGCCACAAAAGCCTCATCGCACCAGTTGCAGCAGGCCAGATCGTGGGCTTTGGACCAGTTGGCTATCATTTGGCGATGATAGGCATGCTTCAAATTTTTGAGCAAATCAAAGCAGTAAGAGCAAATCAAAAAGCACAATGAATTTCATCTTAAAGGACGAAAATGCCGTATTTTACGAGTGCGGTTATAGCTGCGATAATGAGTTTTTGCTATGCCTTGATGGCGTAAAATACTTTTTTACGGATGCGAGGTACTATTTTGAGGCAAAAAGCTGTGTAAATACAGGTGTAGTCGTTCTTTTAGCGCAGAGAAATTTAATAAACGAGGTTAGGGCGTTTTTAAGAAAGATGAAGCCAAGCGCCATCGTTTTTAACCCTGATGAGCTAAGTTTAAGCGAATTTAACGCACTTAGCAAAGGTTTTAAGATAAATTTTAAGCCAAAGTCAAATTTTTCTAGGCTAAAGAGAATTTGCAAGAGCGAAGATGAGATAAAAATTTTAAAAAAAGCTAGTGAATTTGGAGCAAAATGCTTTGATGAATTTGCCAAATTTGTCCGTGAAAATGGCGAAGGGATGAGCGAAAAAGAGCTTCATTTTAACGCCTCACTCATCTTTAGGCAAAAAAACGAGCTAGGTCTTAGCTTTGATCCGATCGTAGCGATAAACGAAAATGCCGCAAAGGCACATGCGCTACCAGGGGATAAAATTTTAAAAAAGGGCGATTTGCTGCTACTTGACGCTGGGGTTAAATTTATGCGTTACTGCTCTGATCGCACTAGAACTGCTTGCTTTGATGAAAATTTTAACTTCTCAAAGGAGCAAAAATTTAAAAACGCAAAGATGCAAGAAATTTACGAGATCGTAAAAGAGGCTCAGGCTGCTGCGATAAAGGTCGCAAGAGCTGGCGTTAGGGCGTGCGAGATAGACCTTGCAGCAAGAAACGTGATAGCAAAGGCTGGATATGAAAAGGCCTTTTTTCATTCGACAGGACACGGCGTGGGTATCGATATACACGAGCTTCCAGTCATCTCAGCAAGGAGCGAAACGCTCATAAAAGAGGGCATGGTCTTTAGCATAGAGCCTGGAATTTATCTAGAAAATGAATTTGGTGTGCGCATCGAGGACGTGGTGGTCGCAAGAGAAAGTGGGTGCAAAATTTTATGAGGCTAGCTGGAGCAAGAAAGATCGTAAAAAGCCGTTTTTGCCCCAGTTTTTTTCATAAAAGAGATGAGTTTAAGTATGAGGCGCTAGTTGGCATGGGTGGCAACATCGGCGATAGCGCAAAGAGGTTTGATAAATTTATAAGAGCGATTACAAGCGATAGCAGGTTTCATGTGGTTGAAGTCTCGCCGATCCTTATAAATGCGGCGTTTGGTTATGAAGCGCAGGATGACTTTAGTAACGCTGTTATAAATTTACAAACATCTATGAGCCCTAGAGAAACTCTAAAAATTTTGGGGCACTATGAGAGTAAATTTAAGCGTATCAGGACATTTAAAAATGCGCCACGCACGCTTGATCTGGATATTTTGTATTTTAGTAAAAAAGTCTATAAAACGCCGCGCCTTATCGTTCCACACCCAGGAGCCGATAAGAGGCTTAGCGTGATCGTGCCACTAGGGCTTATGAGAGGTTAAAAGGATATAAATGGCTACAAAATTTCATACTTTTACAGGCGAGAGCACTATTGAAGCTTTGAAAAAGGCTCAAGAAACGTGCGGCGAGAAGGCCATACTAGTTACTACAAAACAGATTCAAGCCAAAACGATAAACAAAAAGCCGCTTTATGAAATTTTAGTAAGCGTCGAAGAGGACTACGTAAAGCAGCCCACAAAACCAAATACAAAAGCCATAAACTACGAAAATGCCTACTCTAAATTTAACAAAAACTATGAACCTGCTAAGCCAAAATTTGAGATAAAAGAAGAGCCAGCTAAATTTGAGGCAAAGACAGCGTCACCCGAACCTTATGATCCAAACGAGAGCGTGCTTTTAAATATCTCAGCTGCTGCAAAAGAGATAAGCACGATCGCAAATGTAAATATCGATGATGTTAAAGATAAAGAGTCGAGCATACCAAATGGTATGAATAAAAAAATAGACGATGTGGCAAAGCAAGTAAGCGTGCTAAGCGAGAAAATAGGGCTCATAACTGACATGATCTGGGACGAAAAAGCCCCAAATCGCAATAATCTTTCGATCCCGCCAGAGTTTGCTAGCATCTATAAACTCGCAAAACAAAGCGGCATGAAAGAGGAGCATTTAGAGGCGATCATGCAAACTACGCTTGAAAATTTGCCAGTTTCGATGAAAAGCAATCCAACCGCGGTAAAAAGGTACTTCTACTCGCTTTTGCGAAATATGCTACCTTGCAGAAAAGAGCCAAGCGATAAAAAACAACGTATCATGATGCTAGTTGGCCCAACTGGAGTTGGTAAGACTACGACTCTTGCAAAGCTAGCTGCTCGTTTTGCTTACGGCAATGAAAAACGCTATAAAACAGGTATCATCACGCTTGATACATATCGTATCGGAGCGGTTGAGCAGCTATTTCAATACGCTAAAATGATGAAGCTGCCTATTCTCGATGTTATTGAGATAGATGACTTTCAAAATGCTATCAAGCAGCTTAATTATTGTGATGTGATACTTATTGATACGACTGGAAATTCTCAGTATGATAAAGAAAAGCTTGAAAGGCTTGATAAATTTTTAAAGCATAGCGGCGCAAAGATCGATGTAAATTTGGTCCTTTCGGCTGGCTCAAAGGTTGAAGATCTAATAGAAATTTATAATGGATTTTCATTTTTGGATATTGACACGCTGATAATCACAAAATTTGATGAGACAAAAATTTTTGGCAACGTCTTTTCGCTGATATATGAGACAAATACGCCGGTTAGCTACTTTAGCGTAGGCCAAGAGGTACCTGATGATCTTGTGGAGGCAAAGAGCGAATTTTTAGTAGAGTGCGTGTTTGACGGCTTTACAAAGCAAAAGGCTAGCGATGAATAATCAAGCGCAAAAATTACAAAATTTAGTCCAGTCTCAAAGCAAGAGTAAAAATACGCATTTTATTGCGATTACTAGTGGTAAAGGCGGTGTTGGCAAGAGTACGATAAGTGCAAATTTGGCAAATGTTTTATCAAAAAATGGCTACAAAGTAGGGCTTTTTGACGCTGATATCGGCCTTGCAAACCTTGACGTCATCTTAAATGTAAAAATGGGTAAAAACCTGCTTCACGTGCTAAAAGGCGAGTGCAGCCTAAAAGATATCTTGATACCTATAAATAAAAATTTGATCCTCATTCCTGGTGAAAGCGGTGATGAAATTTTGAAATTTAACAATCAATTTTTATTTGAGAGGTTTTTAGACGAGGCGAGCGAGCTTGATGAGCTTGATTTTTTGATCATTGACACTGGAGCTGGCATAGGCGGTAGCACGCAGCTATTTTTAGAAGCGGCTGATGAGGTCGTGGTGGTAACTGTACCTGATCCTGCAGCGATAACTGATGCATACGCTGTCATAAAGATCGTCTCAAGGTTTAAAAATAGTGAGCTTTTGCTTTTAAATATGGTAAAAAATGAAGCAGAAGCGACTAGAATTTATGAAAATATCAAACGTGTTGCTAATGCAAATATCGGGCCTAGCTTAAATTTAGAGCTTATAGGATTTGTGGCTTCTGATAAGAATGTTTCAAGAAGTATAAAACAACGAACGCTTTTTACAGACGACGCTGCTTATGCTGAGCCTAGCGCTCAGATAAAACAGATAGCTTCGAATTTACTTTATAGGTTGGAACGAAAAGTGCTTAACGATGAGCAAAGCAGGAGCTTTGGGGGCTTCTTTAAGCGTTTGATAGAACAATTTTAATGGAGATTGAGCTTTGCGTGCAGAAAATTTTATAGCATTTTTTACGGTTTGTGGTTTTTTTGTAGGTATAGTTTTTACCTTGCTAAAGGTGAGTGAGCCTATCGAAATGCTAGTTTATACACTAGTTATTACTTTGTTTTTTTATCTTATAATTCACATTGTTATCATGAACTACATCGATGTAAAAAGGGCTTTAACTAAAATTTTTGACAAACAAAAACACGAAGAGATCGCAGACTATCTCATCTCTGAGCTAAATACTAGAGAAAAGCGTATGGAAAATATAATGGTAAAAATGACTGCTGAAAATTTTGATTCTGGTAAACGAAATGCACGAGTTAAAGCAAAAGCAGCTTAACGCTTATAAAAATACGATAAAAAAAGAACAAGACGAGATAGTCTTAAAATATATGCCAGCACTGCGTGCAATGGCGTTCAGGCTTAAAGAGAGGTTGCCATCAAGCATAGATACAAATGACCTAATAAGCATTGGTGTTGAAGAGATGATAAAGCTTAGCAGGAAGTATGACAAGGAGCAAAATGACTCTTTTTGGGGTTATGGCAAAAAGAGAATTTATGGCTCTATGCTTGATTATCTAAGGACGCTCGATGTTGTTAGCAGAAGCGATAGAAAACTCGTAAAGAGCATAAATAGCGAGATAGATAACTATTTTAATGAATTTGAAGAAGAGCCAAGCGATGAGTATTTGGCCGAAAAGCTTAACGAAGATATCGAAAAGATAAGAGAGGCAAGAGGCGTTAGCGGTATTATTACTATTTTGCCTATTGATGAGCAAATGGAGCTAATTGGTCAAAATGATGTCGAGAAAAGCATTGAGAGAGAGGATCTCATTTTAAAAATAGAAGAAGCTTTAAAAGATTTTGACGAAAGAGATCAGATGTTGGTTCAGCTTTATTATTATGAAGAGCTAAATTTAAAAGAGATAAGCCAGATCATGAATATCAGCGAGAGTAGAATTTCACAAATTCATAAACGTTTGCTTGATCGTATCAGGCGTAGCTTGGGGGTTTAATGGCTGATATTTTAAGTCAAGAAGAGATAGACGCGCTACTTGAAGTTGTTGATGAAGACGGCGATACGAGTAATATCGAGGTTGAAGAGAGATCGCAAGGCGAACAAAAACAGATTATTATTTATGATTTTAAGCGTCCAAACCGCGTTAGTAAAGAGCAACTCCGTGCGATAAAAGGCATCCATGATAAGCTTGCTAGAAATTTGGCTAGTCAAATTTCAAGCGTGATGAGAAGTATTGTCGAGATAAGACTTCACAGTGTTGATCAGATGACTTATGGCGAATTTTTGATGAGCTTGCCAAGTCCAACGAGCTTTAATGTCTTTTCTATAAAACCGCTTGATGGAAACTGTGTTTTGGAGATAAATCCAAGTATTGCTTTTCCGATGATAGATCGTTTGCTTGGTGGAACTGGTGAAAATTTTGAGGCAAATAGAGAGCTAACCGACATTGAAGTAAATTTGCTTGATGCGGTGCTTAGAATGATCATGCAGCGTCTAAAAGAGAGCTGGTCAATGATAACTGATATGTACCCAAATGTGGAAGCTAAAGAAAGCAGTCCAAATGTTGTACAGATCGTCTCTCAAAATGAGATCGTCATCATGGTCGTTATGGAGATCATAGTTGGCGGATCAAGCGGTATGATAAATTTATGCTATCCAGTCATCTACCTTGAGCCGATACTCTCACGCCTTGCAAACAGAGACATTATGCTTGGCGAAACGAGTGCAAAAAAAAGTAGAAATAAAGAGCTAAAAACACTTATCGGACGAGCAGAAATTTTATATGAAGCCATACTTGGCAAATCGATCATCAGCGTAAATGAGTTTTTAAATTTAAAAGAAGGCGATATTTTAAGGCTTGATAGAGGAGCTGATGATAAGGCGATCGTTTGTATCGATAAAAAAGAAGTTTTCTTAGCTGAAGTTGGGCTTCATAGATTTAGAAAATCTATAAGGATTGAGCAGTTAATACGCTCTGATAAAGATGAGATCAAAAATATCTTAGAAAAATACGAAGAGGAGCGAAAAGCAAAGCTAATGGCGTATGAAGCTAATGAGCGCAAAATGGAAGAAGAAGAGGACGACGAAGATGATGAATGATTTTTTTAATATATTTTCTAATGAATTAAAAGCTACTATCGAAGGACTTACGGGCAGAGCTCCAGAGGTTGGTGAAAGAAATGAATTTGATGCACCAACGCAAAATGGCATAAAACCGCCGGTAGTGATGGCCAATATCTCTTTAAGTGGTGACATCAATGCTAAAACAGAGATAGTATGCACTCCAGTTTTAATAAGTGCCATTAGCGAATGGATGATGGGCGAAGAGGAAATTTCAAAGAATGAAAATTTAGGCAGTGATGAGCTTGACGCTGCAAAAGAGATATTTTCAAACCTTTTTAGCGCCTTTAGTACGTCTTTGGGCGCTCAAAAGGGCATGCCAAAGATAAATTTTGAAGTAATAAATGTAAATTTTTTAGATGAAAATTCTTCGCTTGATTTTAGTGTTTATGAAAAGCTATTTTTATTTAATGTCAAAATCGAAGATCTAAGTGAGCATATCGGTTTTGCTTGTGACCATTCGCTGATGAAATTTTTTGAGCCAACAAAGACTGAAGCACCAGCTGCACCAGCGAGCACCCCTCACGTAGCTAAGGGTGATTTTAGCGCTGAAGAGATGAGAAATATCGGACTTATAATGGACGTTAGGCTGCCTATTCGTGTTCGTATCGGCTCAAAAAGAATGCTTTTAAAAGATGTGCTTACCATGGATATTGGCTCAGTTATCGAGTTAAACCAATTAGCAAACGATCCGCTTGAAATTTTGATCGGCGATAAGGTAATAGCTCTTGGCGAAGTTGTCATAATCGATGGAAACTTTGGCATTCAGATCACTCAGATAGGCTCAAAACGCGAGAGGCTTCAACAGTTAAAATAATGAATAATGAATTAGTTAGCGATCTTTTAAATTTTCCAAACGTCTTAAAATATAAAAATAAAAATGTTACCTTCTTTGGCTCGGCTAGATTTGATGAAGAAAATTTCTACTGCAAAAAGGCTTATGAACTAGCTTATAAGCTAAACGCGCTAGGGTATGCCATCTTAACTGGTGGTGGGGACGGCATAATGAGAGCTGCGAACAAGGGCGCATTTGACAGTGCAAAATCGCCAAGCATAGCCCTAAATGTGAGACTTCCGTTTGAACAAAATACAAACCCTTACGTCACGGCAAAATATCTCTTTTCAAATTTAAGCCCAAGAAAATTTGCACTTACCGATCGTTCAGTCGCATTTGTCGTCTTTCCGGGTGGCTTTGGCACTCTTGATGAACTTTTTGAAATTTTAGTACTTGCTCAAGTTGGTAGCAAAAAAGTAAAAATTTTTCTTTTTGGGAGCGAGTTTTGGCAAGGGCTTGATGAGTTTATAAAAAATACACTAGTTAGCCAAAAAACAATAAAAAAAGAAGATATAAATTTATACAAAATCACCGATGATTTAGAGCTTATCGCAAACGAAATTTTGACTATTTAAAAATAAGATATAAAATATCCGCTTTTAAATTTCAAAGAGGTAAAAAATATGAAAATAATGGTCGCAATGAGCGGTGGTGTAGATAGCACTATGACGGCTAAATTTCTGCAAGAAGCTGGTCATGAAGTGCAAGGTTGCTATATGATGCTACATCAAAAGCCAGGATATCACGAAGAAAATATCAGAAAAGTAAAAAAAGTAGGCGAGTATCTTGGCATAAAGGTGCATATTTTGGATCTGCAGGATAAATTTAATGAGTTTGTCTATGATCCTTTTGTGAAGCTCTATAAAGAGGGCAAGACGCCAAATCCTTGTGCTTTGTGTAATAAATTTATAAAGCTTGGTGCACTGCTTGATTTTGCAAAGGCAAATGGCTGTGAGAAGCTTGCTACTGGGCATTATGTGCAAGTTATTGATGGATTTATCACATGTGCAAAAGATCCTAGCAAAGATCAAAGCTACTTTTTAGCCCAAGTGCCAAAAGAGATATTAAAAGATGTTATTTTCCCGCTTGGGGATAAATTTAAAAAAGATATAAAAGAGCTTGCAAGAAGTGTAAAAGTGCTTGAAGAATTTGCTACGCAGGCAGAAAGTAGTGAAATTTGCTTTGTGGAAGATACTTATATCGAGGTTTTAAATAAGCATTACAATACAAATTTGCCAGGAAATGTGGTTGATAAAGATGGCAAAATAATCGGCCGTCACCAAGGTTATATGCACTATACTATCGGTAAGCGCCGTGGTTTTGAGGTTTTTGGTGCTCATGAGCCACATTTCGTTATAAAGATAAATGCCGATAAAAACGAGATCGTTGTAGGAACAAAAGATGACTTGGCTCAAAAGGTAGTCGAGCTTGAAAACGTAAATTTGTTTATAGATAAAGATAAATTTGAGTGCGAAACCAAGATAAGATATAGAAGCCCTAAACTTGATGCTTTTGTTGAGGTTGATAAAGAGAATAAAACGGCGAAACTAACGCTAAATCAAAATGCACTTGGTGTGGCACAAGGCCAGCTTTGTGTTATGTATGATGGCGATAAGGTTATTGCAAGTGGATTTATAAAAGGCTAGTTTTAGCCTTTTATAAAAATTTATTGGGCTCTGTGCGATTTTTTCTAAATTAAGCTAAAATTTATTGACAAAATATATCTTTTCGTCTATAATACGAGCTCTTTTCAAGTGTTCCGGATTAGCTCAGCGGTAGAGTAGGTGACTGTTAATCACTTGGTCGCTGGTTCGAACCCAGCATCCGGAGCCATTTATATTCAAAAATCCTTTTAAAACCCCGATTTTTACAATGTTTCAAGAGCTTTAAGTTTTCTTAGTTTTATAAAATTTGTTCCCTATTTGTTCCCGAAATTTTTTAATATTCCAATTTCTCGCCATGTTTTCTAAGTCAATCTAAGATGCTTTATTTTTGTTTTTAAAAACAAGAAAACATTTTTTATCCTAAATTACTCTAAAATACTCTAAAGAACCATAGGGTATTAAAAATTTTTCAAAAACTACTCAAAATAGCAAAAGTAAATGAAAAGTACATATAATTAGTTATATAAGAATAAGCAAAAGGAGAAAAATAATATGCTTAATGAACTATATAACGATGTAGAGTACAAAACGCTTCTTGAGCACATATCTTCTAGCCAATATAAAGGAAAGGTGGTTTTAGACAGAAAGCAAACCGCAGGGGTTCTTGGCATCGGCGTATCTACTCTTGATCTTCGTATATCGCAGGGCAGAGATATTCCGCGTTATATAAAGATGGGAGAAGCAAAGAATTCTCGTATAGCGTTTGCGATAACGGACATTGCGACTTATATTTTTCAAAAAAGGGTTAAAACATGCTCTTAATTTCTATAGTAGATAATAAAGAAAAGGACTAAAAATGAGTGATGCTCTTCAAATAGGCGGACACAGCCTAGTTCTTTGTGTAAGAAGCGAATTCTTGACACTCAAAAAGGCTATTATAAGGTATGAGCACAATGTTAGAGAGGTTAAGCACGCCTCTAAGATCGGATATCTTAGAGGCAACAGCCGTAATAATAGATACATAGTGCTTAGCGAATATAACGATAACGGCAATATGCGAGAGATGCCTAATAGCGATAGGGAATTTAGCGATAGAAAGTATATAAAAGCACTCTTGAAAAAATACCACGAAAAAATGAAGGCCGACTACGAAGCCCAAACTAAAATCTATAAAAACGGCAAGGTGGTAAAGAATCGTTGGCGAGAAAATATGGTCGGGTTTTCCGAAATAGTCATAAGTTTCGGCACCGATCGGAATAAAGAATCCAAAGAAGGGCTAAATAAAACCGAAGTAAATTTTATCAACGCTCAGGTCTCGCTCGACAGAGTTAGAAGATTTGCAAACGATTATTGCGCTAAATACGGCGTTAAATGCCTGCTAATCGCTGAGCACAACGATGAGAAAACTAAGCATTATCAGCTTATTTTTACAAATTACCAATTTGAAAATCACAAAAACCTTAGGTTTAACGGCAAAGGCGAGACGTTAAAATTTGGCAGAAGTATGCAAGAAATGGGCGGAGCGGCATTTGAGGGCATAGCAATGCGTGGCGAAATCGGCACTAAGGCAAGACATAAGAATTTAAAACAAATGCACAAAGATGAAAAAGAGTTTAATAATGAGCAAGAGTTTAAAAACAAAATTAGACAATCGATAGTCGATAGAGCAAGGAAGTATATAAAAAAGAAAGAGTCTATGTTTGGCAAAGATTATTTGAGATTAGAAGTCGGAGACGATAAGGCTTTTATAACAAGTCTTACGAATTTGGCTTTAGATCAAATGAAGGACAATATAAACATAGTTACTGATAGCGAATTAAAACAAACGGTCGAGGAACTAACCAATCAGCTTTTAAACAAAGGCGAAGTAATAGCAAAAAATAATCAACTAGAACAATCTAACGAAGAGTTAATCCAAGAAAACGAAAAATTAAAAGAAGCAAACGCAAATCTAAATAATCAAGATGAAATTATAAAAGATAGAAATTTGCAAATAAGCGACCTCTCTGCCGAGCTAATCCAAAAAGATAACGAAAACATTAAACTGCAAAATCAAATAAAAAGCTTTGAAGCAGATAAAGAAAAAATAGAAGAATTAAAGCAAAAAGCAAGTCAAAGCGACATACTAAAAAGCGAGCTTGAAAAAGTCAATCAAGACCTAGAATATAAAGAAAAAACAAATCAATATTTAAAGCAAAGAAACGGATATTTAGAAGCATCCAAAATAAACGAAGAAGCCATAAAGAAAGATAACGATAATAAACAACTACAAATTGTTAAACTACAAACCTCTATAAATAGCAAAAATCGAAAAATATCTGAGCTGGAAGAAGAAGTAAAAGTTAAAGACGAAACGATAGAAAATTTACAGGATAAATTATCTCTATTAGAAAACTTTAAAATGAAGGTTATTGGTTTTATCTCAAAAATAAGCAATCTAATACCGAATTTTAGCAGGTTGCTGGATGACGAACCAAATGAGGTAAAAAATGAGATAAAAGGCAAGATGTATAGTAGGGATGGGATGGAGATATAAGCAAGTTATCGGCAGCGAGAAATCTTTAATAGATTATTATAGAGTAGTACCGGTAGGACAAATTTTATCAAAATGACCAATATGTGATTTTGCTTTCAAAATACGATTTTAAAGACAAATTTAGCCAAAAGAGTAATATGTTAAATTTGCATATTACTTAAATAATTCTTAAAAAAATATACTAATTTTAAAACTAAATTTACATTTGCAGTTGTATAATAATCTCATAATTTTCAGTAATACCAGAAAGGAGCAAAAATGGAAGAGATCGTAAAGACCACCTGTCCATATTGCGGTACGGGCTGCGGCATCGATCTTATCGTGCGAAACGGTAGAATCGTAGATGCCAAACCTAGCAAAGACCACCACGTAAACGACGGCGAGCTTTGCTTAAAAGGAATGTTCGGATGGGAGTTCGTAAACTCTCCTAAACGCTTAAGCCGTCCGATGATGAGAAAGCTAAACGGCGTCTACGACAAGCACGGAGAGCTTGAAGAAGTGAGTTTTGAGGAGGTTTATGATTTTCTCGCGGATAAATTTAAATCCACCGTCGCAAAATACGGCCCAAGCTCGATCATGGGCTTTAGCTCCGCGCGCTCAAATAACGAAGACAACTACGTTTTCCAGAAATTTTTCCGCGCCCAGGGCAGTAACAACGTCGATCACTGCGCCCGTCTTTGACACGCTCCTACAGTGGCAGGTCTTGCCAGCACGCTAGGAAACGGAACGATGACGAACGATTTAGTCGAATTTGCGACCGATACGGACGTATTTTTACTCATCGGTACCAACACGAGCGAGTGCCACCCGATCATCGCTATGCAGATGCAGCGCGGCCTTCAGCGAGGCGCCAAGATGATCGTCGTAGATCCAAAGCGCACCGATATGGCTAAAAAAGCCGATATTTTCTTGCAAATCCCGATCGGAGCGAATATCAAAACGCTAAATACGATGATGCACGTTATCATCGCCGAAAATTTGCAAGATAGCGAGTTTATCGAGAAGTACTCCGAGGGATTTGAATATCTAAAAGAAGCGGTCAAGGACTTTACGCCTGAGCGTTTCGAGCGCGAAACCGGTATAAAAAAAGAGCTCATCATAGAGGCAGCTAGGATGTATGCTAAAGCAGGCGCGGCGGCGATTTGCTACACGATGGGTATCACGCAGTTTAGCGACGGCACGTCAAACGTCTTTTCGCTATCAAATTTAGCCGTTTTAACGGGGAATTTGGGCAAAAAGGGCGCTGGCGTAAACCCTCTGCGCGGTCAAAACAACGTCCAGGGTGCATGCGACATGGGCGCGCTGCCTAACGTCATCCCGGCAGGCGCGGTAAACAGCCCTTACGCACAGGAGCAAGCGCGCAAAGTATGGCACTTTGAGCTAAATCCGGTTCCTGGCTTTAAGCTAACGCAAGCACCCGATAAAATGGATAGCGGCGAGTTAAAAGTCCTCTACGTCTATGGCGAAAACCCCGTAATGAGCGATCCTTGGACCGAGCACTTCGTCCACGCCGTGCACCATCTAGACTGCTTTATCGTGCAGGATCTTTTCTTTACCGAGAGCGCGCACAAGGCCGATGTGGTGCTACCTGCCGCGGGCTGGGGCGAGAAGGACGGAACCTTTATCAACACCTCTCGCCGCGTCCAACGCACTCGCAAAGCTAGCGAGCCTGTTAACGGCGTGGAGCCTGATTGGAAGGTCGTTTGCAACATCGCAAACCGCATGGGACTAGAGGGGTTTGATTTTGCGAGCCCTGAGCAAATTTGGAACGAGCTAAGGGAGCTTATGCCTAAATTTTTCGGTGGTATCAGCTACTATAGACTAGGCAAGCTAGGAGGTATCAGCTGGCCGTGCCCAGACGAGGAACACCCTGGCACGCCGGTACTTTACTCCGATCACAAGTCCATGCTGCCGGGCGGTAAATTCCGCTTTGCGCCGGTGCTTTACTTAGACGATAAAAACGAACGCGCAAAGGCCGAGGCCGAATTTAGAGCCAAGATGAATATCCCGGAGGGCTACCCAGTCGGTAGCGGCGCGCTTAGCGAGGTGCCAGACGAGGTATATCCGTGCCTATTTACGACCGGACGCAAGGTCTATCACTACCACACCGGCACGATGACTAGAGAGTGTCCGGCTCTTGAATACGGCGCGGGTATCGAGGGCGCGCTCATCGAGGTAAGTCCCGATATCGCTCGCGAGAGGGAGCTGGAGGAGGGCTGCTACGCGCTCGTACAAAACAAACGCGGCCAGATCGCCGCCAAACTGCGCGTAAATCCGGATCTAAAAGAAGGCACGATATTTACGACCTTCCACTACAGCGAGGCCGACGGTAACGAGCTAGCAAACGCGGGCGATCCAGATCCGCTCTCGGGCATCACGCCGCTAAAGATGACGATAGCAAATATCAGGCGTCTAAGCGAAGAGGAATTTATCAAATTTAGAGAGCAAAACGAGATGTCGATGCACTCGGCAAATCCGTATTTATCGCCCGTTAGAGCGTAAATTTAGGGCGGGAGACCGCCCTTTTTCTACTTAAATTTATCCATTTTTATTTTAAATTTGCCAGCATTCAAATTTGACGAACTATCCATAGAAGCATGAGTTAAATTCGACGCAGCCAAACCGCGTAAAATTTGATGAGATTACTCGCCCCCGCAATCTCGGCAAGAGCGAGCTAAATTTTAAGATTTTATTTTAAGCCTATCGCCAGCATAGTAGGCGAGCTTCCAAGTCAGAGTTTGCTTTAGGTCTTTAAAGCCGTAGCCGCGTGCCTTGACCCTATCGCCGTAGATCTTCTCTATCATTGCAGATTCGCCTACTAGCAGCGCCTTTGTCGAGCACATTGCGGCACAAACCGGCACTTTGCCTTCGGAAATTCTATCCTGGCCGTACTCTTCGCGCTCGGCTTCGCTATTTGTCGGTAGCGGACCGCCTGCACACATCGTGCACTTATCCATCGAACCTTTGGCGCCGAACACTCCATCGCGCGGGAACTGAGGCGCGCCGAACGGACACGCGTATAGGCAGTATCCGCAGCCGATGCAGATATCTTTGTCGTGTAGCACTACGCCGTCGGCTCTGATATAAAAACAATCAACCGGGCAAACCAGCGAGCACGGCGCGTCCTCGCAGTGCATGCAGGCTATCGAGGTTGAAATTTCCTTACCTGGTACGCCTTCGTTTAGCGTGATGACGCGGCGGCGGCGGATGCCAAGAGGCAGCTCGTGAGCCTCGTCGCAAGCTACCGCACAGCCGTTACAGTCGATACATCTATCGTCGTCGCAGTAAAATTTAAGTCTATTGTTATCGTTAAATTCGCTCATTTTACGCCTTTTCTATGCGGCATAGACCGCTTTTGGTTTCAGGAATCTGAGTGTTTATATCATATCCGTAGTTGGTGACGGTATTTGCGCTCTCGCCTACCGCATAAGGCTTGGTGCCTTCCGGGAAATTACCCGTCATATCAACGCCTTGCATATAACCCGCATAATGAAACGGCATAAAGATGGTGTCGAGTTTAACGGACGGTACCACTCTAGCACGCACCTTAACCTTAGTACCTTCAGGCGAATGAACCCAGATGAAATCCCAGTTTTTAATGCCGTGTTTAGCCGCAAGCTCAGGGTGGATATCTGCAAACATCTCAGGCGTCAAGCGGCTTAGATACATACTAGCTCTAGTCTCCATGCCCGCGCCGCTAAAATTTACGAGGCGAGCCGTCGTGAGGATGATAGGAAACTCTTTTGAGTAGTCCTTTGCTAGCTGGACGGATTTAAATTTCGTATCGACGCGGTTTTGAAGTTTCTTGTCCTCAAAGCTTGGATACTTTTGCGCTAGATCAAATCTAGGCGTATGAAGCGGCTCTCTGTGAAGAGGAATTTGATCCGCAAAAGTCCAAACGATCGTCCTAGCTCGCGCGTTGCCGTACGGAGCGATGTTTTTCTCCATGCATTTTTTAGCGATGATATTACTATCGTCATGTATCCAGCTACCGCCTATTTTAGCCTTTTCATCCTCGGTTAGCGTGATGCCTAGCACTTTTTCGATGTTATCTTTTTTGATCTCCGGATATCCGCCCTTGACAAACGAATCTACAGGCGCGCTACCGTCTGCGGCTAATTGGCTAACTCCGTTATGCTCTAAGCCGAAGCGGTTTCTAAAACCCATACCGCCTTGTCTAACGGATTTGTTTATGTCGTAGAGTATCGGGCTGCCCGGATGATCCTCCGTCCAGCACGGCCACGGCAGACCGTAGTACTCGCCTTCGACTACGGTGCCCGGTTTTCCTAGACTCGTTTTTTCGTCAAATTTATCCCAGTTTTCTTGGTGCTTTTTGAGCCTTTCGGGAGTCCAACCCGTCATGCCGATAGTTTTAATTATATTTGCGATCTCGCGCGTAGCGACTTCAGGCCACTCGATCTTGCCTTCAGCGTCCCTGATCGTGCGCGTTAGCTCGTCATAGTAGCCTAGTCTTTTGGCAAGCTCGAATAAAATTTCGTGATCGGGCATGCTCTCAAAAAGCGGCTCTACGACCTGGCTTCTCCACTGGCCGCTGCGGTTTGTGGCTACGACCGTACCGCTGGTTTCAAACTGTGTCGCCGCAGGCAGTATATAGACGTCGTCTTTTTTGTCCGTTATCACGCCGGCATCGTTTACGAAAGGATCTACTAGAACCAAAAGCTCAAGCGCATCTAGGCCCTCTTTTACTTTTACTTGTTGCGCGGTAGAGGTGATACCGTTGCCGATTACTACTAAGGCTTTTATACTGTCGCCGGCATTATCTACGGCTTCGTTGCCGTTTTTACCGTCAAGCACGCCTGCCCACCATTTTGATAGCGTAAATCCGGGCTTAAACATCATTTCAGGCTTAACGAAATTCTTTTGGAGCCATTCAAAATCAACCTTCCACATCTTAGCGAAGTATTTCCAGTTGGCTTCGTTTTTTGGATAGTATCCGGGCAACTCGGTCGGCAAATTCGCCATATCCGTCGCGCCTTGAACGTTGTCGTGACCGCGCAGAATATTACAGCCGCCGCCTGATACGCCCATATTTCCTAGCACTAGTTGCAGGATCGGAGCGATACGAGTGTTTGAGCTACCTATGGTGTGCTGAGTTAGACCCATCGCCCAAACGACCGATCCCGGGCGATTTTTGGCGTAAACTTCGGTTATCTCAAGAAGCGTCTCTTTTTTGATCCCGCAAACATCGGCCACGACTTCGGGCGTCCATTTGGCAGCCTCTTGGCGGATCAGATCCATACCGTAGACGCGGTCGTTTATAAATTCCTTATCTTCCCAGCCGTTTTGAAAGATGATATTCATCATGCCATACATAAAAGGTATATCCGTGCCGGTACGAATTTGAGCAAAATAATCAGCCTTAGCCGCAGTTCTCGTGTATCTTGGATCGACCACGATTAGCTTTGCGCCGTTATTTTCCTTCGCTTTTAGAAAATGTCTAAAGCCGACCGGGTGATTTACCGCCGGATTTGCGCCCACTATAAAGATAGACTTCGCGTTTTGGATATCTCCAAGATGATTGGTCATAGCTCCGTAACCCCAAGTATTCGCCACACCGGCGACTGTAGAGCTGTGTCAAAGACGTGCTTGGTGATCTAGGTTATTAGTCCCGAACATCGCTACGAATTTGCTTATATAATAGCTTTGTTCGTTGCAATCTTTTGCAGAGCCTAGAAACATCACTTGTTCAGGGTTTTTCTCGCGATACGCTTTTAATTTGGCGCCGATCTCGTCAAGCGCGTCTTTGTAGCTGATGCGTTTCCATTTGCCGCCTACTTTTTTCATCGGGTATTTCACGCGGCAGTGAGAGCGCACCATATCGATGACGTCGCTGCCCTTACAGCAGTGGCCGCCCGCGCTTACCGGGTGATCTTGGGCTACTTCTTGGCGTACCCAAACGCCGTTTTCTACCTCGGCGCGCACTCCGCATCCAACGGAGCAAACCGTACAAACGGTTTTTACGATTTTAGAGTTTGGAAACGGATTTGCCATTTCTTCTTTTGTGGCGCTTCTAGTTACGCCGCTAGCAGCCAGCCCGCTCATGCCGCCTGCTACGCCTGCTAGCGCGGCCATTTTTAAAAACGATCTTCGCCCGACTGCGTTTGAGTGGGGCATAAGACGTAAATTTGCCTCAGACATATTTATCCTTTCTTAAATTTTATTATTTCGCTTGTTCGTAGTATAGATCCCAGTTTTTGCTTCTTTTATAAAGCACTTCGGTCTTTTTGCTTTTACCGTATTTTAGGTTTGACGCCGCTGCCGTCGCTACTCCGGCCGTAGCCGCTGCCGCGCCGACTAGCCCCGCCTTTTTTAAAAATTCTCGCCTATTTTTTTGCATTTTCTTCCTCCATAGCTTTTATCTTTCTCACTCGGTTTTTTTGTCTTCTTATGGCCTCAGATCTTGAAACTCCGTCCAAAGTCTTTTTGTTTTTGCCTTGATTTATAGGACGCGGCGCGCTTAAAACTACGCGCTCAAACTCTATAAATCCTTGCAAAAGCACTGCGACGTCTTTATAAATTTCGCTGCTTTCGTGGTTAAAAAGACTCTCTATAAACTCGTCGATATTTGGGTTTATGATCTCTTTAAAAAGCTGCTCCTCAAGCTCGCCGTATAGCTCCAGCTCGCTCTCTCGCGCGATAAATTCGCTCATTAGCGCAAACACGAAACCCACGTTGTCTTCGTTTTCTTTAAATTTAGCCTCGTCGCGCCTAATGTCTGTGCGGGCTAAAATTTTACGCACTTTTGCGCAGGCGTGTCCGACCTCGTAGCCCTCGTCGTAGTAGGACAGCGAGTTTCTAAGCGGACTTGGCAGAGCGTGGAAAATTTCATCGAATTCATCCGCTAAATTTTGTGAATTTTTTTCGTCGAATTTTGCCTGTATGCGCATTATCGCGGCGGCCGATTCTTCGTTTAGGGTGTATGCCAAGGCAAGGCCCAGCATCGCGTTTACGCCGCTAAATCTATCATCGCCTTGGCTAAAAACGAAAAAATGCGAAAATAGCGAGTAGTAAAGCCCACGTCCCGCCGCAAATTTGCCCTTGCTAGTCATCGCCTTCCTTTATCATTTTTGTCTATTTTTTTGAGATTTTTCTCGATTGTGAAACTATACTACTTTTTGGCTTATTTCTTATACTTAAAAAAAAATAAATCAAAAAAATTAATATATGCTTAAATATGCCTTAGTTGCATATTGCTTACGGCGAATTTTAGGAGGTAAAATAAATATGAAATTTCAGCATATATATTGCATTTACGCTTCATTTTGATGTTTACTTTTAACTAGGCTCTTTTAACGGGCGTTAAACGAGTCTAAATTTAAAATTTGAAGCGAAATTTGCAAAATTTCAGGGCTCACTCAAGCCCCAAAAACGCTTCCTCGTCAAATTTAAAATAAATATTTTCGCCGACTCTAAAATTTTGCGAATTAGGCGCCAGGGTTTTTATCAAAAAGTCGCCGACTTTGATTTTCACCAAAAGCTCTTTGCCAAGATAGAGCGAAACCGAGTGCAAGATGCCGCCCAAATACCCATCTATCGGCGTTTTGCTTAGCATTATTTTGCTTGGATTTACGGCGATCTTTACGGCGTTACGTAAATTTTGCGGCAAATTTACGCTCGCGTTTTCGTCAAATTTTAAAACCCCGCCATGCGCGTCAAAAATATTTTTGTACTCAAATTCGCACACGCGGCCCTTGTGTAAAAAGACGTTTTCTTCGGCGACCGCGCTTAGCCATTTGTCGTCGTGGCTAGCGATCACAAAGCCGCAGCCGTATCTTTGCCGCATATAAAGCACCGCCTTGCCGAAAAGCTTTGAGGTGCCCACGTCCACGCTGTTTGTCGGCTCGTCGAGTAGATATAGCCGCGATCTGAGCGCCAAATTTAACGCAAAGCTAACGCGCTGCGTCTGCCCTGAGCTTAGCTCAAAGTGGCGCTTGTTTAAAAAGCTCTCGTCAAGCCCGACTAAATTTAACGCCTCGCTCGCTCGCTCGTCAAATTCCGCTAGCACTCCGCGGCTTTTTAAAACGGCTTTAAAATTTTCCCTCACGGAGCGTTTTAAAAGCGCGGGTTCTGGTAGCAAAACGCTAACGTCGCGCAGTAAATTTAGACTCGGCGCGCTGCTTCCCCACAGCCGCACTTCGCCGCTAGTGGGCTTTTGTAAAAACGAAATCACTCGCATAAGCGTGCTTTTGCCGCTGCCGTTGCTGCCCGTTAGCGCGGTAATTTTGCTAACGTCGATATCAAGGCGCGGGATGTTTAAAATCTCGCTCGCGCCGTAGTTTAGGCGTAAATTTCTAACGTTTATCACTTTGCGCCTTTCTCGTTAAATTTGCGCAAAGGCTCAAGTTTGACGCGCCTAGACCGCATTTTGCGAGCGTAAAATTTCTAAATTTATCAAATTTCATTTATCCAGCCTTTTTAGCGCGTGTATCGTCAAATTTACGGCAAACGCGATAAAGATAAGCACCAAGGCAAGCGCGATACCCATCGCAAACTCGCCTTTGTTCGTCTCTAGCGACACCGCGGTCGTGATCGTGCGGGTGAAGTATTTGATATTTCCGCCGATCATCATCGCCACGCCGACCTCAGCCACGATGCGCCCGTACGCCGTCGCTACGACCACCATCAAAGCGTATCTTAGCTCGTAAAGCACGCAGCCAACGAGCCTTGGCGGGCTCAGGCGTAAATTTAGGATGGTTAGATAGTGCTTTTTGTCCATATTTTCCACGACGCTAGCGCTTAGCGAGATGATGATAGGTAGTGCTAGCACAAACTGCCCCAGCATCACGGCCTTTAGCGTAAAAAGCAGCCCAAACTCGCCAAACGGGCCGTTTCGCGTGATAAATGCATACAAAATAAGTCCGATCGCAACGGTGGGCATCGCAAGCGCCGTATCGCTGAGCAGTCTCAAAATCCTGCGCCCTTTAAAATCGTAAAATCCCAGCGTAAAGCCTAGCGGAAAACCGACTAAAATCGTAAAAAATATCGAAACGCTCGAAGTGTAAAGCGTCGCCCTGATCGCCGAATACGTTTCCTCATCGCCGCTAAAAAGCAGCCTAAAGGCCTCTAAGAATCCGTTTAGTAGAAAGTCCAAATATTATTTCTCCGTATGTTTATATGGTTAATTTAATATGCTATAATAGCATACTTTTAAAAAAGGAGAAAAATGAAAAAAGTAATATTAGGCTCGCTAATCGCGAGCGTTTTGGCGTTTGCGGGCGATAGCGAACTCATCATGGCTACCACCACCAGCACCGATAACACGGGGCTACTAGACGCGATCTACCCTGCGTATAAGGCAAAAACCGGCGTCGATATCAAATGGACCGCCGTAGGCACGGGCGCTGCTTTAAAACTTGGCGAAAACTGCGATGCGGACATACTTTTCGTGCATTCGCCAAAAGTTGAGAAAGAATTCGTAGAAAAAGGCTTTGGCGTCGAGAGAAAAGCCGTAATGTACAATGATTTCGTCGTTATCGCCGATAAATCTATCGCCGATAAATTTAAAGGCAAAGACATAAAAGAGAGCTTTGAGCTGATCAAAAAAGAGAATATCAAATTTTTCTCTCGCGGCGATAAATCAGGCACTGACAACAAAGAAAAAGGTATCTGGAAAAAAATCATCGGCGAAGTGCCTGAAAAAGACGGCTGGTATATGCAAACCGGCCAAGGCATGCTAGCTACCATCAACGCTGCAGCCGAGCAAAAGGGCGTGACGTTCACCGACCGTGGCACCTACATCAAGTACGAGGACACCAAAAAAGGCGCGCCTGAGATGGTCATCATCAACGAGGGCGACAACGACCTAAAGAACTTCTACTCGCTAATCGCGGTAAATCCGAAGCACTGCGCTAAAGCCGATATCGAAAACGCGAATAAATTTATCGAGTGGGCGACCGGCGAAGAGGGTCAGAAATTTATCGGCGACTTTAAGCTGCTAGACAAGCCGCTTTTCACGCCTGACGCGAATACTCGCAAGAACTAATTTTATTTACGCGCAAATTTGAGTCGAATTTATGGCTTAAATTTGCGTGATACGGGCGCGCTTTGCGCCCTTTTTGTAAATTAAAATTTATTTTTTGCCTCTTCTTCAAATTTAAACTCTCCGACGCTATTTTTCAATACTTCAAAACATTCATTACTAACGGCTTCATCTTTAGTATATGCTTGATATATTGCTTCCCCTTTTTGCTAGATTCTATATCTCTTTGAGGATTAATTATCAGTAGCCACTTTGCACTACCTTGTGTCAAGTTAAAGGTACTTTACTTTTTGTAAACAGGCGTACATATATTTACTATCTCTTTTTCTTCAAGGTATAGTGTTGTATCAAAACAATCCTTATGTTCAGTAAAGTGAGAACTATATGAAGTATAAGCAGTGTTATAAAAATTCATAATAACGAACTTCAAAAACTGATATGGAGTCAATGCAGATGATACTGGTATTCTGCAATTTTTATATTGGCCTATAGTTAAGTGAGAAACCGGATGGATAATAGGTCGGCTTGTCTTCCGCCCTTTACTATCCTTTCCATCATCAAAATCAAATCTTAAAGGCACAGATACTGCTCTTCTATCTAAAATATCACTATAAATTTCATCTTCCAAATAAATGTTGGGTTCGTTTTGAAATATCTCTAAATCCGGTGCAGGGAAAAAAGACAATCGGTTACTCTCTATTTTATCTTTTCTAAATCGATATTGCATCTGTATTAAGGCTCCATCTATCATTTTTATATTAAACATTCTATTTTTATATAACTCTAAATACATATCTGTATATGGAATGCTCTTTAAAAAGATATTATTGTCATAAGTACTCACACTCACCTCTTCAATCCCCTCTGAATATTTCCTTATAGATGGAAAATTTTGATCATCACAAAGTTGGGTTTCAATTATATCGGCTGTTATCCTTTCTATCTGGGTATAAATTTTTTTTGCAGTCAGCATTAGAACTACTCACCTCTTTTCAACAATTTTTTTAGGCGAGCAATCTGTTCTTCTCCCAAGTCTTCTAAGAAAATTTCTCCAGTTTCAAGCTCTAGAATTAAATTTTCTATATTTGTTTTATTTTTCTCAACTTTATTCTTTTCTGCTGCACTCATATCACGATTAACTATGTTCATTTTTTCTCTTTGAGATTTATCTGGATAAATAAAATCCAAAGTATAATTGTGAGACTTTATTTTTTTATATTCATCAATTAATTTATCCATATTCTCTCCAATACCTAAAACCCTTACCCATGCTTTACTTCTTGTTATAGCTGTAAATAACTGATTTCTTTTCTTAGCTAAGTCATAATAAGAATCATAGCAAGATTCGGCATTTATAACATATACCATGGCTGCCTCATTTCCTTTAGCCCTATAAATACCAGTAAATGCCACTGAATCATTGTTTTCTGCAAAAAATATATCTGGTGTAGTATCTACTCCAGCTGTGTGAGAATTGATGTTTTTTTCAAAAAGCATAGCTCGAATAGGAGCTACATTTGCTTTTGTAGTCAACGGGTCAGGGTTAATTACAATAATATCATCTGTTCTTAATTCATCTTCTGTTAAATTGATTTTTATTTGCTCGGCAACCCATTTATTCTGTTCTTCTTGACTTTTAAAGGATTGGAATTTAATTAAATCATCGATATCAGAATGTTTTTCTAAGAATTCTGGACTACTTGATGCAGTTCTTGCCAAAACAACATGTTCTCCATCTTCTAAAGTTCCTTCTTTTACCTTGTATCCAACATCTCCCCACAAGGAATACTGCTCAAACATTTGTACCAAACCTGTTTTTGAATTTGTCTCTTTCTCTCTATATATACCAAAGCCTAACGCATGTGCTGTCACCAATGCAGGTCTTGAATTTCTATAGCACTTTTCAAGAATAATATCCTGTTGCGGTTTTCCTTCCTCAGGAGAATAAAATTTTACTTTCGGTGTTCCATTTTCAAAATTGCCAAATATCTCTTCCGGCGATGGCAGAGACTGTGTTCTTAGATTTTGCAACTCATCATATGCGTAAACCAATCTTTTAGGATTCTTTAACATCTCATAACACATCCTCAAAAAGCTCGGCGAAAAATCTTGTGCTTCATCGACTAACACAGCATCAAATATCTCCATGACATTCGATTTCACTTCATCTAATGCTTTTTCACATGTTTCTCCAAAAGGGTCTAATGAGCCAAATATGCTTCTCGCCGTTCTATAATCTCTATACTGCACATTGTTCAATGCACAAAAAGTATAGTATATCCCATTATTATCTCCGCCACCAGAAGAACCCCATGCATGCATAATTTGCAAATTATCCCAATCGGGTTCTTCGTTTGTTTGTTCTATATAAAATGTGTTAATTAATCGTCTGAGTTGTCCTTTTAATGATCTTGTATTAAATGTAATGGCTATTTTCCAGTCAGGATGCCGAGCATGCAAATAAGCTGCTTTTAACGCAAGTACTATTGTTTTTCCTGATCCAGCTAATCCGCGTATCCTTTGTACCCCTTCAACAGTTTCTATTACAGCTTGACTCTGTCTGTTATCTAAATTAGCAATAGAGTCCTCCAGTGCCTTTAGTTTAGCACCCTTAGAGCTAGTATTTAAAACTTCTCTTCTCTTCTTCCCCTTTCTAATAGTTGAAATTGCTTGTAGAACCGAAACTAAGTCATTATAATATTCTTGGTCTTCCCATTCCACTTCCGAAATACATTTTGCCATAGTGTTATTATTGCATAAAGGATAGTCCTTATTATAGTCTATTGGCGATTCAATAAATGGAGCAAAAGTTATTACATTTATATCAACGCATAATTGCCTTTTTTTTACCAATTGTTTGTATCCTTTTAATTTGGATTCAACTTTATTAGCACAGTCATCCTGGATTTCTTCATAACCTTCAATATTCTTATTTTCAACTAAATTAAAAATAACCAATCCCTTTTCTTTAGAAATCCATAATGCATCTATAGGATATGCCCCTTCTACGGTTCCTATTATTGGATATCCAATATATAGATATCCTTCTAAGTCACTATCTCTTTGAAAGTATCTTTTTAACTCTTCACTGGCTAATGGTTTTTGCGTTGATCCAATAATTATATTTACCATAACAATCATCCTTTTATTAATTTCACAATATCATTTGCTTTTATCTATAATATAACGTCACTGACCAAAGGAAGTTTTTTCAATTATTTTTAGGCTCAATATAAACTGAGCAGATACTCTCTTATTAATTATGCGATAAAAGTTCTTTTATAGAAATGTCACTTCCTGAGCGCTTCGCTTGTTTGTATCTTTGACATTATTATATCTAAATTCGCATTTCTTCGAGTCAAACAAGAAATTCTCTTTTCTTATCCCTATTAAATTTAGCTAGTCTATGCTTGTGGCGTATCCCCGTCTGCTTGTAGTAGCAAAATGAAGTCGCAGCTAAAAAGTTTTCTATACCATTGATATGGTTTTTACTATTAGTAAATTCATTCTTTGAGTGTTTTACTCTATAATGAGCTTTGGCTCCGTAATCTACCAATCCGTCATAAGCTTTCCAGAAATCAGAATAAATCGTGCTCTCGTCTAACTTGTCAAACTCCGATAATATCAGTATCAGTTCATTTGCAAAACAGTTTTTAACTATTTGGATATAGATCTTACCGTCACGCTTTAGCATTCCGAATAGCGGAGTTTTATTTGCTACGCGCCCCTACCTCTTTTACCCCTTGCACTTTTAGACCCGAAGTAGCTTTCGTCTATTTCTATCTCGCATGAAACTTAGATACTCTTAACTTCGCTACACTCGTTACTTTTTAAGATCTCACACTCGCTAGCCATTAAAAATCTGATGTTGTTGGTTATTTTATTCAAGAGAGTGTAAGTGCAAAATTGATTATTTTTTCTGATATTTTGGTAAAATCTTCTATTTTTACAGCTTCTATATATCGGCCGAGAAATACCATAAAATCTCTCTAAATTTCTTTTCCAAAATTCTAGAGCGGACTATATGCTTATTTTTCATCGCTCTCATCGTAACTTAATACTCTTTATGTTTGCGTTAAGTCACAATAAATCTTAAATTTTATCTTTTTTTGCGCTTAGAAAATCTTCCCGCCAAACATCTCATACATCGCCTTTTCCTCGCCCCAAATTTCGCGGTGCTTTTTGGTGCAGGATTTTATCGCGCCAACTAGATATAGCACGTCTTGCTCGGTGTGTGTGTAGTGCAGGCTCACGCGCACGAAGCCGGGCTTGCTTTCCGGCATGCGTCCCTCCTTGATACCCAGCAGATCGTGAGCGTATGGCCCCGCGCACATCACGCCCGCGCGCGTCTGGATACCAAAGTCGTTGCTAAGGCTTGCGGCAAAATCATACGCCGAGACGCCGCACACGTTAAAGGAAAAAATCGGTAGTCGCGGCGTACCCTTTGGAGCGTAGTTTATGACCTCGTCAATGCCTGCTAGCTCGCTCTCAAAAAGCCGCGCTAGCTCGTCCCCGGCGTTTTTTATTTGCTCGAAGCCCACCTCGTTTCGCAGCGCGTATGCCAAATTTGCCCGCATAAGCCCGATAATAGGCGGCGTACCGCCTTCCTCTAGCTGCTCGGGATTTTTCAAAAACACGTGCCCTTCGCGGCTAGCGTAGGCGACCGTCCCGCCTGCGGCAAAGGTCGGCATATCGCTGTTAAGCAGCTCTTTTTTGATCGCCAAAAGCCCGCAGCTTGCAGGCCCTCCGAGCAACTTATGCGGCGAGAGGAAAATCGCGTCGAAATGATCACAGTCTAAATTTGCATGCGAGCTCAGCGCCGCGCAGTCAAAGGCCACGATGCCGCCCGCAGCTCTGATTAGCTCGCTGATCTTTTTATAGTCGCTAATGACGCCCGTGACGTTCGAGGCGGCGCTAAACGAGCCAATAATGCGGCGTCCGGCATTTAGCTTCAGGATGCGCTCGAGTGCGAGCAGATCGATCTCGCCTGATTCACTAAGCGGCACGCGCATGTAGTCGCAAAGCCCCTCGCGAAAGCTAAGCTCGTTTGAGTGGTGTTCGTACGGCGAAACGAGCACGAGCGGAGGCTGCGCGGCGCGTAAATTTGCCTCGCCGATCGCGCTTCTGGTTGCAGGCGGCAGGTAGATGCCAAGCAGCTCCTGAAATTTCTTGATCGCTGCCGTCGCACCCTGCCCACAGGCGATGAGATAAAACCGCTCGTCAAGGCCTAGCAGCTTTTTTAGGCTCTCGCGCGCACCCTCGTAGCGCCGCTGCGTGATGATGGCGCTCGAGCTACTGTCGGAGTGTGTGTTGGCGTAGGTTTTGAGAACATCTGCTATCTCGCGCTCTACGGGCTCATAAGCAAGCCCGGAAGCCGCGAAATCAAAATAATGCACGCCCGGTTTTAGGATGATATTTTTTCTTATTTCGTCTAAATTTGCCATTTTTTACTCTTTAAATTTGATACAGTAATTATAGTAAATTTTCGCAAATTTCGGGCTTTTGCTGTGGAAATGATTTAGTAAATTTGGAGGTTAAATTTGAACAAGCTAAATTTAACCGCAAAGCGGCAAATTTAACTTGATAAAGCACAGAAGCGCGAGCCACAGAGGCTCACGACCATTTTATTATTTGTTTATAAAATTTTTCTCTAGCCACTCGATGGCTTTTGCCTCGGTTTCGAAGCGTCCGCTTTTAGCGACCTGATTTTGCCCCTCGTAGAAGCGAATCCTGATACCGTCTTGGACGCTATCTACCTTTATTCTAGTGATCTTGTCTTTGTTTAGATAGACCCTATCGTTTAGTTTTACGTACATTTTTTCTCCCTTAAATTGATTTTTTTATCTTTTTTGTCGTCTTTAGTTGCATCATTTTTTTCGCCGTCTTTTTTCAAGAACAACTCCTTAAAGCGCTTATCCGCAAAATCCTCGATGTCGTTTTGAAGCTGCCTATAGGCGTTTATGAGCTCATGCGCGCGCTCGTTTAGCGTCGTACCGGCATTTTCGCCGCCGCCTTGCCTAGTCGTAAAAAGCTCCTCTTTTAGATTTTTTTGCAAAATTTGCAGATGAGTCCAGCATTTTTTATAGTTCATTCCTAGGATTTCGGCGGCCTTTGAGATCGAGCCGACCTCGGCGATGACGTCTAGGACTTCGGTTTTGCCCTTACCGAATATCAGCTCGCCCTCGTCGTTTTCTATCCAAGTTTTGGTTTTTACTCTCATCTTTTTTCCTTTCTTCTCCTTAAAACACCTCAGCTGGCAGTATTTTACGTCGATTTTATAGTCTTTTAACGTAGAGCGGATCGTCTTTATCCCCACGCCCGCAGCTGCGTCCCTAGCGTCTTTGCACAGTATTCTGCCTTTTTCGTCGGTCATTTGTTTTAGCTGCGTCATCACGGTGTATTTGCCGCGTCCGTTTTCTAGCCTGCCAAACTGTCCCAGCTCGCAGTTGTCGATCTTTACGCCCATTTTTTCAGCCTCGTCGCTAACCTCGCCGATCTCTACGCCTAGCTTTGCGGCGATCTTAAACGCCGCGCCGCAGTCTAGCCTGCCCTTTGGATTTAACAGTTTTGTTATCAGTTCGCGGATTTGCTCACTCATAGATTCTCTCTGCGCCGCTATACACGTTTATGTTTTCGCCGCGAGCAAAGCCGCACAGCGTTAGGTTAAATTTACGCGCTATCACGACGCCAAGACTAGTCGGAGCCGTACGCGAGACGAGCACTGGGATACCGTGCATGACGGCTTTTGCGACCATTTCGGAGCTGAGCCTGCCGCTCACCATCAAAAACGAATTTTGCAGCTGCGCGCCGGCTAGTATAGCTTTGCCGACGGCTTTGTCTATGGTGTTATGCTGAGCGATATCCTCGCCGATGTAAAACTGCTCTCCGTTCACGAAAAGCTTAGCCGTATGCACGCAGCCCGTCATCTCGTAAAGCTCGCACTGCGTGTAAAACTGCCCCATCTGGCGCAAAATTTCGTCTTTGTTAAATTTGACGTCGGCCTTTATGGAGCGCGCCGCCATAGCCCCCGGGTCGATATTTGCCGTCGAGCTGCGTCCGCAGCCGCTGATTATCACCTTTTCCTCGTCAAACTGCTCGAGGCGCTTTTCGTTGATTTTAGCCTTTACCCGCACGCTTAAAGCGTCGCTTGAAAGCTCTATGCTCTCGATATCCTCAGGGCTTGCGATCAAATTTTCGCTGATTAGGTAGCCAGCAGCTAGAGCCTCCTGATCGGTCGGAGTCGCCATGAGCGCGCCGAAACGCTTGCCGTTTATGTAGATCTCAAGCTTGATCTCGCGCACCAAAATATCATCAACGGCGCTTTTTTGCGCGCCTTTAAATTTGGTGATTTGGGTCGTAAAAATAGGTTGCATGATTTTCCTTAATTTTTGCGAAATGATAGCTTGAAAATCTAAATTTAAGATTTGATTGTAGTGAATTATTGCTTAAATCAAGCAAAAACTTAAACGTATTTTAGCGCGTTTTTATCGGTATCTGATGATGATTTGTATATGCGAATTTAGCATATATCTTAAGATATTTTTGACCACGATTTTATCATTATCTATTATTTGCATAAGAAATGAAGGAATAATAAAAAATAGCATAAGGCTAGAACGAGATCGCACATAACTTGCCGCATATGTAGGTTAAATCTTGAAAAATCATAAATATAATTTGCGGCCTGACGTAAGACCGAGAAGGAAATTTATATTATAGAGTCGAGTCAAAAAACTAATTTTGTCAAGCCGTATTTTACTGTTATATAACCCGTGCATGACTCAAACATGCCGACCGTATATAAAAAGCCCTTAATTATATTCATTAAGGGCTTTTTATATGAAAACTTAGACATTTTGCCGATGAAAAATCATTTTCGAGCGATAAAGTTTCGTCTAAGTTTTTATATTTTTCTTTTGCTCTGCCAAAGAAAAATATTGGCCGTCTGCTAAAACCTTACAGCAAACTCAATTTGAGTTTGCTAAGTAAGTATTTATTAACATATTGTCTTATGTGGGGGTTGTTTATTCTTGATGTTTTGATAAATGATATCAAGTTCTAAGACTGCATTATGGAATTTGAAGCGATTGTCTTTTATTAAGTTAAAGTAAATTTTGGTTTATACGGAAATTTATTTTTGTTTTTTATTTGGTATTTTAGTACAAATTTTAAAAAATGAGATTTTGTTGGTTTTTATATAGCATAAATAAAGATTAAAGTAGAGATTGTTTTTTGAGTAAGAAATAAAAATCAAAAAGAAGAGTATTTTTGTGCAGGATTAAGATTGTTTAATAAAACAAGCATC
>NZ_CABPUT010000010.1:33543-49379 GCF_902460625.1 Campylobacter concisus
TACATATTATTAATGTAGGATGCATTGATATGTACGACGGAGATTTTATGTTTTAAATTTGATTAAAAAAAGAAGTCTCCAAGCCCAAAACGAGCTTGGAGATTGCGTTTTAGCAAGAGAAACAAGTTTTAAACTCATAAGCTGTTGGACGCGCTTCGTAAGGCCAAACTTGAGTTTCAAATTTGAAGTGTTGATATGTATCTATGAAAAGATCGGTCATTATTGGTTTTAAGTATTCATTATCGCGAATTAGCGCTTCAAGGCTACCACGAAGTGTGTGTGGAAGCTGTTCTATGCCACGCTCTCTGATCTCATCTAGGTGAAGTTTAAATAAATTTTCATCCATAGGACCAACTGGCTCGTACTTGTTTTTGACACCGTCAAGTCCTGCCATTAGCATCGCTGAAAAGGCTAGATAAGGGTTTGCTGTGCTATCTGGAAATCTCATCTCAGCCCTAACTGACTTCTCGCCAGCGCCGTAAGGTATGCGGATGCTCGCTGAGCGGTTTTGGCTAGAGTAGGTGAGGATAGATGGCGCTTCAAAGCCTGGGATTAGGCGTTTGTAGCTGTTTGTGCTTGGGTTAGTAAAGGCTGCAACGCTTCTTGCGTGCTTTAAAACGCCGCCGATGTAGTGCCTTGCAAAGTCACTTAAATTTGCGTAGTTGCCCTCTTTATAGAATAAATTTTTACCATCTTTCCAGACTGATTGATGCACATGCATGCCGCTTCCGTTATCGCCATAAAGTGGTTTTGGCATAAATGTAACTGTCTTGCCGTTTAGGTGAGCCACCATGCGAACGACGTATTTATAAATTTGGACATTATCGGCAGCTTCGACTAAGTTGCCAAATTTCACGCCGATCTCGCCTTGACCTTGTGCGACTTCGTGGTGTCCTAAAAAGACTTCAAGACCAACTTGCTCTAGAACTTGCATCATTTCAGCTCTTAGATCTACCATGCTGTCGATTGGTTGAGTCATCAAATAGCCGCCTTTTCTGCGTGGGCGATGACCTGTGTTGTAGCTATCTTTGAAGTCAGTAGCATCGTTCCACTCGCCTTCCTCGCTATCTACTTGATACATCGCGCAGTTTGGGCTATCGATGATTTTGACGTTGTCAAAGACAAAAAATTCATTCTCAGGGCCAAAGTATGCCTCGTCACCAAGACCGCTATCTTTTACGTACTGCATTGCTCTTTTGGCTATTGAGCGAGGGCATTTTTCATAAATTTGACCCTTGTAAATGTCGTAAATATCGCAAAAAACAACAACTGTAATATCAGAAGTAAATGGGTCTAAAAATGCAGTTGTAGCTTCTGGCTTCATTATCATATCGCTCTTATCGATTGGTTGCCAGCCATGCATAGAGCTAGCGTCCATCGGAATACCATTTATAAAATTTTCTTTCGTAACAGCTTTTATGTTGTAGCTAATGCTATGCCAAGCACCACCTAAATCAGTAAATCTAAAATCTACAAATTTGACTTCATTTTCTTTACAAAAATCAAAAAAATGATCTATATTTTGGACGAATTTTCCCACTTTTTTCTCCTTTTAATTTCTAAGATTTTTCGTATTCTATCATAAAACTTAATATTTAAGATTAAATTTATATTTTATTTGAACCCAATCTAAAATTTTACTAATTCTCTATCTCTGTTTTTGAAAATAGCACATTTTGAATAGCCTAAATCTCTAGCTATTTGCTCGCAAATTTCGCCATTTTTACCAATATCTTCTTTTGTATGAGCATCTGAGCCAAAAGTAATAGCTATATCTTTTTCGGCTATAAGCTCTAGTAAATTTACGCTTGGATATTGCTCGCCGATAGGCTTTCTAAAGCCAGCCGCATTTATCTCAACTACTAAATTTGCCTCTTTTATCGCATTTATCGCATCACGTGCTAAAATTCTAATATCTTTTTTGGGTAAAAATTTAAAAATTTTAAGTAGGTCAATATGCCCCATTATGTCAAATTTGCCAAGCTTGGCCGATTTTTCGACATGATCAAAATACTCTTGCCAAATTTGATCCAAGTCTTTGCCCTCGTAACCACCGATAAATTCAGGATTGTCAAATGCCCAGCCATTAAAAAAATGCACAGAGCCTATTAGATAATCGACCTTTCTACTAAAAACTCGCTCATCCATAAATCCATCTAAAAAATCCATCTCATAGCCAAGTAAAATTTCTATCTCACCGTTAAAATCATCTCTTAAGCGTAAAATTTCTTCCTCGTAGCCTTGCATCTCATCAAAACTCATCCTGTAAGCTTCATCATATTTCATCGGAGCGTGGTCGCTAAAGCCAAAGTATTTTGTACCTGCTTTTATTGCGCTTTGTACATACTCTCTTGGTTCGCCGACTGCATGTTTGCAAAGCGGTGTGTGATTGTGGAGATCAACGGTCATTTTTTGCCTTTTAAAGTCATTTATTTTTGAAAAATGCTATCTAAAATTTGATAAATTTAAAGATAAAAAGGCGCTTTTAAACTTACTTTTTATTTAAATCCTATATAATCAGGGCAAATTTTATTAGGAGCTTTTATGACCCAAGAGGAACTTGACGCGCTTATGGCTGGCGGACTGGACGATTTAGAGGATGCTAAAGACGATGCTAGCCAAGAGACTGCGGACGTCAAAAAGGATATAGACGAGGTAGCAGAAGTTGCAGAGGCAATCAGTGACAAAACAGCCGAGCCGCAATCAAAAGTAGAAAATATATCAAAACAGGGAGAAAACTACAGAGTGAGTGCAGATGGTGTTTGGCCACCGCCACCACCAACAGAAGATCACAAAATGGTTCATCAGCTTGATGATGTGACTAGGGATAGCGAAGAAAAAGCTACTCAGATGTTTGATAAGCTTGAGACGATAAATAACTTTTTTATGGACGCTGAGAGTGACTCAAATAGCCTGAAAGATGCGATAAACTCAAACATCGAACTATTTACGACATTAAGCCAGAAATTTCCAAATATTGCCGCATTTAGCGAAGCTTTGGAGAAAAACAACGCACTTCTTGGCACGATTGATAACATCATCGGAAATTTACAAATGGGGCAAGATGAGATAATGATGGCTATGGATATGATGCAGTATCAAGACATTCATAGACAAAAGATTGAGCGCGTTATCAACGTTATGAGAGCTCTAAGTAAATATATGAATACTTTGTTTGAAGGTAAAATAGACGATGAAAAACGTGTTGGCTCAGCTGTTCATATCGCAGGTGATACAACGACTGAAAATCTTGTGAGCAACGACGACATTGAAGCCTTGATAGAAAGCCTGGGTAAAAAATAGTGTTAAAAAGGCCTGAGCTTTTATCCCCAGCTGGAAATTTAACAAAACTTAAAATTGCCCTTGAATACGGCGCTGATGCCGTTTATGGATCTGTGGCTAGCTTTTCGCTAAGGACTAGATCGGCGAGAGAATTTAACCTTGAAACGTTTAAAGAGGCGATAGACTACACACATGCAAAGGGAAAGAAATTTTATGCGACCATAAATGCCTTTCCTTTTAATTCGCAGATAGAGCCACTAAAAAGGCACTTGCAGACTATCTCGGCTATGAAGCCAGATGCCTTTATCATCGCAACTCCAGGCGTTATGAGTCTAGCAAAAGCCATTGCTCCTGATATCGAGATACATCTCTCAACTCAGGCAAATGTCATGAATGTGCTTGATGCAAAAATTTATCACGACATGGGCGCAAAACGCATCGTCGTGGCACGTGAGATGAACTTAAAAGATGTTATAAAGATAAAAGAAGAAATTCCAACTCTTGATATCGAAATTTTTGTACATGGCTCGATGTGCTTTGCCTACTCTGGCAGGTGCTTAGTAAGCTCAGTGCAAAGCGGACGTATGTCAAATCGCGGCAGCTGTGCCAACGATTGCAGGTTTAAGTATGAACTTTACGCTAAAAACGAAGAGAGTGGTGTGCTTTTCCGCTTAGAAGAGGACGAAAACGGTACTCACATCATGAACTCAAAAGATCTTTGCCTCATCTCACACATTAAAGAGATCGTTGATAGCGGCGTAATAGATAGTCTAAAAATAGAAGGTCGCACAAAGAGCGAGTACTACGCAGCTTGTACAGCAAGAGCTTATAAAATGGCGATAGATGATGCCATGGATGATAAATTTAACGCACAAATCTATGAAAATGAGATAAATACATTGAAAAATCGTGGCTTTACGGATGGATACTTGGTGCATAGACCTTACGAGCGAGTTGACACTCAAAACCATGTGAGTAGCCTAGAAGAGGGTACACATCAGGTAAATGCAATAAGCGAAGATGGCAAGTTTTTTAAGTGCAAATATAAAATTTTTCCAGGCAATAGCTATGAGATCGTGGCTCCTACTGGATCGGTTATAGAAGATAGTGAAAATGAAATCTCAAAGGTTTATTCACAAGAGGGCAAGAAATTTATCAAATTTAAGCAGCTCATCACCAAAAAAGGCAAGGTTATGAGCGAAATTCATAGCGGCAATGAAAACGAAATAAGTCTTGGTGTTAAGCTGCCAAAATTTAGCTTTTTGAGGGAGAAAATATGAAATTTGTTTCTATTATAATGGGAAGTAAGAGTGACTATGATATCGTTAGCGAGGCGGCAAAAACTCTTGAAAAATTTGGTGTAAAATATGAACTAATAATCAGCTCAGCTCACAGAAGTCCAAAAAGAACAAGCGAGTACGTCGCAAATGCTGAGAAAAAGGGTGCAAAAGTCTTCATCGCAGCTGCTGGTATGGCGGCTCACCTAGCTGGAGCTATCGCTGCAAATACAACAAAACCAGTGATCGGCATACCAATGGCAGGTTCGGCCCTTAGCGGTGTTGACGCACTTTACTCAACTGTGCAAATGCCAAGTGGCATGCCAGTGGCGACCTTAGCTATCGGCAAGGCCGGTGCTATAAATGCAGCCTATTTGGCGGTGCAAATTTTAGCTCTTGAAGATGATAGTCTGGCAAGTGCTCTAAAAGCCGATAGAGAGGCGAAGATAAAAGCTTTAGAGGAAGACTCTTCAAAGGTTGAAGTGATACTGTAAAAAGGAGAAGCGGTGCAGACCTATCTTGGAGTTGATGAATTTTGCAAACTTGTGCACTTAGAGCGTGAAGTTATCGAAGATATGATAAATCGTGGCGTTTTGAAAACCAAAGAGGAAAATGGAGAAATTTTGATAGAAGCGAGCGAGGGAACGATGAGCGTGGTGCCTAGTGTTTCGCAAAATTTATCCTTGCAGCCGCAAAGCCAAGATGGTATCAGCTTTGTTGAAAAGACGATCGGAACGATATTAAATTTACACGAAAAGGTACTTGACGCAAAGGATGAGACGCTTGAAACCCTAAGAAATGAGAATAAATTTTTAAAAGAGGCGCTTATTTCTATGCAAGAGCTCTATGACGAAGATAGAAAAACGGTCGAAACGCTTACAAAACAGCTTAAAATTTCACAAGATGAAGTTGAATTTCTAAAACGAAAATACAAGCTAATGTGGAACCAAGCGGTTGAAAATTTTAACGGGCAAAAGTAGTTTATGAAGATTATAAATTTAGAAGATAGCTTTGAAATTTACGGAGTAAAAACTCGCACTAAAAATGAAGATGAGATAGGCGGCAAGGGTAAAATTCCAGCTCTATGGTCTAAATTTATGAGTGAGCACTATGATGGCAAGAGTGAAATTTATAGCGTTTACTGCAACTATGAAAGCGATCTGAATGGACATTACGATAACTTCATCGGCACAAGATCAAACCACAAAAGTGATGAAAATTTAGAGATAAAAAGTGGCAAATACGCCGTTTTTAGTTTTGCAAGAGAGCCACAAAACGTAGCAAAATTTTGGGATGAAATTTGGAGATATTTTGAAAGTAGTGAGCTAAAAAGAGCCTATAAAACGGATTTTGAGCTTTACGGCAGCGACGAGATAAAAATTTTTATATCTATTTTAGGTTAGAAAAAATGAATAAAAAAAACAATAGTTCAATTTTGAGTTTTATCGAAAATTTTGGTAACAAATTGCCAAATCCAACTATGCTTTTTATCTATCTTTCGATTATTACGATAATAATATCGTTTGTGTTAGAAAAGATGGGCGTTGGCGTAAGCTATCAGGCTATCAAAGACGGACAAATATCACAGCTTAATGCAAATGTTATAAATTTGCTTTCTGCTGATAGTCTTAGATCTTTTGTTTCGTCTGTACTTAAAAATTTTACTAATTTTTATCCTTTGGGAGTAGTCTTTGCGATTATTCTAGGTATTGGTATTGCAGACAAGTCTGGACTTTTATCAGCACTTATGACAAAGATTGCCTTAAAATCTTCCAAAATATGGGTAACTCCAATCGTTATTTTTCTTGGTGTAATGTCAAATGTTGCTTCCTCGGTTGGCTATGTTGTGCTAATCCCGCTTGGAGCTATTTTATTTGCTGGATTTGGTCGCCATCCAATTGCTGGATTAGCTGCTGCTTTTTCTGGTGTTAGCGGTGGCTGGTCGGCAAATTTATTAATCGGCACAAATGACCCGATGTTTGCGGCATTTTCTATGCAAGCAGCTAGCGTGTTAAATCCAGATTATGTAGTATTAGCAACTGCAAATTGGTACTTTATGATCGCTTCGACATTTTTGATCGTCTTTGTTGGCTGGTTTGTAACAGATAAAATCGTAGAGCCTAGGCTTGGTAAATTTGATTTTTTGGGTGATTTTAGCCTAAAAGAGCATAGTGAGATAAGTGCAGAGCAAAAACGTGGCTTAAAATTTTCACTAATAGCGTTGATTGTTTTTGTGATTTTATTGCTTGTGGCTATTTTGCCTTCTGACTCTTTATTTGGAGCAAAAGGCAATGAAAGCTTTATGAAGTCTACTTTTATGCATTCTATTGTTGTTTTTATGATGTTACTTTTTATAGTGGTAGGTGTCGCTTACGGCGTAGGTGCTAGGAGTATAAAAAGTAGTAATGACGCCATAAAATTTATGGAACAATCTATTTCTGAGCTATCAGGATTTTTGGTTTTGATATTTTTTGCAGCCCAGTTTACATATCTTTTTAATACCTCAAATATTGGGCTAGTGCTTTCTATAAAAGGTTCTATTTTTCTAAAAGAGGTCGGATTAACTGGACTTAGTCTTATCATAGTTTTTATTTTTTTGATCGCTTTTATAAATTTATTTATAGCTGTTGATTCTGCAAAGTGGGCTATGATGGCTCCGATTTTTGTACCAATGTTTATGAATCTTGGACTCTCGCCAGAGCTTACACAGGCTGCTTTTAGAATAGGCGACTCTACTACAAATATCATAACGCCTTTGATGCCATTTTTTGTTTTGATAGTAGCTTTTATGCAAAAATACAATAAAGAGTTAAAAATCGGATCAGTAGTTTCTATTATGCTTCCTTATACGGTTGCATTTTTAATTTCTTGGACAGCGCTAATGTCGTTTTGGTACATTTTTGATCTACCGCTAGGACCTGGTGCAGTTATACACTATGTAAAGTAAAATTTTAAAAGGAAAGCAATGACATTTTCACAAATAATATTAACCCTTCAAAACTATTGGCAAGAGCAAGGTTGCGTTATACTTCAGCCATACGACATGCCTGCTGGTGCTGGAACATATCACCAAGCGACATTTTTAAGAAGCCTCGGACCAAAGCCGTGGGCGACTGCATACGTAGCTCCAAGCCGCCGTCCGACTGATGGCAGATACGGCGAAAACCCAAACCGCCTGGGTGCTTATTATCAGTTTCAGGTGCTTATAAAACCAAGCCCAGAAAATATCCAAGAGCTTTATCTAAAAAGTCTTGAAAAGCTTGGGTTAAATTTAAAAGATCATGATATCCGCTTCGTTGAGGACAACTGGGAGAGCCCGACTCTGGGCGCTTGGGGGCTTGGCTGGGAGGTCTGGCTAGATGGAATGGAAGTGACGCAGTTTACCTATTTTCAACAAGTTGGCGGTATCGCTTGTGAGCTGGTCTCTGGCGAGATAACATACGGTCTTGAGCGCTTAGCTATGTATCTGCAAGATGTAAATAGCGTCTACGACATAGTTTGGGACGACTCTAATGGCAACATCGTAACCTACGCCGATGTGCACAAACAAGGCGAGTATGAGTGGAGTAAATATAACTTTGAAGTAGCAAATGTTGATATGCTTTTTAACCAGTTTGAAAACGCATTTAACGAGTGCAAGCGTTGCTTAGAGGCTAAAATTTCACTGCCAGCTTACGACTACTGCATGCTTGCGGCTCACACATTTAACGTCCTTGATGCGCGTGGGGCGATTAGTGTAACGCAAAGGCAAGATTACATCCTAAAAATCCGCGAGCTGGCCAAAGAGTGTGCGCTAACTTATAAAGAGAGCCTAGAGCAAAAGTAAAATTTGATGAAAATAGCTGAAATTTATAAAATTTTAGATGAAATTTGCCCGTTTGCGAGCCAAGAGCCTTGGGATAATAGTGGCCTACAAGTTGGCTCATTTGATAGCGAATTTGAGCGAATTTATCTAAGCCTTGATTTAGATAGCGAACTTTTGCAAAATGTCTTGCCAAATTCGCTCATTATCACTCACCATCCACTCATTTTTAAGGGGCTAAAGAGCCTGGACTACAGCCTTTATCCAAGCTCACTCATAAGAGAGATGATGATAAAAAATATCTCGCTCATCTCGCTTCACACAAATGCTGACCTTGCATTTTTAAATGAAAAATTTGTAACGCAGGTTTTGGGGCTAGAAATTTCAAGCAAAGAGGGTTTTTTGATCTACGCTGATGTGAAGATGAAATTTAGCAAGCTTTGCAAATTTGTAAAAGAAAAACTTGGGCTAGAAAATTTAAGAGTGGTTCATGCAAAAGATGAAATTTCTAAAATTTGTATCTGCACTGGAAGTGGCGCAGATCTTATTCAAGATATCAAAGCAGACGTCTTTTTAACGGGTGATCTAAAATATCACCAAGCCCTTTATGCAAAGGAAAATGGGCTAAATTTAATCGATATAAATCACTATGAAAGTGAACGTTGTTTTGGTGATTTTTTAGCAAAATATTTGCAAAATCTGAAAATTGAAGTTATAATACGCAATTCTAAAAATCCATTTACATATTGCTAACAAAAAAAGGAAACATTATGAATAAATACTTACAACAATTAGTTGAATTATCTGAGCTTGATAAACAAATAGATGGCTTTACACCACGCATTCAGGATATAGAAAAGGCTTATAAAAATATAGAAGAAGAGTGCGAAACTATAACGGTTAATATAGAAAGACTAGATGAAGAGGTAAATGACTTAAAGTCTCAAAAATCAGGCACAAATGCTCATATTGCCGAGTTTAGCGCAAAGATAAAAGATGTAGCTAAAAAAAGCTCAAGTGCAAAAAGCGAAAAGGAGATAAAAGCTCTAAGTCTTGAAGAAGATATTGCGAAAGAGCAACTTGAGGCTGCAAATGAAGAGATCGCTAGACTTGAGAAGCTAATAGATAGTAAAAATAGTCAAAAAGATGAGCTTGGTGCAAAAAAAGCTGAACTTGAAGAGAATTTAAAAAATATAAAAAGCAAAACTTCATCTGAACTTGAAAATATTGGGAAAGAACGTGAAGAAGTTTATGCTAAAAAAGATAAACTTGTCGCTGCGATGAACCAAAAAATCCTAGCATTTTATGAAAAAATAAGAAAATGGGCTCACAACACAGCAGTTGTGCCTGTTAAAAAACAAGCTTGTTATGGCTGCTTTATGCAGATAAATGATAAAACTTTCTCTGCGGTTGTAAAAGGCGAAGATATCGTTACTTGCCCGCATTGTGGCAGAATTTTGTATAAACAAGAGCAATAACACGTTTCGTGATAATAATATATTATTTTTTAGCCTCAATACTCTATTTTTTTGGGGCTATTTTTCTACTTTTATTAAGTTTCAAAAAAAAATATCATAGATCGATCCCAGCACGTTTCTTTCTCTTTAATAATCCTAAATTTAAAGATGCAGATGTGCATTTTCACGCTTGCTCATTTGGCGAGGTGCAAGCGCTTAAGCCTTTGATGCAAAAATTTAACAGCAAAGCCATAAGTGTGGTGACAAATACAGGCTTTGAAGCGGCAAGTAAAATTTGTGCTAACACAAGATTTTTGCCATTTGAAATTTTCTTGCCATTTTGGTTAAAAAAGAGCAAAATTTTAGTCATTTTTGAGGCTGAGCTTTGGCTTATGCTAGTTTTCATGGCAAAGCTAAAAGGTAGCCGCGTGATACTAATAAACGCTAGAATTTCAGATAGAAGCTATAAAAGTTACTTAAAATTTGGCTTTTTTTACAAATATCTTTTTAAATTTATAGATAAAATTTATGCCCAAAGCGAGCTTGATAAAGAACGGCTAAAAACGCTAGGAGCAGGTGAGATAGAGGTCGTTGGCAACATAAAAGCCGCGTTTTTGCCAAGCGTGAGTAGAGTTTATGAAAAGCCAAAAGCTAGAGTGATCGTATTAGCAAGCACACATATAGGCGAAGAAGAGATGATTTTAGATAATTTAAATTTAAAAGAAAACGATCTATTAATTATCGCGCCACGCCATCCTGAGAGATTTGCAGAGGTGAAGAAGCTAGCGAGCGAGTACGCTAAAAAGTATGGCTTTAGCTTTGCTGAATTTAGCCAATCATATAAATTTGAAGCTAAAGTAAATTTGCTTGATACTTTAGGCGAGCTTGTAAATGTCTATGCTATTAGCGATATAGTAGTGCTTGGAGGCAGTTTTGTACCAAATATCGGTGGGCATAATCCAATCGAGTGCGCACAATTTAACCCAGTGATAATAAGTGGCGAGTTTATATTTAACCAAAAGGCATTATTTAGCTTAGTTGAAAACATTTATTTCGCAAAGGCTAGCGAAATAGGTGGCATAATGGGTAATGATGCTAAAAAGAGCAATATCGCCGTACAGGCCAGCGCTGATGCGATCATAGAAGATATAAGGAGCACTTTATGAGTGAAGAAAAAGCGTATAAAATTTTAGCTAAACAAAAAAACATCTCAAATAACGAGGCAAAGGAGCTAATAGATAGCGGCCTTGTCTATGCCAAGGGGCAAAAGGTGATGATTGCTCGTGCGCTAATGAGTGAAAACACCAAATTTAGCGTTGAAGAGATGCCAAAGCCAAGCATTATTTTTGAAGATGAAAATTTAATAGCAATCAGTAAGCCAGCTGCCATAACTAGTGAAAAAATTAGTCAAATTTATAAATTTCCACTCCTTCATAGACTCGATAAAGACACGAGTGGCGTACTGCTTCTTGTAAAAAATGATGAATTCGCAACGCTTGCGATAAGTGAATTTAAAAAGATGAAGGTTGAGAAAATTTACGTGGCCGCAGTTAGGGGCATCATGAGCGAAGAGGTGGTCGTAAATGAGCCAATCTTAACGATTAAAAATAAAAATGGCGCCATTTCAAAGATATCAAAAGATGGCAAAGAGGCGATCAGTGAAATTTCACCTCTCATGGTTGTTGGCAAAAAAACGCTGGTAAAAGTTGCCATAAAAACAGGCAGAACGCACCAGATAAGAGTACATTTGGCTAGCTTAAATTTACCTATCGTTGGCGATGAGAAATACGGCAAAAATAGGGCAAATAGAATGTTTTTGCATGCCTATTCTATCGCTCTTTTAAACTATAAATTTAAAGCGCCAATCCCAAGAGAATTTAACTCTCTTGGATTTGAGATATCTAATAAATTTGAAATTTAAAGAGCAATAAAGAAATTATTTAGTAATATAAGCCCTTTAATAACAACTTAGAAAGGTGATTAGTGTTCGAACAAATTAGCGAGTCTTTTAGATTAGCCGTTAGCAAGATACGTTTTGTAGATGATGAAAAAGCTCTAAAAAACGCACTTGACGTGCTTAAAAAAGCTCTTTTAAAAGCTGATGTCCATCACAAAGTCACTAAATATCTGCTTGCATCTATCGAAAGCGAGCTAAAGCAAACTGGCGTTGGCCAAAAGAATTTCTTAGATGCGATCAAGTCAAATTTAACTACTATCTTAACAGCTCCTGGTAATCAAGGCTTTGTCTATGCACCAGTTGCACCGACCATTGTTTTGATGGCTGGTTTGCAAGGTAGTGGTAAAACAACAACAACTATCAAGCTTGCAAACTATCTAAAACTAAGAAAGAAAAAAGTTTTAGTTGCTGCTTGTGATTTGCAAAGATTAGCGGCGGTTGAACAGCTAAGACAGCTCTGCGTTGCAAATGAGATCGATCTTTTTTATATAGAAAATGAAAGTAATCCTATAAGAGTAGCAAAAGAAGCACTAGAAAAAGCAAAAAGTGGTCTTTATGATGTGCTTTTAGTGGATACCGCTGGTCGTCTTGCCATCGATGAAAAGTTGATGCGAGAGATAAAAGATGTAAAAAATGCGATAAATCCACATGAAATTTTTTACGTAGCTGACGCCATGAGCGGACAAGATGCAGTAAAAACAGCTACAAGTTTTAATGAAATTTTGGGAATTTCTGGAGTTATCCTTTCTAAATTTGACTCTGACTCAAAGGGCGGCGTAGCTATTAGCATCGCAAAACAGCTAAATATTCCACTTAGGTTTGTCGGTACTGGCGAGAAAGTAGCTGATATCGAGAGCTTTATACCAGACCGTATCGTAAGCCGTATAATGGGTGAGGGTGACTTGGCCACTTTGGTAGAGAAAACATCGACTATTATAGATGAAAAAGAGGCAAAACGCCTAAATCAAAAGATAAAAAAAGGCCAGTTTAATTTTAATGACTTTTTAGAACAAATGGAAAGTGTTAAAAAGCTTGGTAGTATGAAGTCTTTGATGGAGATGATACCTGGACTTTCAAATATTACAAATCAGATAAAAGATATAGACCTTGATAATTCAAAAGAAATTTTGCATATTAAGGCTATGATAAACTCTATGACGCAAAAAGAGCGTGAGAATCCAGACCTTTTAAACAATAGTAGAAAAAGGCGTTTAGCAGCTGGTTCTGGACTATCTCAAGTAGAGGTAAATCGTTTTTTAAAGCAGTTTGAAAATGCTTCAAAGCTTGCTAAGAAATTTTCAGGAAAAGGTGGAGCAAAGGGACTTGCAAATATGCTTTCTCAAGCAAATTTAAAAAGACCTGTTTGATAAAAGGGTTTAAATTTGGATATTTGTTATCTAAATTTAAGCTTTATTTAAAAACAAGAGGAGAATATAATATGGCAACAGTAGTAAGACTAACAAGAATGGGACGTAAAAAAAGACCTTTTTATCGTATAGTTGTTACAGATAGTAGAAAAAGACGCGATAGCGGTTGGATAGAGAGCATTGGTTATTACAATCCTATGGTTGAACCAAACGTTATAAATTTTAACAAAGAGAGATTGGATTACTGGAAAAGCGTCGGTGCTAAACTTAGCGACAGAGTTGCACAAATTACAAAATAATGGTTGAAAATTTTTTATACGAATACGCCAAGTTAATAGCTGACTTTCCTGAAAAGGTGACTATTGAGCGTCAAGAGCTTGGTGAAAATTTTGTTGAAATTATCATAAATGCTGACAAGATTGATACTGGAAAACTTATCGGTAAAGACGGCAAAATGATAAATGCTATAAAGACCGTTATTATTGGTTGTAAAGCCAAAGATAATACAAGCTATAGGGTAACGGTAAAAGCTATTGAATAGTGATATTGTTGAAGTCGCTACTATCGGAAGATGTGTTGGTTTAAGGGGTTATTTAAAACTTCACAACAAGAGCGACTTTCCAGAACAGTATAAAAAAGGTGCAACCTTTTTTGATAAAAACAATGATCAGCTCATCATAAAAGACTATAACAGAGGAAAAGAGCTGGTTTTGTTTGAAAATTTTGATGACTTAGACCTTGCTAAAACACTTGTAAATAGAACTATATATACTACAAAAGAGCTCACTAGAAAAAACTGCAAATTAAGAAAAAATGAATTTTTTCAGTTTGATATTATTGGCTTAAAAGTTGTAGAAAACGGCGAATTTTTGGGGATCGTAGAAGATATTCAAGATAATTTTGCAAATTCACTTTTATATATAAAAACAGATGAAAAGCTTATTATAAGCGGCAATCCGAAGAATTTTTACATTCCATATTTAGAGCATTTTATCATAAGTGTAAATTTAGATAATGAAGAGATTTTGGTAAAAGGTGCTAGAGCCATTTTAGAAAATTCATGACATTTACGTTTATTACACTTTTTGAAAATTTAGTTAAACCTTATTTTTGTGATTCTATTTTAAAACGTGCAATTGGTAATAAATTTATTGAAATTGATTTTATAAATCCAAGAAATTTTACTAAAGATAAGCATAATAAAGTTGATGATTATATGATCGGAGGTGGAGCAGGGCTTTTGATGTTTCCACAACCTTTGGATGATTCGATCAAATTTCTAAAAGAAAAAGATAAAAATACTCACGTGATATTTTTGACACCAGCTGGTAAAAAATTTAATCAAAATGATGCAAAGAGGCTTTCTAAAAAAAATCACATTTGTTTTGTTTGCAGTAGATATGAAGGCCTTGATGAACGAGTTGTTGAGCTTTGGGCAGATGAAGTTTTTTGTATAGGTGATTTTGTTTTAACTGGTGGAGAGCTTCCTGCGCTTTGTATGAGCGATGCAATATCAAGAAATATACCTGGAGTTTTAGGAAACAATATGAGCCTTGAAGTTGAGAGTTTTGAGGATAATTTGCTTGAAGCCCCATCTTTTACAAAGCCTGATAATTTTAGATCAATTTTTGTGGTTTCAGAGTTTTTAAAGGGTAACCATGCTAAAATCCACACTTTGAAAAATAAGATGGCTCACAGCAAAACAAGGTTCTTCCGCCCTGATTTATATCAAAAGCTTAAGCCACATAAATAAGGAAAAACATGAGAAATAAATACATTGAAGCATTTGAAAATGCTCAAATTGCTAGTAAAAATATTCCTGACTTTCGTGCAGGAGATACGTTGCGTGTTGCTACTCGTATTCACGAAGGCGATAAAACTAGAATTCAAAATTTTGAAGGTATTTGTATAGCTAGACGTGGTAGCGGTACTGGCGAAACATTTATCATTAGAAAAATTGGCGCTAATAGTGTTGGCGTTGAGAGAATTTTCCCAATTTTTAGTGACTCAATCGAAGAAATAAAAGTTCTTAGAAAAGGTCGTGTTAGAAGAGCTAAATTATTCTATCTACGTGATCTTCGTGGTAAGGCTGCTAAAATCCGCGAACTTAGAAAATAATCTTACTATATGTCCTGAAGTCTATTCAGGACTTTTAATCTTCTTTTTAAATTTAATTTTTTTAAATTTTTTTTGTTTTTTAATATTAAAAAATCTATTTATTTTTATTGTTTTTACCGCTAGGCTATAAAAATTTAAAATATATAACAAATTTCTATATAAGGTTTCAGATGCCTTATATACTAAATTTATTTATTTTCTACTTCTTCTTATTTGTATACCAAAATAAAAAAGTAATACAACAAAGAATTACTCCAAGCATTATTGATACAACTATCATAGTAGCATTTTTGGTTTCATTAAATGGCAAGCCTTGTGTATTCATGCCAAAAAACCCAGTTATCAGATTTAGTGGTAGCATTACAGCTGATATCATTGTTAAAATGTAAATGTTTTGATTGATTTTGTCGTTTTTTATACTTTGTATAAATGTATAAATATCATCTATTCTGCAGGCATATTCATTGGCCATTGTTCTAAAAACATTTGACTCATGAGTACTATTTTTAAGCTCTTTTTTTAAATTTTGTTGCTCACTTTGACAAATCGAAAGTGTCTCATAAAAGTGAGATATCT
>NZ_CABPUT010000011.1:0-9483 GCF_902460625.1 Campylobacter concisus
ATTTTATGTATCTTATCTATACTTTAGCAAAAAGTAAACTAAAAGAGATTAGAAGCATAATAATCCCAACAAAAATTTCTAAAATTTTCCATGAAAATTCTTTTGCAAAAATTGGAGCGAGAACTCTTGCTCCATATCCTAAAGAAAAGAAGAAAAATAGCGATGCAAGACTAGCACCGATGCCAAAAATTATATTTTCATCCCCAAATTTTGTTGAAATAGATCCTATTAAAAGCATCGTATCAAGATAGACGTGAGGATTTTAGCCAAGTAAAAGCAAGCGTCAAAAGCACTATTTTGCTAAATTTTGACTCGTGTTGCGCACTAGGAAGAAGGCTTTTGGGATTTTTAAATGCACCATACAAACTCTTTAGACTATAGACAAATAAAAAGATAAAGCCACCATATATGGCAACCTGTTTAAAAAACTCAAATTTTTGTAGCACTTTTGCAAAACCAAAAACTCCAGCAAATATAAGCAAGGCATCACCAAGTGCGCATATTAAGCAAACTGCGAAAATATGTTCCTTTTTTATACCCTGCTTCAAAACAAATGCATTTTGCGCGCCGATAGCCAATATTAAAGATAAACTTGTAAAAAATCCACTCCAAAATGCAGACATTTTCATCCTTTTTAAATTACCAATTATCTAAAATTTAACTAAAAGCAATCTAAAAGATCGAAAATTTTAACTATATGAAAAAGATAAATAATCATAAATTTATGCCTTTTTTTATAAAATCCTTGAACTTTATAAAAAGGATACCGCATTGCAAGCACTAGCTTTGAAATATCGCCCTAAAAATTTTGATGAACTTATCGGTCAAGAAGCAGTTAGTAAAAGTCTTATACACGCACTTGACGAGGGTCGCATAAGCCACGCATATCTGTTTTCTGGGCTTAGAGGCAGTGGTAAAACTTCAAGTGCTAGGATATTTTCAAAAGCTTTAGTATGCGAAAAAGGACCTACTTCAAAACCATGTGAAGTATGTCCACAATGCATAATGGCAAATGAGTCAAGACATATGGACATCATCGAGATGGACGCTGCTAGCCATAGAAAGATAGATGATATAAGAGAGCTAATAGAGCAAACAAAATATGCTCCAGCAATGGCAAGATATAAAATTTTTATAATCGACGAAGTACATATGCTAACCAAAGAGGCATTTAACGCCCTTTTAAAAACGCTTGAAGAGCCACCAAGCTATGTAAAATTTATCCTAGCGACGACTGATCCATTAAAACTCCCAACAACGGTGCTTTCAAGAACGCAGCATTTCAGATTTAAACAGATAAGCAGATACAGCATCATTAAACATCTTGAGTTTATTTTAAGCAAAGAAGGCATTAGCTACGAAAAAGAGGCACTCGAAATTTTAGCAAGAAGTGGCGGAGGATCACTAAGAGATACTTTGACGCTTCTTGATCAAGCTATCATTTACGGGGCAAATAATGTCACGGCAAATGGCGTAGCATTGATGTTAGGGCTTCTTGATCCAGAAAAGATCGAAGAGATAATAACTCATGTTTTAAATCACGATAAAAATGCTATCAGAGTGCTTGTAAGCGAACTTGAAAGCTACGATCCAGAAATGATAATAGATGAAATTTTGGCAAATTTAAAGCAAAAATTTATAGAAAACGACTCAAAAATTTCTCTACTTGTTTATGAAAGATTTTTTAGGATTTTGGCACAAGCTAAAGGTATGCTAAATGTAAGTAGCGATAATGGCTTTGTGCTAATGCTAATGCTTTTTATGATGATAGAAGCTCTAAATTTACAAGATATTGATGATGCTATAAATGAAGTGATCTCAAAAAATAACGAAAATTCCACTCAAATCACAGAAGTCATCACTCAAAAAAGTCAAGTAGCTCCTGCTAAAATGCAAGGTCCATACGAACTCTTCTTAACAAAAATTTATGATAGAAATTATGATCTTGGCGAGTTTTTTAAAGAATTTGTAGAATTTAGCTTCTTTAATAACAATGAGCTTGGACTGATAGTAAATGCAAAAGATGAAAATCTTGAATATTTTAAGAAAAATTGGAAAATCTTAAACGAGATATTGCGTACGCTTTTTGGACAAAATGCGAAGATAGTAAATGCAAAGAGCGATGAACAAAAAGCACAAGCTAAGACGCCTAAAGCCTCTTTAGAAAATAATGAAAAAAGCGAACTAGACGAGCTTGATGAGGAAATTTTAAGACTAAATGCAAATAACGTTGAAACTAAAAATGAGCCAAAAACCGAGATAAAAAGCGAGCTGCAAAACGAGAAAAATAACTTTACTTTGATGCTAAATAAAGAGCCAAAAACGCCAGAAGAGCTTCAAAGACAAAGAGAACAAGGTGCGCTAAAAGAGGCCAATAGACTTTTTGGCGAGCCAACGATTGAGAGCTAAATTTTATCTTTATTGGATTTTGCTCTTTTTTTTAGAGCTTCTTTTTTGCGAAGCTCTAGCTCATAAGCTTCATTTAGCGCCTCTTCATTGTCTAAATTTGCTCCGTCCAAAAATTTTCGGTAGTCCTCAAATTGCTTATTTTTTATCCCCCAAAGCACGCCAAAAAGCAAAAATGCTCCCATCAAAACCGAGATAAAAACCAGCATCGCAAGTGTCGCGCTATCCATTATTTTTCCTTAAATTTTCTAACAATATAAAGCGAGTTTAAGATAACACTTAGCGAGCTAAGCGACATAAAAAGCGCAGCAAATAGCGGAATGACGTAGCCACATACGGCAAATGGCAGAGCAAGAACATTATAAAGAAGACAAAAGAGCAAATTTTGCTTTATCGTTTTGTAAGTAAATTTTGAGATTTTTATTGCCTTTGCTAGACTTTTTAAACTATCATCAAGTAGCACTACATCGCTTCTTTCTAGGCTTATCGCCGCCCCACTTCCCATGCAAATAGCAACATGAGCAAGGCTAAGCGCTGCTGCGTCGTTTATGCCGTCCCCTACCATTAGCACCTTTTTACCCTGCTCTTTTAGTTCGCTTATAAATTTAGCTTTCGTTTCAGGCAACATCTCTGCCCTAAACTCACTCATGCCAAGCTCATCTGCCACGTTTTTTACCACTTTTTGCACATCGCCACTTAAGATACACACTTTCATGCCAGCGCTCTTTAGCTCGTCTATCAAGGCCTTTGCTTCAGGTTTTACGCTATCTTTTAGGTAAAATTTCGCCACTAGCTCACCATTAAGCCCCACAAAAAAGCTCACATTTTCTTCAGCTTCATCAAAGCTAATACCATTTTCAACTAAAAATCGCTTGCTTCCTGCATAAAATTTTTTACCAGAAATTTCAGCCTCAACACCCTTTGCCACGCTTAAATTTGTATTTTTAAGCTCTATTTTCCTTGCACCTTTTTGTTTTAGAAATTTAGCCACTGCCACGCTTATTTGATGATTTGATATAAGAGCTAGCGAATAAATTTCATCTAAGCTTATGCTCTCTTTTATAAAAAAATCACTAACTTCAAATTCTGCCTTTGTGAGTGTACCAGTCTTATCAAATACCACTACATCGCACTTTGCAAGGCTTTCAAAAAATTTAGCCTCTTTAAAAAGTACTCTATTTTTAAAGGCCACACCGAGGGCACAGACACTACTAACTGGCGTGGCGAGCGCAAGCGCACAAGGGCAAGCGATCACGATGACGCTAACAGCCGTGACGATAGCTTCTGAAAAGCCATATTTAAAGTACCAAAACCAAAATGTAAAAAATGCCAAAGTCAGCACGCTAAGAGAAAATTTAGAAGCGATTTTATTGACTACAAGCTCGATATTTGGCTTTTTTAGCTCAGCATTTTGGAGCAAATTTATAAGCTGATTTAGATAAGAATTTTTAAAAATTTCCTTTGCTTCATAGATGATTTGTCCATTTTGGCAAATGACGCCACTTTTTACCTCTTGCCCCACTCCCAAGGTCACAGACAGGCTCTCTCCCGTTAGACTTGAGCTATCCACGCTTGCCTCGCCACTAAGCACCACTCCATCAAGTAGCGCCCTTTCGCCAGATCTAAGCGCGATCTTTTCGCCCAAATTTACATCTCTTGGCTCTTTTAAAACATCCTTACCATCTTCTAAAACGCACACCTTTGCAAGCAGCATATCATTTAAGAAATTTGAAGTCTCAAGCGCCTTTTTCTTACCCAAAATTTCTAAAAATTTACCGATAAAAACAAAGGTGATGATCATTGCAACCGAGTCAAAATAGCTCTCGCCACTCCTCGTAAACATCGCATAAATCGAGTAGATATATGTTATGCTAGCTCCGGTGATAACGAGCAAATCCATATTTGGTGAAGCGTTTTTTATGGCTATCTTTGCTCCTTTAAAAAACTCGCTACCAGTATAAAAAAGTACAGGCGTTGCTAATACAAACTGTGTAAAGATTAAAATATCTTTTATATCGCCTCTTATGCCACTAAAATACCCACTATACTGAGCAATGGCTAGCCACATAATGTTCATCGTAGCAAAGATACCAACTAGCGCTTTTGTGTAAAAATTTCTTCTTTTCTTAGCTAGCTCGTCCTCTTTTTGACTCGTAGCATAGGGCTTTGGGACGTAGCCAACGGCATAAATTTTTTCAATTATCTGCTCTATTAAAAGCTCTTGCTCATCAAAAACAATGACCGCTTTTTGATTAAGCGAGTTGATATTTACCTCCAAGACGCCCGGTGAGCTAAAAAGCGCCTTTTCAAGTAGCCAGATGCAAGCTGAGCAAGTGATGCCATCGATTAAAAATGAAATTTGACTAAAGTCGCCCTCTTTTGTCACAAGCTCGCTAAAATTTGCTGCTAAATTTTTGATATTTGCACCGTTGCTTGCCGGTGTAAGTGTATTTTTACCAAGACGTTCATAAAACTCGCTAAGCCCATTTTCATTTAAAATTTCATAAACACCTTTGCAACCAACACAGCAAAATTTAAGTCCGCTTTCATTTGAGATCATCACGCTTTCATCAAATTTTAATCTACAATGAGCACATCTACTTTGTGGCATTTTTACTTTCTTTTATCTAAAATTTTTACCAATATTATTGCATCGCATGCCTATTACGCACCATATAAATTTATGGTAGGCAAACTACAAAAATAGGCACAAATTTCTTCTTTTGTTATCGTTATAAAATGGCGAGATTATAGCAAATCAACCATTTTTGAGCAAAAATTTTATTTTATGCCATTTCTTGACAACAAAGTTTTATTTTTATAAAATGCCAAAACTTTCAAAAACTTCTTTTTGAAACCTAGAAATTCTGCAAAATTATCCCCGCATTTAAAGAGGAAATATGGAAAATAACCAAACCGAGCAAAGTGCTGCTCAAAACACAAAAACTACAAAAAAACATCAAGCATCAAGAACCCATGTACCAGTTGACGGACACAAGATCGAAGAGTTAAGAACACTTAGCTTAGACGAGCTAGTACAGATCGCAAATAGCGTTGGCGTCGAAAATCCGCGTGAATTTCGCAGACAGGATTTGATATTTGAGATACTAAAAACCCAGACAAAACAAGGCGGCTTTATACTATTTACTGGAATTTTAGAGATCACAAACGAAGGTTACGGCTTTTTAAGGGCTGTTGATGCAAATTTAAGCGACAGCTCAAACGATGCTTACGTCTCAAACTCACAGATCCGTAAATTTGCACTTCGTGTAGGCGATATCATCACCGGCCAAGTAAGAGAGCCAAAAGATCAGGAAAAATACTACGCTCTTTTAAAGATCGAAGCAGTAAACTACATGCCTCTAGCAGATGCAAAAGAGAGGCCATTATTTGACAACCTAACCCCACTTTTCCCAACTGAAAAGCTAAATTTAGAGTACGATCCGATGAAGCTAACAGGCCGTGTGCTTGACCTTTTTACGCCTATTGGCAAGGGTCAGCGTGGCCTCATCGTCGCACCTCCAAGAAGTGGTAAAACAGAGCTTATGAAAGAGCTAGCTCACGGCATCGCTAAAAATCACCCAGAAGCCCAACTCATGGTACTTTTGGTTGATGAGAGACCAGAAGAAGTTACCGATATGCAGCGCTGCGTAAAAGGTGAAGTTTTTAGCTCGACATTTGACCTGCCAGCGCTTAATCACGTCCGAGTGGCAGAGCTTGTCATCGAAAAGGCAAAACGTCTAGTTGAGATGGGCAAAGACGTCATCATCTTACTTGATAGCATAACCCGTCTAGCACGCGCCTATAACACAGTGACCCCACCAAGCGGCAAGGTACTAACTGGTGGCGTGGATGCAAACGCACTTCACAAGCCAAAACGTTTCTTTGGCGCTGCTAGAAACATCGAACATGGCGGCTCACTAACCATCATCGCAACCGCATTAATAGACACTGGCTCACGCATGGATGAAGTGATATTTGAAGAGTTTAAAGGGACTGGCAACAGCGAGATCGTGCTTGACCGCAATATCTCAGACCGCAGAATTTATCCAGCTATCAACGTACTAAAATCAGGCACAAGAAAAGAAGAACTACTTCAAAAACCTGATGAGCTTCAAAAGATTTGGGCTATCCGCTCTGCGATCGCCACAATGGATGATGTCGAAGCGCTTAAATTTTTATACGCAAAAATGCTAAAAACAAAAGACAACAAAGAGCTTCTCTCTATCCTAAACGAGTAAATTTAACTGAGCTTGAAGCGCTTGCTTTGAGCTCAAATTTCTTCACTTAAAATATCTAGCCAAAAATATCTTAGAAATTTTGATTTTTCTAGCACTTGCAATTATAAAAGAGATTATGATTTTTAAACGATTATTTACTAAATTTTTCTATGTCTTGATTGATCAAATTTTCATATTCGCAAAGCTCATTACAAGTCTTTTTGCTCTGCTCTATAAGCTCATCAAATTTAAATCCAAGCATCACAATACGATAAAGGTTTGGCTTGTGTTTTCGCCAGTTGTAAAGCGTTGCGACATCAACGTCTAAATGATAAGCCATATCACGTTTTGTCATCTTAGCCACTTTACACTCCTTTTTTCGAGTGATTTTATAAATTTTATTCTGATAAGAAAACAATTGAATTATTTTATGTTTTTTATATATTTAATTGAATATTTAAACTTTATTTAATCCAATAAAATTTAGAATACCAGTCAAACATTTTTAAATAAGGAGTAAAAATGAAAAATGTAGTTTTAAAAGTTGCTTTAGGCTTAAGCTTGGCTAGTGCCGCTGCTTTAGCACAAGGAGCGTTTATTGGAATCGAAGGAGATTACTCTTTTAATTCAAAATTAACAGCAAAAAGCGATAATGACACAACAAAAGTCAAAAAGGCTCAACCAGGTATTGGACTAAAAGCTGGCTATGATTTTGATAGTTTTAGAGTTTATGGCGCTTACATTTACGACTTTCAAGCAAAGAAGTCACTTGGTGATGAAGACGGTACAGTAATAAAATGGAGTACACATAAATTTATAGTGGGCGTAGACTATACACCAGAATTGACAAAGGACATAAAACTAGTTCTTGGTGGCTACACTGGCTACTCAAAGCTTAAAATGGATGTATTTGACACTCATGATGGCTCGGAAAAAGCTAACACGAATGGCTGGATACTAGGTGCAAGAATTGGTGCTGAGTACTCTATCAACGAAAACAATGCAGTTGAGTTTGGTCTAAAAGCAGATAGAACAAAATATAGCCCTATAACAAAATATGATAATGCAAAAATAAAAGAGACAAATGTAGGTCTTTATATGGGATATACATATAAATTTTAATCACCAGCAAGCTCAAATTTCAAAGCAAATTTGAGCTTTTAACCAACTACTATACTTTAAAATAAGCTATAAATTTACCAGCTTTTCTAAATTTCCGCCGTCCAAGCGATAGTTTCTCCACTCAAGTGATTGATTTTTAGCACCCATACTTTCATAAAATTTAATACTTGGCTCATTCCAGTTTAGACAGCACCACTCAAGCCTTTTTAAATTTTCATCCTTGCAAATTTGAGCTAGAAATTTAAAAAATGCCTTGCCGATGCCTTGATTTCTAAACTCTTTTTTGACGTAGATGTCTTCAAGATACATTCCACCAAGCCCTAAAAATGTAGAAAATGTATAAAAATAGATAGCATATCCTATCACCCTGCCCTCACTCTCGCAGACAAGGGCTTTTGCATGATTTTTATTAAAGATGGAGTCTGCGAAAATTTCATTTGTAAAAGTGACTTGATCGCTCAAATTCTCATAGCTAGCAAGCTCCCTTACAAGCTCGCATATCACGTCTATATCGTCAATAGTCGCTTTTCTTATTTGAAATTTCATTAGTTATCACCAAAAAGTGCTTTTAAATCTTTGATTGGCTCATTATTTTCTGCATTACTACTAGTTTTTGAGCCAAGTTCATTTAGCTCGATCTCATAGCCAGTTAGCATGCTTGCTAGGCGGATATTTATGCCGTTTTTACCGATCGCTTTACTCTTTTGCTCGCTCGCAAGCGTTACGATCGCCTTATTTTCTTCGATCTTTACAGATGTGATGATCGCAGGTGCCATAGCGCGAGCTATCAAGATCGCTGGCTCGGTGGTGTATTCGATCGCATCGATGCTCTCACCATGAAGCTCTTTGCTTACGGCATTTATCCTAACGCCCTTTGTGCCGACCGTTGCACCAACTGGATCGATGTTTGGAGTGGTTGAGATTAGCGCCACTTTAGCTCTTTCGCCAGGGATCCTAGCACTTCCTTGAATGATAATACCGCCATCTTTTATCTCGGGTACCTCTGAAGTTAGCAGTGCTTCAAGAAATTTAGGTGAAGTCCTTGAAAGCTCAACCTTTATGCCTAAATTTTTATCTGTAAAAACTTTTCTAATGACTGCTTTTACCACGTCGCCCACTTTAAATTTCTCGCCTTTTATGCGGTTTTTGCGTGGTAAGATGGCACGAAGCTCGTCTATCTCGATAAATGTGTTTTCGTCATTATCGACTCTAACAACTGGTCCAAAGACCATGTGGCCGCTCATCTCATTATATTTTTGTAAAATTTTCTCTTCAACTAGGCGCTGGATGTGATACTCAAGCTCCTTATGAAGCGTCTGGGCTGCGGTTCTACCAAGGTTATCAAGACTTAGCTCGTAAGTGAGCTCATCTCCGATCTCTACGCCACTATCTATCTTTTTAGCCTCTTTTAAGCTTAAAAAGTGTTCATTGTCTTCTTCAAGCCTCTCATCATCATTTGCTACGATTGAAATTTTTTGATAAAGCTTTAAATTTTTATTCGCATCGATACTCACACCATACTCATAATTTTCGCCATAAACCCTTTTTGCAGTATTTATCAAGGCTCTTATAACGCGCTCTTTTACATCTTCTATCTCTAAATTTTTCTCATTTGCAATTGACTCGATGATATCTGAAATTCTTTCCATTTTTTCTCCATTGTAACGATAAATTTCGGGGATTTTTCGTGAAGTTTTGAAATTATACATAAGCCATACTTTTAATAACTTTAAGC
>NZ_CABPUT010000011.1:9538-12741 GCF_902460625.1 Campylobacter concisus
ATTATTAACTTTTATTTAATCCTTTTTTTATGATGTTTTGGATATATTGACCGATTAAAATTTAAGATTTTGAAAGGATTAAAAATGGAGCTAAAACTTGCAAGAGCTGAATTAGACGCAAAACCAAAAACGATTTCACTAGAAAAAATAGAGGCAGCTGTCGAAAAAGAGGGTCAGAAAATTTTCTATTTTGATAAAGAAAACACACACAAACAACTAATCGCCTTAGTCGAGCATTTTGAAGAAAAAGGGCTAAGCGTCTATCACAGAACCGTAAAATACGGACTTGATGATAGCGACTATATGTATGAAGTGCATATACTTTAATGAGTAAAAAACTCTTTATCCAAACTTTAGGCTGTGCTATGAATGTTCGTGACAGCGAGCATATCATAGCTGAGCTCTCACAAAAAGAAGACTACTCCCTAACACAAAATATAGAAGAAGCTGATTTAATCCTTATAAATACTTGCTCGGTTCGTGAAAAGCCAGTCCATAAGCTCTTTAGCGAGGTTGGAGCCTTTGAAAAAGCCAAAAAAAGAGGTGCAAAGATAGGCGTTTGCGGCTGCACTGCTAGCCATTTGGGTAGTGAAATTTTCAAGCGCGCGCCTTATGTTGATTTTGTCCTTGGCGCAAGAAATGTTAGCAAGATCACAAAGGCGGTAAATACGCCTAAATTTATCTCAACCGACATCAATCACGACGAGAGCGAATACGCATTTGGCGAATTTAGAGGCTCGCCATATAAAAGCCACATCAACATATCGATCGGATGCGATAAAAAATGCACCTACTGCATCGTCCCACACACTAGAGGCGATGAAATTTCTATTCCTTCAAGCCTCATCTTAAAAGAGGTAGAAAAGGCTGCAAACAGCGGTGCAAAAGAGATATTTTTACTAGGGCAAAATGTCAATAATTACGGCAAAAGATTTTCGGGCATGCAAGAAAATATCGATTTTAGCGACCTGTTAGTAAAGATAAGCGAGATAGAGGGCGTTGAGAGGATAAGATTTACAAGCCCACACCCACTTCATATGGATGATAAATTTCTTGAAATTTTCACTAATAATCCAAAAATTTGTAAATCTATGCACATGCCACTTCAAAGCGGAAATACCAAAGTTTTACGCGAGATGAAGCGCGGATACACAAAAGAGTGGTTTTTAGACCGTGCGTTAAGACTTAGAAAGATGTGCCCAGACGTGAGCATCTCGACTGATATCATCGTCGCATTTCCAGGCGAGAGTGAGAGCGAATTTGAAGATACGATGGACGTGCTTGAGCAAGTTAGATTTGAGCAAATTTTTAGTTTTAAGTATTCGCCCCGTCCGCTCACAAAGGCAGCTACTTTTACAAATCAAATAGACGACAAGACCGCTTCAGCAAGGCTCACTCGCCTACAAAATCGCCATAACGAAATTTTAGACGAGATCGTGGCGGCACAAAAAGATAAAATTTTTGATGTATATTTTGAAGAGCTAAGAGCAAATGGCGGCGTTGCTGGGCGAAGTTTTAACAACTTTTTAGTTCAAGTCGATGGCAGCGAAGAGCTTCTTGGCACTACACAAAAAATAAAGATCACAAACCCAAAACGAATGGTTTTGTATGGCGAGCTGCAAATTTAAAAACGTCTTTGAAAAGGTCGCCCTAAGCGTTGGCGTCTTTTTCATCTACATTTTGATGTGGCTCATTTTTTTAACCTGCAAAAAGAGCTACACTCCAAATTTCTTACCGCAAAATGGCTGCGTCGTCGTCTTTTGGCATGGCAGACTTAGCTTTATGAGCTTTGCTTACAGACGCTGGTGGAGCAGCCAAAACAGAAAACAAGGCAAAGTGATAATAAGCGACCACAAAGATGGCGAGCTAATCACTAGAATAATCAATTTTTTTGGTATCGGCACCATTAGAGGTAGCAGCTCAAAAGGCGGTGCAAGGGCACTTATAGAAGCTCTAAGAGAGATAAAGCAAGGTCACGACGTCATCATCACGCCAGATGGTCCAAGAGGACCAAGACACAGTGTGGCAGACGGAGCAGTAGTGATCGCACAAAAGTCATCTTGTGAAATTTATGCTCTAAATTTTGAAGCAAGCTCGTTTTGGGAGTTTAAAAGCTGGGATAAGATGATACTTCCTAAGCCATTTTCAACTATAAATTTTAGCCTCTCAGCCCCATTTAGCGTGGCAAATTTAGAGCAAAAAGAGGCAAAAGAAAAGATACAAAATGAGCTTTGGCAAGCCTCACAAAATGATGGAGGCAAGAGCGCAGAGCAAAACAAAGATGATTTTAAATCAAATTTAAAAATTTGGTGGAAAAAGTATGCGCATAAAAATCCGCAAATAAGAGACGAGATAAAAGAAATTTTGGATGAAATTTATGAAAAATAAACTATCTATTTTTATAGCCATCTTTCTAATTGTTTTATTCGGACTATTTTTTTATAGCGACAACTCCTACAAACTCGCCCTTGAAGCAAAATTTTTATACGAAAACAAAGAATATGAAAAGGCTTTAAATTTAAGCCAAAAAGCACTTGATATAGATATTTATAACAAAATGGCAAATACTGTACTAAATCAAAGCAAGGCTGCTATCAAATTTAGCTCATACATAAAAAATGGCAAAGAGTATCTTGAGCGTATCAAAAAAATGAGCCAAAGTAGCATCAGCAAGGCTGATAGTGAACGCATTAAGATGATGTGTGATGTGATGATAGAGGATTTTGACGACCTTAAAAACTCGGCCTTACTTGATAGTGAGCTAAAAAATGAAGCTTTAAATACAAAAGAGATTTTCGTTAAGCTTAAAAACGAGCTGTTTTAAACTTATTTAATCCCTTTTTAGCTACCATAACGAAAATTATGCACTAAATTTAGGAGATTTATGTCTTTTAGCGTCAAAAAGCTTTTTTCTAACCTTTTTTTAAGCGTCGTGTTGGAGGGCAATGAGTGCATATTCTTCGGTCAGGTCTTTAGAAATGGCAAACTTTTAAAAACCATAAACGCTAAATTTACAGATATAAATATCGATAATATCGATGAAAAAATCATAAAATACATAGAAGAGCAAGAAAAAACATATTTTGGTGTATATGTTTCAGTTTTTTTTAACGACGACTCGCAAGGCGCGCTTCCTAGCACTAGCTTTGATGAATATAAAAAATTTAATATAAATACTAAAAATCTTACAAGCCTTATCATGC
>NZ_CABPUT010000011.1:12840-14688 GCF_902460625.1 Campylobacter concisus
GCGTGGATCTCATCTACTCACCTATTGCCCTACTCTTTCACGAGCTTTTAAAACGCGGAATTTCTCCAAAAACTACACTTTATCTTTATATCCATGCACATTCGTTTACACTTGCGATCTTTAAAGATAAGCAAATGAAATTATCTACTTTTTTAAATATGTCTGGCGTTGAAGAAACCAACCAGGAAGCTGAAAGCCTAAAAGAAGAAGATATAACAGATATTGACAACTTAATCATTAAAGAAGAAAATGACGCAACATCACTTGATGATTTTAAAAGTTTAGATGATTTTTTAAGTGATGATAAACCAAAAGAATTTGAAGACCTAAATTATGAACTAAACATGCCGGCTTCTACAAATGTAGAAAAATCGGTTGCTATTTTTGGGTATGACATGAAGATGTTTGATTACATCGTAAAGGCTGTAAAAGAATTTTACGAAAATCCTCTCTACGGCGGCGATTTTATTGAACAAATAATTGTTTTTGAAAACACAAAAACAAGTGCAACTTTTTTACAATATCTGCAATCTGAGCTTTTAGTGGAGACTTCTGTGTATCCAGTGAATACAAATCATATTATGAATGAAATCATGCAAGAAGAGATAATATTATGAGATTTAGCTTTATTGCTCCGGAACCAAGACCACTTATATCTATCTTTAGCAAAATTTGGCTAAGCCTTATAAGCTTTGTGTTTGTAGCTCTTTTGGCAACAAATTTCTTTATACTTTACAAAAACTATTCAATTGAAAAAAATATAAATTTTTTATCAAATGAGCAAAAAGAACTTAGTCAAAAAATAGTCACAACAGATGAAATTTCAGCTAAATTAGCCGTACAAATAGAATCTGCAAATGATATCTTAACATCAAATTCTATTCTCAAGCAAAGCTTGCATAATCTTTTTGACCTAGTGCCTGACAGCATAACGCTCGAAGAGGTTTTTATGGATAAAAACTCACTAATCATTCGTGGTATAACGCCGACAAAAGATGTATTTAATCAGCTTCTAGCTTCACCTTTAAGATCTATTTTTACGACTTCTAATACTAGCTTTTATCAAAGTAAAAACGGCTGGTATGGTTTTATAAGTACAAATAAAATTGATAATTCTGAGGGATATAATGAGTAAAAAAGATACGAGCTTAGAAAAAATAGATCCTGTCAAGCTTTTACTTTTTATATTTGCTTTTATCGTAGTTTGCTTTATTATGATATTTGGTTTTATCGTGCCTAATATAAAAGAATTTAAAAGCCTAACTAGACAAAATTATTCACAAACCTCATCTTATACAAAAGTAAAAAATGAATTTGAAGCTAAATTTAAAGCCCTTGAAGCAACCAAACAAAAAGATGGAGCTATCATTTCAGCTTTTGAGACTAAATTTGATAAAGATAAATTTATAGAATTTGCCTCTAAATTTTTCAGTGAAGTAAGCCTTAGTAAAATAGAAGAAAGTGATAATAACGCTAGTGAGAAATTTTTCAGATTTCGCCTAAATGTAACTAGCTCTCTAAGGACACCGCAAAAATTTTATGACTTTTTAGATGCACTTAGCAGCTATGACAGTATCGTAAAGACTGAATTTCCTATCGTCATGAAAGGCGAAAAGGATAAAATCCATACTACTTTTAATATAAAAGTCTTTGGGTTGAAGTAAGAAATTAAAGTCCACCGTTAAGATAAAGTTCAACCAAAAACTCACTATATCTTTTTCTGCCAAGATAGTTTAAATGTTCCCAATCAGATAATTCTTCATCGCCAAATTTTAAATTTGTAAGATCAACAATTTTGGCATTTTTGATGGCTGATATTATTTCATTTATACTATATTGAAGTCTCAT
>NZ_CABPUT010000011.1:20322-45777 GCF_902460625.1 Campylobacter concisus
GTCTCATTCCATCAAACATTGGTTCAAGTAAAATAATTACTTTCATGCCGTTTTTAACCAGTGGATCTATTATATAATTTTGCATGTATTTTAATGTGTTTAAATTCAGCTCTTTTAATTCAATAACCTTGCCATAATTCTCTCTCGGTATTGTATTTGCAAAAAGTATATTATCACCATTGCTACATTTTGCAACAATAATCTTTTTGTCTTTTGTAAAATTTGAATTTACTTCACTTGTGTTAATTAGCTCGCAATCACTATTTGCTTCAATATTAAAGAAATTTTCTACACTAAAATTATTTACATTGGTTGCAGTCTTTGGTGTAAATTTACCATAAGTCATAATTACTCTATTATAGATAGCTTCAGAGTATCTTAAAAATAAATGCAAGCTTGCTAAATAATCTGGCAGTGTTTTTAAAAACGTTATCTTATTTGTGCCAAAATTTGCCATTAGTTCATCAGTGGTATAAATTTTGATATCTCTCTCAATATAATCTTTAAAAAGATCGCTAACTCTTATACTAATAACAACCTCTTTTGCACCAACTTTTTTAATAGCATTTACAATAAAAGGATAGTCACCTATAAAATTTCCAGAAACGCCAAAATTATAAATACCAATATTATTTTCTTTAAAAATGTTTGTTGAAATATGATTAAACGTCCTACTGCTTCCAACAAAAACGATATCCTTTTGTTTTTCGCTATTTATCTTAAAGTGCTCCGCTTTTGAAATTTTATTATCAACGAAATTTGTCTTACTTGTTCTACTTTCTGCAAAAACATAAAGTACAACATCAAGCCCAACCATAGCAAATACTACCAAAAACAGGCATAGAAATATTTTTTTTTTAAAATCTAAAGTATAAAAATTCGCTCGCATTATTAAGCCTAATTGCTAAGATTGATATAAACAAAAAGAAAGATGTTGCAAAAATTTGCCAGATAGAAAATTTAAATTTCTTATCAAATGCTATTTGCATAGAGTTTTTAAAAAGCAAAACGACCAAAAAAGCTAAAACGATAAAAAGTATCTCAAGATAGTTAACGTCTATCTTAAACTCACCAAAAAACATTCCTCGGATCACTCTCATAGCATCTTTAAAGCTTTTTGCCCTAAAAAATATCCATGTAAAATTTACGAAGTTAAAGGTGATGATCCAAGCAATGATTTTATTTAATTTAAAATTTAACTTTTGCCAACATCTGTGAATAACAATAGCAACACCATGTAAAGCACCCCAAACAACAAATGTCCAAGCAGCTCCATGCCAAAGACCGCCTATCAAAAATACCAAAAACAAATTTAGATAGGTACGGCTCTGCCCCCCCCTATTTCCTCCAAGTGGGATATAGATGTAGTCTCTTAAAAAACGTGATAGTGTAATGTGCCACCTATGCCAAAAATCCTGAATATTTAAAGCCTTATACGGGGAGTTAAAATTTATGGGAAGCCTTATGTTAAAAAGTAGCGCAAGACCTATCGCCATATCACAATAACCACTAAAATCAAAATAAAGTTGAAAGGTATATGAAAGTGACGTCGCCCATGCTTGCAGAAAAGTCAAATTTCCTTCCACATCAAATCCAGCATTTGCAAAAATCGAAAAAATATCAGCAACCACACTCTTCTTAAATAGCCCCATGCTAAAAACAAAAAGCCCAAGAGCTATAAATTTATAGTTTTTTATAAGATTAAATTTATTTGCAAACTGAGGCATCATTTCTTTGTGATGCACTATCGGACCAGCAATAAGCTGTGGAAAAAATGTTATAAAAAGGCAGTAGTTTAAAAAACTATTCTCTTTTGTCTGCTTGTTATAACTATCCACTAGATATGCTATTTGCTGAAATGTGACAAAACTAAGTGCTAGCGGCAAAGCGATATGAAGTAGACTTAAATTTGTATTTGCTATAGCGTTTAAATTTGAAATTAAAAAATCAGCATATTTAAAATATCCAAGTAAAGCGAGGTTGCAAACTATACCAAAAATCAAAATAGCTTTACTCTGATGTTTTGCAAGAAATTTTGAAACAAGGAAGTTAAAAACGATACCTCCTAACAAAATCGGCAGATAATAAACACTCCAATAAGCATAAAAAAATAAACTAGCACTTACCAAAAAAGCTTTTGCAAGATTGCTTAGTCTCTTTTTATTTAGAAAAAAATATACAAAAAATACAAGTGGTAAAAATACAAATATAAAGGCATATGAGTTAAAAAGCAATTTTATCCCTTATTTTCTATCCACACATTTGCCAAGTTGGCAGGCTCTTTTGTAAAGTGCGTCTGCCTTTGCTTCATTGCCGCTTAGCTTTGCAAGCAAAAAGCATGACTGAGCATACTCAAGCTCGCAACTCTTTGCCAAAAGCCTTAGCACTCTAGCCTCGGCCTTAGTTCTATCTATCTTATGAGTCTTTAAATTTTCACTTTCGATGTAGGATTTTAGCCCCATAGCCTCATTATAGCAGCCAACACCATCGCCACTATCACAAGCTAGTTTATAAAGTTTTAGAGCTTTTTCCATATCTTTTTGCTCATCAATCAGCCCTTGCTCATAAATTTGACCCAAATTTGAACAAGCCGTTGCAAGCCCAGCATTGCAAGCTTTTTCGTAGTAGCCTTTTGCTTTTACAAAGTCTTTTTCGTTGCTAAAATTTACAGCTAGGTTGTTACAGTCGATGCTATTTCCACCCTCGCAGTTTTGCATCATCTTCTCTTTTTCAAGCTCAAGACGCTCTGCCCTCGCCTCTTCATCACTTTGCCAAAAGCCAAAGCTTACCATCTTTTGCCAAGACCAGCAACCACTAAGTATAAAGCCCATAGCCAAAATAAGACCAAAATTTAAGACCTTTTTCACTTACATTCCTAGCTTTGTGCCTAGTCTTTTCATCTGTGGGCATGCCTTGCTTAGGCCACGAAAGCAAGCGACTTTATAAATTCCATAAGCCCTTTTTTCATCTTTATTGACACCAAGACCAAGCTCATACATCGCTCCGATATTGGCACAACTTGGCAAATCGCCAGCATTGCATGCATTTGTATAAGCTTCCATCGCCAAATAATAATCTCGCTTAACGATCTCGCCTTTTCTATAAGCATTGCCTAAATGATAGCAAGCTTGCATGCCTCCACCATTGCAACTTTCTTTATAAATCGAAATTGCCTTTTTTGGATTTTTTTTAACTCCAAGTCCAAGCTCATAAAGAGTGCCCAAATTTGCACAACCGACTTGCACCTTAGCATCGCAAGCTTTTTTATAATTTGTTAAAGCATTTTCATATTCTTTTAAAAGCTCGTAATTTACACCCAAATCGTTGCAAGCTTCCGCATCGCCTTCTTCGCATTTTGGTATTAAAATTTCGATCGCATTTCTTGAAATTTGCTCTTTATTTTGCACTATTTTTTCATCCTTTGGTTGCTGCCACGAATCATCTTGTTTTTGTCCTACACCAATCACATTTAAGCAGCCAGTGAAAAATAAAGCCGATAAAAGCAATAAATATTTTTTCATTCTTTTCCTTTTAAAATTGTCCAAACAAGTCATTTAGTGCTTCACTGATACTTGGATGAGTGAAAATTTGATTTTTAAAGAAATTTGCATTTGCTTTTAAATTCATTGCAATTGCGATTTCATTTATCAGCTCATTTGCATAGATGCAGTGAAAGCTAGCACCCAAAATTTCGCCGCTTTGTGCATCAACGATAGCTTTTAGCATACCTACATCGTGATTTAGGACTTTTGCGCCTGGTACTGTTGCCATGCTAAGCTTTAGCTCTTTAAAATTTAGCCCAAATTTACTAGCCTCTTTTGCATTTACTCCAACTCTTGCTAGTGGAGTGTCGGTAAATAGCACATTTGCGTGAATGCTTCTATTTTTAGTATTTCTCTTTTTATCACCAAAAATTTGTGAATAAACTATCCTAAAATCATCTAAGCTCGTATAAGTAAAAAGCTCTCCGCCGCGCACGTCGCCTACCGCATAGATGTTTGGCACATTTGTTTGAAGATTTTCATTTGTCTTTATAAAACCTTTTTCATTTAGCTCAGCTCCAGCAGCTTTTAAATTTAAATCATCTACATTTGCCACTCTGCCAAGCGCGATCAAAAATGCATCAGCTCTAAGGCATCTTTGCTCGCCATTTTGCTTGAAATTTAATATATTTTCTTTAATGCACTCTATCTCGCAACCCTCTAAAATTTCAACGCCCTGGACTCTAAGAGCTTCTTTTACGCTATTAGCTATATCATCATCTTCGTTTTTAAGTAGTTTTGAACGCCCTATAATAGTCACTTTTGAGCCAAAATTTGCAAACATTGATGCAAACTCTATACCGATAAAACCACTACCGATAATGACAAAATGCTTTGGTAAATTTTTTAGATCAAGCAAAGTTTGGCTTGAAAATACATTTGAGTTTACAACCTCAAAAGGAGTATCTGCCTCTTTTGAGCCGCTATTTATGATGATAAAGTCGCCCTCTATTATCTTTTTCTCACCACTTGGCGTTGTTACAAGTACGCTATTTTCACTAGCAAATGAGCCAACACCATCGATCACATCAATATTTTCTTTATCATTTAGCATTGCATAGTTTTTAGCATTCAAAGCTGAGATTAGTTTATTTTTATTTTCCACACTAAGTGTGTAATATTCGCTTTCAACGCTATTATTTACAAATTTTGCCTCTTTAGCGGCTGTTATTAGACGTTTGGTTGGTATGCAGCCAACATTTATGCAAGTGCCTCCATACATCTTTGGCGATCTCTCTACAAGAGCTACTTTTTTGCCAAGTGCGGCAGCTTTAACCGCTAGCGTTTTGCCAGCTTTTCCAAAACCAATAATTACAATATCATATTTCATTTTCAGTCCCTTATCTTTCCCATTAAATAATAAGTTGTTTCATTTATCTTTTTTAGCTCCATTTTATATTTATTAGCCCAGTTTTTTATGATTTCATCAACTCGCTCTTTTATTTCATTAACGGTAGCTACATTTTTTATCTTTAGTCTATCTTCACTTCCACTCATCGCCACAAAACAAAGGTGCGGCTTTAAATGGTCATTTAGTTCAATTATGCTCTTTGGCAAAAGACCATCAGTATTGTTTAAAATTCTACACATTTGAGCAGTGGTCGTTTCATTGACGTTATAGCCAAGCTGGATTAAAAGTGCATTATGATCCATATCGTTCCTTTTGCTTAAAATTTGCGGGCATTATAAGATAAAATTGGATAAAATCGCCTAAATTTTTAAGGACAAATATGAAAAAATTTATCATTTTTGTGTTTAGTGTTTTGCTATTTTGGGGATGTTCGTTAGATCAAATTTCACAAAATTTTGGCCTTAGTGAGCCACCACTTGATCCTGAAGTCGAGCAGATCGCAGACGCCATCTATCTATACAATGAAGGCAACTATCCAAAAGCTTGCAAGAGATTTTACGACTACGCAAAAGATGGAAATGTCCTAGCCATGCAGCAAACTGGCGTTTGTTTTCGTGATGGCAAAGGCTTTAGCAAAGATATCTTAAGAGCACTTTTTTGGTTTGAAACAGCTGGCAGATACGGCAATATAGACGGACTAAGAAGTGCTGGATATATCTACGAGTACGGCCTTGGGGTCAATAAAAATTTAGAAAAAGCGATATATTTTTACGAAAAAGCTGTAAGTCTTGGCTCAAGCGAGGCCAGCTATGATCTAGGGCTTATCTACCTAGGTAAAAATGACTACAAGAAAGCAAGAATTTATCTTGATGAGGCTTGCTTTAAAGGCAAAGAAGAAGCTTGCACAAAGCTAAAAGAGATGAAATTTTAGCTCTCATCTCTTTTTATAAATTTACTACGCGTCCGCCTTTTGAGCGATCAAGACGCCCTCTATCATCTTTTTGATATCCCCATCAAGTATCGCATCGGTTTGTGAATATGCCTCGCCACTGCGGTTGTCTTTTACTTGCTGATACGGGAAAAGTACGTATGATCTTATCTGATGACCCCAGCCGATCTCGCTCTTTTCGACGCTGTTGCTCGCTTCTTGTTGTTTCATTAGCTCAAGCTCGTAAAGACGAGATTTTAACATTTTCATCGCTGTGGCTCTGTTTTTATGCTGACTGCGGTCATTTTGACACTGCACGACGATGCCAGTTGGTATATGCGTGATACGGATGGCTGATTCTGTTTTATTTACGTGCTGACCGCCTGCACCACTAGCTCTATAAGTATCTATCTTTAGATCTTTTTCCTCGATCTCGATCTCTATGTCATCATCTATCTCAGGGCTTACCATAACACTTGAAAAGCTTGTATGACGGCGTCCTGCACTATCAAATGGGCTTGTGCGAACGAGCCTGTGGATACCATTTTCTGCTTTAAAGTACCCATAGGCATTTTCACCTTTTACAATAAAACTCACATCCTTTAGTCCAGCTTCATCACCTTCTTGAAAGTCAAGAGTCTCGACCTTAAAGCCCTCACGCTCGCAAAATCTAAGATACATCCTATAAAGCATACTCGCCCAGTCGTTACTCTCAGTGCCACCAGCTCCAGGATGGATCGATACGATCGCATTTTTGCCATCATCTTCGCCACTTAAAAGCATAGAAATTTCAAGATTTACTATCTTTTCATCTAAATTTTTAGCGTCATCAAAAAGAGAATTTATAGTCTCTTCGTCATTTTCAGAATTTGCTAGCTCAAAAAGCTCCTTTGCATCACTTACTGCCTGATTAGCGTCGTTAAATTTTGCAAGCATATTTGAAATTTTTGTCTTTTCTTTATTTAGCGCCCCAGCTCTTGCGATATCTTGCCAAAAGCTAGGGTCCTGCTCAGTAGCTTCGATCTCTTTTAGTCTAGCCTTGATCTCTTCAGGCTTTACGATAGAGCCTATATTTTCAACTTTTGTTTGTAGCTTCTTTAAAAGCTCGTTGTATTCGTAACTATCCAAGTTTTTCTCCAAAAATTTTTGCCGATTTTAGCCAAAAGTTGCTTACATTTTTAAATTTACGCCCTTTTAATCCTTTTTTGTTACAATGCCAAGTTAAAATTTCAAATAAAAAGAGTCAAAATGCAAATCATAAGAACTATAAAAGAACTTGAAAATTTCGTCTCTAGCACAAGCGCAAAGATCGGTTTTGTGCCAACCATGGGCGCACTTCATGACGGACATGTTAGCCTTATTAAAAAATGCGTGAGCGAAAATGAGATAAGTATCGTCTCAACATTCGTTAATCCAACTCAATTTTTACCAGGCGAAGATCTGGACAAATACCCAAGAAACGAACAAAACGACATTAAAATTTGTGAGCAAAATGGCGTTAGCGCTATTTTTATCCCAGATGCTAATGAACTTTACTTTGAAGATGAGCCACTCATCATTGCTCCAAAAAAATTTTCAGCTATCTTAGAGGGCAAAACTAGACCTGGACACTTTGATGGCGTCTTAAGGGTGCTAAACAAGCTATTTCGCCTAACTCGTGCAAATAGCGTTTACATGGGCAAAAAAGACACACAACAACTAATCATAGTACAAAACATGATAAAGACATTTTTTATAAATGCCAGCCTAGTGGCTTGTGATATCGTTAGAGAGCCAGATGGACTTGCACTTTCAAGTAGAAACGTCTATATCTGCGACGAAGATAAATGTAATGCTCTAAGGCTTTCAAGATCGCTAAATAAAGCACAAAATTTGATCCAAAACGGCGAAGAGGACGCAAGCGAGATCAAAACAAAGATGCTTGAAGTGCTAGAGCCATTAAAGGTTGATTATGTCGCTATTACAGATAGAAATTTAAATGAAATTTCTAAAATAGAAAAAAACAACACCATCATTTTAATAGCCGCCTATGTTGGCAAAACTAGGCTAATAGATAATATCTGGATATAAAAATGCCAAAACTTCACTTAATTTCACTTGGCTGTAACAAAAATTTAGTTGATTCAGAAATAATGCTTGGCAGATTGCAAAACTACGATATTACGGATGATATCAGTGACGCAGACGTCATCATCGTAAATACCTGCGGCTTTATCAAATCTGCCAAAGAAGAGAGCATACAAACCATACTTGAGATGCACGAAGCTCGTAAAAATGGCTCTTTACTAGTAGTGACTGGCTGTCTTATGCAGCGCTACAAAGATGAGCTTATGAAAGAGCTACCAGAGGTTGATCTCTTCACCGGTGTGGCTGACTATGACAAGATCGATGAGATCATCTTAAAAAAGCAAAATTTATTTAGTCCAGAAACTTATCTGCAAGCAAACGAAGAGCGCGTGATAACTGGCTCAAACTACCACGCCTACATCAAAATTTCAGAGGGCTGTAACCAAAAATGCAGTTTTTGTGCGATACCGACATTTAAAGGAAAACTAAAATCACGCTCGCTTGAAAACATCGTAAATGAGGTTAAAAATCTGGTCAAAAAAGGCTACTACGACTTTAGCTTTTTATCTCAGGACTCGAGCTCATATATGCGAGATCAAGGCGTTAGCGACGGGCTTATAAATTTAATAGACGAGATAGAAAAGATAAAGGGCGTAAGGAGTGCCAGGATACTTTATCTCTATCCAAGCACGACTAGCAAGGAGTTAATTGAGCGTATCATAGCCTCGCCTATCTTTCACAACTACTTTGACATGCCGATCCAGCACATCAGTGAAGACATGCTAAAGATAATGAAGCGTGGAAGTGGCGCTAAAAAGATCAAAGAGCTTTTAAATTTAATGAGAAATGCCGAGAATTCATTCTTACGAACTGGCGTCATCGTGGGTCATCCAGGAGAGAGCGAGGAGGATTTTGAGGAGCTTTGCGAATTTTTAGAAGAGTTTAAATTTGATAGAATTTCAGCCTTTGCCTACTCAAAAGAAGAAGACACAGCATCTTTTGAAATGGAGCAAATCCCAGCTAAGATCATTTCAAAAAGACTAAACAAGATAGAAAAGATCACCAAAAAATCGATAAATGAGAGCTTGCAAAAAGAGATTGGCAAGCAAATTTATGCTTCTCTTGAGGGCGAAAGTAGCGAGAGTGAGATGTTTTACGCAGCCAAAAAAGATATCTGGGACAAAGATATAGACGGCGAGATTTTAATAAACGAGAGCGATGTAAAAGAGCTTGAGATAGGCTCGCTTTATCTTTGCGAAGCAAGCGACTTGGTCGATCAAAAACTAATCGCTAAAATCATCAAAAAAGCAAAATGATAAGCCAAAATGTGCAAGAAAAGTTAAACTCAGGTGCAAACCTACTAGCCTTCTCGCACGGCATAGACAGCACCGCACTTTTTTACATTTTAGACGAAGCTGGGATCAAATTTGATTTAGCGATGGTTGATTACAATGTTCGAGAGCAAAGCAAAAACGAAATAAAAAGTGCAAAAGAACTCGCAGATAAATTTGGTAAAAAAATTTATACTAAAAGCGTTTTTTTAGATAATTCAAATTTTGAAAAAAACGCGCGCGAGGCAAGATATGAGTTTTTTGGAGAAATTTGCCAAAAATTTGGCTATGAAAATTTGGTCCTAGCTCATCAGTTTGACGATAGATTTGAGTGGTTTTTGATGCAGCTTAGTAAGGGTGCTGGACTAAAAGAGCTCTTTGGCATGAGCGAGCTTGAAAAGAGAAAGCACTTCTGGCTAGTTAGGCCGCTTTTAAATTTACGTAAAAAAGAGCTTCAAAGCTATCTTGACGAGAGAAATTTACGCTATTTTATCGATGAGACAAATTTAAAAGGTGAGTTTAAAAGAAGCTTCATGAGGCTAAATTTTAGTGAGCCATTTTTGGATAGATATTTTAGTGGCGTACAAAAGAGCTTTGAGTTTTTAGAAGCCGATAGACAAATTTTAATGCCAAATATCACAAAAATAAGTGACGAAATTTTTATCATAAAAAATGATAGTAATGCGATACGAGGCGTTGATATGGCAGCAAAAGAGCTAAATGTGCTTCTAAGCAAAGCGCAAAAAGAAGAGCTAAGCGCAAATTTAGCAAAGCAAACAAGCGTGGTACTAAGTGGCAAGATAGCTGTCGGATACGCAGACACTTACCTTTTAGTAACTCCATTTTGCAAAGCCATAATGCCAAAAATTTTTAAAGAGAAGGCTAGAATTTTAAAAATTCCAGCTATAAATAGAGGCTATCTTTTTGCTATAAATTTTGATTTATCAAAATTAGATTCTAATAAATATTGAAAGATTTGGCTTTTGCCTGAAACACTCAAAACAAAAGCCAAGATTAATTAAAATAAGCTATTTACGCTTTCATTGTGATATACACGGCGTATCACTTCGCCAAACAATGAAGCAGCACTTAGCACTTTTATACAAGGAAGTTCCTCTGCTAAAGGTATAGTATCTGTTACCACTAGCTCATCTAAAAAGCCCAGTTTTAACCTATCGTAAGCTGGCCCACTAAGGACTGGATGCGTGCAAAACGCCATAACGCTAGTTGCGCCACGCTCTTTAAAAATTTCAGCTGCTTTTACGATCGTACCAGCTGTATCGATCATATCATCAACCAAAATCACATCTTTACCATTTACGTCGCCGATTATATTCATTACTTCGCTTTCATTTGCTTTTTCGCGGCGTTTATCTACGATAACCATGTCAAGATTTAGATTTTTAGCCAAGGCTCTAGCACGAGCCACGCCGCCTACATCAGGGCTTGCAACGATTGGATTTGGTAAATTTTTGGCTCTTACGTAGTCATTAAAAATGATGCTTCCATAAAGGTTATCAACCGGAATATCAAAGAATCCTTGAATTTGTCCTGCGTGAAGATCCATAGTGACGACTCTATCGATACCTGCTGTTTGCATCATGTTTGCCACTAGCTTTGCAGTGATCGGCACTCTAGGAGCTGCTTTTCTATCTTGTCTAGCGTAGCCAAAATACGGCACAATCGCTGTTATAGAGCTTGCACTACTGCGTCTTAAAGCGTCAGTTAAGATAAGTAGCTCCATTAAATTTGTATTTGTCGGTGCACATGTTGGCTGAATGACAAAAACATCTTTTCCGCGTACGCTTTCGCCGATTTGTACGCTGATCTCTCCATCGCTAAATCTTTTTATACTTGCCTCGCTAAGAGGAAGTGAAAGATATTGCGAAATTTTCTTTGAAAGCTCAATATTAGCCGTTCCTGAGAAAATTTTATAGCCTCTCATAATGATAACCTTTTTAGTGATTTTTATGTTGGGATTTTATCGAAACGAGCTTTAATTTAAATTTATTATTTTCAAATCTATTTTCTAGCCCTAGTTTAATTCTTATCGCCACAATCAAAAATTTTAGCTTTGATTTTACAAACCTTAAAATTTAAACAAGTATAAAAAATATAAGATAACTAAGAATATTTTTTTATTTATAAACATTATAGGACTACAATCACAACATGTTTAAAGCTTATAGAATTTATGATTTTATCAAAGATGATAGTTTGGATATGAAGGCGGCTTTTGTTGATAGACTCTATCCAAGGGGCATAAGAAAAGAGATATTTTCAAATTTCCTTTGGTTAAAAGATATTACACCAAGCACTACTTTAAGAGAGTGGTTTCATGAAGATAGAGAAGCTAGGTTTAATGAATTTTGTGAGAAGTTTAAACTTGAGCTTGATAATGAAAAAGCACAATCTTGCTTTAAAACACTAAAAAATTTAGAAAAAGAATACGGCAACATAGCTCTTTTAACAGCTAGCAAAGATATAAATCTTTGCCATGTAGTCGTATTATCAAAACTTTTAAACAAATAAACAATTTAATTATTTGCAAGAGTGCCAAGTATCTTTTCAAACTGTACGCCATACCAAGTGCGATTTTGATCTTTTAGCGTGACTTTAATGCTACTAAGCACAAAATTTGCTGCCTTTTTTATAGCAGTTTCTATCGTTTTGTCATTTACTAGCGAGCCAAAAAGCACTGAAGCAAATATATCTCCGGTTCCACTCGTGTGAAATGGCAAAAATTCATGAAAATACTCTACTTTCTCTTTTGTCTTTGCGTCGTAAGATATGATGCCACATTCATTTTGCTTGTATCTAATACCCTTTAGCACGATCTTTCTAATTCCAAAGCTAGCCAAGCCTTCAAGCAACTCTAAAATATAATCTTGCGTATAGTCACCACCAAAAAACGGCATCCCGCACATAAAGCTTGCTTCAGTTATATTTGGCGTGATGACGTGAGCCTTTGTGCAAAGCTCACGCATTTTCATAACAAATTTTTCATCAAATCCGTGATAGAGCTTGCCATTGTCACCCATGCAAGGATCTACAAGTATTAGTGAAGTAGAGTCATTAAACTCATTAAAAATTTTCTCTATCAGCTCAAGCTGACTAAAGCTACCTAAAAATCCGGTATAAATTCCATCAAATGCGATATTTTCTTTGTGCCATACTCGTGTTATTGCGTCAAATTCATCAGTCAGATCACGAAATGTGAAATTTTTAAAGCCAGTGTGAGTCGAAAGTAGCGCAGTAGGCAATATGCACGCCTCAATGCCTTGAGCGCTAATTATCGGAAGCGCGACAGTAAGGGAACATTTGCCAACACACGAGATATCTTGTATTGTAAGGATTCTTTTCATTTATGCTCTTAGTTTATAAAATTTTACTCCAGCAACATCGGCTAGATAAACCACATCTTGTTGCAAGAATTTTGCTAGAGTTTGCTTTGAAGAGTCAGAAAAATTCTCTTCAACATTTGCAATAGTTTGCGGACGACGCCTTAGCATTTCTAGAATTTCATCTTCACTAAAGTTATACTTTTGCTCTATTTTGTGAGCTTTAGCTATATTAACCGGTACGCCACTTATCTGCTTGGCTAGCTCCTCTAGCTTTTTAGCGTCTACACCCTCTACATTATAGGCTGGTGGGCGATCTATCGTGCCAATATCCACTCGGTGCGGAGCTATCTCATTTATCGCAGCATTGAGTGCTATAAATTCCTCTTCTTTGTCGTTAAATCCAGCCACGACCAAAATTTCAAGCACAAGCTCGCCATTAAATTCCTTGCGAAATTTAGCCATAGCCTTTATAAGTTCATTTACTTCTATGCCGCTTTTGTTGCGGTCTATCTTTTTAAATGTGCTTTGCACCGCACTATCAAGGCTAAATTTCACTATATCAAGCCCATGTAGCGTTTCACAAATTTTTGGGTCACACACGCCTGAGCCATTACTCAAAATAAGTGTTTTTGCGCTACCTTTTAGCTCATTTACTTTTGCTATCAGCTCTTTTAAGTACGGGTAAAGAGTTGGTTCACCATTTGCTGTAAGCGTGATGGCGTCGATGTTTTGATGAGTTTTTAAAGCTTCTTTTAAATCGCTTATGATCTCATCGACGCTTGGCGGATTTTTTATTGTTTCAACAGTCTTTGCGCCACTTAGCTCGCAATAAACACAGTCAAAATTGCACGATTTTTGCTTTGGGCTTAGATCGATGCCTAGGCTCATGCCAAAACGGCGAGAATTTATCGGTCCAAAGACGATGCAAGGCTTATTACCTTGCACTTTTTGTCTGCACCTGTTTTATAAAATATTTTGCATTCTCAACTGGCACATCAGGCAAAATTCCATGACCAAGATTGAAAATATGCGGCACGCCTTTCATCGTGCTTAAAATTTTATCCACGCCTTCATCTATCGCCTTTTTGCTATAAAGTCTAGTTGGCTCCATATTGCCTTGAAGGACGTATCTTGGGCTAAGTTTTGCTTTGGCTAGCTCGATCGGCGTGCTCCAATCAACTCCAAAAACGTCAAATTTACCTGAAATTTTATCCAGATAGCCACTTATTCCTTTTGGAAAGACGATGACTGGGATATCTGGAAACTCAGCCTTGATGCTATCAACTATTTTGTTTATATAGCTAAATCCAAACTCAAAATAGGCCTGCTCTTCAAGTGCAGCTGCCCAGCTGTCAAAAATTTGCACGGCATTTACGCCAGCTTTTATCTGCTCTTTGACGTAAAGGATGAGCGCTTGCGTCACTTTCTCTAAGATTTGATGCAAAAATTCTGGATTTTGATAGAGTATTTTTTTGCAGACCGCATAAGTTTTACTGCCACCACCTTCTATCATATATGTAGCTATCGTCCATGGTGCGCCACAAAAGCCAATGAGTGCCTTATCTTTGGCTAAATTTTCTCTTGTAAGTTTGATCGTGTCATAGACGTATGCTAAATTTTTAGTCGATTTTTCGATACTAAGTGCATCAAGTGCGGCTTTATCACGCAAAGCCTCTGTAAAAACTGGCCCCTCGCCCTTTTCAAAGCGCAGATCCATGCCCATTTCAAGAGGCACGACAAGGATATCGCTAAATAAAATCGCCGCATCAACGCCAAGGATTTCAACTGGCTGAAGCGTGACCTCGCTAGCCTTTTTATAGTCTTTACAAAGCGATAAAAAGTCCCCTGCTTTAGCTCTTACAGCCATATATTCTGGTAGATATCTGCCAGCTTGGCGCATCATCCAAACAGGCGTGTATGGGGTCGGTTTTTTAAGGCAAGCGTCTATGAAAATCATCAAATTTCCTTTAAATTTTTAAAGGGATATTATCCAAAAATAGCTAAAGAAAAGATGTAGGAGAAATTTTAAGCGTAAAAACGCTTAAAATTTTAGTGATCTCCCTTGTGAAGGAAGTAAAGTCCAAGGCAAAGCGCTAGGATAGAAGCCGCAAGATATGCCATCTCAAGCGGAGTTGTGAAGTTTGCATGAAGCACTCTTTGGAAGAAATTTACGATTAAAACCATGACGATCACTTTGCCAAGCTTATCTTTTAGCTCATCAAGCGAATGCACTTCAAGCACCTTGCTCTGCTTTGACTGCTTTAGCTGTGTGATCTCTGAGATGAAAAGCTCGTAAATTCCGAAGCTAAATATATAAAGAACAAGCGCCATCAAGTAAAGATCAATCGCTCCAACTATCTCGCCAACGACCTCTGAGTGGAAATTTTCAACGTGAAAATCCGCAGCGAAGAAATATTTATAAACCTCTAAAAGCACCTTGCCGACATCATAACTTGCGATGATGAAAAGCACGATCGCACCTAAAAGTCCAAAGACTATTGGAAAAAGCGTGAAACTGTTGCTTGCAAGCAAAATTCTCTCGAATATTTTACGCAATAAAAACCCTTTTTGTGAAATTTAAAAAGGGGGTATTTTATAGTTTTTTCCTTAAATTTTAGGCGCAAAATCGTAATTAATTTTAGTGCAGACTACTCTTGCATCGCGATCCACTTTTGTGCGATCCTGACGGCATTTGTCGCAGCCCCTACGCGGATCTGATCGGCGCTGCACCAAAGGTGAAGCACATTAGGTCTGTAATTATCAACTCTGATCCTACCGACATAAGTCTCATTTGTATCACTTGAAATGATAGGCATCGGATACTCTTTATTTGCTGGATTATCGACTACGACGACGCTTGGAGCTTTGCTTAAAATTTCTCTTGCTGCATCCGCACTTACATCTTTGTCAAAGTGGATAGTGATAGCCTCTGAGTGACTTCTAAGTACTGGTACGCGCACACAGGTAGCGCTAACTTCTATATCTTTGTGAAGAATTTTTTGCGTCTCATTGACCATTTTCATCTCTTCTTTTGTGTAGTCATTGTCCAAAAAGACATCGATGTGAGGGATCACGTTTAGTGCTAGGCGGTGCGCAAATACCTTTGGTTCGCACTCATCAAGCTTAAACTCAAAGAATTTTTGCATCTGAACGACAAGCTCTTCCATGCCCTCTTTGCCAGCACCGCTTGCTGCTTGGTATGTAGAAACATCAACTCTATTGATACTAAAAGCGTCATTTAGTGGTTTTAAAATTTGCACCATTTGGATAGTCGAGCAGTTTGGATTTGCGATGATACCGCGGTTTTTCCACATAGCAATGTCGCTTGGATTGCACTCTGGCACAACAAGAGGGATATCTTTATCCATCCTAAAATGGCTGGTGTTATCGATGACTACTGCGCCACTATCAGCTGCAAATTTGGCAAATTTCTCTGAAACTGAGCCACCTGCGCTAAAAAATGCGATATCTATCTCATGCTCACTAAAAACCTTTTCAGTTAGCTCTTTTACCTTGTAATATTTGCCATTAAATTCGATCTCACTACCAGCACTTTTTGCACTAGCAAGCGGCAAAAGCTCTCCAACTGGGAAATCAACCTCTTCCATAACTCTAAAAAGCTCTTCGCCGACCGCTCCAGTAGCACCAACGACAGCTACGTTAAATTTTCTCATCTGCTCTCCTTATTTTTTTAATTTTCGTAATTTTACTTAAATTTATGGCTATTTTTTGCTTCTGGCTTGTAAAAATAGATCTTTTGGCAAAATTTCATCACCCTCACTTAGTATCGCTGCACGCTGTACGACTGAGATGAGCTCTCTTATGTTGCCTGGATAGTCGTAGCTCAAAAGCTCCTCTTTTGCTGCTTTTGAGAAATTTTTAGCCTCAAAGCCATACTCTTTACAGCATTTGTCCAAAGCATCCTGCGCGATAGGTAAAATTTCATCTTTTCGCTCGCGAAGTGGCGGGATGAAAAGCGGGATCGTGTTTAGGCGGTAGAAAAGATCCTCTCTAAACCTACCTTCCTTCATTGCAAGCTCTAAATTTGCGTTTGTAGCACAGATGATGCGAACATCTATCTTTTCGCTCTTTGTAGCTCCAAGTCTTGTTATCTCGCGCTCCTGCAAGGCACGAAGCAGCTTTGGTTGTAAATTTATGGGCATCTCGCCGATCTCATCTAAAAATAGCGTTCCGCCATTTGCCAGCTCAAACTGCCCTTGTTTGGTTGTGACTGCATCAGTAAATGCGCCCTTTTCAAAGCCAAAAAGCTCACTTTCTATCAAATTTTCAGGGATCGCTGCCATATTTAGAGCGATAAATGCCGCATCTTTTCTAGGTGAGTTTGCGTGGATAAATTTAGCAAAGACCTCCTTACCAACGCCACTTTCGCCACTAAGCATTATTGAAGCGTCAGTCCTTGCAGCTTTTAGTGCGATATTTAGCGTAGCTTCAAGTGCCTTTGAAGTAGCTAAAAAACCGTTATTTTCGCTTTTAGTTTCAACTTTTTTTATAGTTTTTGGAGTTTTTTGCTTAAGAAGCTCGACCCTTTTTATCGCTTCATATAGCGTTGAGACATCAAACGGCTTGGTTAAAAAGTCCTTGACGCCAAGTCTAACACTCTCGATCGCCTTGTTAAGCGTCGCATTTCCTGTCATTATGATGACGTCAAATTTGCCATTTAGCTCTTTAATAAACTCGAGTCCGTCCATCTTTGGCATGTTTATATCGGTGATGATTAGATCAGTATCGTCGCTTAGTTTTTTTAGGGCTTCAACTGCACTCTTATAGCTTTTGATGTTTAGCTCTTCATACTCGCCAAGTGCGATCTCAAGCGACTTTCGCATATTGATGTCATCTTCTACTATGACGATATTCATTTGATCTCTTTTTATTGAAGTGTGCCGATGATAGCGGATTTTGGCTTAAATTCCACCATAAATCTAACTGGCAAAATTTTCAAATTTGAAGCGTTTGTGACCTGTGCATTTTTGACATTAAGCTCATTTTTTATCATCACTTTTTTTAAGGCAAAGCAGTCAAAAATTTCATCTTTGTGTAAATTTAAAAAGCCAAGAGTTGTGGTGTTTTCATCTTTAAAAGCGTCTATCTGGCAAAGAAATTTTGGTTTTGGATTTGGCGAGAGGGTCATCGCTTTTGAAAATGAAATTTCTTCAAAGGCAACTATTTGATTTTTCGTATCAACCTTCGCCCAGAAGATAAATTCTTCCAAGCAAAAGGCGAAATTTAAAAATATAGTTAGTAAGAAAAGACTTCTCGCCACTTATCTTCGTCTATCTTAAGCTCCATATTTACCTTATAAAGCCCGTCTTTGAAATTTTCGTTCACGATCCTTGCGTTTTTGACAAGACCTTGAACCTTTGAAGTGATAGATGAGTCGTTTAGCATCGCGTCTCTTACGGTGTCTTCAGCATTGATCTTTACGCCATAAAGCTTACCAGCAAGCTGCGAATAAGCATCAGCCATCGCCGCTCTTTTTGCAAGAGTGACCGACTGAGCATAAGAGAGCGAATTTAGCGGAGCTATGCCCTCGCCTGTGGCTCTAAAAGTGGTCTCTTTTGGAGCACTATCATATATCATCTTCTCTTTTTTCATCACCTCTCTAAGATCGTCTTTATCGACCTTTTGGATGACTACATTGTGGTTTGATGTGCTAGTTGGCTCGCCCACAAAGCCATTAAATGAGCAACCGCCAAAAATAGCAACCATCAAAGCAAAAGATAAAATTTTAACCTTCATAAACAACCTTTTTTATGCTTTTATTTAAAATTTAATAGCAAAATTTATTCCAAAAGCCCCATATCTTCGTTTGGTGCTTCGTCCTCATCCTCTCCATCATCTGCCTTAGGGCATCTTGCGATACTTACAACATCATCGCCATCGACATTTACTACGATCACGCCGCTTGTATTACGTCCTGCTTTGCGGATGCTTTGCATATCAACTCTTATCATCTTGCCGCTTGATGTTAGAGCCATTAGATCTTGCTCTTCATCAACCATCACAACGCCCACTAGATCACCTGTTCTGCTTGTTAGCTTCATGCAAATGACACCTTTGCCACCGCGATTTGTCAAGCGGTACTCATCAGCGGTTGTGCGCTTACCGATACCTTTTTGAGATATGCTTAAAATTTCTTGGTCATTGCTTTCGATGACTGCAGCACCTACGACTTCATCGCCTGGCTCTTTAAATTTGATACCAGTTACGCCGCGTGCAGTTCTTCCCATTTGGCGAACCTTGCTGATCTTAAATTTAAGGCACATGCCCTTTTTAGTAACGACAAATAGCATTGTCTCATCGCTTGAGTTTGCGTCCTCTTCAGCATTTGCACTATCTTCGTCGATCTCATTTTGAAGCTCTTCTACTTCTAGCACTTCAGTCTCAACGCTTAGCTCATTTTCTGGGTCAGTGACTGGCATATCATCGTATGTTTGAGCGATGAGTGCAGTTACTAGCTCGTCGTTCTCATCAAGACTTATCGCTCTTACACCAACTGAGCGGATGTTTTTAAATTCGCTTAAATTTGTGCGTTTTACGATGCCGTTTTTAGTAAAGAACGCTAACGATTTGCTCTCGTCAAAGTCAGTCGTTGGGATGATCGCTTTGATCTTCTCATCAGGCTGCAACTGGATCAAATTTACAACTGCTTTACCCTTTGCTGTGCGGCTTCCCTCTGGGATCTTATAGACTTTTAGCCAGTAGAGCTGTCCGCGGTCAGTCACAAACATAAGCGTATCGTGGGTATTTGAAGTAAAGAAGCTCTCTATAAAGTCATCATCGTATGTAGTGACCGCTACTTTGCCCTTGCCACCGCGTTTTTGCTTCTCATACTGCTTGCTTGGCACACGCTTGATGTAGCCGCGATGAGTTATGGTTACGACCATATTTTCATTTGGTATGAGATCTTCTATGTCGATATCATCGTAGTCATCAACGATCTCAGTAACTCTTGGTACTTTAAATTTATTTTTGATCTCAAGAAGCTCTTCTTTGATCAAATTTTCAAGCAATGTCTCACTCTTTAAAATTTCATCAAGTCTTGCGATCTCAGCCATAAGCTCGGCTAGTTCGGCCTCTAGTTTTTCTCTCTCTAGGCCTGTAAGCTTGCTTAGACGCATATCAAGGATAGCGTTTGCTTGAAGCTCTGAGAGATTAAATTTACTCATCAAGCCTTCTCTAGCAACCGCCGTATCGGCACTATTTCTAATAAGCTCTATCACCTCATCTATGTTATCAAGTGCGATCTTTAGACCCTCTAAGATGTGGGCTCTTGCGCGCGCTTTTTCAAGCTCAAATATCGTTCTTCTAATGATGACTGTTTTTCTGTGATTTAAAAATAGCTTAAGTAGCTCGATAAGGTTAAAAACCTTTGGCTCTTTGTTATTAATAGCAAGCATAATAACGCCAAAAGTGCTCTCCATCGTGGTTGATTTAAAGAGATTATTTAGCACGATGTCGCTCATAGCGTCGCGTTTTAGCTCGATGACTACGCGGATGCCGTCCTTGTCAGACTCATCTCTAACCTCGCTGATGCCATCTATCTGCTTATCTTTTACAAGCTCAGCGATCTGCTCGATAAGTCTTGCTTTGTTTGTTTGATATGGTAGCTCGTCGATGACGATCACATCTTTGTTTGGCTTTTTTTCTATGTGGGTTTTGGCTCTTAGTTTGACCCTGCCACGACCTGTTCGGTAGGCCTCTATGATACCCTTTTTACCAAAGATAATACCACCAGTTGGGAAGTCTGGACCTTTTATAAATTCCATTACCTCTTCAAGTGTCGCTTCTTTATTTTCAAGAAGAAGCAAAAGACCGTCTATTAGCTCATCAAGACTATGTGGTGGGATGTTTGTCGCCATACCAACAGCGATACCGCTTGAGCCGTTTAATAATAAATTTGGCACACGGCTTGGAAGTACATCTGGCTCAATCTCTCTATCGTCGTAGTTTGGTACAAAATCAACCGTGTCTTTGTCTATATCTTTTAAAAGCTCTTCAGTAAGCATTGTCATTCTAGCTTCAGTATAACGCATCGCAGCTGCGCTGTCACCGTCAATCGAACCAAAGTTTCCTTGCCCGTCAACAACTGGATAACGCATAGAAAATTTCTGAGCCATACGAACAAGAGCGTCATAAACTGCTGTGTCGCCGTGTGGGTGGTACTTACCGATGACTTCACCAACGATACGAGCTGACTTCATATAGGCACTTCTGCTACCAACGCCAAGATTGTCCATAGCGTATAAAATTCTTCTGTGAACTGGCTTTAGTCCGTCTCTAGCGTCAGGCAAAGCACGTCCGACAATAACGCTCATGGAGTAGTCGAGATAGCTAGTTTTTATAGACTCTTCGATATCAACAGATGCGATATCTTGGGTTAATTCAAGTAGATTGTCTTTCATTTTTTTCCTTAAATTTAGCTTGGCTGATTTTAGCTTAAAATTAATAAAAACTTGCTAAATAACAAATCAGCGACTTTGGCAATAGAGTGATAAAAATTTTAGTCTAAAATTTTTACTATCTGCTCTTTTTTAAGAATAAAATCATAGCTAAAAGCATCTACAACAACACCTGCGTAACTACTCTCTTTTAGCATCGCAAGATACTCTTTTAGCCCTATCTCAATGCTCTCTTGCTCACTATCGTTTCGCCAAAGCTTCATTGCATCTTTGCTAGTAAATGCTGGAAAATAACTAAGCTTCTCGCCCTCATCTTCAAGCAGGATAAATTTGATATTTGAGCCCTCTTCTTCATAAACCACACCACCATCAGGCTTTGCTAGCGCTTGGTTTAAAAGCACCGGAGCAAAAAAACTAGCCTTTTTCAAAGCTGCTATCAAATTTATCTCATTTTTCTGGCAAGGATCATTTAAAAATTTATCCATCGCTTCTTGCATCTTAGCTCCTAAAAGCCTCATCTACGGCCTGGCAGATCGTGTGAATAAAAAATATGTGCGACTCTTGTATCCTTGCGGTATCGCTTGAGCTAACGACTAAATTTAGATCGCAGCCCTCATTCATAGCACCACCGCCTTTGCCGCTAAGCCCAAGTACCGATGTGCCCATTTTCTTGGCACTTTTTATAGCTTCAAGTACATTTTTGCTGTTGCCACTTGTTGAGATCGCCACGAGTAAGTCGCCAGACTGCGCTAAAGCCTCAAACTGACGTGAAAAGACATAGTCAAAGCCGTAGTCGTTGCCAATGGCCGTAAGTGCCGAAGTATCAGTGGTTAGCGCGATGCCAGGTAGTGGCTGGCGCTCGCTTTTATATCTGCCAGTTAGCTCGGCTGCAAAGTGCTGAGCGTCCGCTGCAGAGCCACCGTTGCCACATATCAGCACCTTTTTGCCATTTTTTAGTGTATCAGCCACCATCTGGCAAGCACGCTCCAAGTTACCTAGCAAATTTACATGCTCGCTAAAGGTCTTTTGGTGAGCCTCAAGCTCATTTTTTATCATCGTTTTTAGCATCTTTTATCCTTTTTATTATCCCTGTTGTGCTTTTGCCCTCGACAAAGTCAATCAGCCTGACCTCTTTTACGATCTCGCTGCCAACGACCTCTTTGCCCTTGTAGTCAGCCCCTTTTACAAGCACGTCAGGCTTTATCTTTGTTATTAAATTTAATGGCGTATCCTCATCAAATATCACGACATAATCGACAAACCCAAGCCCACTTAGCACGCAGGCTCTATCATCTTGCGAGTTTATAGGTCTAGCCTCGCCTTTTAGCCTCTTAACTGAAGCGTCTGAGTTTAGCCCGACAACCAAAAGATCGCCAAGCTCCCTTGCGCGCGCTAGGTATTTTACGTGCCCAGCGTGCAAGATATCAAAGCAGCCATTTGTGAAAACAACCTTTTTCTTATCCTTTTGACTCAAAATTTCTTCTAACTCTTCAACAGTTTTAAGCTTATGCTCGAAATTTGCCCCAAATGAGCTATTTAGCAGCTGCTCGATCTCGCTAAAGCTAGCCGTTGCACTACCTATCTTTGCCACTACGACGGCTGCTGCGAGGTTTGCTATCTTTATCGCCTCTTTTATGTCAGCCCCAGTTGCTAGCATGTAGCCAAGTGTGGCAAGCACCGTATCTCCAGCGCCAGTGACATCAAAGACCTCTTTTGCCTTAGCGGCAAAGATGTGCAATTTGTCATCATATAGCGCGATACCCTCTTCTGAGATTGTGATGATCGAATAGGTCAAATTTAGCTCGTCTTTTAGCTGTTTTATCGCCTTTTCAAGCTCGGCCTTGTCTTTTATCTTTAAATTTGTAGCCTCGCTCGCCTCTTTTTTATTTGGCGTTAGAAGGGTCGCGTTTTTGTATTTTGAGTAGTCACTGCCTTTTGGATCGATAAGCACTGGGATATTTAGTCTTGTGCACTCGTTTATGATCTCTTGGCAGACCTTTTCGCTAAGCACGCCCTTGCCGTAGTCGCTTAACAAGACGGCTTTAAAATTTGCAAGATTTTCTTTTACTTTTAAGATGAGCTCATCTTCTAAATTTATCTTGACAACGCTCTCTTTATCGATCCTGACAACTTGCTGGTGCGATGCCATGATACGGCTTTTTATTGAGCTTTCACGCCCTTTTTCGGTGAGTATGAACTCATCTTTTACGTTTAGCTCAGCAAGCCTCTCTTTTATCTTTTTGCCAGCCTCATCATCTCCCAAAACGCTAGCCACGCTCACGTTTGCGCCAAGTGAGAGCAAATTTCTCACCACGTTGCCAGCGCCACCAAGCGTGTAGGTTTCGTTATTTATCTTTACAACCTGCACTGGCGCTTCTGGCGAGATACGGTCGCAGCTACCCCAGATATAGTGATCTAACATGAGATCGCCGACAACTAAAATTTTAACTCTCTTAGCCATTTAGCTCTTCCTTATAAATTCTCTTTATCTCTGGTAAGTAGTCTTTTATCGCCTCTTCCAAGCTCCAAGTCGCGCTAAAGCCAAATGCTTCGCGAGCTGGGGCAACGTCGGCCTCGGTGTGAAACTGATATGAGCCGATAAATGGGTTTTTGATATATTCGTTGCCTAAGTTTACGCCGATCTCTCGCTGCAAGATGTCAGCGATATCTTGAAAGCTTCTAGCCTTGCCAGTAGCTGCATTATAGACGCCACTTGGCGCATCAAGCGCTTTTATGTTTGCGTCAATGATATCTTTTATATAGACGAAATCTCTTTTGATCTGGTCGCTACCTTCAAAAAGTCTTGGGGTCTTGTCAGCTAAAATTTGCAAGCCAAACTGAAGCACCATCGAGGCAGTTTTGTTTTTAAAAAACTCGCCCTTACCAAAGACGTTAAAATATCTTAGTCCAACCACACTCACGCCACGCTTTGCGTAAATTTTATTGATATTATCCATGCTTAGTTTGCTAAAGCCATAAACGTTATTTGGCGCTTCGCACTCGCCAACGGTTTGTGGGCTCTTTGCGTTGCCATAAGTTGCCCCAGAGCTAGCGTAGATCATCTTTGCGGCCAAACTCTCGCAGATATCGAGCAAATTTACAAAGGCATTTACATTTGTTTTTATTAGCTCGTCTTGCTCTTTTACGGTCGTATCTGAGATCGCTGCTTCGTGGTAGATGACATCTGGAGCAAAGCTCTTTATCTTCTCAAGTGTGCTCTTATCATTGATGTCGCCGGCGTAAATTTCACCCTTAAAGCCTAGTAAATTTTTAAAATGACCAAAGCTTTTTAGGTTGCCGTTGCTAAATGTCTCGTCGTTTCTAAATTTATCCACGACAAGCACGTGAGCATCTTTAAAATTTTCATCAAAATAGTGCGCCAAAGCTGAGCCGATAAAGCCAGCACCGCCAGTTATAACTATCTTTTTTCCGTTTAAATTCATAGTGATTTTTCCTTTTTTAGCTTATTTAAAACATCTCTTACATCTTTAAAATTTATGCCATCAAGCAAGAAATTTCTACCAACGCCCGCTCTTTTGCCAGCCTCGACATCGCTTGGCTTATCGCCTATCATGAGCGAGTTTTTAATATCTATGCCAAACTCATCCTTTGCATCAAGTATCATTTTTGGATTTGGTTTTCTACAAGCACAATCTGTTTCTGGAGCGTGTGGGCAAAAGTAGACTTTGGTGATGAAAATTTGCTCTTTTTTGAAAATTTCAAGCATAAATTTATTTAGAGTATCAAACTGCTCCTGTGTGTAGTAGCCCCTGCCGATGCCTGATTGATTTGTCACGACAAAGAGTTTGTAGCCAGCCCCAGCAAATTCCCTTAACGCATCAAAAATGCCATCGATAAATTTAAAGTCTTTGATCTCGTAAACATATCCAGCATCTTCGTTTATTACGCCATCTCGATCCAGAAAAAGTGCTTTAATAGGCTCATTTTTATTCATTTGGTGATTATAGCCAAAATATTTTAACTAGCTTCTTGCGAATTTACCTTTTTGTACTATAATGCACAAACTTTTTTACAAAGGATGAAAAATGAAAAAATTACTAATTGTTTCTAGCGTTGCGGCTCTACTTTCAACTGCTGCCTTTGCTGCAGATGGTGCTGCTATCTACAAAAAATGTATCGCCTGTCATGGTGCAAAAGCTGAAAAAATGTTTAATAATAAAGTTCCAGCTTTAACATCTCTTGATGCAGCAGCTATCGAAGAGGCGCTAAAGGGTTATAAAACAGGAGCAAATAAATTTGGTCTTGGCGCTATGATGAAACCAATCGCTACTCCAATGAGCGACGAAGATGCAAAAGCAGTAGCTGAATACATCCAAACTTTAAAATAATAATTAGGGGCATTCGCCCCCCCCTTTTTTTTTTAAATTTATACTAATAATTTATAAAAACAATACTAGGTGAGAATTTCTCTTTTTATATTTAAAAGTTATGAAACCTATTTTTTACTAATC
>NZ_CABPUT010000011.1:47387-71466 GCF_902460625.1 Campylobacter concisus
AAAAAATGGATTTTAAATTTTTTAGTTAAAATTTATTTAATTATAAATATTAATTTTATAAAATAATTTTTTACTTCTTTAAACAAAGATATTATTAACAAAAGTAAAATTTTCAAGCAAAGGAGCTTATATGAATAATGACTTGCGTCAAAAGATAGATAGACGCTTAAGTGAGCTTAGTGCGTTGCCTAAGATGAAAAGCGACTCGAGTATTGCGCAGCTTTTAAAAGATAAAGGCTTTACGAGGCGTGATTTTATGAAGTGGGCTGGTGCGATGACAGCTTTTATGGCTCTACCAAGTGCGATGACACCGATGGTTGCTCGTGCTGCTGAGCTTAGCGATAGGCTTCCTGTGATATGGCTTCATATGGCAGAATGCACAGGCTGTAGCGAGAGCTTACTAAGAACCGATGCTCCAAGCATAGATAGTCTTATATTTGACTACATAAGCCTTGAATACCACGAAACTATCATGGCAGCTTCTGGTTGGCAGGCTGAAGAAAATTTAGAGAGTGCTATTGAAAAATACAAAGGTAGATACATCCTGCTAGTTGAGGGAGGTATCCCAACTGGTGCGACTGAAAATTTTCTAACAGTTGGACCTCATGGCACAACAGGTAAAACTCATGCTGTAAATGCTTCAAAAGACGCAGCTGCTATCTTTGCGATCGGTACCTGTTCTAGCTTTGGTGGCATTCAAGCTGCAAGGCCAAACCCATCAAATTCAGTGGGACTTTCAAAGGTAACTGATAGGCCAGTTATTAATGTTGCGGGCTGTCCACCAAGTGAGAAAAATATCGTTGGCAACGTGCTTCACTTCTTGCTTTTTGGCACACTTCCAGCGCTTGATGTTTATAATAGACCAAAATGGGCTTATGGTTTAAGAATTCACGATCTTTGCGAAAGACGTGGTCACTTTGACGCTGGCGAGTTTGTCCAAAACTTTGGCGATGAAGGTGCAAAAAATGGCTACTGCTTATACAAAGTAGGTTGCAAAGGTCCATATACATTTAATAACTGCTCACGCGAGAGATTTAACCAGCACACATCGTGGCCAGTTCAAGCAGGTCACGGCTGTATAGGCTGCTCAGAGCCAGACTTTTGGGATACGATGGGACCATTTGAAGAGCCTATGGCAGATAGACTCTTTGATACTGTTTTAGGTCTTGGAGCTGATAATGTCAGCGATAAAGTTGGCATTGGAATTTTAGCTCTTACAGGCATTGGCATAGCAGCTCACGCTGTTATAGCTTCTATGAGTAAAGATAAAGAATAAGGCGAAAAAATGAGTGAAAAAAGAATAGTAATAGACCCTATAACACGTATCGAGGGACACTTAAGAATAGAAGTTGTCGTAGATGAAAATAATATCGTAAAAGAGGCTTACTCTGGCTCAACTCTTTGGCGTGGCTTAGAGCAGATCGTAAAAGGCAGAGACCCAAGAGATGCTGGCTTTTTCATGCAAAGAATTTGTGGTGTTTGCACATACTCACACTACCGAGCAGGCATTATCGCAGTTGAAAATGCCCTTGGCATCAAGCCTCCACTAAATGCAGAGCTAACTAGAACGCTTATGAATGCAGCTTTATATCTTCACGATCACATCGTGCATTTTTATCAGCTTCACGGCCTTGACTGGGCGGACGTGGTCTCCGCACTAAGTGCAGATGTGCATAAAGCTAGCGAAGAGGCGTTTAAATATACTGATCTTCCGTTTGCCACGGGAGCTGACAAGCTAAAAGAGGTAAAAGAGAGAGTTGAAGCCTTTGTTAAAAAGGGCAATCTTGGACCATTTGCCAACGCATACTGGGGACATAGCACATATAAATTTACGCCAGAGCAAAATTTAATCGTCCTCTCTCACTACTTAGAGTGCTTAAGAATCCAAAGAACAGCAGCTCAGATGATGGCGATCTTTGGTGCTAAAAACCCACATCCACAAAGCCTAACAGTTGGCGGTGTGACTTGCGTGATGGACCTTATGGATCCAGCTAGAATGGGCGAATATATGAGTAAATTTGCCGAGATCAAAGAATTTGTTGATAGAGCTTACTATCCAGATATCTTGATGGCGGCTAAAGCTTATGGTAATGAGCCAAGCGTTCTAAACGACGTTGGTGTGGCAAATTTACTCTGCTACGATGAGTTTTTGATCGGCAAAAATGATCATCTATTTAAAGGTGGCTATATCTTAAATGGCGATCTTAACAAGGTTTATGATATTGATGAAAATAAAATCACTGAAGAAGCTACTAGGTCTTGGTATAAAAACGACAAAGCGCTTCACCCATATGACGGCGAGACTGAGGCAAACTACACAGGTCTTATTGACGGCGAGAGCATAGATGCCGAGGGCAAACTAGCTCATAGTAAGCTTTTTGATACAAAAGGTAAATATAGCTGGATCAAAGCACCAAGATATGATGGCTTGCCTATGCAAGTGGGTCCAATAGCAAGTATCGTTATAAACTACGCTAGAGGCAATGAAAGAGTTAAAAAGGTAGTTGATGAGTTTTTAGCAAAGAGTGGCTTGCCACTAAACGCAGTCTTTTCAACTCTAGGCAGAACCGCTACTCGTATGCTTGAGGCAAAAGTAGTCGCAGAGCATACAATGGATGCATTTAATGCCTTGGTAGAAAATTTAAAATCAGATCAAGAGACTTGCGCAAAATATGTAATCGATAACAAAAAAGAGTACAAAGGAAATTTCCAAGGCAATGCTCCAAGAGGTGCGCTTAGCCACTGGTGTCGCATAAAAGATGGTGTTATCACAAACTGGCAAGCAGTCGTGCCAAGCACATGGAACGCCTCTCCAAAAGATGCGCAAAACCAAATGGGAAGCTACGAAGCGTGCTTAGTTGGTTTAAAGATCGCTGATCTTTCAAAACCACTTGAGATAATACGAAAAATTCACTCTTACGATCCTTGCATCGCGTGTGCTGTGCATGTTATGGATACAAAGGGAAATGATTTGAGTACTTATAAGATAAATCCAAATTTGTAAGGAGAGAATATGTCACATAAAAATGCTGACAGGATCAGCGAATACGAATTCTCCATCGGCGTTAGGCTGACACACTGGATTAGATTTGCAGCGATCACACTTTTAGTTGTGAGCGGCTACTATATCTCATACGTTTTTGTGAGTCCAGAGATCACGAGCGAGCCTACAAATTTTATGCAAGCAAAGTGGCGTATGGCTCACCAGATCGCTGGCTTTGTGCTGATAGCGGCGTTTATCTTTAAATTTTATCTATTTGTCTTTGATAAACACAGCAAAAAAGAGTGGATGAGTGTGGTTGATTTTCTAAATCCAAAAATTTGGATCGCACAGATCAAATACTATCTTTTTATGGGGCCACACCCGCATTTAAGGGGCGTTTATAATCCTTTACAGTTTGCCTCATACTTTTTCTTTTATCTTATTTTGACTCTTATTTGCCTAAGTGGTCTTGTGCTTTATGTTCATGTTTATCATGAAGGACTTGGCGGAGCGCTTTATGAGCCAGCAAGATTTTTTGAAGAGCTTATGGGTGGATTAGCAAATGTCAGAACGATACATAGAATTTGTATGTGGGTCATTATGATTTTTGTGCCGATTCATGTTTATATGGCGGTATTTAACGCCGTTAAAGGCAAAAATGGAGCGATGGACGCTATCGTTAGTGGCTATAAATTTGTAAAAGAACACTGATGAGAGTGCTGGTTCTTGGTATCGGCAACGTGATGTTTGCCGATGAGGGCATAGGTGTTCATTTTGTAAATTTGATGGCTAAAAACTATAAATTTACAAGTTCTAAAAATGAGCTTACTCTAATGGACGGGGGCACTTTAGCCCTCGCTCTAACTCACATTATAAGCGAATTTGACTATCTTATCGTCGTTGATTGTATTAGCGCAAATGGTGCAAGCGTGGGCGATGTTTATTTCTTTGACTTTCTAAATGTACCAAATTTTATCAGCTGGGACGGCTCGGCTCACGAGATCGAGATGCTTCAGACCCTTCATCTAATGGAGCTTGCAGGCGATAGACCTATGACTAAAATTTTAGGCATCGTGCCTAGCCGCATAGAATCATCAAATTTTAGCCTCTCAGATGAGGTTATAAACGCTTCTAATATTTTAGAAAAAACGCTGCTTGATCACTTAAAAGAGCTTGATTTTGAGTGTGAAAAGGTGGCAAATTTTACCCTAAATGATATCGTTGATGAATACGCTAAAAAAGGTTTAAAATGATACTTGCTTTTAAATTTACTTGCCACAAGGACGCTTCGTTTCTAGTGCCATTTTTACGCTTGCTTGCTGGCGATCTAGCTCATAGCCTAAAGTGCAAAGAAGATGAAATTTGTCTAAAGGTAAGTGGTAATGCCAGTGAGCTTGAGAGCGTAGCAAATAAAGCAAGCGCGCTCTTGCCATTTAGTCTTTTTATAAAGCACAGTGAGGTCTTGGCTGCAAGTGAGCTTGATGAAGATAGTAAGATAAATGAGATAAAATTTGGTGGACTAACTCCGACTCAAGCGAGCACATTTTTGGCTAGCGAAAAGGCTATCTTAAATGAAAGTGGTGTGCTGTGTGAGAGTAAATTTGAGGGTGAGATAACGCTTGGTAATTTTAATGAAAAGCTAAAAGCTTGCCTAAATTTATTAAAAAACGGCAAGAGCGTTTGCATAGAGCAAGATAAAAATTTATATGAAATTTCTCTTGGTGTAAATTTTGACGCAAATTTCTTGATGCCTGTAAATTTAAAGCAGCTACCAAAAATTTTTATCGCCGATGATAGAGTTTTGACATTTCTAGCTAGCTTTGAAAAGCCACTTTTAGCACTAAAGACGACAGCCATTTATAGACAAAATCACGAGGATGCGCCGCTATTTTTTGACGTGATGGCACCAAATGACCTTTTTCTTTACGCCATTTGCGAGCAGCTAAATAAAGAAAATTTTAGCTTTTTAAGCGTTAAAGTAAAGGAGCAAAAAAACGCTCTTTCAAGGCTTACTTTGCTTGAAAGTAGCGCAGTTTTAAGCCCATTTTTCTATACAAAAAACGAGGAATTTGAGCTTAGTAATTTTAGCGATATAGCTTTGGGGCTAAAATTTAGCAAATTTAGTGATGACGAAATTTGCCTACTTTCAAAATCAAGCAAAACACAGCTTCTATTTTTGCCAAAATTTAGTAGCTTTGAAGAAATTTATGAGCTCATAAGAGCCGAGGAGGGCGGCGAAAGGCTACTTGAAAATTTCAGCAAAGAGCATACTTTACCAAGTGGTAAATTTAGCTCAAATGCTAGCTTTTTCTCGCTGTTTTGCATAGCTGGGCGCATACTTGGCTTAAGTGATGACTTTAAAAAAGCAGGGGAGAATTTGCTCCTTATGGCAAGTGATTTTAGCGGTCAAAAGGGCGTTAGGATCGATTACAAGATGAAAGATGACTTTGGTTTAGACGGGGTTAAGTTTGTAAAAAGTATCATTTCGTTTGTCCTTGCTGGCGCTGGAGAGAAGAACATCAGCTTTGGTTGCACCGAGTCTTTGGCGCACTTTTTGAGCGATTTTAGCTATGAAAAACGAGATAAATTTAATATCAAAAATGTTACTTTAAGCGGGGATTTATTTTATAATAAGGTAGTTAGCAACTTGATAAAAAAGCACCTAAACCCAAATATAAAAACAAATTTTGACCCCGGATTTGGCATTGAGATCAAGCTTTAGATACGAGATCAAAGGCTTAGTTCAAGGCGTTGGTTTTAGACCTTTTGTCTATACTTTGGCGGACAAATTTAAGCTAGTTGGCGAAATTTACAACGATGATGAGGGTGTGAAGCTAAATTTTAGCGGCGAAGAGGCTAGCTTTTTGGCTTTTGAAAAAGAGCTTTATGAGAAGCTACCAGCACTTGCTAGGATCGATGAGCTTAAGAAGATTAAGATAGATAAAATTTATGAAAAGCTTGAGATCATCGCTTCAAAGAGAGCTGCCAAGCAAGCTCCTATCTTGCCTGATTACGCACTTTGTGATGACTGCTTGCGTGAGTTTTATGACCCCACAAATCCACGCTACAAATACCCATTTATAAACTGCACCAACTGCGGGCCTAGATTTTCCATCATCAAAGCATTGCCTTATGACAGGGCAAATACGACGATGAACGAGTTTAAAATGTGTAAATTTTGTGAGAGCGAGTATAAAGACCCGCTTAATCGCCGCTACCACGCAGAGCCGATCTCTTGCCCAAATTGCGGACCAAAACTCTATCTAAAAGATAAATTTGGCAAAGTCTTGGCTAGTGGGAACGAAGCGGCTAAAGAGGCAGCTAGGCTCATAAACGAAGGCAAAATTTTAGCCATTAAGGGACTTGGTGGCTTTCATTTGGTTTGTGACGCGACAAATGAAGCCGCAGTTTGCGAGCTAAGAGCTAGAAAACACCGCCCAAGCAAGCCCTTTGCTCTGATGAGTAAAAATTTAGAGAATGCTAGAGAGATAGCGCAAATTTCAGAGGCGGAGGCGAAGCTTCTTAGCTCAAATTTAAAGCCAATCGTCCTGCTTGAAGCAAAAAATGGCTCAAATATCGCAAAAAGTGTCGCACCAAATTTAAATAAGCTTGGCGTCATGCTCGCATTTAGTGGCATACATCTTTTGCTATTTGACTATCTTGAACACGACATCATCGCAACTAGCGCAAACATCTCAGGCGAAGTTGTGATAAAAGATGAGAGCGAGCTAAGAGAAAAGCTAGGTGACGTCATAGATTTTTATCTTGATCACGACCGAGAAATTTACTCGCCAAGTGACGATAGTATCGCATTTTGCGTTGGTGATGAGACGATTTTTACAAGGACGAGCCGTGGCTTAAATCCAAATTTCATCCATACAAATTTCAAGCAAAAAGGGACATTTTTAGCCCTTGGAGCGGAGCTAAAAAGTTCATTTTGTATCTACAAAGACGGGCTTTTGATGATTAGCCCATATATTGGCGATCTAAAAAACGTAGCGACTTTTGATAGATTTAAAGATATTTTTACCCTTTTTGAAAAGACCTACAACCTAAAAATCGATAAAGTTGTAGCCGATCTGCATCCAAATTTTTTAAATACAAAATGGGCAAAGGATCAGGGCTTTGAGCTCATTCATTTGCAGCACCACTACGCGCATTTGCTAAGTGTGATCTTTGAAAATGATCTAGCAGATAAAAAGTACCTTGGCTTTTGCTTTGATGGCACTGGATACGGGGAGGATGGCAAAATTTGGGGTGGCGAGGTCTTTAGGCTAGATAAAAAGAGTTACGAGCGAATTTATCATTTTGATGAATTTAGCCTATTTGGAGGCGAAAACAGCATCAAAAATATTTATCTAATCGCATATTCTATTATTTTAAAATACTCTCTTGAGGACGAAGCTAGTAAATTTTTAGTAAATTTTGATGAAAAAATGCTTGCAAATTTTAAAAAAATGGAGCAAAAAGGATTAAACTTAGTAAAGACTAGCTCAGTTGGTAGGATATTTGACGCATTTGGAGCGATTATTTGTGGGCTTTTTCACTCGAGTTTTGAGGGCGAGAGTGGTATGAGGCTTGAAGCGCTTTATGATAAAAATTTAGATGCGTGTTATAAATTTATTCTAGATAATGAAGTGATCAGCTTTAAAGAAGCTTTTAAAAGTGCTTTAAAAGATGAGCCAAGAGTGGCTGCAACGGCATTTATAAACGGCTTGGCTGATATTATTTTTGAAATTTCAAAAAAAGAAAAAATTGAAATTTTGCTAAGCGGCGGAGTTTTTCAAAATAAGACTTTACTCGAACTTATTTACAAAAAATTTACTAAAGCAAATTTGAAATTTTATATCAATAAAAAATTCTGTAGCAACGATTCTAACGTAAATTTAGGGCAAATTTATTATTATTTATCCACATTTTCTAATAAGTGATGTATAATGATTATAAACGGTAATCAAACAAGAAAGGAGCAGAAAATGGATAGTGTTATACGTTTTAGTGTTTCTTTACCTAGTCAGTTACTTGACGAACTAGATAAAAAGGTTAGCGAACAAGGCTACGCTTCTAGGAGCGAATTTACGAGGGATTTGATACGCGAAAAGATCGTAAGTGATAGCTGGAAGGACGCTAGTGAGGAGTTGATCGGGGTTTTGACGCTCATTTATATGCATCATCACAACGATTTGGTGAATAAAAAGATGGATATAGAGCATAGCTCTGATGTGAAAATCATCTGCACAAACCATGTTCATGTCGATCATCATAACTGCTTAGAAACGATTTCAATAAGAGGCGAGGCTGGCAAAATTGAACGCTTTGCTGAAAGGATCGCCGGCTTAAAGGGTGTAAAATTTTCTAAACTCACAAGGGCAGCTATTCCTAGGTTTTAGTTTTTTTTAAGGGTCTTTATGTGTTTTAGGAATTTTAGGGGTTTTTTTATAGGTGAAGCTAGCAGCGGTATTTTTCTTATCGTTGCTGCTTTAGTGGCATTTATCTTTGAAAATGTTTTTTTAAGCAGTTTTTATAACTCATTTTTACAAATCGATACAAGGCTAAATTTTGGCAAATCGCCGATACAAAAGCCCCTTATCCTTTTGGTAAATGATAGTTTGATGGCCGTTTTTTTCTTTTTACTTGGGTTTAGACTTAAGCGAGAAATTTTTAAAGCAAAGCTTAGGAATCTGGCCCAAGCTACCTTGCTAAAAATTTTTATTATCGGTGGCATTTTAGCTTCTGTATTTTTTTATATTTTAAATCACAATTATATTTTTTATTGAAAGACTAAGGCAGTGTCAATGGACATAAATACGGTATTTAAGGTACTGGCTGGAAATTTGGTGTTTTGTATATCTTATAAAAGAGAGTGTGAATAATGAACTTTTTAAATAGAATTTTTCTAACAAAAGAGCTGGATCGGTGGCAAAGTGACGGAATAGTCGATAAAGAGACCGCTACAAAAATAGCAAATTTATATGACATCGACCCTGACGCTCATAGTGACAAGATGAGTTTTGTCTTAAAACTCGTAGCATATCTCTTTTTTGCGCTAGCCTTTTTTACGCTCGTTGGCGCAAACTGGGAAGAGATACCAAGACTAGGACGTTTAACACTTGTGTTGTTTGTGCTTGGGCTTATAAATTTTGGTGGAATTTACTATCTCGCAAAGGGAAAAGAAAATCTATCAACGGCGATGTTTTTTCTTGGAAATTTCTGCTTTGGTGCGGCGATCGCTCTTATTGCTCAAATTTATAACATTAGCGATGAGCCAAGCGGTGGTATTTTGCTTTGGAGTATCGGGGCGTTTGCGGTTTCTTTTGCTAGTAAAAAAGGTGTGTTGGTAGCCCAAAGTCTTATCTTTGCGACAGTTTGGTTTTTTATGATAACTTATCAGGGCGACTTTGGTTTTGGCTTTATCATTTTTATAGCACTTGGCGCATATACGCTTTACAAAGACGACTCAAAATGGCTTGCTTTTGTGCTTTTTATAGATATTTTTATATACATCATTTCATTTTGCGGCTACATTAGTGGTCTTAGAGCGATATTTGATTATGGATTTTTGTTTGGACTTCCGATGGTTGCGATCGTATCGCTATCTTATGCACTTTTACTTATCAGCATTTCGCCTCTACTAGATAAGTTTAGAGTAGGGCTTGGCGTATTTACGAAAGAATTTGGTAAAAATTTTGGCGTTTTTGTGTTGTTATTTTGTCTATTTTTATTTGAAGAAAGAAATTTATTTGAGGTTGGAGATGAAGAGCTTTGGTTTGTGAAGTCGTTTTTTAAAAGCAACTTTGGCTTTGTCTTTATCCTATTTAGTGTTGCTTATTTTGTACTATTTTTTAAAGAAAAAAATAAGAGTGGCTTGCTACTTGGGGCACTGCTTGTGTCGTTGCCATTTGTCTTTAGCTACGGGCCTGGCTACGCAAATATATTTTTCTCGCTCGCAAATATCATAACAGCTGCGGTTCTTATCAAAAAGGGTGAGTTAAAACTCGGTCTTTGTATGATATTTTTGGTTGCAGCCGTGAGGTATTTCCAACTCATAGGTGATTATATTGGTGCTACGGCGCTATTTATGGTGTTTGCTTTCATAGTGCTAGTTGTCGCTAGAAAAGGACGTAAAAAATGAAGATAAAATTCTTAATAGTAGCTATAGTTTTTCAAATTTTGCTTATTGGCATTATGCTTGGCTACGCGCTTATGCCGCTTTATTTTGGGCAAGAGGTAAGAGTAAGGGTCAATCTTTATGATCCAAGAGATCTTTTTCGCGGAAACTATGTTGATTTAAACTATGAATTTTCAAATTTTCACTCAAGAAATTTTGACGAAAATGATAAAGATGACCGCTATATCGACCAATACGATGAGAGAGTAAGAGATGGAGCTAGAGTTTATGCTATTTTAAAACCAGATGTTAATGGCACTTACGGCTTTGCAAAATTTAGTGCAAGCAAGCCAGAAAATGGAGTGTTTTTAGCTGGTAGATATGATGGCTACTCGCTCGTAAAATACGGCATAGAGCAGTTTTATATGTCACCTGATAGTGCGGCTAATACTGAAAATGAAATGAGAGAAGAAGATGTTAATGCATATGCTGTTTTGATGGTTATGGATAATGGCAAGGCTAGACTAAAGGATCTAATAATCCAAAAGAATGCCCAAAAAAATAGTAAAAAACTACTTGGTGATGAAAATTTTGATAAGTTGGATGAGATTAGGCAAAAAGAGTAAAGTAAATTTAGTCAAAATTCTTATGCAAATTTTATTTATATTTTTAAATTTAAATAAAAATTTAAATAAATTAATTAATTTTGATCTATTTGCAAAAACTCCTAAATTTTAATTTTATTTTTAAATTTAAGAGTTAAAATCTCCATAAATTAATAAAAAAGGATGAAAAAATGTGTAAAGATTGCGGTTGTTCAATGGGTAATCACGCCCACGTTCACACTCACGCTGATGGCACCACTCACTCGCACCCACACACTCATGATGGACATACAGATCACGCTCATGACGCACATGAGCATAGCCACGAGGCTCACGCACACCCTGTGCTAAATGAGAGCAAAACCATAGACGTGATAGAGAAAATTCTCTCTGAAAACGACAAAGAGGCCGCTCACAACAGAGCTCATCTTGATGAGAAAAAGATACTTTGCGTAAATTTAATGAGTAGCCCAGGCGCTGGCAAGACGACGCTTTTAGAAGCTACGATAAAGGCTGGTAAGTTTAAAATAGGCGTTGTTGAGGGCGATCTTGAGACAAATCAAGATGCCGACCGCATAGTAAAAGCTGGTGCGAAGGCTCATCAGATAAGCACAGGTCAGACCTGTCACTTGGACTCATTTATGGTACATGAGGGGCTTCACCACCTGCCACTAAACGAGCTTGATCTAGTCTTTATAGAAAATGTTGGAAATTTAGTCTGCCCTGCAAGCTACGACGTTGGCTCACACTTTAACGCTGTGCTTCTTTCAGTACCAGAGGGCGATGACAAGGTGAGCAAATATCCAGTGATGTTTAGGGCTGCTGACGTGCTTTTAATCACAAAAGCATCGCTTGCGCCACACTTTGACTTTGATATCGAGCGAGTGAAAAACGACGCTAGAAAGCTAAATCCAAAGGTCGATATCTTTGTGATAGATAGCAAAACAGGCGAGGGCATCGATAAATGGATAAGTTATTTGGAATTTAAAAAAGAGCTAAGATAATGTGCCTCTCGATCCCTTCAAAAGTAATAGAAATAGATGAAAATAACGTTGCTACCGTTGAGACTCTGGGCGTTACTAGAAAGGTAAGCCTAGATCTCATCTCTGAAGAGGTAAAAGTTGGCGAATATGTGCTAATCCACGTAGGATACGCTATGCAAAAGATCGATACGCAGTTTGCGCTTGAAAGCTTAGAGGTCTATCAAAAGATCGCTGATGATATGGATGCGGGGAAAATTTGATGGATCTTATAAATGATTTTCGCGATAAAAATTTAATCCTAGCCCTTTCAAAACTCATCCAAAAAGAGAGCACAAAGCCCCTAAATATCATGGAAATTTGTGGCGGCCACACGCATAGCATTATGAAATTTGCACTGCCAAGCTTAGTTGGAGAGCATATAAATTTCATCCACGGCCCAGGCTGTCCGGTCTGCGTGATGCCAAAGAGCCGCATAGATGAGGCCTGTAAGCTAGCTAGCATGGATAATGTGATCTTTTGTACGTTAGCTGACATGCTAAGAGTGCCAGGCTCAAAGACAAGCTTGCAAAAGCTTCGTGGCGAGGGGCACGACATAAGGGCACTTTACACTCCACTTGATGCGCTAAATATCGCTAAGCAAAATCCAGAAAAAAAGGTCATATTTTTTGCCATTGGCTTTGAGACAACGACGCCAATGAGCGCAAATTTGGTTGAAAAAGTGCTTCAGCAGGGCATTAAAAATTTATACTTTCATATAAATCACGTAACCGTCCCAGCTCCAGTTAGAGCCATAATGAGCGATGAAAACGTGAGGATAGATGCATTTTTAGGCCCAAGCCATGTAAGTGTCATCACTGGAAGTAAAATTTACAAAGAGCTAGCAGATGAGTTTAAAAGACCGATCGCCATTAGCGGTTTTGAGCCACTTGACATCATGGCAAGTGTGCTAAATTTAGTCCGTCAGCAAAATGCAGGCACACATGAAGTCTACAACGAGTACGCAAGGGCGGTTAAAGAGGAGGGCAACGTCAAGGCAAAAGAGCTCATCGCTAAGTACTTTGAGCCGTGCGACTTTGTCTGGAGAGGGCTTGGCGAGATAGTACAAAGCGGTATGAAGCTAAAAGACGAGTTTGCCTATCTTGACGCTAGAGTGCAGTTTGACTGCAGCGTAGAGAGCGCTGGCGAGAGCAAGGCATGCATTTGTGGGCAAATTTTAAGAGGGCTAGCAAAGCCAACAGAGTGTAAAGTCTTTGGCAAGGTTTGCAACCCGCAAAATCCGATAGGATCGTGCATGGTCTCAAGCGAGGGCGCTTGTGCGGCATATTTTAAATATGCAAGAGTTGGTTAAGGAATTTAATGAAAAAGATAATGCTAAGCCACGGCGGCGGCGGCGAGGAGATGAACTCGCTTATAAACGAGACGATATTTAAAATTTTTGATAATGAAATTTTAAGGCAAAGCAATGACTCAGCGATATTAAATTTAAACGGCAAGATCGCATTTAGCTCTGATAGCTTTGTCGTGACTCCCATTTTTTTTAATGGCGGCGATATCGGCAAGATCGCAGCTTGTGGCACGATAAACGACCTAGCGATGGTTGGAGCAAGCGCAAAATATCTAAGCTGCTCGCTCATCATCGAAGAGGGGCTTAGTATAGAGGAGCTTGAAAAGGTGCTTGGCTCGCTTGCAAAAACTTGCAAAGAAAGTGGCGTAAGCGTAGTTTGTGGTGATACAAAGGTTGTGCCAAAAGGCAAATGCGATAAAATTTTTATAAACACAGCAGGTATCGGCGAGATAGTTTGCGAGGGCGTAGAGCTTAAAAATTTAAAAGCAGGGGCTAAAATTTTAATCTCTGGAGATGTTGGCAGACACGGCGGTGTGGTGCTTGCAGCAAGAGAAGAATTTGAGCTCGGACTTGATCTAAAAAGTGACTGCAAGAGCCTAAAAGAGGTTGCTTTAAGGCTATTTAGTGCTGGCATAAAGCCGCAATGCATGCGTGATGCGACAAGGGGTGGACTAAGTGCGGTGCTAAATGAGTGGGCTAAATTTAGTAAATTTGACATCTTGGTTTTTGAAGAAAATATCAAGGTAGCTGACGAAGTTATGGGCGTTTGTGAGCTATTTGGTTTTGAGCCTTATGAGCTTGCAAATGAGGGCACTTTTGTGATGGCTGTTGATGAGAGCGAGGCCGAGACTGCACTAGAAATTTTAAGAGAATTTGATAAAAATGCGATGATAATAGGCGAGGTAATGGAAGCAAAAAACGAGCGTGTCATCATCGAAAACGCCTATAAATCAAGAAGATTTCTCGAGCCGCCAAAGGGCGAGCTACTGCCAAGGATCTGCTAATGCACGAGCTTAGTATCGTTCAAAATTTAGTCAGCCTTTGCGAGAAAAATGCCGCCAAAGAAAATGCCAAAGAGATAAGCAAGATCGAGATAAAGGTGGGCCGTTTAAGCGGAGTAGAGCCTCATTATCTAGAGAGCGCCTTTGATGTTTATAAGGCTGATACGATATGCGAAAACGCCGAGCTTGTGATAAATTTACAAGGCATTGTTATTGAGTGCTTGGAATGTGGATTTGGTGGGGAACTTAGCGAAAATGACTTTACTTGTCCAAAGTGTAAAAGCCAAAATTTAAAGGTAACTGACGGCGAGGAGATGTATCTCATGCGCCTTGAGATGAAGTAAATTTTACATATTTTTATATGTAAAATTTTATGTTTTTTATCAAAATATTTTAATAGTTGTAGTATCAAAAAATAGCTATCAAAGCCTTGATCTTTAGCTTTTGATGTTTTTTGACTAGTAAAATTTAAGCATTATGCGCTTTACGAACCGAGGTTAGTATAGTTAATCAAAAATGAGTGCCACTCTTGGCTTTAGAAGCAGCCAATAATTTTTCTATAATTTTCGTGCGTTGTAGATTTAAACTACTCAAATATCAAAAACGGAGCCTGAATCACGTTTCTTATTATCTTTAGTGGCGAAAGCAAGGCGTCTTGCAAGATCTGTGTCGAGTATTCAGGCTTATCGGTAGTGCCACGTATGGCGATGACGGTTGAGAGCGAGCGGTCCTTGCCAAGGATTATTTGATTTACCAGTGGAATTTTATCAATGATACTGCTAGCGTCTTTTAGTAGCTTTAGCTCAAGGTCGATATTTATCTTTTTACTCTTTAGATCGATCGTGCCACGCCCGCCGATATCAGCACTTGTGCCTATCATTTCAATCGCTAAAAACTCGATCATATCGCCATTTCTAGTGAGTAAAATTTTACCATTTTTAACGGTAAAGCCCTTGTCATTAAAGTCAGGCGTTTTAAAGCTAAGAAGCGATGGAACCGAGTTTAAAAAGCTAAGCAGTCTTTGATAAAAGATATAATCCTTTAAAAAAGTATCAAAAAATCTCACCTCTGCCTTGAAATTCTTAGAGTTTTCTCCAAGTAGTTTCAGGCGAAATTTACCACCCTCAAAACTCTTGATGCCAAAAAGGTCGTTGATAAATTCTCCGCTTATGTCGGTTGCGTCTAAATTTATACTCTTTTCATCGTTAAAATAGCCAACTCTTCCTTGTTTTGCTAGCCCATTTAGCGAGGTGCTTTTGCCCTTTTTCTCGGCGCTAAAGCTAGCAAATGGCAAGGTCTTGTTTAGATCCCTTAAAATGATATCGCCATTTTTTGCTAAAAGCTCAAGCGGCGTGCTTTGCTCGCTGGTTTTGTTATCGTCAAGCACTAGCAAATTTATATCTTGAGTTTTTACGTTTATGGCTTTTTCTTTTATGTCTAGGTCTAGCTTTTTACTTGCACTATCTACCTTCACACCAGCTTTTGAGACTAAAATTTTAAGATCGTCATTTTCGTACTTTGAGCCATTTTTATCTAAAAACGGCAAGTCAAAGTTTACCTCTTTGGCAAAAATTTCAAGATCAGTAAAATCCTTACTTTTTATACTAAGTTCATCAAAACCACGCACGCCGTTTTGCTTTAAAACAGGTGAGTTCTCTATGAAAAATTTACTATTTTTTGTTGCTATTTTACTTTCACTGCCAAAGCTCATATCAAGTCCAAATGGCTCTATCTTAAGCAAAGTTTCATCAGCCTTGCTAAAGTCTAAAAATGCGCTAAATGGCTCATTTTTAAAGGCTAAAATTTCATCATTTTTCTCTTTTAGATCAAAGCTTTCTATCACGCCTTTTATCTCGCCAGTACTTTTTTGTAAATTTATATCAGCCTTGGCATTTGCTTTAAAAAACTCAAGTCCAAAGCCAGTAGCATCGATGTTTAAATTCGTCGTATTTATAAGCTTTACGAGAGCATTTTTGGTATTAAATTTACTTCCAGCAATCTCTAAAACCGCGTCACTTAGCTTAAATTCTCCATTTGCAATGACGCTTTTTTCATCAAAATTTTCTAAGCTTTTCTCATCAAGCTTTATTAAAATTTTTAAGCTAGCGTCCATTTTTCCGCTTAGCTGCCTTACTGGCACGATGATCTTATAGGCTTTTAATATCTCATTTATAGCTTCATCATAGATCGATTTTGTCTTTATAAGTAGCTCTAAATTTGCGCTTTTTTCATCAAAGATATTATTTATCACAACGCTTGAGCCATCAAGCTTTTTGCCCTTGTAAATAGGCGAAATAAGATCAAATTTAAGCTTTGAGTTTTTAAGCGTGATATTTGCTTCGCCTACATTTACGGCTGGCAAGCCTTTTTCAAATTTAACGAGCAAATTTTTAGTATTTGCGGTGGCATTTAGATTATTTAGATAAAAGTTATTTTTAGCTAGATCAGCCTTGCCATTTATCTCTTTAAGCTCGTAATCATCAGCAACGATGTATCCATATATCCAGCTTTTAACTTCACTATTTAGCTCTATGCGTCTGTCAAGCTCATCAATGAAGTTTTTAATGCTTCCAGCCTCGACATCGTAAGCTTTGTAAGTTAAAAATGTATCTTTTAGGGCAAAATTTAGCTTACCGTGCAGCTCATGAGAGGTGAAATTTCCTTCAAATTTATAGTCATTTTTATCAAAATCTGCACTTCCTTCGCCGCTAATGCTGACGTTAAAATCCTTAAAGCTTAAATTTCTAACGCTAAAAAGATCTATTCCGTCTTGCTGTTCGTTTTGGAATTTAATATCCACATTTAAATAAGGGCTATCAACAAAAAATATATCATCTAAAAATAGAATTTTTAGTTTAAAATCATCGCCTATTTGCACATTTTCAAGTGAAATTTCTTGAAAAATCGTATCTATAAAATCTACGCTTTTACTAAGATTTAAAAGGCGCTCATCGCTGCTTTTTTGCTTGCTCTCTTTCTTAAAATTTGGGAGCTTTATCTGCTTTGCTCTTGCAATTATTTTTTTATCTAATTTTATATATAATTGCTCCAATTTTACGCCGTAAAACTCGAAATCGTTAATTTTTATGCCGTATTTTAAAAGTAAGATAAATGAAAGAATCAAGATGATAAAAAATTTTATGAAAAAGCCATATTTAGACATTTTTTTTGATATCGTAGCCATCATTTTCCTAAGTATTTTTGTCTATTTGGCACGCCCTATAAACACAAGCAAGGTCGTTTTTATACCAAAGGGAAGTGTGGGCGAGATTATATCTTATTTAGCTAATCGCAACTTTAACTTAAGCGTGATAGACAAATACGCCATACTTTTTATCGGCTCTCCACAATCTGGCTGGATAGAGATCGGCCAAGACAAAATTTCAAGGGTTGATTTTTTAAAAAAACTTGCAAAATCAAAAGCAGCTTTAACCGAGATAACGCTAATACCAGGCGAAACGACTATCGTTTTTTTAAACCAGATCGCCGCCCAGCTAGGACTTGATCCAGTTAAGCTAAATAGCGAATATAACGCCCTTGCTCCAGTTGGTGATGGTTTTTTGATGCCAAATACATATAAAATTCCAGTTGGCATCAGCGAAAGACACCTTGCTTTTTATCTTGTAAATTCATCAAGAAAGGCTCAAAGCGAGATCAGCAATAAAATTTTTGGCGAATACAATGAGAAAAAATGGTTTAAAATTTTAACGATCGCTTCGATCATCCAAAAAGAAGCGGCAAATGACGCTGAGATGCCACTTGTCGCCTCAGTCATTTATAACCGCCTAAATAAGGGCATGAGGCTGCAGATGGACGGCACACTAAACTATGGAATTTATTCGCACGATGTGATCACGGCTGAGCGCATAAGAAGCGATATGAGCGAGTTTAATACCTATCTAAATGACGGCATTCCGCCAAGTCCAGTCTGCTCGGTCTCGATAAGTGCGATCAAAGCGGCGATAAATCCTGCAAAGAGCGATTATTTATACTTTGTGCTTGATAAAAAGGCGAAAAAACACATTTTTTCAAAAACCTTAAGCGAGCACAACCAAAATATAGGAAAATAGAGCTAGAATTTGCGGCAAATGCCTAAAATACAACGAGATTTAATAAAGAAAGTGATAAATTTTAAAAAAATAAAAGGGCTAAAATGAGTGACATTATCTGGACTAAAACTGACGAAGCACCACTATTTGCAAGCTACTCTCTCTTTCCTATCGTAAAGAGCTTTTTATCACGCGCTGGCATTAGTATAACTAGGGCCGATATTAGCCTAGCTGGGAGAATTTTATCTCTTTTTAGCAAAGAGCTTGGACTAAATAAGGCCGATGAGCTGGAGCTTTTAGGCGAGCTGACCGCTCACAAAGAGGCAAATATCATTAAGCTGCCAAACATCTCAGCCACGCTTGTTCAGCTAAAAGCAGCGATAGAGGAGCTTAGAAGCAAAGGCATAAACGTGCCATTTTATCCAGATGAGATCATCACGGATTACGACGAAGGGGTTGCTAAAAAATACCAAAAAGTGCTAGGAAGCGCGGTTAATCCAGTGCTAAGACAAGGAAACTCAGATAGAAGAGTCTTGCCACCAGTTAAAGAATTTGCCAAAAAGCATCCTCACAGTAACGGCGACTGGGACAAGGCAAATAAAACTAAAATTTGCTACATGCAAAAGGGTGATTTTTATGAGAATGAGCGCTCAATAGTCGCTAGTAAAGATGAGAAATTTTATATAAATTTCATAAGTAAAGATGGCAAAAAAGAGCTTTTAAAAGAGCTTGCCATTCAAAGTGGCGAGATCGTAGATGCCACATTTTTAAGCGTTGAAGAGCTTGATAAATTTTATGAAAGTTGCTTCGAGACGGCTTTAAAAGAGAATTTAACCCTTAGCCTTCATCTAAAATGCACGATGATGAAGGTTAGTGACCCAGTCATCTTTGCTCACGCGATAAAGAGCTACTTTAAAGATGTTTTTGAAAAATTTGGCGATGAATTTAAGGCTCACGGCGTTGAGGCAAAAAACGGCTTAAAAGATATGTTTTCTAAAATTTCAACTCTTAAAAATAAAGATAAAATTTTGGCTAAATTTGATGAAATTTTGAGCAAAAAGGCAAAAATTTGGGTATTAAATGAAAATACCAGCAACTTTGACGTGCCAAATGACGTCATCATCGACGCCTCCGTACCAGCACTCATTAGAAACTCTGGTAAGATAAAAGATAGAAGCGGCGAGCTAAATTTCTCGCTTTGTATGATCCCAGATAGGACCTACGCTAGGGTTTATGAGGCCTGCGTGGCGGACTTTAAAGAGCATGGTGCGCTTGATGTGAGCAGCATAGGCAGTGTGGCAAACGTTGGGCTAATGGCTAAAAAGGCCGAGGAATACGGCAGCCATGATAAGACTTTTATCGCAAAAGAGGACGGAGAATTTGTAGTTTTTGACGAAGCTGGCGAGAGCGTCTTTAAATTTAGCGTCAAAAGTGGCGATATTTTTAGGATGACGCAAGCTAAAGAAGATGCCATAAATGCGTGGTTTGAGCTTGCTTTAAAAAGAGGCGAAATTTCAAAAGATGAACTTATATTTTGGCTAGATAGTAGCCGTGCTCACGATAGAAATTTGATAGCTAAATTTGAAAGATTTAGAGAGAAATTTGCTAGCGCTGGCGTAAAATTTGAAATTTTAAACTACGAGCAAGCCACTACAAAAACGCTTGAGGCAATAAGAGCTGGCAAAAACGTTATAAGCGTAACTGGTAACGTTTTAAGAGATTATTTAACCGATCTTTTCCCGATCTTTGAGCTAGGTGGCAGCTCAAAAATGCTCTCAGTTGTGCCGCTACTTGCTGGTGGAGCGATGTTTGAAACAGGTGCTGGCGGAACGGCCCCAACTCTTGTAAAAGAGCTAAAAGAGAAAAATCATTTACTTTGGGATAGTCTCGGCGAGTTTTTAGCGCTTAGTGCTTCGCTCGAGCATTTGGCATTTGTTAAGCAAAAAAAAGAGGCAAAAGAGCTAAGTGATGCGCTAAATAGAGCGGTTGCTAGCTATCTTGATGAAAACAAAACGCCAAATGCCACTCTTGATACTAGGGAGTCGCACTTTTATCTGGCACTTTTTTGGGCAAGAGAGATGGCAAAAAGTGGCGGGAATTTAAGTAAAATTTTTGAAAATTTAGCAGACGAGCTAGAGAAAAATGAGAATGAGATTCTAAAAGAGTTAAGACAAAATGATGGTGCAAGCGTGGAATTTGGCGGATATTATTTGCCAGATGAAGTAAAAGCAAATGAGGTCATGAGACCAAGTAAAATTTTAAATCAAATAATAGGATGAGAAAATGAAAATAAGTATAGTTGGAGCAGGAAACGTCGGTGCGAGCATAGCTTATGCGCTTTGCATGAGAGAAGTTTGCGATGAGATCGCGCTTGTGGATATATTTGGTGACGTGGCACGTGCAAAGGCTATCGATCTAGCACAGTCAAGCTGCGTTTTTAACGCTAAAACTATCGTTTGTGGTGGCGATGATTTTATGCTAATAGAGGGCAGTGATATCGTAGTGGTAACTGCTGGAAGCCCAAGGAAAGAGGGTCAAACAAGAGAGGACTTACTTCTTAAAAATGCCGTCGTTGTAAAGCAAACAGCTCAAAATATCGCAAAATTTGCACCAAATGCGGTGATAATCGTCGTGACAAATCCGCTTGATGTGATGGTCTGGACGGCTCATAAATTTAGCGGTTTTAGCAAAAATAAAGTGATCGGCATGGCTGGTGAGCTTGATGGTGCAAGATGCAGATATGAGCTAGCACTTCTAAAAGATAAAGATGCAAAAGGGCTAAAGACAAAGATAATTGGCGCTCACAACGATGAGATGATCGTATCTGCTAGTAATATCAGCGAAAATTTAAACGAAAATGAGTTGGCAATTCTTAAAAAAGAGACAAGCACAGGTGGCGCAAAGATCGTTAAGCTTCTTGGCACTTCAGCTTACTACGCACCAGCGGCTGCAGTTGTGAAAATGTGTGAAGCGATCATGGGCAAGAGTGATGAAATTTTAAGCGCTAGCGTACTTCTTGATGATGAGCTAAGTTGCGGCAGGCTAGTAAAGCTTGGACGTGATGGCTTAAAAGAAATTTTAGAGCTAAATATAAATGAAAGTGAGCAAGAGCAGCTAAGTAAAAGCGAAGCTGATATTAGAAAAAACATTAAATTTTTAAAAGAAAATTTAGATTAGGAATATAGATGATAGTAAAAGAAAATGTACCTGTTTGGGTCGATGAGAGCAGGTGTAAAGCCTGTGATGTCTGTGTGAGCTACTGCCCAGCAGGTGTGCTAGCGATGAGACTTGAGCCAAAGGCGGTGCTTGGTAAGATGATAGAGGTCGTCTATGCTGACTCATGTATAGGCTGTCGCGACTGCGAGCTTCATTGCCCTGATTTTGCTATTTATGTGGCTGAAAAAGGCTTCAAATTTGCAAAGCTAACGCCTGAGAGCAAAGAGCGAGCTACTGCCGTAAAGGCAAATAAATTTGCAAAGCTTGGAGAGAGCGCATGAGAGAGCTAGTATCAACCGGAAATGCCCTAGTAGCAAGGGCTGCGGTCGAGTGTGGCTGTAACTTCTTTGGTGGATATCCTATCACTCCAAGTAGCGAGATCGCCCACGAGCTAAGCGTGCTTTTGCCAAAACATGGCGGCACATTTATACAAATGGAAGATGAGATAGCTGGGATTTCAGTTTCTCTTGGCGCAAGTGCGAGTGGTGCTAAGGCAATGACTGCTAGCTCAGGTCCAGGAATTTCACTAAAGGCTGAACAAATAGGCCTTGGCTTTATCGCTGAGATACCGCTTGTCATCGTAAACGTAATGCGTGGCGGCCCTTCAACTGGCTTGCCAACCCGCGTCGCACAAGGTGATATTTTGCAGGCTAAAAACCCAACTCATGGCGATATAAATATGATAGTGCTAGCACCTAGCAGCCTTGAGGAGTGCTATACGCAGACCGTGCGTGCGTTTAACCTCGCAGCTAGGTTTATGACGCCAGTTATGCTGCTACTTGATGAGACGATAGGCCATATGCAAGCAAGGGTGCGTTTGCCAGAGATTAGCGAGCTAGAAATTTATAAAAGAAGAGAATTTAATGGCGAGCCAAAAGAGTATAAACCTTATGAGGCCGCACCAGATGAGCCAGCCACGCTAAATCCTTTCTTTAAAGGCTATCACTACCATATAACTGGGCTTCATCACGGCGCTACTGGCTTTCCAACAGAAGATGGAAAGATCGTTGAATACTCTATGAATAGGCTATTTAATAAGATAAATTTACACGCTGATGAGTGTGAGAAATTTGAAGAGTTTATGCTTGATGACGCAGAAATTTGCATCATCGCCTTTGGTAGTGTGGCGCTTTCAGCTAAGCAAGCGATATTAAATTTACGCGAAAAAGGGCTAAAAGTAGGGCTATTTAAGCCACTCACACTTTTTCCAGCTCCAGCTAAAAAGCTAAAAGAGATATCAAATAAATTTAAGAAAATTTTAGTCTGCGAGCTAAATTTAGGTCAGTATAGTGGCGAAATTTCAAAGATCATATTAAGAGATGACTTTGCAAAACTGCTAAAAGCAAACGGCAGACCAATAAGCCCAAGCGAGATCGAGGCGAAGATAGGAGAAATTTATGGCTTTTAATTACGATAAATATTTACGAACAGATAAAATGCCTACTCTTTGGTGCTGGGGCTGTGGCGATGGCGTCATACTAAAGGCACTCATCCGCGCTATCGACACCATGGGCTGGGATATGAACGACGTTTGCGTAGTCTCAGGCATAGGCTGCTCTGGCCGCTTTAGTGGATACCTCGACTGCAACACCATCCACACAACTCACGGCAGAGCCGTAGCTTACGCAACTGGCGTAAAGATGGCAAACCCAGACAAGCACGTCATCGTAGTAACTGGCGATGGCGACGGACTAGCGATCGGAGGCAATCACACGATACACGGATGCCGCCGAAATATCGGGCTAAATCACATCCTAATAAACAACTTCATCTATGCGCTAACCAACTCTCAAACCAGCCCAACCACACCAAAGGGCATGTGGACGGTCACAGCGCAGTATGGCAACATCGACCCTAGCTTTGACGCCTGTAAGCTCGCAACCGCCGCAGGCGCTAGTTTTGTCGCGCGTGGTAGCGTCATCGAGCCAGAGAAGCTTACAAAGCTCTTTGTAGAGGGCTTTAGCCACGATGGATACAGCTTTTTTGATGTATTTTCAAACTGCCATATAAATTTAGGCCGCAAGAACAAAATGGGTGAGGCGGTCAAAAATTTAGAGTGGATAAAGGGTCGCACGACGAGCAAGGTCAAATTTGACATGCTAAGCGACGAGGAGAAAAAGGGCATTTTTCCACTTGGTGTGCTTCATAAAGATGAAGAAAAGATCGAATACACCAAAGCTTACGACATGGTAAGAAAGGCTGCCATGAGCAATGAAGCGATAAATTTTGAGGAGCTAGCATGAAGTCACAATTAAGATTTGTCGGCGTTGGCGGACAGGGTGTCATACTAGCAGGCGAGATTCTCTCAGCTGCCAAGATAAAGGCAGGCGGATACGGCATCAAGGCATCTACCTACACATCTCAGGTGCGTGGTGGCCCAACAAAGGTTGATATCATACTTGATGAGAAGGAAATTTTATACCCCTATGCAAACGAGGGCGAGATAGAATTTATGCTAGCAACCGCACAGATAAGCTACGATGCCTTTAAAAGCGGCGTAAAAGAGGGCGGTGCGATCGTGGTTGAGCCAAATTTGGTAAAAGTAAGTGATGAAGATAAAAAGCACTGGAAAATTTATGAAATTCCTATCATCTCTATCGCAAAAGACGAGGTCGGAAATGTCATCACTCAAAGTGTCGTCGCCCTTGGCGTGGCGGTGGCTATGAGTAGGTGCATGGATGAAAATTTAGTGCGTGAAGAGATGTTAGCAAGCGTACCAGCTAAGGTCAAAGAAGCAAATGCTAAAGCTTACGAGCTAGGTCTAAAATACGCAAAAGAGCTTTTAAAAT
>NZ_CABPUT010000011.1:72310-81267 GCF_902460625.1 Campylobacter concisus
TTATGTTTCTTTTAAGTAAATTTAATGTAATGTTTCATTATTAATTATTTAATTAATGTAGTTGTTTTAAAAAATATTAAGAAATAAACTGGCGGTGCGTTTTAAACGCTAAAAATTTACTAAGATAGGAAGTTATCAATGAGTGAAAAATTTACCAGAAGAGAATTTCTACAAAGTGCCTGTATCAGCGTAGGTGCGCTAGCTACAACGGCTGGTGCGACCAATGTTTTTGCTGGTGAGTTGCCAAAAGGCAATGAAAGTGGCTTGCCATCTGTTGATGTGCTAATAATCGGCTCTGGCGGTGCTGGACTTCGTGCAGCAACAGCCGTTCGCAAGCAATATCCAAACTCAACCGTCGTTGTTGCTACAAAAATGATGCCATCTCGCAATGCGACCTGTATGGCAGAGGGTGGAATAAACGGCGTTACTGACTTTAGTAATGGCGATAGCTTCAAGCTTCACGCTTATGACACAGTTAAAGGTGCGGCTTATCTTGCTGATCAAGATGCAGTTGTGAAATTTTGCGAGGCAGCAGGCGCAGTCATCCACGAGCTAGACCACAATGGCATGCTCTTTTCTCGTATAGACAATGGCGACGTGTCCCGTAAAGATAATGGTGATGTTGCGTTTCGCTTCATGGGTGGCGCTAGCAAAAAGCGCTGTAACTACGCGGCTGATAAAACTGGCCACATTTTGATGCATGCTTGTCTTGATGACGCTATCACAGCTGGCGTTAAATTTCTAATGGATCATGAGCTGCTTGAGATCGGTCTTGAGGATGGCAAGATTGAAGGCGTCGTTCTTCGCAACATTCAAGATGGTCAAATTTACCCAGTTCTTTGCAAATCTCTAGTCATCGCAACTGGCGGCTACACTAGAATTTTCTATAACCGCACATCAGTTCCATTTATAGCAACTGGTGATGGTATCGCTGCTGCGCTTAAAGCAGGTCTTGGCTTTGAAGATCCTGAAATGCTTCAGTTTCACCCAACTGGCGTTCAAAATGGTGGCACACTAATCACTGAAGCTGCTCGCGGTGAAGGTGGATACTTGTTAAACAACAAGGGCGAGCGCTTTATGAAAAGCTATCACGAAAAGATGGAGCTAGCTCCTCGTGACGTCGTCGCTCGTGCGATCGAGACAGAAATTCGCGAGGGTAGAGGCTTTGGTGAGGGAATGAGCGCTTATGTGCTTTGTGACGTTCGCCACCTTGGCAAAGATACTATTATGAAAAAGCTTCCAAAAATTCGCCACACAGCCATGCTTTTCCAAAATATCGATCTAATCGAGCAACCAGTGCCTATCCGTCCAACAGCTCACTACTCAATGGGTGGCATAGAGGTAGCAAAATTTGATGATATGAGCACAAAAATCCCTGGAATTTATGTAGGTGGTGAGGCTTCTTGCGTATCTATCCACGGTGCAAACCGTCTTGGTGGAAACAGTCTAACTGACGCAGTTGTAACTGGCGATCTAGCTGGCAAGGGTGCTGGCGCTTACGCTCAAAATGCAAAATTTGCAAGCGGCAAGAAAACTTCTGAGCTAGCAAAAATGTGGCAAGATAAATTTAAAGCCATAGCAACAGGCGAGGGTGGTGTAAATGATATGTATGTACTTCGTGAAGAGCTTGGTAAAAACAACTGGGATCTAATGGGTATCTTTAGAACTGGCGCAAAACTTGATCAGCTTTCTAAAAACCTAGAAGCTATCCAAGCAAAATATGACACCCTTAAAGTGCCAAATCAAAACCCAGTCATGAACACAGCATTTACTGACTATGTCGAGCTTGGCAACCTTATACTTCTTTCTCGTGCAGCATGCCTTGCAGCGCAAAATCGTCTTGAGAGCCGTGGCGCTCACACAAGAGAGGACTATCCAAAAAGAGATGATGTAAATTTCTTAAAACACAGCATAGTCACACTAAAAGACGGCAAGCTTGAGCTTAGTTACAAAGACGTTGTGACAGGCATATTTTCACTTGACGGCAAGAAGCCAGAGTAAGGAGCTAGGATGAAAATTATTATCGACCGCTTTGACGGAACTAAAAAATATGAATCAACTTATGAGCTAACAAATGAAGAGATCAAAGGCAAAACTCTTTTAACAGTGCTTCTTGATATCAAACAAAAAAAGGATGCGACGTTAAATTTCACAGCATCTTGCCGCTCAGCGATATGTGGTGCGTGCGCTGTTAGAGTAAATGGCCACTCATATCTAGCCTGTGATACAAAGATGAATGAGCTTTTGGCAGAGTATGACAATCCAGAGAGCATAAGAATTTCTCCACTTGGAAATTTCAAAGTGATCTCAGACCTCATGGTGGACTGGGAACCAAGTATTGAAAATTTACGCAAGATCAAGCCTAGCATCACTGCTAAGTCAGAATTTAGCGCAGAAAAAGGCTGTAAGCAAAGTCAAAAAGAGTATGAAAAAGTAGCACTTGAATGGGACTGCATACTTTGCGGAGCGTGCGCTAGTGAGTGTAATAAGCTTGAAGCTGATGCGAGCGATTATATGCAACCATTTGTATTTGTACATGCTTATAGAGCGGCATTTGACTCACGCAGTAAAGATCCTATGCCGCATCTAAAACCAGCTATCGATAATGGCCTTTGGATGTGTGTAAAGTGCCAAGAGTGCGCTGATCGCTGTCCAAAAGGTATAAGTGCATGTAAAGATATAACTGATCTTCGCATTATGGCTATACAAAAAGGCTTTGATGATGGCATGGGGCCAGATCACGCTGAGGCATTCTTAACCGATCTAGTTGATGGCTCAGGCAGACTAAATGAGATCAAGCTTGCACTTCGCTCTGAGGGAGTGTTTAAAAATATGGGCAAAATGGATATCGCTGCAAATTTAATGCTTGCAGGTAAGATGAATCCGCTTCATATTTTCGGCGAAGAGGACATAGAAGGACATGATGATCTAGTAAAAATGATAAATGCGGCTCGCAAAGCTGCTAGTAAGGAGTAACTATGCAAAACGAATTCGCTTTTTTCCCAGGATGCGTACTCTCTCAAGCAGCTAAAGAGGCTAAGATGTCGCTTGAGGCCATCGCTCCGATACTTGGCTGGAAGCTTCATGAGATAAAGGGCTGGAGCTGCTGTGGTGCCCAACAAGCACAAGACGTCGATCCTATCGCTACGCTTGTGGCAAATGCTAGAAACATAGCGCTTGCAGAGCAGATGAATATGCCGATGCTTACGACATGCTCTACTTGTATGCTAACTTTAACAAGAGCTAAAACTACACTTGACAAGGGTGCAAAGGACCGCATAAATACTTTCTTGGCTGAGGGCAATATGAAATATAATGGCTCAACCGAGATCACAAGCCTTCTTTGGGTGCTTTATCAAAACGTAGAAACGCTAAGAGCAAAGGTTGTTAAGCCACTTAGTGGGCTAAAAGTAGCGCTATTTTATGGCTGCCACAGTCTAAGGCCTGAAAAAGATCTTCACAACAGGGAAAGCTCAGTCAATCCAAAGAGCTTTGAAACCGTTGTAGGCGCGCTTGGTGCTACTATTGTACCATTTGAGAAAAGACTTGACTGCTGTGGTTTCCACGCTAGCTATCCAGCCGGCACATCTGTAAGGAAAATGTCAAGCCAGATCGTAAATAACGCCGATGAAAACGGCGCTGACGTAGTTGTCACACCATGCCCGCTTTGTCAAATGCAACTTGACATCTACCAAGAGAGATATCAAGATGAAAACCACTCAAACGTGAGAAAGCCAATCATTCACCTATCTCAGCTTGTAGGTCTTGCACTTGGACTATCTGTCGAAGATCTAGGACTTGATCTAAACATCATCGACGCTACCAAGATAGCGTAAATTTTATCCCACGTCTTTTGGCGTGGGAAATTTAGCTTACACAATTAAATTTTTACCGTAATAAAGATAATAAATATAGGAAATTAAATTTATAGAAGTAGATTAAAGCCCAAAATTTCTCTTGGGCTTTATAAATTTAGATAGCTTTTAACATGACTTTCGTTAATAGCTCTGAAAATTTAGCAGGATTTTCTAGGCTCATGCCCTCATTTAGCCTTGCCATATCAAGAAGCAAAGGCGCTATGTCATAAACCATCGCCTCATTTTTCTCAAGTTTTGCAAAGATTTCATGATCAGCGTTGATCTCCAAGATCGGTTTAACTTTTGGAGCATTTACGCCTTGTCCCATTTGTTTTAACATCTCTTGCATAGCGTAATCAGGATCGTTTTTATCATAAATTAGCACCGCAGCCGAGCTTGAGAGTCTTGAGCTTAGTCTTACATCTTTGACTTCATCTTTTAAAATTTCTTTCATTTTAACAAGCGTATTTGCAACCTTGCTCTCATCGACCTTCTCATCGCTTTTTATCTCGTCGTTTATGTCAGCGTGTGAGACTGATTTTAGAGGTGTTTTGTCAAATTCATTTACCATTGGCATGACGATCGTGTCAATCTCTTCATCCATAATAAGCACTTCGATGTCGTTTTTCTTAAAGCTCTCTAGAAGTGGCGAATTTCTTAGCATATTTTCATTATTACCGCTGATATAATAGATCGACTTTTGATCATCTTTCATTGCCTCTTTGTACTCTTTTAGGCTGATAAGTCCATCTCTTTTTGAGCTTTTAAATAGACAAAGATCTAAAATTTGCTCTTTTTCTGCGTTAAATCCGTAAAGTCCCTCTTTTAGAACCTTGCCAAATAGTTTGTAAAATTTTATGTATTTTTCTCGGTCGTTATCTTTTAACTTTGCAAGCTCGCTTAAAATTTTCTTCACGCTTTGCTCTTTGACACTTCTCATGATCGCATTTTCTTGTAAAATTTCACGGCTAACGTTTAGTGGCAAGTCTTCAACATCGATTACGCCTTTGATAAATCTTAAATATGGCGGCAAAAGCTCTTTTGCATCATCAGTTATGAAAACCCTTTTTACATAAAGCTTTACGCCACTTTGATAATCAACTCTAAAGAGATCAAACGGCTCGGTGCTTGGCACATAAAATAGCGTTGAGTACTCGATCTTACCCTCAGCTTTTGTGTGGATGTAAAGGAGCGGATCACTGCTGTCGTGTGAAATTTGCTTATAAAAGTCGTTATAATCTTGCTCTTTAAGGCTAGCTTTATTTAGCCTCCAAAGCGCATTTGCCTTGTTTATTTGCTCATTTTTAGTCTCATAAGTACCCTCTTTTTCGCCTTCTTTTGGAGCAACATAGCTTTGTTTATCCATAAATATCGGATAAGGAATGTGATTTGAATACTTCTTGACTATCTCTTCGATACGCCAAGAATTTGCAAACTCATCATCGTTTAAATGTAATATGATGTCCGTTCCAAAGTTATCTTTTTGGGCATCTTCGATCTCGTAGCTTTTTGCATCAGATGTCCATTTATAGGCTTTGTCGCTAAGTACTCGTTTGCTTATGACCTCGATCTTGTTTGCCACCATAAATGCTGAGTAAAAGCCAACACCAAACTGACCGATCAGCGAGCTATCCTTTTTTGCATCGCCGCTTAAATTTTTCATAAAACCTTTTGTGCCACTTCTTGCAATGGTACCTAAATTCGCTATAAGCTCGTCCTTATCCATACCGATACCATTGTCGCTGATGGTTAAAGTCTTAGCCTTATCATCTACTTTGATATCAATCCTTGGAGTGTAACTTAAGCTTTTATACTTTTCATCGGTCAAGCATAGGTAGTTTAGCTTGTCAAGAGCGTCATTTGAGTTTGAGATGAGCTCTCTTAAAAATATCTCTTTATTTGAGTAAAGAGAGTGGATCATCAAATTTAAAAGGTCATTGACCTCGGTTTGAAATTCAAATTTATCTGCCATTTTTCTTTTCCTTGTTTTAAAATTTTTGGCAGATTATAACACAAAGTGATAAAAATATACTTAACCTTGATAGCATTACTATCAAGATTTTTAAATTAATTTTTTAAAATGATTTCAAAAAAGTTATAGTTTATGAATAAAATAATAATGATAATTTATTAATTATTATTAATTATGCATTTTTGTATAAAGTTTATTTAAAATAGTGCTATAATCAAGGCGAAAATTTTTAGAAAAAGGAGACAAAATGAATTTACGAAGCATTTTGGTAAAAGTTTCAGCAACGATTGCTACGGTTTTGGCAGTATCTATGACATGTTTTGTTGTATATACATCAAATATTTTAGAGCGCGAGATAAAAGATGGTGTGCTTACAACAGTAGAACAAAACGTCCAGCTTGCTATGAATACGGTTAAATTATTTGAAAAAGATAATGTAAGTAGTGCAGAGCTAATAATGAGTGTTTTTAAAGAGATGATTGGAAAAATTTCAACTAATCACCAGATGAGCAAGACTGACAAATACGAGGCGATAGATCTAATATCTCAAAATGGTATTTTAAACAACAACTACGATATTCTGGATAAATTTAATAAAGCTACAAAAGGTGGAATTTCAACGATTTTTGCAAAATCGGGTGATAATTTTTTAAGAGTTAGTACATCGGTGACGAAGGCTGATGGTAGTAGAGCTGTTGGTACGATGATTGACAAAAACGGTCAAGCCTATAAAAATATCATGAATAAAGAGAGGTATATAGGTGTTGTAAATTTATTTGGACGCAACTATATGAGTATTTATGATCCTATTATTGAAAATAACGAGGTAATAGGAATTTTATTTGTTGGTTATGATCCTACCGAGGGATTAAACAATATGAAAAAGACTTTTTCTGAGATGAAACTTGGTAAGCATGGATATTTTTCTCTTTACAATACTAAAACTGGAAAATTTGACTTTCATCCAACTAAGGCAAATCAAGAGCTAAGTAGTGAATTAAAAACTACTATGGATAATATTGTTAAAAAAGGAAAGGGTATTGAGCCTATTATAATTGATGGGGTTGACTGCATAGTTGCTTTTGAGTCATTTGATAAACTAGACTGGATGGTTTTAGGTTCAGCTGTTACTGATGATTTTTTAACACCACTAAAAGTAGTTAGTAAAAATTTCATCATAGCAAGTATCATAGTTACCTTACTTTTGATAGCTGTTTCGATGCTCTTACTTAAAAAGATGGTTGCAAGTCCTATCGATAGACTAGGAACAAATTTAAATGCGATAACATCGGACTTTACAATTAAAATTCCTATTTATGGTAAAGATGAGATAGCTAAGATAAGTAGAGATATAAATGATTTTATTGAAAGAATAAGGGTATTAATAAGTGATACAAAGCACCTTTCAAGCGAAAATAGCTCCGTTGCAAATGAGCTTAGTTCTACATCTCTTCAAACAGGCAAACGTGTAGAAAAATCAACTGAAATAGTGGAAGAGACAAATCAAAGATGTAAAGTAATGCAAGAAAATATGAAAGAATCTCTAGCGGTAGCTCAAGCTGGCAAAGATGACCTTCAAAAAGCAAGCACACATATAAAAACGGCAACTGAAGCTATAAGATCACTATCAGCGCAGATTATTGACTCTGCTAATGTAGAAAATCAAATGGCTGATAAGATCGATCAGCTTAGCCGTGATGCCGAGCAGGTAAAATCAGTCCTTGTTGTTATCAACGATATAGCTGATCAGACAAATTTGCTTGCACTTAACGCAGCTATCGAGGCTGCAAGAGCTGGTGAGCATGGACGTGGCTTTGCCGTTGTTGCTGATGAAGTTAGACAGCTAGCTGAGAGGACTCAAAAGAGTTTAACTGAGATAAATGCAACTATCAATGTCATCGTTCAAGCGATCAATGATAGCAGTGAGCAAATGGGTATCAACTCTAAACAGATCCAAGAGCTAACTCACGTGGCAAGCGACGTTGAAAAAACTATAAATGTTATGAGTGAGACAATGAATAACGCCATAGCAATGTCTGATAAGACTATGCAAGACTACATCGCAACTGGCAAAAATGTAAATGAAATCATGGAAGGCATCTCAAATATCAACCAAATTTCATCTGAAAATGCTAGAAGTGTTGAAGAGATAGCTTCAGCAGCAGAACATCTAAACAAGATGACAGATGCATTAAATTCAAAACTTAGTGTCTTTAGGACTTGAAAGCTTACCTCTTAAGCTAATATTTTTAGGTCTAGCTCCCGCTAGACCATTTTAAATTTATTGATAAAAATTTCTAGTATATAAAATCAAATTTTTATAGATAATGATATAGAAGCAGGGGGCTTTGTAAATTTGCAAAGCCAAATTTATTTTCTATTTTCGTCTAGGACTTTTTGCATACTCTCTCTAGTCGTCTCTAGCCAGTTGTCTTTTGAAGTATCGACTAAATCAAGACAAAAGAGCTTGATATCTGCTTTTTTAAAGCTAAATTCTTTTACTTTCATCGCATCGCTTCCTACAATAACGATAGGCTGGACTTTTAAATTTAGTTTTTCAACTAATAATTTTGCGCCACCCTTAAAAGGCAAAAGTTTATTGGTTTGAGATCTAGTTCCTTCGGGAAATATTGCTAAAACGCGACCATTTTCAACCCTATCTTTTGCTTCACTTAAAAGCTTTATTAGTGAATGTTTATTTTCACGCTCAACCGCTATCATTTTTGGTAAGCTTAAAATTTTACCAATTATAGGAATTTTACCAATCTGTGCCTTTGCGATCCAGCAGACATTTTTTGGGTGTAGCTCTTCGATGACAATGATATCAAGCATACTTTGATGGTTTATGAGTAAGATATTTGCCTCATCACTAAAATTGCCTATCACTTCAAGTTTATATCCACCAAAAAACCTTTGCGATCTTCCCCAAAATTTTCTTATGGCTCTATTTTTATCATTAAATAGCCACATAAAAAAGACGACAAGAATAACGCTGATAACAAACTCAATAGCAAAAAATAAAGCTCTAATTTTTGACAAGATTATCCTTTTTTACCCAGCCAATCTTACCATCAGTAAATAAAATTTTTGAGTAGTCACCTTTTGTGTCTAAAATTTCTACATTCTCA
>NZ_CABPUT010000012.1:0-19456 GCF_902460625.1 Campylobacter concisus
GTTTTGATATTATTTTTTTTAGAATATATTAAGTAAACGAATTTTTAAGTTATATATTTTAAAATCTGTTTTTATCTTATCAAATTAACTTCATGTTCATGCTTCTAAATTTAGCACTTAAATGATTTTTAACATCACCACGCTAATGATGATGAGCAATAAAAAGAGGGCTTTTTCTAAATTTATCTTTTCGTTGTTAAATACCACGCCAACCAGCACGGCTCCGACCGCTCCGATACCCGTCCAGATCGCGTACGCTACCGACATCGCCATCGCCTGCATCGCGTAACTCAAAAGCCAGAGCGAAAGGGCGAAATTCGCGGTTAAAATCAAAAAATTTGCCGCCTTTTTCACGCCGAAGCTTTTTTGAAATTTGGTTAGAAAAAACACGCCCGAGACCTCGCAGCATCCCGCCGCCAAAAGAGCTAAAACGTGCGTCAAGATTTTAGCCTTTTTAGCCCCAGTACGCCCGCAACTAGCGTCGCTATGAAAAATAGCTGCAAGGGATCGGGCGCCTGACCGCTTGAGCCGTATTCGCTAACGCTTTCGGCAACCACGATAAAAAACGCTCCAAACCCTACGAATACGGTATATGCGACGCTAACGGGGATATATTTTAAAGCCTTTATAAACGATACGAAGCTAACGCAGACTAATGCGGCGGTAAGCGCGAATCCTACGGCGTTTTGGGCGTGTTTTAGCCCGTACGCCCAGCCGCACTCGGCGACCGCGCCGCATAGCACCCACAAAAAGCCCTTAGTTTGCATCGCCAAGAGCCTGCTTTATCTTAAAAATTTGAGCGATATTTGCGTCTAGTTCGTCCAAATTTAGCATATTCGGTCCGTCGCAAAGCGCCTCGCAAGGATTTACGTGCGTCTCGTAAAAAAATCCATCCACGCCCGCAGCAGCCGCAGCTCGCGCTAGATAAGGCACGAATCTCGCGTCACCGCCGCTTTTCTCACCCAAAGCCGACGGCATCTGCACGCTATGCGTAGCGTCGAAAATCACTGGCGCAAATTCGCGCATTAGCACCAAATTTCGCATATCTACGACTAAATTTCCATATCCAAACGTACTACCTCGCTCCGTTAGCCACACGCCGTTTTGCTTGGCAATCTCGTATCCATCGCCGCTAATACCCCTTGTTTCTAGCACTTTTTTAACAGAATGCTTCATCGCAGACGCCGCTAAAAACTGCCCTTTTTTGATATTTACGACCGCTTTTGTTTTAGCCGCAGCCACGAGTAGATCGGTCTGGCGACACAAAAACGCCGGGATTTGCAGCACGTCGGCCACTTCGCCTACTGGTGCAGCCTGATAGCTCTCGTGGATATCGGTTAAAATTTTAAAGCCGAATTCCTTTTTTACCTTAGCTAAAATTTCGCATCCTTTTTCAAGTCCGGGCCCGCGAAACGAGCTTATACTCGTGCGATTTGCCTTGTCAAAGCTTGATTTGAAATAAAAATCTATCCGCTTATCTTCGTTAAATTTAACCAGCCTTTTTGCCACGTCAAAAACGAGCTGCTCGCTCTCGATCACGCAAGGCCCTGCTATTAGTATCATTTTTTCTCCTTTATTTTTCCCTAAATTTTCTAATCCAATCTATCAAAAGCGGTCTATCGTCGTTTGTAGACGTTTCATACCAATCATTACAAATTTTATAACTAATACCACATATAAGCAGAGGTTTGACATAGTAACGGTCCCAATTATACATACTATCGACTCTTACAAGCACAGGCAAGTTTAATCCAAGATTATCTTTACTATATTTTTTATCTTGTAGTCTGTTTACCTCACTGGGATCCACTTTGCCACTTTCTAAAATTTTTCTCATAATATTATTAGCTACCCATCCTACTTTTTTATCAGCATAATCGTCTTGATTATTCTTATTTTCAATATAGTTTTCAGAAGATTGACAATTTCGTTTAGCCGGCTCCAGTCTTAATTTTTCAAATTTTTCCTCATTTTGTAAATTTATACCAAATAAAGTTAGCATCTGATAAGAACGCATAAAAAGCTCTGCTGTGTCTGCTATATTGCCACTTACTTCCAAAATAGGTCTTAAGACAGAATTTAAAAAGTCATCATTAGCAATTATTCTAAAATCGAATTCCAATCCCATTTCAAGCATCATCTCATTTAGATCAATAAAGCAAGGTTGTAGGGCGTATAAAATTTGTTTGTTTATTTTTGGAGATGCAAAAATAATATTGGCTTTTTTAACACCAAAATATCCATAAATACACATAGCTGTTCTTATGCATTTTTTTACAACTCTAGCCACTGTTTCATCAAGCCCACCATAATTTAGCCCAGACTCATGAAAAGCAACATCAACTGCGTAAATTTCACTAACTCCATCTCTCACACAAGTACCAAGCGCATCACACTCTGCTTGTTGCAAAAGTTGTTTTAATGAAGTATTTTGTTTATAAATTTTATATCTGTATTTGTTTAAAAAAAGCTCATCTGTTTTTGACATTATATTTTCTAGATCGTCTGAAAATTTTATCTCCCATTTTGGAGAAATTTTCCAGTTAGTTTGCACTATTTGGCACTCTTTAACATGACGAAGCCAGGAGTAAAATAAAGATTCACCGATTTCGATTTTCACAGTATTGTCCTACTTTTCTCTAACAACTAAAATTCCACTAACCACGATAAGTATGATGCCTACAAGCGCTAGGTGATTTGGTAACGCATCGCCCATAAAATAGCCAATTATAAGCGTAAAAATGACGTCTGCGTAGCTAACCGCAGCGATCACACCAGCCTTTTTACCAACCGCGAACGCCTTTGTCATGTACGACTGAAAAAAATATCCACTAAGCCCCATTAGCAAGATAAAAACAACGTTATACCAGCTTGGCATGCTAAATTTTGAAAACAAAAAATCAAGTGGTTCGTAGGTGAAAAATTCTGCCAAACCCATGCAAATAAGTGGCAAAAATGATCCCCAAAGCATGAAGCTTAGCACAATAATATTTGTGCCGTAACTTTTGTTTAGCTCCTTTACACTTGTGTATGCGATCGCCGCTCCAAGGCCGCTCCAAACACCGATAATATCAGTCTTGCTTATGCCTAAATTTGGCTGGATAACAAGCAAAATTCCACCAAATCCCAAAAATACAGCAAACCAGCCAAGTGAGCTTAGACGCTCTTTGAAAATAAAAGCTGCAAGGATAGCCGTAAAGATTGGATTTGTCTTTTGAAATGTAAAAGCTGTGGCCAAATTTACATGAGCGACATTGTAAAAAAAAGCAAAAAGCGCGACCGTACCCACAAAACCGCGAAACATCAGCAAAAAAAAGTGTCCACCAGCTTGCTTAAATGGAAATCTATAAATGGCATAAATAACGATAAAAAGGCCTATTAAATTTCTAAAAAATACAACTTCGATAGATGGCATATCTTTGCTAAGATACTTTGCAAATGCGCCAGTAACGGCAAACATAAAGCAAGCAAAGAGCATATAAAAAATGCCAAGATGCGAAATATAAAACCTTTTTAACATCACATAACCTTTAAATTTAAAGTAGCCATTTTAATGAAAAGTGGCTTAAATTTTGGTTGATTTTTTCTTTTATTTTGGCGCTTTTAAGCAAATTTTTATACTTTATATAAGTCAAAAATTTGTATAATCAGCCATCACGAAAAGGACAAAATTTGCAAAAAGTAATATTAGTAGGCAAGCCAAATGTCGGCAAAAGCTCGCTTTTTAACCGCTTAGCTGGTCGTCGTATCGCCATAACAAGCGATGTTAGCGGCACAACAAGAGATACGAACAAAGCTAAGATCGAGGTTGAGGGTAAAGAGTGCATTTTAATCGATAGTGGTGGCCTTGATGATAGTAGCGAGCTTTTTAAAAATGTAAAAGCAAAGACCTTGGCAGAGGCTAAAAATTCAGACGTCATTTTATACATGGTCGATGGCAAAATGATGCCAGATAACGAGGATAGAGCCATTTTTTACGAGCTTAGCAAGCTAAATTTACCAATCGCATTAGTCATCAACAAAATAGACAGCAAAAAAGACGAACAAAGGGAGTGGGAATTTGTAAGCTTTGGCGCGAAAAATTCCTTTGGAATTTCCGTAAGCCACAACACAGGCATAGATGAGCTTAGCATGTGGCTAGCAAAGCATATAGAAGACAAAGTACAGATAAAGGCCGATACGAGCGAAGATTTTGATGATTTTTTAGAAAACTATAACGACGAGGGCGAGCTAAGCGACGAGATAGACTATGAGAGCAAAAACATTAGAGTTGGCATCATAGGCCGCGTAAATGTCGGCAAAAGCTCACTTCTAAATGCCCTTGTAAAAGAGAGTCGCGCCGTCGTTAGCGACGTGGCAGGCACTACGATCGACCCAGTAAATGAAATTTATGAGCATGATGGCAGGGTTTTTGAGTTTGTCGATACTGCTGGTATCAGAAAGCGTGGCAAGATCGAGGGCATCGAGAGATACGCACTAAATAGAACTGAGAAAATTTTAGAAGAGACAGATGTGGCGCTACTTGTGCTTGATAGTTCTGAGCCACTAACCGAGCTTGATGAGCGTATCGCTGGCATCGCTTCAAAATTTGAGCTTGGCGTCATCATCGTGCTAAACAAATGGGACAAAAGTAGCGAAGAATTTGATGAGCTTTGCAAAGAGATAAAAGATAGGTTTAAATTTTTAGCATACGCGCCGATCATCAGTGTTTCGGCACTTGGTGGCAAAAGAGTGCATAAAATTTATCCACTTATAGTTGAAATTTATAAAAACTACACCCAAAAAATCCAAACTTCAAAGCTAAATGAAGTGATCGGTGAAGCGACCAAGGCGCATCCACTGCCACGAGATAAAGGCAGAGTTGTGAAAATTTACTACGCAGTGCAGTTTAAAACTGCGCCGATCATGATAGCGCTTATTATGAACCGCCCAAAATGCCTACACTTTAGCTACAAACGCTATTTAACAAATAAGCTTAGAGAGAGTTTTAACCTAACTGGCGTGCCTATCGTGCTAATCCCTAAAAAACGTGGAGAGAGCGATGAAAACAAAGAACAATAATATCGTTTTGATAGGATTTATGGGCGTTGGCAAGGGCACGACTGCAAGGGCACTAAGCAAGGCACTAAAGACGATGAACCTTGACTGCGACGACCTGCTAGAGAGCTCACAAAATATGAAGATAAAAGCTATCTTTGAAGAGTACGGAGAGGAGCATTTTAGGCAGCTTGAAAAGGATCTGGCTAAATTTCTAGCAACAAATGTCAAAAATGCGATTATCTCAACAGGTGGAGGATTTGCGAAGGTTAAAAATTTAAAAAAAATTGGTACCGTGATCTATCTAAAAGCTAGTTTTGATGCGATCATGCAAAGACTAAAAAATAGTAAAAATAGCGAGAAAAAACTTGCCAAACGTCCACTTTTAAGTGATCTAAAAAGAGCTGAGGCACTTCATCTGGAGCGAGAAGAGCTTTATGAAAAAAAGGCTGATTACATCGTCGAAGTCGAGGGTAAAACTCCAAAGCAAATCGTAAAAGAGATAAGGATGCTTTTAAAAATTTAGTTGTAAAGTGGCATGAGTGCTGCTTGCAACTATAAATTTTAAAATCAGGCTAGATGGCTATCTGGCGTGTTGTTAAAATTTGAAATGTTTGAAATAAATTTAACGTTTTGTAGTTATAAATTTTGGCAAAGTATCGTAAGATGATTTTTTGCTTCACTTTATTCGCAACGCTAAAGCGACGAGAGTTGTATGATAAAAATTTAAGATTAAGCTAGACTAAAAAGTCTAACGTGATGTTAAAAATTTAAACGTTTTGGCAAAGATTTTTTGTTTAGGCGAGGTAAAAATTTGTTTTTAAGCAAAGGCTAGACGCATAATCTGCCAGTTAAATTTTAAGATTAGATTAGATACAAAAACTCTAATGTAACGTTAAAATTTAAAAAGTATTTTTAGCGAAGTATCGTGAGATGATTTTGATAGTTGTGTAGAAATTTTAAGCCGAGGCTAGACACATAGTCTACCGAAAGCTTAAAATTTCAAATCTCTATCAAAAGCGCTCGCGAGAAAAAGCCAAAATTTGAAAGGATAAGATGAGAGTATTAACCGGCCTCCAACCCTCCGGCAAACTACACCTTGGCAACTATTTTGCCTCGATAAAACAGATGGTTGATATGCAAGAGCAAAATGAGATGTTTATGTTTATAGCAAACTACCACGCGATGACGAGCCTTAGCAAGGCAAAAGCCCTAAAGCAAAATACTTTTGAGGCTGCGTGTGCGTTTTTAGCACTTGGGATCGACCCAAATAAAAGCATATTTTGGGTGCAAAGTGATGTTAAAGACGTGCTTGAGCTTTACTGGGTGCTAAGCCAGTACACGCCTATGGGGCTTCTTGAGCGTGCACACAGCTATAAAGACAAAGTCGCAAAGGGCCTTAGTTCGCACCACGGACTCTTTAGCTATCCAGTTTTGATGGCAGCTGACATTTTGCTTTATAATGCGCAGGTCGTACCTGTGGGCAAAGACCAGATCCAGCACGTAGAGATCGCGCGTGATATCGCGATAAAATTTAACAACGAGCATGGAGAAATTTTTACATTGCCTGAGGCAAAGATCGATGAAAATGTCGCCACCGTGCCCGGCACAAATGGCGAAAAGATGAGCAAAAGTTATGGCAATACAATCGACATCTTTGCCGATGCTAAAACGCTTAAAAAGCAAATTTCTAGCATCGTGACAGATGGCACGCCACTTGAAGAACCAAAACAGTGGCAAAACTGCAACGTCTATAATATCGCCAAACTTTTCTTGGATGAAAGTGAGCAAAAAGAGCTTCAAGCTAGATATGAGCGTGGTGGCGAGGGTCATGGGCACTTTAAAGCTTATCTAAATGAGCTTATTTGGGACTATTTTAAAGATGCGAGAGAGAAATTTGAGCATTATCAAAATAATCCTGGCGAAGTGTCTGGAATTTTAGAAATAGGAGCCAAAAAGGCAAGTAATGTTGCTCAAACAACGATAAAAAAAGTTCGTGAAGCAGTCGGAATTTATTAATAAAGGAAAAATATGCAAAATTTATATCCATACGCACAGATAGTTCATCTTTTTTGTGCAATCATCTTTGTTGGTTACCTCTTTTTTGATGTAATCATTTTTAAGGCAGCTTGTAAAAAAATGCCACCTGAGCTTGCTCAAAAGGCAAAACAAGCTATCGGTTCAGTTGCTATTAAGATAATGCCACTTTGTATCTTGCTTTTGGTACTAACTGGAGGTATGATGATGAGTAACTGGGTCGGATCAAAGGCTGGAGGCTACTTTGAGACAAATTTACAAATCATTTTTATGATCAAATTTTTCTTAGCAATGCTAATCGTAGCTGCAGTTATAACAAATTTGAGCTGCAAATTTATATTTAAACGCCCTAGCCCACTTGGTAACATACATCCATTTGCGCTAACAGCGGCAGTTTTTATCGTACTTTTTGCAAAAGTTATGTTTATGGTTTAAGGATACGGAATGATAAATTTAAAACTACTCGAGACAAATTACGATGAATTTGTAAAAAAACTTGAGGGAAAAAATGTAAAAGCTGGGCTACTTGACGAGCTTTTACAAACCTTTAACGAGTTAAAACAAAAGCGCAAAGCACTTGAAAATTTCCAAGCGATCCAAAACGCAAAGAGTAAAGAGCTTGGCATAAAGGCAAGAGCCGGTGAAGACGTAAGTGAGCTTAAAAATGAGCTAAATTTAAACAAAGCCGCACTTTCTGATGCTGATGAGATCGTTAAACAATATGAAGAAAAGCTTGAGCAAATTTCATTTAGCGTGCCAAATATCACCGACGATGACGTGCCATTTGGCAAGGACGAGGACGATAATGTCTGCATAAAAACGGTGCTTGAGCCAACTAAATTTAGCTTTACACCAAAAGAGCACTGGGAGCTAGGTGAGAGCCTTGGTTGGCTTGACTTTGAAAGAGGTGCAAAGCTTTCAGGATCTCGCTTTACCGTACTTCGTGGTATGGGAGCAAGGCTTAGTAGAGCGCTTGTTAATTACATGATCGACTTTAATAGCGCGCGCGGCTTCGAGCTTGTAAATGTCCCTTATCTAGTAAGTTCAAATACACTTTTTGGTACTGGCCAGCTGCCTAAATTTGAAGAGGACCTTTACAAAGTGCGTGACGAGGACCTCTATCTCATCCCAACCAGCGAAGTGCCTGTGACAAATTTATACAATGACACGATCATTGAATCTGAGCAGTTACCTATAAAGATGACTTGCTACTCAGCATGCTTCCGCCAAGAGGCAGGCTCAGCAGGACGTGACACTAGAGGCATGATCCGTCAGCACCAGTTTGAAAAGGTCGAGCTTGTAAGCATCACAAAACCTGATCAAAGCGAGGGCGTGCTTGCTGAGATGATATCTTGTGCTAGCGACTTGCTAACTAGCCTTGGTTTGCCTCACCGCCATATGCTTCTTTGCAGTGGCGACCTTGGCTTTAGCGCGGCAAAGACGATAGACCTTGAGGTTTGGCTACCTGGTCAAGGTAAATATAGAGAGATTAGCTCTATTTCCAATACTCGTGATTTTCAAGCAAGGCGTGCAAAAATCCGCTTTAAAGATGGTAAGAAAAATATGCTTGTAAATACGCTAAATGGCTCAAGTCTAGCTGTGGGTAGGACTCTTATTGCCATCATGGAAAACTACCAAAAAGCAGATGGCACTATCGAAATTCCAGAAGTTCTTAAGAGGTATATGTAGTGGCTGAAGAAGAGGTTGTAGTTTTAAAACCACCTGGCGGGCAAGCAGAGCAAGCGCCTGAAGAGGCAAAAGCCGAAGCGCCTGAAGAGATCGTCTCGCTTGAGAGTATCGCAAGTGAGGGTGTGCTACAAGATGAGAGTATCCCAGAGCCAATCCCTATAAAAAAGAGCAATAAAAAGCTCTTTATAATAGCAGGCGTGGTCGCTCTAGTACTTATCATCTTGATAGTGGTTTTGCTAGTTATCTTGCTAAAGAAAGACAAAAAAGAGAACATAGATACTGCAAGTATCGTAAAAAATATAGAAAACAACTACCAAACGCAAAATTTTGGCGCTTCAAAGATCGATGAAATGATAAATAAAGCCAATCAGCTTTATGAGCGTGGCAACAAATTTGAAGCGTTAAAAATTTATGAAAACATAGCTGTTTATAACCAGTCACTTTCAAACTACAACCTCGGCGTTTCGCAGATGAAACAAGAAAGATGTGATGAGGCGATCGTATCTTTTAACAAAGCTATAACCGATAGAGAAAACACGGCGGTTAGTGCCATAAACGCTGCTGTTTGCTCACTTGAGCTAAATAACACCAAAAATTTTAACTACTATATAGGACTTGCTGACTCATTTTTGCAGTATGAAAACAACTCGCCACTTTATAGCTATTACTACGCGCTTATAAACTACTATAAAGGCAACTATTACGAGGCGCTTCAAGCACTTTCTCATCCAAATACTGCAGATTATAAAAACGAATATGCGTATTTAAGTGCAAAAATTTTATCACTTCTTGGAGATGATGAGAGAGCAATAGCTAGGCTTGAGAGCCAAAAGGCATTTAAGGCCGACTTCACTCTAGCTCAACTTTACGCAAGACTTGGCAAATACGATAAAGCAAGGGATTATCTAACAAAAGCTTCTAAAAATACGCCAAATATCGATCTTATCAAGATGACTGAGGCGCTAATCGATCTAAAAACTGCTGACTACAGCGATGCGGCTGCATTTATCAAAGATGTTTACGACTACAATGCTTCTTTGCCAAGCAAAATTTATAAGATAAAAACGATACTAAAGCCTGATCTTTTTGATGTCAGCCTAGCTCAGGCACACTTTAACGATGATATGTTTTTTGATAGAACAAGGCGCTATGAGACGCTTTTCTACTTCGCACCCTACAAGGTCTTTGATGCAAAACAGAGCATCGAGCAGATAAGAAAAGGCGGCGTTAGCGTCTTTTTAGACGACACTTCAGCAGCAAATGACTATCTTAGCCAAAGTGCAGCTGCTTCAAAAGTAAATGCAAAACTTAGTGAAGCTATTGCAAAAGCACTAAGCTACCGCTTAAAGGAAGCAAATAAAGAGTTTGAAGAGCTAGCCAGCACTTATCCAAATCACTCTATCTTACAATACAACCTCGCCCTAAGTTATGCTCAGCTTGGAAATTTTAGCCTTGCAGCAAAGCACTTCATAGCAAGCTATCACCAGGATGTAAATAACCATCTTGCAGGTATTTTTGGGGCGATTTGTCTAGATATAAATAGAAATTTAAACCCAAAACTCATTGAAGAGATTGGCGAAAATTTAGAAAACGATAAGAGCTTAAAGCCTGTAAATTTATATGCCTCGCTTCTAAGTCTGGTTAGCGGTAACCAAAGTGCGATGATAAGATGGCTTGAAGAACCAAAAGAGCAGACAATGCTAAATTTAGCCTTTGATATCATCATCGCAAAAGTAACAAACAATGATGAGCTAATGGCAAAGAAAGCTGATGAACTACTAAAAATTTTGCCAAATGATATTATTGCAAATATCTTAAATTTCATCTCGAAAAACAAAGAGCAAAATGTCAAAGAGTATGCAAAAGCGATACAAATTCACTTTAATGGCAAGCAGCTTGATTCAAACGCTTTCTATCACGGCGCTGATATCATCAAAAAACAATACATCAAGCTACTTCAAATTTCGGGCTTACTTACAAGAGAGCGTGATAAGTTAAGAGCTGAGCTAAAAAATGCTCCAAAGAATATAAATTTGATCCAAACTCTGGCCTATGTCGATATCTTTACAAACGACTTTGAAGAGAGCTATAAACTTTATAATCAAGCGATCGATGAGTTTAAAGTAAATGACGCTGGCACATTATTTTTAGCATCTGTGGCTGCGACAGGAGCTGGAAAAGTATCAAACGCGATCGCACTTTTAGAGCTAACAAAACTAAATGATGCTAGTGCTATCGAAAATAGAATAGCTCTTGGCCTAATGTATCAGCAGATAGATAATATAAAAGCAGCTCTTATACAATACAGCAAAATAGGAAATGTTGAGTATAAAAGCGAATTTTACGACTTTGAGATAGATAATGAGTGATAAAAATTTAACTAGGCTTTGGCCTAGTTAAATCCATGTTATAAGAGCTTTAAAAATTTCTCAAAATTACCGACCAAGAAAGTAAAAATTTTATTAAAGTTTAGCTTTTTATTCGAGCTTAGTTTAAATAGCACTCGTTAGTGCCCCTACCTTTGCGAAACGTTATAAAAAAAGCTAACGATCTGTTTTGCTAGACGTTCTTTAAAAAATGGCCAAATGTAGCTTGGCGAATAGACATTGCCAGCTTGCATAAGCGAGATATTTGTCGCCTTTTCGCCACCATTTTTTGGACGCACTAGCACGCTTACTTGCATGTGATAAGTATAGCTATTTGTACTAAAGTCATCATCGTCGTAATAGCCAAATGGGAAAAACATCGAGTAGCCAAAGCCAAAGCTTGGTCTGCCAAAGCCATATCCCATGCCCATCGAAAATCTAGGATCTCTTTTGATTATCCTAGAAAAGCTTTGCACATCACCAAGGATGATGAAGTCAGCATTTTTGATATTTGGCTCGTTTCTAAAGCCAGCCTTTATAAATTCGCTTAAAATTTCAGCATTTACATCTTGCCCGGTCGCACTATTTTTAAAATTTACATAGACGCTTCTGTTTGCTTCATTAAGCGTAAAAAAGATCGGATCGCTCGTTTTGACCGAGATATTTGGAGTGCTGTTAGCACATCCAACAAAAAATACTGCTAAGACAAATAAAAAGAAATTTTTCATATTCACTCCTACAAGAGCGATCTTATAGCACTTTCAAGTACGCTTTTTGGTGTAAGACCGATAAATTTTGATCGCATCTTACCATCTTTATCAAAAAAATAGATAACTGGCACGCCCATGACGCCACCAACTGCCTTACTAAAGTAATCAACTGAAACCTTGTCACTCGTAGTTTTAAAGGTGATGTTGTGCTCTTTTAAAAGCTCAATATCTTTATCAAAGCCTTTACTAGGTCCTAAAACACCAATGAATTGAACCTCTTTACCATACTCTTTTTCAAGTGTATTTAGATCAGGTATAGCAGCCTTGCACACTCCGCAGTCCGTACCAAAGAAAAATAGCATATATGGCTTATCGCCTATCTTTAGCCTCTTTTCTGTTGGAAAAAACTGCGTATCAATGCCGCTTGAGTCATTTAGCGTAATGTGATGCTTCTCATACTGCTTGACGCAGCCCATAACTAGGGCTGAGACTAGACATAAAAATAAAATTTTATATCTCATTTGGTACCTTTGGATTTTCAATAGTGCGAATTTTTTCTAGCTTACCATGTCTTAGATAGACGATCTTATCGCCATACTCGCCAAGATCAGGGTTGTGGGTTACTAGAAGTATCGTCTTTCCATCTTTCCTTAGCTTGCAAAATAGATCAAGTATAACTCTTTCATTTGCTTCATCAAGGTTACCAGTTGGCTCATCTGCTATTAAAATTTCAGGATCGTTTATGAGCGAGCGTGCGATACAAAGGCGTTGTTGCTCACCACCACTTAGCTGACTTGGTCTGTGCGTTAGCCTATGTGAAAGACCAACTGCCTCGAGTGCCTTTTTAGCGTCCTCTTCATCAACTGAGCTGTGATAGTACTGAGCAATCATTACATTTTCAAGTGCGCTAAGATATGGCACTAAGTGAAACTGCTGAAAAATAAGACCGATCTTCTCGCGTCTAAATTTAAGTGTATCATCAGCATTTAGATTGCTCGCATCATCGCCACCGAGCATATAAGTACCACTACTTGGAGTATCCATTAGAGAAAGGATATTTACAAGCGTACTCTTACCACTACCACTTGGTCCCATTACGCTGACCCACTCACCTTTTTTAACCTCAAAATTTATATCATCAAGTGCTTTAACATCGCCAAAAATTTTACAAATATTTTTTAATTCTAGTGCATTTTGCATATCATTCTCCTCTTAATGTATCTGCCATTTTATTATTAAGTGCCCGTTTGATCGGATAAAACGCTGCGATCGCTGCAAATAAAAGCGATATTATCACAGCTACTGGGATGCTTAAAATTCTAAAATCAATACTAGAATCAAATATCGCATAACCTAAAATTTGAGCTAGTAAATATCCTAAGAATGCACCAACTAATGCTGAAATGAGCGCTGTTACAAATGTCTCAAAACCAAATAGCTTTAGTACATCCTTTTTGCTTGCACCTATGGCTCTTAGAAGTGCGATCTCCTTTGAGCGAGAGAGCAAGATAGCACTAAGCGTTGTATTTACGCACATTGAAGTAATGAGCAAAATAACAAGGCTAACAAGCGCCATTAATAGCTTGATCTTTTCCAAAATATAGCCCTCAGACTTTGAGACCTTTGCCACTGGTTTTGCAGCTATTTCTTCATTGCTTATAGTCTTTGCAAGCGATGTTATCTCATCAAAGTTACCAAGCACAACAGCTTCAGCATAGTTTATTTTGCCAGCTTTATTTGAAATTTTTTGAGCCAAAGATAGTGACGTGATCAAAAGCGCATCCTCTTTGTCGCCACTTGCGACTACGCCTTTTATCTTTACATTTATGCTCTCATTTGAGCCAATGGCGCGAATTTCTATATCATCGCCTGCTTTAAAGCCAGCCTGACGAGCAAGATCGACGCCTATTAGCACATTTTTATCGTCAAAATCAACATTTATCATCGTTCCATCTCTAACATCTAAAAATGGTTTAACTTTTTTTAGATTGCTAAATTTTGTTCCCATGACGATAGCGTTTGTTGGACCGATATTTGCCTGAGCAAAGAGATAACCGCTCTCACCAAGAAGCTTGTCTTTTGGCACTTTAGCGATCATTTCATTGTAAGTTTTTTCACTCATATCATCGCTTGTAGCCATATCTTTTGGAGCAAAGATCATATTTGCGCCATAAGTTTTTAGCTCACGTGAGACTTTAGAGTCAATGTCAAGATAGACATTGACAAATGCAGCACACACGCATGCTCCAAGCAAGATAGAGATCACGATGACCATTACTCTTGATGAGCCGTTTTTTAAACTTTTATAAATTGTATTGTAAAAGAATTTGCTATTTGCGGTCATATAGCACCTCCGCAGGTAGTAAATTTATGACGTTTCTCATTGGCATTAGCGAGCCAACGACTGAGATAAGCAAGGCAAATGCCACGCTTATAGGTAGCACGATCCAAGCTATGCCTATGCCGTGAGAGAATATGATGTAAGACATCACGTAGCTTAGCGCATATCCTAAAAATGCTCCTGTGATGCCAGCAAAAAAGGCAACTACAAGACTTTCGCTAGCAAAAAGGGCGTAAATTTCAAAGTTGCTAGCACCTATAGCTTTTAAAAGGCCGATCTCTTTCTTACGGCGGTAAATTTCACTTGTCATTAGTGACGTTATACCAATAGCTGAAACCACAAGAGCGATGATGCTAACGATACCCATTAGGCTTTGAATTTTCTTTACGATATTACTCTCCGCATCACTTACCTGAAGGCTTGCCTTTGCGCTAACATTTGGTAAATTTTCTTCTATCTGAAATGCGATTGATCCTGCATAGGCTGAGCAGTACCATTTATCGTACTCTGCACTATCAAGATTGTCTAAATTTCTTCTTGCTTTTAACGATAGGTCATTTTCTGGGATCGTCATGGCTGAGACTTCAGCTTTTGTATATGATCCAGCGTGTCCTGAGAGATCGCCAGCAAGTTTAAGTGAGCCAACTAGCTTATGCGTCTCGTCACTAGCTCCTTTTAAAATTCCAACTATTTTAACCTCTTTTGTGCCGTTTTTGCCAGTAAGGCTAAGCTTGTCGCCAACCTTTAAATTTTTAGCCTTAGAAAGTTCTTCGCCAACTAAAATTTCATCCATACTTTCATCTTTTGGCCAAACACCCTCAACGCCCCAAAATCCATACAAGCTCTTAACGCCTGTGCTAAATTCTGGCTCGTCTTTTAAGCCGATATTTTTGTCAAAATATGTTCCCTCAAAGCTAAATTCATTACCTTTTTCATCTTTGACCTTTGTCTCTAGAAACGGCGCAAAAGCAACGATATTATTTCTCCAAAAGATCTCTTTTATCTTATAAAGATCAGCCTCTGGGAGTAAATTTTGTGATTTTAGTGGGGTGAAATTTTTACCCTCTATCTCGATGCTTAGGCTCTCACCGCGTGGTAAAACGACGATATTTGAGCCATAGCCTCTAAGCTCGCTTGCCACTTGATCGCCGATTTTAAGCGTGATATTTAGCATGCAAGCTATCAAAAGAGCAGCTAGCAAGATGGTGATAAACGCCATCGTCTTTTGCACCTTTGAGCCCGTGATCGAGCTTTTTATCATTCTTAGTTGCATATTTTTCATTTTAACGTTCCATTTGTTTCTACATATTTTTCTGGATTTGCTTCAAATTTCGCCTGAGTTTCGTTGCTCTCAAAGAAATATGTGCGTCCGTAGTATAAATATGATCTTGAATCAAGATTGCTCACCTTTTTGCGACTAACTGGGTCAAGCACCATCTTTTCGACGACCTTGCTAAAGTAGTTTGCCCCTGCGACGATCGTTTTGTAATCAACTATGATATTTTTACCATCAAAGGTAAATGCCATAGGGATCGGGTTACAACCACCCTCTTTGCCAACTGACGGTAAGAAAATTCTGACGTTACAAGAGATGCAGATAAGGTCGTTTCCTTTCTTGATATAGCCCATGTCGCCGCAGATCATACACGAGTCAAAGACGATGACTGGAGATGGGCGGTCACTAAAGCGGTTTAGTAAGAAAAATCTTATCTGCTTACCCTCATCTGTGATGTAGGCAAATCTGTGAAGTTCATTATCTTTTAGCATATCAACATCAAATATAAATTTATCTCCCACTGGCTCAACCAAGACCGGCTCTGAAATTTGAGGTGGGCGAGATGCGTAAAGATCAAAATAAAGTGAAAATCCAAGCGCTATTAAAACGCTGCAAAATGCAAATTTTGCATTGTCAAAGACATTTTCTCTAATGGCTTTTGTAAAGCGGTATTTGATAGAGCCAAACGTGCTCTTATCGATACTCTTTGGCACAAAGCAAAGCGCGATGATGCATAAAAGAAGGATCACTACTATATAAAAATAGGCACTAAATTCTGTGACGTAGATGCCTTTTGCGCTGATAGATAAAATTTGAGAATTTAGCTCGCTACTTATCTTTAAAGCGCCTGCACGTAAAAGCTCAAGTGCAGTTTGTGAGCTTCTATCAACTAGTAAAAATACTAATGTGATAAGAGCTAAAATTTTAGCTATTGATGATGGGATGCTTTCTTTTAAATTTGAAATGAAAAAGAACAAAAAGACAAGCAGTATCATCGCAAATATCATAAGGAAGAAGCTAATGACTGAAAGCGTATCTAGTAGCTCACCACCAAATAACGGGAACAAGGCGCTGCTTGAACTATAGCCAAAGCCAAAGCCGATGCCTAAAATAAAAAATGTTACAATTTTTGCTATCTTAAGCTCGAAAAATATCCATAAAATGCTAATGAGTAGAAAAACTAGTGTCACAGAATCTATGAAAATTTTAAACTGATCATCAACAAGCGCATGACGAGCAGCTTTAAAGATAAGCACACCAGCAACAACGCCAAGAAATGACGGTAGGAAGATCGTTTTTAAACTTTTGCCATTGTTATTTAAGGCAGCAAAAAGCGTAAATCCAAGGAGGGCTAAAAAGACCTGATAGAAGTAAATTGACATAACTAAACCCTATGAGAATTTTTAAAAAGGGGCGAGAAAGCCCCAAAGTGATTATTTAACAGGACCACCTGTCCATTGAAATTTATAAGTTGTTGTGAAAGGCTCAAACCATTTACCAACACCAGTCTCTTTGTCAGCGTGACGACCAAAGCCTTGTTTTTCTGGATTGTCGATGTGGAATTTAAGCTCATAGTTACCAACACCTGTATCCATTTTTATGTTAGCACCGTAGTGTGGGCCATCGCTTGCAACCATAGGCATAAATGTACCTTTTTTAGTTTTACCATTATCAAGGTTTTTTAGCTCATAGTTGATTTTTAGATATGGGATCCACTCGCCTTCGCCAAAGCCGTTTTTGTTGCCTTTTACAGCGTGGATGTCAGCTTCTAGGTGAAGATCAGCTAAGCTTGGAGCTAGATCAACGCCTTTTGGCTCCATGTCGATTGGCTCAAGATAAACAGCAGCTATCTCCATGCCATTAGCCTCTACAGGCTCACCGATTGGGTGCTCTCCAGCAAGTGCAAAACCAGCTGCTAGGCTAAGTGCTAGAGCTGAACTAAGAATTTTATTCATATTCTCTCCTTTAAATAAGATTAATTTTTATTTTGTTTTGATTTCATAATAACGATGCCTATAACTAGGGCAAGCACCATAATGATTTGAGGCACTAAGCTCTCATAATATGGCTGAAGTCCTAGCCAGTCCCTCATCCAGTCAGGGAAGCTAAGTCCATTTATGATAGTTGGGATGAAAATTTTACCCTCAACTAGCTCGCCGACACCCTTACCAACAAAGACGATCGACATATAAAAGATGATCGCTGACGTAAATATAAAAAATGGTTTAATAGGAATTTTAACAGCAAAAATTTTAAATAAGAAATAGACTATTAAAAGAACGACAAGTCCTATCACAAAGCCAGCTGCTATCATTGAGTAACCAGCTGAATCTTTAGCTCCAAAAATAAGTGCCTGATAAAATAGTACAGTTTCAGCACCCTCTCTAAATACTGCTAAAAATACAGTCCACCAAAGCGTTGCAGTTGAGCCACTTGAGATAGAGTCAGAGACATGAGATTTGATGTAGTCATTCCATTTTTTAGCACCAGCATTTGAAAGAAGCCAGAAACCAACATAAAATAGAAGTCCCACTGCAACAAGCATCGTGATGCCTTCCATAAGCTCTCTTTTTTGACCTGCTGCCTCGCCAAAAATGACATTCATTAGCCATGCCATGACAAAACTTAAGATAACAGCCACACCAACTGAACTATAAACAACTTTACCCATCGCTTTAGCATTACCAGTTTTTACAAGATATGCAACGACAGCAGCAACGATGATAAGTGCCTCAAAGCCTTCTCTTAAAATAATAGTCAAAGCCCAAACAAATAAAGACCAAGGTGAGCTTGAACTGCTAGTTTTCTCAAGTGCAGCTGCTAGCTGAGACGACATCTTGCTTGCACTTTCTTGAAGAGTTTTTTCATCTGCGCCTGACTTCATAAGGGCTACGAGGTTACCAAATGTAGCTTCAATAGCTGTTTTTAAATTTACATCTATTGCGCCTACTTTATTCTCCATGCCGCTACCTTCAAACTCATCAAAGTAGATATCTTGGATATCGCCCATGGCTTTTTTTGCATCACCGTTTTTATAAAGTGTGATAGCGGCTTGAATTTTATCGTTTATATTTTGAACGACTTTGGTATAATCTACACCACTATCTTCTTCAGAAGCTGCTTCTACATCGCTCATATCAACTTTTGCAAGCTTTGCAGTATCAGCTGGTAGTTTTGAGACAGCGTCATACGCTAGCTTTTTGATCTCATCTAGCTTAGTTTTAAAGTCATCTTTGCTTATGCCATTTGTAATGCCGCTGATCGCTTCGCCCATCTTTCTTTGGATATCAGCATCTATGCTTTTACCATTTTCTATATGCTGGCGAATAGCGATTTCAAGTTGAGTATTTCTGTAGTCTGTAAATTTAGCATCTTGGATAGCACTTTTGGCGTCATCTTGCTTATCGCTCTCATAGCTTGCTATTGCTTTATCTATATCGGCTGATAAATTTGTAAATGCCACCTTCCACTCAGGGATAAATTTAGAAGTATCATAGTCAGTTGTAGCAGCTTGTGCTGGGCTGTCTGAGTACTCACCAACTAGTCTATGTCCTTTTAAGATAACTGGTAGAACTTCAGCGATCTCGCTATTTATCTGATCTATTCTTTTTTGCACATCGTCTGGTGCTTCGCCTGCTTTTATTGCCTTTCTGATTTCGCCAAATTGCTTCTCCATAGAGTAAGCTTTTTTCTGACCTAAATTTATTCTAATGCCAGCTTCAACATCTTCAAATAAGCCAAAATAAGCATTTTGAGTATCGCTGACTGCTTGTTCAACATTGCCCGCTCTATACTCTGTTATTACTTTTTGTAGCGACTCTTTTATCTGAGCTGCGACCTGCTCGTAATCCTCATTTTTTGCTATAAGCCAAATAGGCAACAACATAATTAGCATAAATTTTAAAAATTTATTCATTGAATAAACCACCTGTGAGATTTTTTTGAAGCGAATATTACCAAGGCTTTACTTTGATTAAAATAAAAACGATTATCATAAAAT
>NZ_CABPUT010000013.1:0-14096 GCF_902460625.1 Campylobacter concisus
TGATAGCCGAACATAAAGTTTAGTAATATAGTATTGGTAAAAATTAATAAATTTATAAATCCTTTCTTGCATTTACTATTTTTTAAGCTAGTGCTAAATAAAACTAGATGACGGCAAATTTGAAGCGATGACAAGCGTTGATAGGCTAAATTTTATACTTAAAGTGGTGGAAAATAATAGAAAATACGGCTGTAGAAATTATTGGGGATAGTCAAAAATGAGAGAACTTTATAAGATTTATTTAAAGGACAATGCGCAATTGGGGCAAATGCCAAAAACAATTCACTACTCTGGTAACACTCTTTTGCCAAAGCCATTTGCACTAAGTATTGTCAAGTATAGTGACAATGAAGGATATTATTTGCTTTATCTTGACAAATTTGGAGAAGAGCAGGCAGATACGTATCATGAGACTTTAGAAGATGCTTTTGGGCAAGCAGAATTTGAATTTGGCGTAAAAAAAGATGAGTGGTTTTTGGTAAAAAATCAATAATCTTGCAGGATAGTTCACAAAAGAGTTTGCGGTGAATAAAAAGTTAAAAATAGTTTTACAAACAGAATTCGCATGTGATAGCGTATTTTGGATATATGATGAATTTGGTGAAAACATAAATGGTGGAACGTGTGTAGAGCAAGAAGAAGAAACATCTTGGGATAGCAAACTCCCAGATGAACTGTTATCTTGCCCAGATATAAAAAGGCTCTCGACGGAGATTATGAAAGAATACAATAGTCTTTTTATAAACAATGAAAAAGAATTTAGCTATAAGGGCTTTGCTAGTCCCGAATCCGAAGCAAAATACATGCAAAAAAATCAACGAACTTAGAAAAATTTTATATGAAAAATGTGGAGACAAATACGAAATAGTAGATGATTTGCATTAAAATAAGCTTTTAAATTATAATAAATAAACTCCTTAAAAGATACAATAACGGGAGTTTATTATCTAGTAACAGATATAAAAGAGACAGCTAAAGGCATAGCAAATACTCTCTCAAATGCAGATACGCACATTTATAACGGCTTAATGAAAAGCGAACTAGATACGGTATTAGGTGATTATGAGAGTGTTACCGCAAGAGATACCGGAGCACATGGTATTTTTTTGGGACAACCTATTTTAATTTTTTAAAATTGAATTAATAATTCTTTAAAAAACGTTCCAAAAATTTGGGATTGTCCCATATTTGGCACAGATACAAAGTGCTTCCAAGTACGTTAGAATGGGACTTTAAAGCACTTTTTTCAAAATTTTCTCTCTATCTAATCTAAAAGTCAAAAAATTAGGTTTGAAAATTAGGTAAATCAAAAGTAAATGAATTACTTTTGAAATTTTACCTCTGCTTGATGTATTTTATACTTTGCATAGTCGCTATCGCTCCGCAAAGAGAAATTGATCAGTAAAGAAAAAAATATTGCAAAAATGTAAAATATAATAGTATTTCTATTATATTAATATAATAATTATTATATATAAACATAATAAATTATAATTATTATGTAAAGCAAATCTATTTTACATAGATACATTTTTGATTTTATGCTATAGTACTAACTACACAATTTAAATCAGTAAAAGGAGAAGTATTAAATGTCTCTTCATCAGGACGTATGTGATGCATACAACATAAATAGATATGAGTTGGCTGAAAAGCTTGGTGTTTCAAAAACTACACTTGATAGCTGGAGTGATGAAAGCAGAATGACGAAAGCAACTCGCTTGGCACTAGAGCTTATGCTTGAAGATCATCATAAGACAAAGCTTTTGTCTGATTTAAACGACTCGCTTTCTAAAATTGTTTTTTTATATAGCAACAATGATGAGAATATAGACATAGACGATGAACTAAAAAAAATTGCGAGTAGAATAAGGCATATTCTAAACGAATATGATCTCAGCCTTGCAAAGGCTAGCAAGAGCCTAGAGTTTCCAGATTTTGAATATTTAAACAAGGTATTAAAAGCTCAAATTTATCCTAGTTTTGACTTTTTAAAAAAGTTTTCAGATGTTTTTCATATCTCAAATGAGTGGCTCGAGGATGGTAAAGGGCATCCATTCGATTTAGAGATAATAGGCTGCAGATATTTTTCTCAGTTAAAAGAAAAAAAGAGAGAATTTAATAAGTTTTATATCGTTAATTGCACAGATAATATAGAGTATACAAAATTAGTTGCTGAGGATAAATTGGGTCGTTTTGATATATTTGAAAGAGATTTTTGTATAGGTGATCGTTTCATCATGAGTGGCATAGAGTGTAGCGATCTTTTTGAATTATATAGTTTCTACACTGAAAATAGGGGGTCATACGTATCCTTAGTTACGCTTGAGCCAGATGATTATAAAAAATTGCTTTCAAGAGACTATTATGCTGGCAATATTTTAAAACGTGGCAGAGGATCATGTATGCTATATGACTTATTTGATCTAGACTACTATAATCAAGAAAGGTATGGCGATTTTTTTGTTGAGTGCACCAATATTATTAAAGAAATAAAAGAAAGAAAGATAAATAAATAAGCGGTCAAGGTACATCGCTGACTGCTTATTTATTTTTATTATCTTGTTTTTTTTAAAAACTAAAAACAAATATTTTTAAAAATTTATAGGCACCTAAGTCTAGTCAGTTTGTTTTTGTTCCACATACACCCAAAGCGTATATATTATAAGTTCCTAACTTACTTATAGCTTTGGCTTGTTTTAAGTATCTATTAGGTTGATTTTTAGCTTTTATATTATGAAATATATAAATTTTAAGCATATTTTAAGAACCCATTCGACCAACGCCGAACGCCGTTTAAAGGGCTTATGATAAAAAAGATCAAAAGCGGACGCAACATAGAGGCGCTGGAGTTTTATTTTGAGCCTCAAAAAATAAGCGATATTGAACGAGACGAGAAAGAGAATCGCCGAAATTTGGATACGATAGCCGGCGATATAAAACGTCAAGATATGCTAAAGCAATTAAAGCGCAGCAACCCTATCACGGGCAAAGTCGTTAATGACTTTGACGCATATATAGGTAGGTATTTGCGTATATACAATGAAAAAACGGACGCTATAGACGTACTAAAGATTCAAAGCATCGAGAAAAACGGAAAGCAATTAGAGGCAAAGCTTTTAAACGTCGATGACGGATATTCAACTGCCATGCTCTTTGATAACTTTAAGCATTTTAAAAATACTTTTGAGAAATATGGGGATTAGCCCCCCTAAAAATCTGTACAGTTATTTTTAATTTTGTGCAGATTCCCCATAGGCTTTTGTCAAAAGTTGCTTAAATTTAATGTCTGGGTTTAATTTAAGTTTCTTAAGTTCTTCCATTATTTCGTCATAAATTCTAAATATAGCATTTTCATCGCCAGTTATCATCGCGTAAAAGCTTTTTCCATCAATTACTTTAATTTTAGGGTTCTCCGGTCTTGGCAAGTGCGTTTTATTATCAGAAGGAGTAAATGCTTTGTTATATGGAGTTGGTTTATTAGGAACTACCTCTACATAATATCCAGTAAATCCTTCTCTATCAGTTAATACTGATGCTATATCATCATATATTGCTACTTTATGATTTCCTTTTGTAGTATTCCATTTATTCTTAATCTCTGCAATAATTTTTTTATCTTCAGAAATAATATCTATAATCTCACCAACTTTTAAATTCTTAAAACCTTTAATTTCACCAATAATCTCTTCGTGAAAAGTCCCTATTGCGTTTTGTAATGTCTTTTGTATTTGTCTAGATTTTTCTGCCTCGATCCACTGATCATAAGTCATTTTATTAAAACTTGATTCTAATAAAGCCGAAAATGGATCGATGACATTGCTATAAATATCATTAGAATTCTGAGCCTTTGTATAAATTGTATAAAGCTTTTTAATTATTTCTGAAAGTGCATTATTATTTTCAAAATACGACATTTTGCCTACCTAAAAGTTTAACTAATTTATAATCATAACAGGTTTAAGCATATAACAACTTTAATAATATTTTTGATAAAATAACCATAAACAATGTTATATAAGGTTAAATTATGATTTTTGAAAAAGAATATTACAACATATCTGAGGTAGCTGACATATTGTCTATATCAAAAGAAACGTTAAGAAGATGGGATAAAAATGGTAAATTAGAACCTGTCAGACATCCAATGAACAACTATAGAGTTTATCATAGAACTCAATTACACAACTTTGAAGAAGCACGGTTAATGTTTAATACGCTATGGGATGAGGAATTAGACACGAAACCCCTAAGAAAATATAAATCAGTAGAATTGTTTGCAGGAGCCGGTGGATTAGCTTTGGGTTTTGAAAAAGCAGGTCTAGAGGCTATTTTATTAAATGAAATAGATAAATTTGCTTGTAAAACCTTACGAGAAAATAGACCCTCTTGGAATGTGGTTGAAGGAGATGTGGCTCAACTAGATTTTACTAAATTTAAAGGTAAGGTAGATGTCTTATCTGGCGGATTCCCTTGTCAAGCTTTTTCTTATGCAGGTAAAAAACTAGGTTTTGAAGATGCAAGGGGTACACTGTTTTTTGAATTTGCAAGAGCTGTTAAAGAATGTAGACCAACTATTTTTTTAGCCGAAAATGTAAGAGGCCTATTAAAACACGATAATGGCAGAACATTAGAAGCAATTAAATCAGTCATTGACGATATTGGATATAAATTAATCACTGAACCCAATGTGTTAAAAGCCATGTTTTATCAAGTTCCTCAAAAAAGAGAAAGATTGTTTTTTGTTGGAGTAAGACAAGACATTATGAAAAAAATATCATTAAATGACTTCAAATGGCCATCCCCTTATAAAAGAATTATGACTCTTAGGGATGCTTTTAAAAAAGGTGAACTATATAATACGGATGTCCCAAAATCCCAAGGGCAACAATATCCAAAAAGAAAAAAAGAAATTTTAGATTTAGTTCCAGCGGGTGGTTATTGGAAGGATCTTCCTGATATTTTACAAAAAGAATACATGCAAAAAAGTTATTTTCTAGGTGGTGGTAAAACGGGGATGGCAAGAAGATTGTCATATGATGAACCAAGTCTAACCTTAACTTGTTCTCCAGCACAAAAGCAGACGGAAAGATGCCATCCAGAAGAAACAAGGCCTTTAACCGTTAGAGAGTATGCCAGAATTCAAACCTTTCCAGATGATTGGGAATTTATTGGCTCTATGACAAACCAGTATAAACAAATTGGCAATGCTGTACCAGTAAATTTATCTTATGCAGTAGCAAGGAGCTTGGTTAGACTTTTAAATATTATAGAAAAGAATAAAAAATTAGCATGATCTTATTTAATACTCTTTGGACATGGCAATTTGTTTATTTCTTTAGCTATCAAATTTCTAAGTACCTGGTTTTTGCTGATGCCTTTTTCTTTGGCTTCTTTGGTTAAAAACTCCATCTCATCGTCAGATAGATACGCCGTCATCTGACGAGTCGGCGGGTTTTCTGATTTTGGGCGCCCTAGTCTTTTATATTTGGCCAAAGTAGCTTCTAGCTCGGAAATCTTATCTAGCTTTGCCGTTTGATCGTCCGCCTCTGCAAACCCGATCATTACATCGTTGTTTAGTTTAAAATTTGAAAGGCTCTTCACGATAAAGCCTTAGTTTTAATGTATTTGATAATTTTATAGTATTGCGAATAGAAGTCTTTATACTGGGATCTTGATAAGCCGTTTTGATTATAAAGATCCGCAAAGCTTAAGCCATTTGCGATAGCATTCTCAAATATGGCTGATCTTTTTAAAAGCATATATTCGACGTCGTTTTTAAATCCAGCTCCTTTCAAGGCCTCTATAATAGTTTCAAGATCTCCTCTATTTATAATATCCGTCACCAAAACCATCATATTTTTAGCATAGTCTTTTATTTGATTGTAGGTTTCTGCCGCTTTAAACACAGAGTTTATTTTGGAGTAACCGGCATGATAACGAAATCGCACTCTTTTAATATACTTAGCACTCCAGGAGCCACAAAGCCGCCAAAATCATAAACCGTATCGTCTGCTACTTTGCAAAGATTAGAAAATACCACTTTATCATATATTTGAGTAACTATGGAATTGTCGTTAGTCTGTAAATTTAAGCCCAGATCCTTAGCTAAACTGAAGGCCAAAGGCGTTTTACCTACTCCACCTTTGGAATTAATTACCGCTATTCTCATAAAATCCTTTACAAGTTTTTAAATATTATAACTTAATTTATATTAATAACTTATTATATATAGCAATTTTATATATTTAACAACTTGTAAAATAGCTCTATCAATAGCAATATGAGCCAGCCAACGCCATAAGACCAAAATGTAGTATTTATCTTGAAATAACTAATTTATTTAAATAGCACTTAGAAAACTATTTAAATAAATACAAAATTATTGTTGTTTTTAGCTTCTAATTTTTGGTATCACAGTGTGTACTATCTTTTATACTCCTGGCATCGGAGAAATAGCTATTTTTACGCTCCTACACTTAGGACAATAGTTTGGTGTACCATAACCAGCTCGACTAGTCCATTCATATTTACAATCATTGCATTTACACCTATAAACTATTGTTTTATTGGTATTTTCAGCCATTTGATTTTCCTTTTAAAAAGATGTATACTATGTATATTATAGTATAAAAAAATAAATGAAGGATTAAGATGGCTGAAAATTATAAAAAATACTCTGAAGAAGAAGCCCGAGAAATAATGGGAAAAATACTGAAGGTAGGATTTAATGGTGCAATACTCATAGGAAAACTCGCTTGCAAAGGTATTCATTATGCAACTAGGCCAAAAAACGAAGAAGACGAATATCCTACAACAAAATTGGGGAAAATGAAGCAAATAATATACGATATTACCGAAATTCAGGATAAGAATAGCGACGATTCTCATAACAATGAGTCGGAATATTCTAAGTTTAAAAAATCGCTCAATAAAACTAAAGAGGAATTAGACAAAATAAAACAAAATAGCCAAAATCGAAAAGAGGAGATACAAAAAGAAATTGATGCATATGGCTTTTTATCTGTCGCAGATTGCCTCAGTTGTCACCATAGATGGGTAGAATTAGGAAAGCAAGTGGATGCTTCATTTTGTCCTAAGTGTAAAGAAACGAATAAAAATAAAATATTAGTAAAAGAAATACATGATGCAAATGATCTATATTAGCTAATAAGCACTCAATAAATATTGTACTTTATTTGTCCAAAGAACCTTAAATTACAAACCCCATAAAATACGGCATTTCGCTCTTTAAGTTTTGCCCGGTCTTACCACTCATAAACCTTAAACTAAAAACATACCCTTTCAAAAAGCCCTAAACATAGCTTTCCCCTCTTTTACTATTGAAAACAATTATTTTCAAAATAAAAATGTCAATATGTCCTATTTACTGGGCTTTTAAAAGTGTAAAATAATAAAATTTAAGTTTGGGAAACTTAAAGTAGTAAAAATGGCTTAAGAATTTAACTAAAAATAAGCAAATTTTCGTTATTTCTTAAAAAGTATAAAAGCTCAAAGATAACCATTATAAAATCTGTCCTTGAGCCATTAATAAATACTAGAGGCTTGGTTATAATCTTTATGATATATCGTTTTAACAAATTCCTAAATATTTTCTTCTTAAATATTCCGCTTGCTCTTTTGTAATCTCTTTGCTAAGCTGAGATATATTTATTGATGAGTAAAGCTCGCTCCAGTATAAGCTTAAATCCCAATTAGGATGAGTATTTGAATTCTTACAATCTAAAAACTTTTGTAAGTCTTTTTTGAGCCATGGCGACAAAGTATTTTCATCTAATATGATATTCTCTTCCATATTACCACCTATCTAAATTTTTATCTTTTTCTTTATCTTTTATTGTTTGTGATAATTTCAACTGCTCTTTTGCTATCATCTCTTTCTTTTTGCTTTCAAGTGATGCTAATTGAGATTTTATTTTTTTAATTTTCTCATCTATTGAAACTAACTCGCTCATAGCCATTCACCTTTTTACTGATAAAGATTTAATTAATAGTATAGCGAAGTTCAATGAAAATTTTTAAGGCCGTAATAGCTATTTTTTAATTGTGGTAAGTTTTATCATGTATAATTTTGGTCGTAAATAGTATTAATTGCAGGATAGGCAATAACGCCAAATTTGTCCGACATTTTATCTCGGACTTTGGGTTATTGCCAACTCTGCGAGGCTCAGGTATAGGATAAGTATAATGGAAAATAATAAGACAAAAAAGAGTTTTAGAATAGAAAACAATTTGTTAAATTTGGTTGAGGCATATTTGAAAGATAGTAAGTATAATTTTAGTGATTTGGTTAATGCTGCTATTATGAATTTTATATCTACTGGTGATATTGAGGGATCTAAAAAAAATACTTTGTTGTTAAGAGAAAACAACAAAGAAGTTGAGCTTAGAATATCAATATCTAAAAGTGAATATAAGTATTTAGTTGATCTATCTAAAAAACATGGTTTTAACTCAGCTACCAAAGAGGCTAAATTTTTATTATTAAATCTTTTAAATTCCGATAGCCCTATTTTTAATAATATTGAAATGGAGGAGTTAAGAAAATCTAACTATGAGCTTAATATGGTTGGTAGGAATATTAACCAAATGCTAAAAGTATTATATGAGCAGGATTTGAAAAATTTTAAAGTAAATTATGAAAATTTAATATCAGTAGTAAAAGTAGTAAATGACAAAATTTCTGCCGTAAGCGATAAGATAGAAAAGTATATCAAGATTTTAAATTTAAAACTAAAGTAATATTTAGATGAGAAAAAAGAGAATACTTGATGACGAATGGTGGCGACCCAAAAGAGTTATTACTGATTTAGAAAAAAAGGCTAAGAGTTCTTACGCATATAATAATCAACGAGGTATTTATAAAAATAGATTTAAGAGTGTTATTACATATACAAAAGCACCTTCAAAAAAACAAACGGAAGTTGTTATTAAATTTACCGGATCTAGTAAAAATTATGAGGGGCTAAAAGCACATCTAAGATATATTTCTAGAAATGGCGAGGTTGAAGTCCAAAGCTCTGATGGTTGTAAATTTATAGGAAAAAGTGATTTAAATATTTTATCTGAAAGCTTTAATAGCGGCGATCGCATACCAACACAAAGAGAGATAAGAGATAACTCGCTAAAAGAGCAGAGAGAAGCAATACATGTTGTTTTTCTATGAAAGATTATCAATTTGCATCTGGAGCTAAAATTAAAAAAGCAGCAATGAATTGTGTATCAAAAATGTATCCAGATAACTATTTTTGTATAGCGATACATAATGATACGGATAATCCACATTGCCATTTGGTTTTAAAGGTAAAAGATTATCTTGGCAGGAGAATAAATCCGAAAAATCTGATATAGCTAATTTAAGATATTTTTTTGCTAACGAGTCTATAAAACTAGGATTCGGAGCAAAGTAAATCAAAGTCATCACTAGACCCATCGCAATAAATAACTTTTTGAGGCTCTTTTAAAAATACTCCTAACTTCTTTTCCTCTAAAAAAGCTCATATAGTTTCATCTCTTGTCCTTTATTCTATAAAATAGTTAAAATTTTTACCCTTTTGGGAGAAAAAGGTAAAAATCTAATTATTTGAAATCTTTTTGATAATTTCACTTAATACCTTAAAATCTGTAAGTTCAGTTTGTAGTTTTTGATTTTCTTTTAGTAGATTGATCGATTGTATCGTTTAGCTGCTAAATTTATCAGTGGTTATTGCCACTTTCAAGCTGCACTCGTTCATACCGATTTTTACGCTAGCTGTTTATATGTTAAATTTTGCTATTTGCAAAATTCCTTTACGTCGGCTGCTATCATTTGCTTTTTCTTTTTATATCTTCTACAAGAAGTTTTCTCATGTAAATTTCTAGCTAGAAAAGTTTCATCGCACTTACAATCCAAATACGTTATTTCTTCTTGAGTAAGATAAATACTTACTTGCACAGTGTTTTTCTTTTATTTCTTGTCTTTTTTATCTCGCATCTCATAAGTTTTTACATCGCTGTTTTGTAAAGCAGTATCGATACTAATATCTGCTCTTTTTTGTCATTATCTTATATCCTTTTAATAGTTTTTATATCAAATTAATATATTTAAAATTAAAATAATATAAATTAAGATTTGCTTTTTATAGCTTTTAAAAGTCTTCTATATTCGTTAAAAAAGCTCGAGTAGCTCCTTTTCGATAAAGAGCTTTCATTATATAACTCAGTAAAAGATAATCCGTAGTTTGCAGCGTTATTAACGATCTTAGAATTTTTGAAATAAAAAGTTGGTATATCTTTGTATCTCTTATCAAGCTCATTTTCTAAAAATTCTTCTTCTCTATCATCTTTATAGTTGGTTGCAAGAAGTATTATATTTGAATTTATTGAGATAATTTCATTTATCGTTTCTACTGTTCTGATAAATGAATTATATGTTGGCAAACAAGGGATAATTACGACATCACAATTTTTATAATATCTAAAACCCCAGAAGCAGAAAACCCACCAAAGTCATATACACAATCGTCAAGATCCTTGACTTTGTCTAGAATTTTTGCTTTGTCTGGGTAGATCTGTTCGATACAAGAATTGTCATTAGATTGCAAAAAGTATCCAAAATCCTTTGCAATACTAAAAGCAAAAGGCGTTTTGCCTACGCCGCCTTTTTTGTTTAATAGAGCTATTTTCATTATTTTTATACTTTGCTTTTTATCTTTATTTTTAATGCTCCCTTAAATTGCTAAAAATCGGTAAAATCAAAAATCTTATTGATTGTTTTTTGATATTTTTGACAATTTTTGTTCCAGTCGATCACTTCAGTTATTGTGCAAATATTTTTTAGATTTTCCTTGAAAACCATTACATTAGCACACTCGTCTGTACTAAGCAATTCTATCTCTTTATTCCTCCTGTCAAGTATCATTTAATTTGTTAAGGGCTTCGCTAATTCCAACTTGTTTATAATCTCTTACCTTTTTCTAGTAATTGTAAAATTAAGCTCCGTTTTTTGATTTTGTGGCTGAGGAATAATATTTGGTTTTAGTTCTTCTTTAACCTCTTTCTCATCGAAGTCAAAAAGACTTCTAGCTCCATCATATTTGTCGGTAGAGCTAGTATCTTTTTTAATGTCTTAGTAGTTTTTCTTTTATCTCTTTCATCGGATATCTCGCGTCGCTTAGATTGAGATATTCTTTGTAGATCGATAGTCCCCCCATTATCTTGTAAATTTCCAGATCCGTATTGCCCATCTCTCTTAATTTCTTCGCTTCGTCCTCGCAAAGAATATCTTTCTCCCAATACTCCTGCCTGTATAGAGCTATCGCTAACTCCTCTAGCTTCTCCTCGTTCACTAGCCCTCTGGCTTGGATGTCGTCTATCATCCCCAAGTTTTCCAAAGCTGTCGTCCAGCGGTAAAGTATCGTTAGTTTGTGCATCCAGTCGCCTGATTGAATGTTCGAAGGTGCTGGATATGTTGATCTCATTATCTCTTGTTGCTCCACGTCCAGACGTTTCTCGATATAAGCTTTCATCCGATTTATCACTTCCTCGCTAGGTTCTATCGTATCGCAAGTCATCGCTCTCCAATTCACCCAGTCGTGATTGATGGTTATTAGTAAATTTACTAACTCTTTTTTGATCTGCTCTATTTGCTTTTGATTGATCTGACTGGATTGATTGATTTGGTTCTCCATATTCTTGATTATCAAATATAGATAATCCGAGAAGTTGATCTCCTCTTGTAGTGGCGTCCACTCCATTTCCATCATATCCGTAAATCTCTTTTTGGTTATTAGCGGCCGATTGCCCTTTATCTTGTTCTGCGGATTTGATAGGATAAGGTTGTTCTTGGTGTCCACGAAGTCCCAGATCTCATCTATGGTCTCTTTGAAATTTTGCTCTGACAATTCATTGTATTTAGGATTTAATATGTGAAACATTATATATGCTCCAAGTTTATTTATTGAATGCAATTTTACTATTTTTACATAAACTATTGCATAACTGGATAGTTTTGTCTTGAGACTAGAGCTATATGGTTTCAATTTATACACGCAGTTTAATATATTTATCGTATTATATAGAAACATTTTTAAGGAAATGTCTTTATAAGAAAATTCTTTAATCTTACAGTAATGAAAAATTTGCCTAATATACTACTTGGCTAAATTAAAAATTTTTAAAATGTTTTTTAAATTTTTAATTTAGCTTTATATTTTTCCCAAAAATATTTTTTTCTGGGAAAAAAATTTCTATCATAATAAAATCTGAGTCTTTTTCTGGGAAAATTAAGTAGGCAATAAGGCGAAAAAATGTAAATTCGTGTCAAAAAATGAAAAAAAGGACAAATATGGCAAGAGAGATTATAGACCTTGAGAAATCTCGTTCTACGAGTGCCAGACTTTACAATCGTACGCAAGAGATAGTAGATAGCCAAACAGGTGAAGTAAAAACGATAGTAACCAGCTTTTTACAAAAAGAACAGTCAAAAGATGCCTTTATAAAGGTATTTGTTGAAAACTTAGACTTTTTAGTTGAAAATCTTTCAAACAATGCCAGAACGGTTTTTTTAGTAATGATAAAAAATGTCAATTATAAAAATATCTTTAAATATGATAGTGATTTTGTCAAATACTTTGAAGAGAGGAAGATCCTAGCAAAATCAAGCGTATATCGTGCCCTGAAAGAGTTAGAAGATAAGCAGGCAATTTTTAAAATCAGTGAAAATGACAAGGATAAATTCGACATTATAGGTAAAAACTCATTTATGCTCAACCCACAAATCGTAGGCAAAGGTTCAATAAAAGACCTCAAACAGCTAAGACAAACGACTGTTAAAACATTTAATTTCGAAACACTTGAGATGACAAAAGAAATTTTAACTGATGCGGCCTATGATGGATTCGACAAGGTTTTGGCAGCCCCCGATGATTTTCAGATTGATAGCGTAAAACAGATCCAACATTCAGCAAATAAGAGTGAGACTGAAATCGTGATATCAAAAAAACATGATGAGGAGCCAGCCGAGGACAAGCCAGAAGCCATCGAGGTAAAATCTGAAATAACAAATGAAACAGCAAGCGGCGTAGAGAGCGATATTGCCGATATTATGAAATTTGTTGGAGTGTTTAAGGGTGATTTTAAAGGCGATGCTAAGTCACTTAGGGCTGCTAAATCAGATGAACTAAATCAAAGGGATGAATAATGAAAGTTTTTTTCGACCTAAATATTATTATAGATATTATTGATACTGATAGAGCAAACAACCAAAAAGCTATTGCACTAATGCAAAATTTAATGCGAAATGGCACTGATATTGTTATTAGTGAAGATAGTATTAGTACACTTTATTACAATTTGCGTCATTCAAAGCAAAAACAGCTTATATTGCTTGACTTTCTAGAAGTGATAACTCAAAAATGGCAGCTAGCAAGCTTTGGCGTTGAAACAATAAAGAAGGCCATAAAGTACTCTAAAAATTCTAACGCCGACCTGGAGGATGCATTGCAATACTTTTGCGCAGATAAAGAAGGCTGCGAAGTTATATACACGTGTGATAAAAACTTTCCAAAAATTGCTATTGCCGTAAAAAATTATGATTAATTATAATTTTTTGGGAAAAATTTTGCTGGTGTGGTTAAATTTTTCCCACACAGAAAACCATTTTTCCCAAGCACGGGAAAATATGAAATGGCTGCAGTCCACGAAATCACTGCACTTTAAGACCATTTTTTATAGTGTTTTCCCTTCTTATTCTTTTCTTGTTGCAGAACCAAAAATAAGGTAAATCAAAAGTAAATAACTTTTGAACTTTTATAATTGTGCTGTTAATTTTTTGCAAGCAAAAAATTCGCACAAAGATAAAACACCAAAAAAGAACCATATTATCATTGGTTTATTTTATGATCTTTGCTTTTTTTTTACCGTAAAGTACTTTTTTTGCAAATCGAGGGCAGTGTTTGTTTCTTTTTTTGGGAAAAAATTTTATATAAGATCAAATTTTGTATTTTTTTGGGAGATTTTTTATTTCATTAAGAGATAATATTCGTGTTGTTGATTATGTTTTTATATCCTGATCGATGCTACTTATTTTTACAAGA
>NZ_CABPUT010000014.1:0-8824 GCF_902460625.1 Campylobacter concisus
ATTTTATATATTCAGTATAATTCATTGTTTTTTTGCATTTTTAATGGCAAAACTAATACCATCTAACTCGGAAGGATGTGGTTTTATATTTTTTTCCTGCAAAGAATAAGGGTGCAGCAACGCCTCTAATGATATGTATTCGTATTCTTGCCAAGGCTTTGGCTCATTACGAGTATATACTTTAAATCCCTCTATTGGATCAAGCGGTTTTTCCAAAGCTTTACAAACCGTCCAAAACCTGTAGCTAGAATTTCCTTGAATAGGCTCTGGAAAAACAATATTTTTAATACCTTTACTTTTAAAAATCTCAACTTTGTCTTTTGCGCTCAAATATGATAAATAAGTATTTGCTATCTTTTCAAATATCTCATCTATTTTATGCATCCACCATCTATTCCATCCATCCGAGAATACCCCTGTATATTTAGCCTCCTCAAAAAGCTTTTTTACGCTACTCCAGTCTCCGGATTTATCAATATCGATTCCTAATCTAGCAGCCAAGTACTGCTCATTTATCAAAAATCCTTTTACATAAATTAAATCTTTTAATATTACTTGTGCATACTCATGAACAGGAATTATTTCTTCGATTTTAAATCTACTAAAAAATCTTTCATCCAGTGCCTTTATGTTTGTTTGTAGTAAATTTTCAAAGTCTTTTGTTTCGGCTATTTTTTTATACCCATTCGCAAGCGAATATAATTTCTTTGATACCAAATCAGAAATTTGAGTTTTCATAATAAATCTATCAAAAAGATTATTGCTCGTCATGTCTTTAAAATATATGTCTTTTAATTTTGCTTCCGTTGAAAAAATAATAATAGGAATATCTGTTTTTAACTCTCCTTTGGTTGTTAAAGTTCTTATATGCTGGGCAAATTCTGTTGCAGTAAAAGGAAAATTTTTACCATCATAAGGTTCATTGTCTAATCTAAGATCAAGAATTAATCCTTGATATTGACTTATTGTGCCTATGGTGTCTTGTATATTAAATTTATCAAAAATACTTACGTGTTTATACTCAACCAATAATCCTAACTCTTTAGAAGACAGTCTTTCTGCTAATCCTTTAGTCACTTGATCACTTGCATCATCGATATATAAGAACTTAAAACTCATAATACCCTTTCTTCCATGGTAACTCTATTCTAAATGTAGTGCTAAACCCTTCAATAGGTTCTTTTACATATATTATTCCACCATAACCTGTAATAATATCTTTTACTATTTTTAACCCTAATCCAGTTCCTGTCATCTCTTCATAATTTCTTGAAATTTTTCCAACTGGCGCACTTGTTGTAAAAAAAGGATTAAAAACTTTATCACGATTTTCAAGCGGAATCCCATTTCCATTGTCTGAAAACTCTAAGTATACATTCTTTTCCGTACTTCCAATTTCAATATACAAACTACCATTTCCTTTATTAGCTTTTTGTATAGCTTTTCTGGCATTTGTATAAAGATTCAATAAAATAGAAGCCCATTCTGATTTGTGCATTGGGCAAGTATACAGCAAGGCTTGTTTTGTTTCATAATTAAACAATATTTTGCGCTTTATTAAATCATTATGTATGGCCCTTTTAAAAGCCAAAACAGCCGACTCAAGTTCAACTGGCGACAATTCTCTTTGAACATTTTCCGAAATAGTTTCATCAAAATAAGATGTATATGTTGATAGACTTTTAAGATTTTCACGAATCCTATCAGATACCTCATGGCCTCTGCCTGCTTTGTTTATGTACTCTTTAATATTTTCAATATCTGCTTCCAAAACAGCTTGATATTGTTTTATTTCATGAATAAATTCTCCAATTGTTAGCCCTAAAGCTGCTAAAATCCTTAAAAGATTCTTTTCTTCTAATAACTCTTTTTGCTTCTGTATTTGCTCTTCATGAGCTTCTTTGAGTTTTCTTAACTTCTCTTTTATACCATCATTGTCTTCTTTGTAATCGGATGTTTGCTCATCTTCACTAAATGATACTATGTCTTCTAATTCTTCGATTATTTCTGAAATTTTTTCTTCAGGTTCTTTTTTCCAATTTTTTTCATTGGTCCTTGTTTTTACGCCTCTCTCTGAAGCTATTTTGATTGCTGCATCTGTTAAAATTTTATAACCAAAATCCGTTAACTCCACAAAGGCTTTATTTTCAAGCAATCCTTCTCTGCTTGAAAGCTCTTCAAATTTGTCATCCTGTCCATTTATCTCTATAAAACCAAAAAAGTTAATGTTTGCATGAGTAGGCAAGATCGTTCTTCTTCTCACAGAAGCATCTAGGCCCAGCCAGTCATTTGAAATCCCTTTTGTATTTTCACCATAAGGAAGAACTCTAAAGCCGTTTCTATATAATCTTATGCCACCTAGTTCTTTAGCCTTTTCCCTAATAAAAGATTCAATTTGAAATGGTATATCTGAAACTCCATAGACAAAATAATATGCTTTTAGAAAAATATTTCGTATTTCTTTATATGGGTTGTTTTGATTTAAAATAACATTTTTAACACTATAATTTAATTTGCTGCTCTCAATGCTTATTTTAACATACCCATTTTCATCAACGAAACCTGTTATTTCAGCTAAAGCATGTTCAAAAAACATCGTACTGTCATTTGCGATTACTTCAGTAAGGTCACCTTCTTTTCTATTACATATAAGCTTAAATCCTGGATCTTCTGTTTTTAGTTTTACTTTTGCAAGAGGAAAAGGCTGTAAAATTTCAGATGCATATCTATAAACTCTTTTAATCTGAGGCTCTGTCCATTTATCCCTTAAATCCTTTATAATTAATTTTGTTCCGCTTTTTTTCTTTGGCATTCGATCTTTATGCTCTATCTTATTATCGATAAACATTAAATCTTGATCATTTTTAAAATCATCCCAGTTTATAGTTACTTCAAGTGCTTGCTTGGAATCTTCTGTCTGTGTTATTATTGTTAATTGTCTTCCAAGCCTTTGGGCAGCAAAACGACCTATTCCTTTTTGACCGGCTCTTTTTCTTTTGTATATTGGAGAGAACGGATAATGAATTTTATCACTTGATGCTAGTCGCATAAAACCATTTATTAACTGATCTTTGGTCATACCAACACCGTCATCACTAATAATAAGAACTCGACCAACATCAAATGAATCAATAAAGGTTAGTTCAACTTTTATTGCATCAGCGTCATAAGAGTTTTTAACCAGCTCAGATACAGCAGTTTCATGTCTAGCTACAAGTTCTTTGCCTAATCTATTTATTATCCCAGCATCTATAGAAAAACGTATATTGTGTTCATCGAATTTAGATAATTCAGATGATAGTTTTAAAATTTTTGAATAATTTGAGGGTTCAGTCTCAAGGGTGTATTTTAATTCTTCTCTTATTTTATTTTCATCCATTCTATTCTCTCTTTTTAGTATAATTAAGATCGTGAATATTTTATTAAAATAATAATCTAATAATATCATATGTTCTATAAAATAATGATTTGTGAATTAACTAGGTTTTAAAATTATTTATTTGGCCTGTTGTATATGACTATTATTTTTATTAAATTAGAAAACAAAGAAGTTGCTTTAAAATAAATTTCTAAAATTATTTAAAAAATATGAATTTATAGCTTAAAGTAACATTATTTTTGCAAATTGCATAAAGAAATTATACTTTTTTAATTTTTTGAGAGTATAATCGTTAAGAATTTATTTATAGAAAGGGATTTAATGTCAGTAAAGCAAGAAAGACGTAGCTTTATCGGCCTTGCGTTTGGTGCTGTGGCAGCTGTCGGCGGCGCTATGTCACTAGTGGCTGTTAAAAAGACTTGGGATCCGCTTCCAAGTGTAAAAGCTGCTGGTTTCACAACAGTTGATCTAAGTCCGATCAAAGATGGAGAAATGAGGCAGGTTGAGTGGCGTAAAAAGCCTATTTTCATCCTCAAAAAAAGTCCTGATATGGCTAAAAATGACAAAAGAGATGTTGTCGTAGGGGATGCTAGATACGTAGTTCTTATCGGACTTTGCACGCATCTTGGCTGTATACCTGAGTATAAAGCAAGTAAACAAATGTTTGTATGTGCCTGTCATGGCGGCGAATTTAATGCCGACGGAATGCAGACATACGGACCTCCTCCAAGACCACTTGATATACCACCATTTAAGATTGATGGAACCAAGCTAGTTCTAGGCGAAACAAGCCCAGAATACGAAAAATTAGTAGCAAAAGCTTAGGAGGATAGCAATGTCTTTAGCTCATAAATCAACTGGCGTTATTGACTGGCTTGATCAACGCCTAGCTTTTACAAAACTTATGAAGGTTCTAGTTAGCGAATACTGGATTCCAAAAAATATAAATTTCCTTTGGGCAATGGGCGTTATTTTAACAACGCTTTTTATGCTCTTAATCGTTACTGGTTTTTTACTTTTAATGTATTACAAACCAGATGTAAATTTAGCATTTGATAGTGTAAATTATACTATCATGCAAGAGGTCGAGTATGGCTGGCTTTGGCGTCATATTCACGCAGTTTCAGCCTCTACGATATTTCTTATTATGTATATTCACTTGCTTACTGGACTTTACTATGGTTCATACAAAAGAGGCAGAGAGGTCATTTGGATAAGTGGTATGGTGCTATTTATCTGTTTTTCAGCAGAGGCATTTAGTGGTTATATGCTCCCATGGGGACAGATGAGCTACTGGGCGGCAACTGTTATCACTCAGCTTTTTGGCGGTGTGCCAGTTATTGGCGATGCTTTAGTTGAGTGGATTAGAGGCGATTACGCAGTTGGCGACTCAACACTTACTAGATTTTTTATGCTTCATGTTTGTTTATTGCCACTTGTAACGATAGCTGTTTTGGTTATTCACTTCTACTCTTTAAGAGTTCCGCATGTTAATAACCTAACAAGTGAAGATATAGACTTTGAAGTAGAGGCACAAGAGTATCTACATGGCGATAGAGCGAAATCTAAAGTTATACCATTTTGGCCAGGATTTTTGGCAAAAGACTTTATGTATGTATCATTCTTTATGATATTTGTCATCTATCTTGTTTGCTATCACTTCAACTTTGCAATGGATCCTATCAACTTTGAGCCAGCAAATCCACTAAAAACCCCACCACATATCTATCCAGAGTGGTATTTCTTGTGGCAATATGAAATTTTACGTGGCTTTTTCTTTGATATAGCTGGAATTTCTGCTTATAACATCGGTCTTATCGCGTTTGCGTTTGCGGGTGTTGCATTCATGCTTATACCTCTTCTTGATAGAAGCGACCTTGTAGCTCCAGCTCACAAAAGACCACTATTTTTTATATGGTTTTGGGTCTTAGTTATCGATCTTATCGTATTATCTATATATGGTAAGCTCCCAACAGGTGGTTATAATGACTGGATAGGATTTTATTCATCATTGCTATTCTTGTTCTTATTTATAATTGCGTTGCCAGTTATAACAATACTTGAAAGAAAGAGGGGCTAATTATGAAAGAGCTTAAAATTTTTGCCATTGTTGTTATTCTTTCAGGTGTTTTATATTGGGGTATCGAGCCTTATGCTCACACAAAGCTTCACCCTCATACTGCAAATGCTGAGTATAACTTCTCAAAAGAAGATACTGACTATGCAAAGCACTTTTTAGGGCAAAAAAAGGCAGCACTTGAGACTGCTAAGGCTAGCGGAAATAAGGCAAGTATAGATGCGGCTACAAAAGATGTAGAAGTAGCACAAAAAATTCTTGATGACTATACAGCATTTTGGAATGACATTAACTCTATTGATCTTACAAAAGGTGACGCTACAAAGGGTGCTGATACTTTTGTAGCAGCTGGATGTACAGGATGCCACGGTATAGAAGCAGCAGGTATGCCAGCTGGTATGGATGCTGAGACAGCTAGTCAAAGCTTTGGTGTAGTGCCACCAGATCTTAGTACCGCTGGTAAAATTTATGATGATAAATTCTTAGCTGCACTCATTAAAAATCCAAATATGGCTTTAAAGCTAACTCATAAATTTAATGACGAGCATCCATTTCCGATGACTGCATTTATGGGTGCTGGTGGTGATATAAATGCTGAGACTGCCGATATAGTAGCTTATTTGAAAAAGGTATCTGCTGATTATGAAAAGGCAAACAATAAGATCACTGAAGAAAAGGTTTTTGCTGATGCATGTCAAAGATGTCATGATATAAAATATGACAAAAAATATGCATTTAGCAACAAAGTAAGCCTTGCTGCTTATATGGGTTCAAACCCACCTGATCTATCGATGATGATCCGTTCAAAAGGCAATGAGTATTTACATAAATTTATAAACGATACTCAAAAGATGCTACCAGGTACCGCAATGCCAAGAGTTGGTTTAAATAAAGCTGCTGAAGACGATGTGGTAGCTTATATCCAAAAAGTAGGTGACAAGAAGAAGGCTGAGCGTGAGAGTACAGGGCTTTATGTCATGATCTACTTCTTTATATTAGGAATTTTTGCTTGGCTTTGGAAACGCAAAGTTTGGAGCGAACTACACTAAAATTTAAGAGCCTCTTTGGCTCTTAAATCCTCTCTGGTAAATTTACATATATAAATAGGTATTCTTTAAATTCGTTTTTGTAAATTTGATCAAATACTCTTATAAATTTTAAAATTTCATTCACTCGTAAGAGCTGACTACTAAAATCTAGCTTCACTTACCGCTTAACTCAAATTTTAGAACCGAAATTACTCATTAAAGTTTGATTGAAATTAACAAAACTGCATGCAGTGCTTTAGCGCTAGAGCATGCCCTTTTGAACGTGTCAGGGAAGAGGGATTGTTAAGGGTGAAGGGAGTTCTTTTGCTTTGCTAGCTCGCAACTGCAAGCAGACCGTAATTTAAGCTCCCTTCTCCCTTAATAAAAGAATAGGAGTTATATGGTCTATATGCTTTACAAATTTTAAATTTTCATTCTCTCGTAAGAATTGACTATTGATTTTAGGTCTCGTAAGGTTTGCCACTAAAATCAAAGCCGAAATTACTCGTTTATGAAATTTTAAAAATTTGCCTAAAAACCTAAAGCAGTAGTATACCTATACTACCTTGTAAATTATGAATACACAAGCGTTTTGGTAAAAATAGAAATATATCTGAGTTTTAACGGTCGCTATTTAAATAAATTTATTTTTAAGCAAACACTCACAAAAACCCACCAAATTTCACAAAAATAGTAAAATTTAGCTCCGCATCAAGCCTATTTAAAATTAAATTTCCTTGGCGATCTTGCTCATTTTATTGAGCAGTTTTTCACGTTCATTTGGCTTTAGGTTGCCGTATTGAAGCTTTGTTATCATCTGCATGAAGTCAAATTGTTTAAACATTTGCGCATCGCTTTTTAGCTCTTTTTCTAGCTGTTTATAAATTTTTTCAGTCTCTTTATTCGCTTTTTCTAAATTTTGTAAAAAGCTTCCAGTTGTACTCATATCAAGATCGTTTTTTGCGGCTTTATCGATGGCATTTTTTAGATTTGCTAAATTTTCAGAAATTTTCATCAGCATTTCCTTTTGGATTTTAAAATTTACAGCAAATTTTATTCCTAAATTTTCTCCCACCACTTTTTTCTAGGCGGATTTTGGGTAGTGAAAACTTCTCCGATCATCGGCGTTGCGTAGTTTAGCTCAAGTTTTATCGCTGCCTTTTCAAAACGCTTGATCGGCTCATCCCAAGCGTGATAAGATAGATCAAATTTGCCCCAGTGCACCGGTACACCAAGCTTTGCACCAAGATCTTTTAGCGCTTGCGCTGACTCCTCTGGCTTCATATGCACGTAAGGCCAGCCATCGCCGTAAGCACCATTTTCGATAAAAACTAGATCAAAGGCACCAAATTTCTCATTTATCATCTTAAAATGCTTGCCGTATCCGCCATCTCCGCTAAAATAAAAGCTAAAGCCAGCCTCCTCTACCGCCCAGCCACCCCAAAGCGTCGTATTTCTTTTAAATGTGCGCCCACTAAAGTGCCTTGAAGGACAAAACATGAAGTTTAAATTTCCTATTTTTTGATCACCAAACCAGTCAAACTCATAAATTTTGTCTTCATCAACGCCCCATTTTACAAGGTGAGCTTTTACGCCAAGCGGCACTAGAAATTTGCAAATTCTATCTTTTAGCTCAAGGATCGTTTTGTAATCAAGATGATCGTAGTGATCGTGCGAGATGAGGGCGATGTCGATCACATCTGGGTAGTCACTAGTGGTGATAGCATACTCGTAGGTAAAGGGCTTACCGCCAATTGGTAGTGGAAATGCTCGGTGCAAAACTGGGTCAGTGATGATAGTTTTGTCATCAAGCTTGCAGATGAGGCTAACGTGCCCAAGCCAGATAAACTCGCCGTTTTTCAAGGCATTTGCGTCAAATTTTAAATTTGGTAAAGGCTTAGTTGGTAGCTTACCTTTTGGTGGAAAAAGTGCTTGGCGGACGAAATTTAGCATAGATGCTTGCGGATTATTTTTTACCATATCAATCGTTGGCTCTAAATTTATAAAAACTTTGCCGTTAAAATTTGGCGAAGCCTTTATCAGCTTTTGGCTTTTAATATCTGGCACGCCACCAAAAACTGGGGCAAATCTCATAAATACAAAAACTGCAACAATAAGCAAAAGTATAACTATAAAAATTCCCATAAAAAGCCTTTTAAATTTAAAGGTCGGATTATATTTTAGATTTTTAAATTTCAGTTTTATTTAATTAACCCGAGCTTAAATAATTAACTTGTAAATTTAAACTTAATTAAGATATTTTTACTCTTTATAGGAAAATTTTATTAATAAATATTATCCTTTAGCAAATAAATATACCTAAAAATAGATACTTAATAG
>NZ_CABPUT010000015.1:0-6441 GCF_902460625.1 Campylobacter concisus
CATAAAAATAGCCTTTATTATATTTTTATCAATTATTACTTTTCTTAAAATTTTAAGCATCACTTGTCGATATAAAAGATTATATTTATAGTATTTATTTATTTTGCCAAAGCTATGAAATTTTTAAAAATCATTCTCATGACGTCTTATTCTAGCTTTCTTGAATAAAATGTATTTTTAAATATTTAATAAATTAATAAATTATATTTAAGATTTGTTTTAGTAACATTTCAGACGTAAAATTTTTAGTAAAAGGAGTAAAAATTGAGTTACAAAATCTCAGTTGCAACATGTGCTGCACTTTTGATGTGCAGTGGTTTTTTAAGTTAAGTTTTTGCTGTGCAAACGACAAAACTTGAGGGTATCGAAATAAATTCAGTCGGTGACAACGTTAGCGAGAGTGGTATCAATGAAGGAATTTTAAGCAAAAGAGTCGCTGCTGGCCCTTTGGCTGATAAAAAAGTGCTTGATATGCCTTATCAAGTAAATACGATCTCAAAAGAGGTACTTGACAACCAAGGTGTTCAAGGTTTTGAAGAAGCAGTTAGATACTTCCCTTCAGCACAAATTCAATATCGTGGCGGTGGCGATGTTGGTCGTCCGCAAACTCGTGGCTTTCAAGGCTCAGTCGTAGGTAACGTCCTTTGGGATGGTTTTTATGCTTCATCAACCACAGCTATACCTATGGCTATGTTTGAGAGTTTGCAAATCCAAAACGGACTTGCTGGTTCACTTTATGGTGGTGCTACGCCTTCTGGATATTTCCTCTACTCTCGCAAGCGCCCAGTTCCACTTCAAAATATAATCTGGACTGATTGCAGCTCAAGGTCAAATTTGGGCGTAGGACTTGATACTTCAAACAAATTTGAAAAAATTGGATATAGGGGTGTCTTTTACTACTCAGGTGGAGAAAAGAATGCCAAAGATAGTAAATTTTCTCGTCGTCTAGCCTCACTTGGACTTGATTTTTACCTTACAGAGAATTTAACACTTGAGACAAACTTTAGCCACTATGAGCATAAAAACTCAGGTATGCCAGGTGGATTTAGTATGCCATTAACAAACGGAGTGGCGAATTTTGACGTACCAAGCCCTGTAAAAGATACTAAAAGAGGACTTGAACAGTCTTTTGGTGGCAATCACCTTAAAACAACGACAGCTAGTGTAAAACTAAAATATGCTCCAACAGAGAATTGGTACTTTGAGGGTGGCTATCAGTGGCAAAAGGCTATCAGAGATATGTATGGCACCGATGGAAAATTCTTAAATCAAAATGGAGATTATGAAGTTACTAAAAGTGGTGGTAGTGGTGCATCTGGTAGATTTGATGTAGATAGCTGGTTCTTAAAAGGTTTGACAAATTTTGAAACAGGTTTTTTATCACATAATTTTGCCGTAGCTACAAATGGATATCGCTGGACTATTTATAGTGCTAGAAATAGAGGTGAAGAAAGAGTACTTGGTAACTCAAATTTATATCATCCAGTAATATTTAATAATCCACATATAAAAAAGGAAGCGGTAGATATAAAAGTAGTAGTAGCGATATGAAAAATATTTCTGTTGTTGATGATATTAAATTTAATGACTACTTTAGCACTATCTTGTCAGTTTCAAGAAGCTGGTTTACAAGCTATAAGCTAGATCCATCTAAAGAGAAAAACTATGATAAAAGCGGCTTTAACTACGGTGTAAGCCTTGTCTATAAGCCAGTTGAAAACGTAAGTCTTTATACTACTTATGCAGATAGTATCTCAAATGAACAATCAACTCATGCTTTTAGAAGAGGACCTAGAGCAGGCGAGACTTTAACAGTAGAACCTATCAGAAGCAAACAATATGAGATCGGTGCAAAAGCAAGACTAGGCGAACTTGATCTATCAGCTGCGATCTTTGAGATAAAGCGTCCCATAGCATATCTATTTAGCAATGGAGCAAGTGCAGAGTATAAAATTCAAGGCACACAAATAAACCGCGGCTTTGAGCTAACTACTGGCGGAAAGCTTGTTGATACATTAAGTATGTATGGGGGTTTTACACTTCTTGATGCTAAGATAAAAAATGCTAAAGATGGCGTGTCTGAGGGTAAAACAGTTATCGGTGAGCCAAAATTTCAAGCAAAAGTCTTGTTTGACTGCGCTGTGCCAAACACAAACAAACTTGCATTTACAACAAATTTCCATTATACGGGCAAACGCTATGTTGATGAGATGAATACTGCAAGCGTAAGCGGATACTTTACAACCGATCTTGGCGCTAGATACACTACAAAATCTTGGATAGGTAAAGAGACATCTATTAGATTTAATGTAAATAACGTATTTGATAAAAAATACTGGGTCAGCATCTTCTCTGGCGATCTTGATGGATCTGTTCCAAGCAGTTATTCTGGCGCAAGCATGTTTAGAGGCTATGGAAGAACCTTCATGCTCTCAGCTCAGGTTAAATTCTAAAACCAAAACCAAAGCCAATTTTATTTTGGCTTTAGGCTCTTTAAATTTGCCCTTTTTGTAGGGCAGATTTAAATAACCAAAGGGAGAGAGATGCAAGGGCTGGTTGATTATCAAGCGATTTTGGAGCGAGTGTTTTTGCCTACTTTGCAAAAAGTAAAAGGCAAAGATGGTGGTGTAAATTGGGACGATGTCGCAAATATGTATAACGAGATGACGCGCATGGAGGCAGCTTCTACGCTAAATTTACTTTCAAACCTGCCTATCACAAAAGATGATAGCGTGCTTGATGTGGGGTGTGGTCCAGCAAGGCTTAGCGTGCCACTTGCAAAGCTAGCAAAGAGCGTTAGCGCGCTAGATCCGTTTGCCAAAATGCTTGAATACGCTAAAAAAAATGCAAAAGAGGCTGGAGTGAAAAATATAAATTTCATCCAAAAAGACTGGAGCGATGAGGCGAGCATAAAAGACTTGCCAAAGCATGACATCGTGCTAGCATCACGATCAGTTGGGCTTTTTGATATAAAAAAGCTTTGTAAATTTGCTAAAAAATATGTCGTGATGACCTCGTTTTTGCCAGATCATCCAAGCCTAAAAGATATCTGGCAAGACCTCTTAAAAGGGATAAAAGATGAAAAAGAGGCAGGTTTTAGCGATAGGAGATTTGGCTACAACTTTATCTTTAATATCGCCTACGACATGGGGGCAAATCCAAATTTAAAGATAATCGACACCATTTATGAGAGGGATTTTGCTAGCCTTGAAGAGGCGTTTTCTTATTTTAGATTTGTCGGTGAGATCGCGCCTGAAAAAGAAGAAATTTACAAAGAAAATGTAAAAAGCTATCTCACAAAGAGCAAAAGCGGCTTTAAATTTAAAAGAGAGACGAAGAGCTATCTAATCTGGTGGGATGTGCGGGAGATGAAATTTGAGTAGCCAAAAGATCATTTTCGCATTATTTGTGCTTCTTTTGCTGGTGCTCTTTTTTCATTAGGTATCGGACGCTACGAGATAAGTTACGCTCAAATTTTTGAGTTTATAAGATCGGCCATTTTAAACGAGCAGCCAAGCGACGAGCAAGGCTACACGGTCTTTACGCTCATTCGCTTGCCAAGGGTGCTTTTTGCCATCCTTGTTGGTGCAGCGCTTGCTAGCTCTGGAGCTGTCTATCAAGGTCTTTTTAAAAATCCTCTAGTCTCGCCTGACATCCTTGGTGTCTCAAGTGGTGCAGCTGTTGGAGCGAGCGTGGCTATCATCTTAAATTTTAACTACATAGGCGTGCAGCTTAGCGCCTTTGGATGTGGTCTTTTTGCCGTTTTTGCCGTCGTTTTTATAAGCAGCGTCATCGCAAAGGGCAGGCTAAATTTACTCGTGATGGTGCTAACTGGCATCGTCATCTCATCTCTTTTTGGAGCACTTAGCTCACTTATAAAATTTCTAGCTGATAGCGAAGATAAGCTGCCAGAAGTTACTTTTTGGCTGATGGGAAGCCTTGCAAGAAGCGGCGGATATAAAAATTTAGCTCTGCTTTTTTGCGTAGTTATGATCTGTCTTGTGCCACTTTTTATGCTTCGCTATAAGCTAAACACGCTTAGTTTTGGCGAAGAAGAGGCTAGGGCGATGGGGCTAAATGTGAAATTTTACAACATCATAATCATCATCGCCTCAACGCTTCTAACCGCTACTTGCGTCTCATTTTGCGGTATCGTGGGCTGGGTAGGGCTTGTCATCCCTCACATCATGCGCTTTGTCGTGGGAGCAAATTTCATCACGCTCTTTCCAGCTTCACTGCTTGGCGGAGGGCTGTTTTTGCTTATAGTCGATACCACTTCACGCAGTCTAATGGCAAGCGAGATCCCACTTGGCGTCATCACATCACTAGTTGGCGCGCCTCTTTTTGTCTATCTGCTCTATAAGAGCAAAAAGGGTTTTGCGTGAAATTTGAGATAAAAAATTTAAGCTGTGGCTACGACAAAAAGGTCGTTATAGAAAATTTCAATGCAAATTTACAAGATGGTGATATCTTTTGTCTGCTTGGTAGCAACGGCGTTGGCAAAACGACGACGTTTAAGACGATGCTTGGCTTTTTAAAGCCACTTGGGGGAGAAATTTTAATAGATGGCAAAGATGCGCTAAATATGAGCGAGAAAGAGCGAGCAAACTTTATAAGCTACGTCCCGCAAGCTCACACACCGCCATTTGCCTTTAGCGTTTTTGACGTGGTGATGATGAGTGCAAATGCAAGACTTGGTATATTTGAACGCCCTAGCAAAAAGGATGAAGAAATAGCGTTAGATGCGTTAAAAACGCTAAATTTAGAGAGCTTTAAAGATAAAATTTACACCGATCTAAGTGGCGGCGAGCGGCAAATGGTGCTGATAGCTAGGGCATTAGCGCAACGCTCAAAGGTGATGCTACTTGACGAGCCAACGGCAAATTTAGACTTTGGCAACCAAATGCGAGTTTTAAAAGAGATAAAAAAGCTCGCAAAACAAGGCTACATCATCATCTTAACCTCTCATCAGCCAGAGCAGGTCTTTTATCTAAACGCAAAAGTTGCGATGCTTAGGCGTGATAAAAACTACATCTACGGCGAGGCTAGCGAGGTGATGAATGGCGAAAATTTAAATAAAATTTACGGCGTAGATATACGAGTGGTGAAAAATATCATCGATGAGCGCGAGCATTACTCTTGCGTGATGGTGGATTGAAAGGAGAAGATATGTTTAAGAAAATTTTACTTTTGGCTTTTTTGCTTGTTAGCTTGCAAGCAAGAGTGGTACTTGATAGCGACAATAAAAAGGTAGAAGTGCCTGATGTTATCGAGCGTGCGACGCCTTTGATAGGGGCATTTGTGCAGGTCTCTGCGATGCTTGGCAACGAAGATCACATAATTAGCGGTGCACCAAAACTGCCTCCACTTATGTCAAAAATTTTTCCAAAGATAAAGAGCAACGACAATAAAAGCGGTATGCTAAGTAGCAGCGTCGAGACTATCATCGCGTCAAAAACGCAAGTTGTTTTTGGGCCAATTGGTATGATGTTTGATGAAAATAGCAAGGCTCAGCTTGAGAGCGCTGGCATCGCAGTTGTGAAGATAGATAAATTTCAAAGCATCAAAGAGATACAAGATAGCTTTAGCAAGATCGCCGAAATTTGGGGCGAAAAGAGCATAAAAAGGGCACGTGAGTTTAATGAGTATTTTAACGATAACATAAAATTTGTAAGTCAAAAAACAGCAAATTTAACACCAAAAAAGAGAGTTTTGGTGCTTAATTATAGCTCTGGAAACTTTAGCACCATTAGCTCAAAGGATATCGGCGCTGAGTATATTAGCGTAGCTGGTGGTATAAATTTAAGCTCAGAGCTAAGCGATGGTGATTTTAAAATTTCTAAAGCGATAAACGAAGAGCAAGTCATCATCTTTAACCCAGATATCATCATCACAAATTCGCAAAAAAGTGCCGATGCCATCGCTAAAAACGCATCATTTGTTAAGCTAAAAGCTGTGCAAAATGGGCAAATTTTTGTAGTGCCAAGTGGCGTTTATCTTTGGAGCGTAAGAAGTGCTGAGGGTGCGCTTTATCCGCTTTGGCTGGCTAAGACATTTTACCCAGAGCAATTTAGCGATCTAAATTTAGAGCAAAAAACAAAAGAGTTTTATGAGAGATTTTATAACTACAAGCTAAGTGATAGCGAGCTAAAAGAAATTTTGCACCCAAAGGGTGAATTTTGATAATAGGACAAAAATAATGTTATTTATTATATTTAATATATTTATTTAAGTATAAAAAGTAAATTTATCTTTAAAATATCATAAAAAAGAGCTTTTAAAGCTTAAAGACTAAAAAATAAAAATAAACTTCAAATCGGTAGAAATTTTTATATATCTTATAAAATTTCTACCGCTAAATTTATATAAACTACCTTGAAAAGCCCATTTTATCCTTTTTGATTTTAATATCAGCTCTCATTTCTTAATCTAAAATAAATC
>NZ_CABPUT010000016.1:0-5814 GCF_902460625.1 Campylobacter concisus
ATCGACGGCGGAGCCGGATTTGATACATTAAAAGTAGCTGACAATAGCATAGACTTTAGTCATGTTAAAAATATCGAAAAACTAGATATGACTAATGGAGAAAAGACAACCTTAACTCTTACAGCTAGCAATGTTCAAGATATATTACGTGATAGTAATGAGAATAAGCTAAAAATAGATGGTGATAGTAATGATGAGCTTACTCTTGGAAGTAGCTGGACTAAAGGTGCTAGTTCTGGTGGTTATACTACTTATACTAGTGGCACAACTACAATCGAAGTTCAAGATCAAATACACGTACTTTAATATCTATACTTTTAATCCCAAAGGAAATTCCTTTGGGATATTCTTTCTTGTCATTAAATTTTTATAATTGTTTGTCTTTTTAATCTATGTAAAATGACCTATTTGTCTATTTTTGTATAAATTTTCTGCAATAAAATATAAGACTATTTCAAGCTAAAATGATTAAGTAAATTTACAAACACCTAATAATAGTTTTATGGTTTATGACCTGATGAAAGCTATTATAAAGGCCTAAGCACTCTATAATTAATCGATATTCCACCTAACCAACAATCTCCTTTTATCTTCGACGTTTAAATTTATAAAATCGATACCGAAGAGTTTCGTTAAATTTTCGCCCTTTAAAATTTGACCCGTTGCGCCGAATTCATATCCTAAGGGACCATTTAATAGCAAGGTTTTATCCGCCGCCGCAAGCGCGTGATCGGGATGATGCGAGGTAAAGATCACGCAGGTTTTTTGCTCGCTATTTAGCCTTTTGATTAGGCTTAGAACGGCGTTTTGATGAAAAACGTCGAGGTACGACGTAGGCTCGTCCATGACAAGAATTTTAGGCCGTAGTACTAGCGAGCGAGCTATAAGCGCTAGCTGCATCATGCCGCCGCTTAGCTCGTCTACGTTTAAATTTAAGTACTCGCTAACGCCCGCTATGCTTGCGGCTTCCTCGGCCATCGCCCTATCCTCTGTGCTCGGCCTTGAAAACATACCGACGTTTGCATTTACGCCCATTAAAATCAGATCTTTTACCTTAAAGCTAAAAGCGATATTTTCGCTTTGAGGCACGTATCCTACGAGCTTGGCGCGCTCTTTGCCGCTAAGAGAGGCATGATCGCGGCCATAGATCAAGATTTGACCGCCTTTTGCCTTTAAAAGCCCTAAAATAATCTTTAAAAACGTAGATTTGCCTATGCCGTTTGGGCCCAAAATCGCAAGCGTTTCGCCGCTTTTTAGGCTAAGGCTCAAATTTTGCAAAATTTGCTTCGCCCCGTAAGAAAAGCTTAAATTTTCTACGCTTAAGACCATCTTTTGCCTTTCTTAACAATGATGACGCCGATCATCGGAGCGCCTATAAGCGCAGTTAGGATACTTAGCGGGATTTCAGCCGAGCTCACGCTTCTAGCCGCAACGTCGGTTATCATCAAAAATATCCCGCCTAAAATCGCAGAAATCGGAACTAGCTGCGAGTTATCGGAGCCGTAAATCAGCCTCGTAACATGCGGCATCAAAAGCCCGACCCAGCCGATGATACCGGCGATGGCTACGCTTGCGGCCGTTATCAGCGTAGCAAGCACGATAAAGATAAAGCCTAAAAATTTACTCTCGCCCAAAATACTTGCGTGTTCGCCGCCTAAGGATAAAATGTTTAGCTTCCAGCCCATTAGGCTCAAAAGCACGAGCCCGCTAACGCAAACGGGGGCAAGCGCCGCTACGTCGCTCCAAGATATGGCGCTTAGGCTTCCCATTAGCCAATATACGATGCTAGGTAGCTTTTCTTGCGTGTCGGCGATGTATTTGATGGCAGAGATCAGCGCCTCGAATATCGCTCCCGTGATAATGCCCGCAAGCACCAGCATGAGCTTTGAGTTTTTGTTTGCCAAAACGCCCAGGGCGTAAGCTATCATGACGGCTAAAAAGCCGAAAATAAAAGCGCCTATTTGCGTGGCTACGGGGCTACCGAAGGCTAAAATACAAACCACCGCGCCAAATCCAGCCCCGCTACCTACGCCCAGGATATTCGGGCTTACCAAAGGATTTGCAAACATCGCCTGAAATATCACGCCCGCCGCGCTAAGGCTAGCGCCTATCAAAAACGCCGCTATCAGCCTTGGTAGGCGTAGGTCAAATATCAAAGCGTAAAGAGTCTCTTTGTCGTTTTGATAATAATCATTTAGCCCGTCAAGCGAAATCCTACCCGCAAGCAGCGAAAAAACAACAGCAAAAGCTAGAAAAAGCGACAAAAATAGATACTTTTTCATTATCTAAAAAGCTCGTAAAATTTGCTCTCTCCGTTTAGATCGAAGCGTAAAATTTGAGCTATCTCATCGCCGCTTAGATCGTAGCCGTAGAGCAACTTGTAGCTCTTTTTCATCTCGTCTTTTAAATTTATATGCGCCTGCCCCGAAAACAGCACGCTAAACCACGCCCAGCCCAGGTGCGATTCGCCCGTAGGCGGCTCCCACATATCGCCTCCCAGGGGCATTTTATAGACGGCTTTTTGCTTGACGGCTTTTACGTTTTTTAAAATTTTATCGTTAAAAAAGTCCCGCGGAGTTAGCTCGTCAAAGTTGCTAAGCAAGATAACGTCCGGATTTTGCGCGAGAATTTCTTCTTTATTTAAAATTCTAAATCCCCCGAAATCCGCCGCGTTCGCTCCGCCGCTTAGCTTTATCTCGTAATCAAAATACGTCCCGCCGCCGGCTGCCTCGTAGCTTTTATCTCGGCCGAATATAAAAAGAACCTTCGGTTTTTTGCTAAGCCCTTTTACGAAATTTTCGATCTTAGCTCTTACCTCGGCTCTGTTTTGTAAAATTTGCTCCGCTCTTTGCTCTTTTTCGTAAATTTTACCCAGCATCCCAAACCAAAAAAGCGGGTCTTCCTCCGTGCCGCTTAAATTTACCAAAGCTACGTTTAGGCCTACTTTTCGCAGCGGCTCGATGATCTTTTCGCCTCTCATGCCCCACTGCACGACAAGATCGGGAGATAGTTTTAGTAGTTCCTCGATGTTTGGAGTAAAGTCATCTCCGATACCGCCTGCTGGGATACTACCTGCGCCTTTTATCATTTTTCCCAGCATTCCGCGCTCGATGTTTTTCTTGGCTACGGGATGGACGGAGGCTAGGCGAGATACGTTGTTTTCGACGCTAAGAGAAAACGAAGCTAGCGGCACCGGAAACAGAGCTACGCTTTTAACCGAACCGTCAAAATGAAGTTTGTTTCCGCTTTGATCGGTAAATTCAAGCGCGCCCAGCGTCGCTGCCAGTAGCAATAAAACGGATATGATTTTTCTCAAATTTGATCCTTAAATTTGTAAATTTTAGGGCTTTTGAGCGGGTCTGTTTAAAACCCGCTCGGCAAATTTAAATTTTAAAAGCTAGCCTTAAAGCCTAGTTTGAAATTTCTGCCCGGATTTATTAGCGGATTGCTAGCGCTTCTAGGCTGGCTGATTAGCTCGTAGCTTAGGCTCGGGGCGTATTCTTTGTCGAAGATATTTTCGATGCCGAAATTTAGGCTAAAATCTTTTAAGAAGCCTAGTTTGCCCAGACTCTTGCCCAAGTATAGGTTATGCACGAAATATCCTGCTCGCTCGCGCTCTACGCTATCGTCTATACGCGTCTTTCTCGCCGCCCAGTCGCCGCTATACTCTATGTAAGAATTTGCCAAAAACTCCGGCGAATAAGAAACGGCCACGCGTCCGCTAAGCGGAGCGATCTCCGGAAGCGGCTTGCCGGTTTGTTTGTTTTTGCCGCGCGTGTAGGCGAGATTTGTTTTAAACTCCAAATTTGATAAAATTTTATATGCGAGGTCAAATTCCGCTCCGCTTATCTTGGCTCTATTTACGTTTTGCGACTGATAGTAGGTCACGCCGCCGCTTTGCCAGTTTCGCTCGACTATCAGGTCTTTATAGTCTCCCGTGTAAAATATCAAATTCGATCTAAGCGCTTTATCCGTATAGCGAAGTCCCGCCTCGTAAGTAACGCCTTTTTCGATATTTAGATCAGGGTTTGGCAGATACGCCTCGCTGCCCGAAAACGTAAGTATCGGAGCAACCTCGCCGCTCATAGGAGCTCTAAACGAAGTCGAGAAATTTCCTACGAATTCAAGCCCTCCGACGACGGGATAAATAAGTCCAAGCCCGTAGCTGGCTCTGCCGTCTTTTCTATCGTTGGCGTTTTCGTATAATGCTCTTACGGCTGGACTCATCGAGCTATCCATATCAAAGGACGTTTTTATGCGGTCGTAGCGTAAATTTGCGCTTAAAATCGCGTCGTTGCTAAATGCATATTCAAGCAAGCCAAACCCAGCGACGTCAAGCTGTTTGGTTCTTAGCCTGTTGCGAAATCTAGGACCGTTATTTACGCTTTGATACACGCTATCCCAGTCCTCGTAATAAAAATCTACGCCGTAGGTTTGGGTTAGGTTGTCGCCTACTAATTTACCGATAAATTTACCGCCGTAAACCTTCGGACCGTTTACGTAGTTGTCGACCTGTCTAGGCGAAAACGAGCCGATGTAAGGCCTTATATTTAGGTGCGTGTAAAGCTCTCTGTAATACAAGCTAGAATCTAGCAAAATTTTATTGTTTATGTTGCCTTCGTAATTTAGCGCGACGTATTTTTCTCTAAGCGGCGCTTCTTTTATGTATTTTTGAAAGCCTCTTTTATTCGCCGTTCCGGGAGCGCCGACCGCCGTACCGACTACGCCGCGCTGCGACTCTGTGTATCTAGTTACGAGCTCAAGTCTGTGAAAATCGGCAAAGCTATATCCGCCTTTAAAATCAAGGCTTCGATAATTGTATCTTGTATTTGGAATTTTACCCGCCGGAGTGTCGTAGTCCTTGCCGTGTTTGTAGTTTAAGCCCAGCAATGCGTCAAACCCGTGTCCGACTACGCCTAGTTGTAAGCGATTTTGCACGCCTTTGTTCGCGCTTTGGTACTGGGTGCTTAGATACGTATCAGATAACGCCCAGTCGCCGTGCACGTCCCCGCTAGCTCTTTTGGTGACTAAATTTACTATGCCGCCAAAGGCGTCCGTGCCGTAAAGCGTGCTAGCGGGACCTCTTATTATCTCTATCCTTTCGATTTGATCGGGCGTAAATATTGAATACTCAAATGCCGGCCTACCTCTAAATCTAAGCCCGTCTACGAACATCGGCACGCGGTAATCAGACGAACTAAAACCTCGCACGTTTACGGTACCCGAGTCCATGCCTTCGTTTACGATTGAAACCCCCGGCGCCTCGCTGATTAGCTCCGGTACGCTTTTGCCAAGCTTTCTTTCTATCGTCTCTTTATCTACTACCGAGACGCTTTTGCTTATCTCGTCTACGCTTTGAGACGATCTTTGCGCCGTGACGGTTATGCCTTCTAGCGATTTTAGCTCTACTTCGTCTTGTGCGGTGGCCAAAACGCCGACCAAAGCGAGGCTAAGCGCGATTTTTCTTTGCATTTAAACTCCTTTTAAAATATTTGAGTAATTATATAGAAATATATAATGATTTTCAATATGTATAAAAGTGATATTATATTTTAAAAAGCCATAATTGCTATATTTATACTATATATTAAGACACTAAGATATACATGTTGATTGGTATGATATTTATGATATGTGCTAAATAGTTCCTCGCACTGTACCCCAGTACAATAGACATATACTTCTAAAATTTATATAATTCATTCAAAATTTCAAATACTATAAACAATAAGGAGAATATGATGGCTAAAGAAGCCGGAGTAGTTAAAAGCGTAAACGGAGGAATAGCAAGAGCACTTAATGACTTAACAGGAG
>NZ_CABPUT010000017.1:0-4732 GCF_902460625.1 Campylobacter concisus
TACAAACTTATAGTTAAGTTTTACTAGGTAAGCAATTTTCTAACGCGGAAATAATTTAATTTTATATAAAGATATTCAAAAAATAATGTTAAACAATAATAAAAAATTTATAATTATCTATAAGTAGTGGCGGACAGAGAGGGATTTGAACCCTCGAGCCCCGATTAAGAGCTGCACCCTTAGCAGGGGTGTGGTTTCAGCCACTCACCCATCTGTCCATAAAAAGAAATCGCATTATAATTGAAGGCCGCTGATATCTTGCTTAAATTTACATTTCACAATTGCAGACCTCAGATAGAAAATCTAAAAATAAAAATTTGCAAATTTAATCCTTCCAAAGCTACCATTTTAGCTTGGCTTTGTCTAGGTGCGGCGTATTGGCGTAGTAGCAAATCATACGATAAAACATATAAAAACGCCTATCGCTACCGCGACCAAACGCCTTTGTGCACTCGAACATCTTGCTATGATCCGCGCCATTTAGTAAAGCGATATCCTTAACCAAGTGCTAGTAGATACGCTTTAGCCGCTCAGCCAACAAGAGGATTTTCTTAAAATCACTCAAATTTAGTTCCTCACTTCGCTTTGATGTCATCTTCACGCAACATTTTGTAAAAAAGCTTAGTTAAAAACCACTTCACACAAGTTCAAATTTTAAATTTGCTCCAAAATTCGTTCACAAATTTCTCTTGGATTCGCATTTTCGTAAATCGGCCTACCAACAACGATAAAATCACTACCCTCTTGCTTTGCGCTCACTAAGTTTGCTACTCTTTTTTGATCTCCAGCACTCTCGCCAAAAGGCCTAACACCAGGGCAAAGAGTGATAAATTTCTCATTTGTTACATCTTTGATGAGCTTACTTTCAAAAACAGAACAGACCATTCCATCAAGCCCTGCTTCAAAACTCATCTGGCTAAATTTTCTAACAGCTCTTGCGATCGTATCGTTATAAACAGTGTCAAATTCGCTTTCACTAAAGCTAGTAAGTGCCGATACTGCGAGCACGAAAGGACGGCTCCCAAGACCAGCTAGCCTATCCATAACTGTTTTCATCGCACGTTCACCAGCGCTAGCATGCACATTTATCATATCTACGCCGATTTTTGAGACTACTTCGGCCGCATCCGCCATCGTATTTGGTATATCATAGAGCTTTAGATCAAGGAAAATTTTAAAATTTCCAAGTCCTTTTAGCTCTTCTATAAATTTTGCCCCATCCCTAAGATAGCTTCTAAGCCCTACTTTTAGCCAAAGATCAAGCCCTTTTAGCTCGCGAGCAAGAGCTAAATTCTCTTCACGACTAGCCATATCAAGTGCGACACAGAGCCTCACAGATCGCCCTTTAACTTATCAAGTACACCGTTTATAAATTTTGGTGCCTGATCACTTCCAAGTTCTTTCGCAAGCTCGATCGCTTCGTTTATGATGACAGCCTTATCAGTTTGGCTAAATTTCATCTCATAAAGCCCAAGTCTAAGAATGGCAAGCTCAGTCGCACCAACCTTGTTAAAATCGCCATCTTTTAGATATGGCTTTAAAATTTCATCTAGTTTTTCTTTATTTGCGAGCACCTCTTTAAAGGTCTGCTGCGCCTCATGTTTACGCTCGTTTCTTATCTTTTTCTCTTCTAGAAATTCCTCTTCAAATGCAGCAGTTACCGGATTTATCTCATTTGAGTAGAGCAGCGAAACGACGGCCTGCCTAACCTGATGACGAGTCGCCATTTTACGCCTCCAAATTTTTATATAAGCTTAGCATCTCGATCACGCCTGTCATCGCTTCAAAGCCCTTGTTTCCGGCCTTTGAGCCCGCTCTCTCGATGGCTTGCTCGATGCTATCGACCGTTAACACGCCAAATGTCACAGGTTTGCCGTATTTTAGCGTGACGTTTGCGATGCCCTTTGTAGTCTCGGCACTAACGTAGTCAAAGTGAGGCGTAGAGCCGCGGATCACCGCACCCACGCAGCAAACGGCGTCAAATTTACCGCTGGCTAGCGCCTTTTCGAGCGCCATGGGTATCTCAAACGCGCCCGGCACCAAAATGAGGCTCAAATTCGCCTCGTCGCCACCGTGGCGCAAAAACGCGTCCCTCGCGCCCTCGACCAGCCTATCGGTGATGATGTGGTTAAATCTAGCGCCCACTATGGCGACCTTCTCACCGCCTTTTAGAGCCAAATTTCCTTCGATTATTTTCATTAATTTCTCCTTAGATTTTCGCCTAGTTTATCAAAATCTTATTTAAACTAAAGCTAATATCTAATCTCAAAAGAAACGCTAAAATTTCTACCCGGAGCAGTATATCGCTCAAGTCCGGTACCATCAAATTTTACATAGCTTTGATTGCCGTTATATCTAAGCTGTCTTAAATTTTCCCAAGTGGAATACTCTTTGTTAAAAATATTAAACACACCTGCATTGATACTGAAATTTTTGCTGATCTTATAACCCATAGTTAAGTCAAAGACAAAATAGCTTTTACTTAGGAATTTATGTGATTCTGGCTGAGTTGTGCCAGTCACTTTGCCTGTATCTCTATCGACGATTATCTGAGAAAAATTTGGTGGTATTTTTGAAACCGCATCTTTTGCCTTTTTGGCTGCTACAAATTTGCTAGTTAATAAGAGATCAAATTTATTATCACTATATCCGAGCCCAACTACTGCTGTAAACGGCTGAATAGCCATAAGTGAAGTCCCATCATTTTTTTTGCCGCGCGCATAAGTCGCCTTTAAGCTTGCGTATAAATTTTCACTTAAATTTAGTGCATTCCCATTTACACGTGAATTTAGTTCCAAGCCTTTGACGGTGGCTCTACCGACATTTACATGTTTAAAATCGAGACTTTTTTTACTGTATTTTTTTACAAGCTCCCATGTATCAAAATCAAGTTCTTCTATCTCATCAATACCAACATCATAATCAGTATCAATAAAATCTCTATATTTAGAATAAAAAGCACTAAAAGCAAGTGCATAACTCTGACTTGACGACAATAAACTTACTTCATGATTAAAGGCTTTTTCTGGTTTTAGCTCCAAATTTCTAACATATCTTGTACTATCCCTAGGTGTATCAAAATACATCTCCTCCACTCTTGGTGCACGAAAACCGGTACTAAACGCATAGTTAACACTCACATTGTTATTTATATTATATTGGGCTCCTGCATTGTAAGTAATAGCTTTAAATTTGCTATTTTTAAGATATGGCGTAGCCACCATTTTATATCCTGCACCAGAGGCAATATTTGCTTGCTTGGGTTTATAAACATATCTATCAAGTCTAACTCCATAATTTAGACTTAAGACTTCGTTTAAGCCCATATCGTCACCCAGAAAAGCATATTCAAGAGTGCTTTTTACTGGCTGAGCAAAGGTTACGTCCGTTGCCTTAACCGGCTTAAAAGGATTTGCTGGATCTACGATAAAACCACTACCGCTCCATTTTGTATTAAAACTTTGTCTAAGTTGTAAATTTTTATTTTTAAAGGTAGAGATATGCCTACCAAGACCAAAACTCAAGATGTGAGAAAATTTACCTGCATTAATGTCACCACTCATGCCGCTTATATCGAACTGTTTTTTATCTTGAAAAAATTCATAGCTATCTTTTTGATCAAAACTTGAGTTGTATTGCATGTCGTTTGGATAGTTTGCATGATATCTTGTGAAATTTGACCTCTGCTGCACTCTTTGCTTATAAAAGCTTACCTTTAAATTACTTAGTAAAGCATCATGGTCTGGCACAAACTCATAGTAAATTCCATATCTTTTATAAGGGATGCTATCTCTTGTTTGCTTTCTATTAAGTGTTGCGGTGCTATTACTCTTCTCTTCGGTAAAATAGTTTTGCCTAAAGTCTTCATAGGATGTATTTATAAAATGCGAGTCAACCCTATAGCCAAATTTCATCAAATTTGAGTGCGTGCGAAATCTCACATCATCGGGTAAAATTCTACCAAAAGAGCAAAGTTCTGGGTATTTATCTGCCAAATACGAATCCTCTATACTAGTCCCCATTCCACAAAATGGCACATCATCCAACTTACCGCTGTAAAAATTTTTTGTCTGTTTGCCACGCTTGTACGTGTGCTGAAACAGTGTTTCGATCCCGCCTGCTTTTACGCCTGCACCTGCAACTTGTCTAAATTCACTATTTTTTGATGCATATGCGCTTTTGCTATAAAAACCAACATTTTGCCCATCCCTTACAAAGTCATCAACATTTTTTGTCTGCATACTAACGCTACCACCGATCGCACCGCTACCTTTGTTTAATGAATTTGCACCTTTTATAAATTCTACACTGCTTATGTTTTCAAGCTCGGTGCTGTTTCGGTTTCCATTTAAAATCCCTAAAATATTGTGAGAGCGGGGCATAAAACTCTCAACGGCTTCCATTCCGTCTATTTTTAAAGAAACCCTATCACTATCTACACCTCGTATAGCATATCCATTATTACCACTTCTACCACCTTCTGTAACAGTTACGCCAGTTTCGTTTCGCACAAGATCTCGCTCAGAGAAAATTTGACCCTTTTTTAACTCGCTTTTACTAAGCTCTGTTTTTTTCGATGATATACCAGCCGCACTTACAACAACACCTTCTAGTAGCAGATCTTGCGATGCAAAGACAAAGCTGGATGCCATACTAGATACAAACAAAATTCTACAAATTCTCATAAAATCTCCTTGAATTTAAAACTAGTTTGAAAGTGTATTGCTATTTG
>NZ_CABPUT010000018.1:0-4680 GCF_902460625.1 Campylobacter concisus
AACAATAACGAAACAGTAGCTGATATCTCAGCTTTACAACAAGCCATCTTAAAAGGAACAGATCTTAATGCTCTAGAAGAAACTGCTGCAGGTGGTCCACAAGCAGGTGGTAATGGTGGAGATGGCGTAAGCTTATCTTCTACTAGCTTTGCAGAAGGAGGCCACATTAGTAACATAAATGCTAATGTAGGAAGCATAGATGCTTTAGCTCTAGCAGCAGGTGGAGATAATAGCTTTGGTGTAAGTGGTGGAAGTGCTGTTGGGGCTGGAGCAACTACGCCTAAGGTTAGCATAAATATAAGCTCTGCTGGCTCTAACGAAGGCGGAGTTATGACTTACGACCTATCTTTGCCTACTGCATTAACGGCTAGACCTACTACGTTAAATTTAAATTTTAGCGGCGGAGTAGCCGGAGTAGATTACGACGCAAACTCTATAGAGTACTCTACCGACGGCGGCAATACTTGGACGCGCGGTACTACCGTAAATCTTGCCGACGCAAATCAAATCAATAACGTTAAAGTAAGAGTAGCTACTATAGATAACTACGGACACGAGGGTGTAGATATAGCTACTAATCCTACGGTCCAAAGCGCTAATCAAAACCAAGGCGAACGAGACGGAAGCAAGTATTCTAATCTAAACGGAGTAGAGTACGGCGTATATAAAAGAAATTTAACCCTAAACGTAACTACCGATAACGACGAGATTATTAACTCTCAAGCTAACGGCAAAATTACCGATAACGACGATTACGTAAATATTAACGAGGGGCTAAGCGAAGCGGTATTTACGGGAGACGGCGACGACACCGTAAATATGAGCGGAGCGTTTAGCGATGTAAATTCGTATGTTAGCACAGAAGACGGCGATGACGTTATCAACGTAAAATCAGGCTCCGTGTTGAATTACGGAAACGCTCAAATAGATGCCGGCGACGGTAACGACACGATCAATCTTAATCAAGGCTCATTCGTAGGGATTAGCGGTAGCTCCGGCACTAGAATATACGGCGGAGACGGCGACGATACCTTTAACATGGACGGAGAGATCAAGGGCGGAATTGTTTACGGCGACGACGGCGATGATACGTTTAACGTAGGTTCGACCGGAGTTCTTAAGGACGGCGCGACTATTTACGCTGGCGAAGGCAACGATACTATAAATTTCGACGGAACGGCCGAAAACGGAGCGCAGATCCAAGGTAACGGAGGATACGATACTATAAACATCAAATCCGGTGCGGTAATAGATAATGCATCGGTATACGGCGACGGCGAGAATGAGAATCTTATTTTTGACGCAGGTAACGAAATAAATATCGACGGAACGGTTAGAAATAACTCTAGCGTATACGGCGGCGCGGGAGCGGATACCGTAAACATAAACGGAACGGTAGAAAATTCTTATATAAGTACTCGTGATGGCAACGATATCATAAATATCAATGCTGGAGCAAATTTATCGGATGTTTCTATAAAAACTGGTGCCGACCATAGTACTACTGGTGATAACAACGATAATGACACAGTAAATATCAAAGGTGGTACATTTAGCGAGACCAAGATAGAGCTTGGTGGTCTAAGTTCAGGCGGTACAAACACTGTAAATATAGATAACAAAGATAGCGGTCAGTATTTTGGCGATCAAGATGATAGCTCATACGATAAGACATCTATAACCGCACATTGGGGAGCAAATGCAAAAGATATTATAAATATCAAAAATTACTCTACTGTTAAGAATACCAAAATAGAGCTTCATGGTAATGATGACCAAATCCATATAGGAGCTAATGCTACTGTTGAGCACTCTAAACTTATAACCGGGGATCAAAGCGATACTCTAACTATCGGAGAAAAAGCTAAGATCAGCAATGGAACTCATATGCATCTAGGATTCCATAATGACACCGTAGAGATAGGTAATGAAGCTACTATAGATAACTCTGATATCTATATGGATGACGGCGATATGAGTAATCCAAGCACCTTTGGTAATGATACCGTAAAGATAGGAAATAACGTAACGTTTAAAAACTATGCTGATGTAAAAGGTGGCCAAGGAAGTGATGAGATCACTATCGGTAACAATCTAATCCTAGACGGCAATGCTGGAATTTACGGCGACTGGGGTGAAGCTGGTGGCGGAGTAAATAGTGACAACGATGGTAATGATATTATCACTATCGGCGATAATCTAAAACTTCAATATAACTCTACTGTAAGTGGTGGTGGCGGTAACGATATTATCACGATAGGTAAAAATTTAAACATAAGCGGCGGCTCTACAATAAGTGGTGGTGACGGCAACGATACTATCACTATAAATGGTGGTGATGAAGCATACTTAAATACGGACTCTGTAATATCAGGTGGAGCTGGAAATGATGAAATCACCATAAAAGATGGAACTAAAGCTCGTTCTAGCTTAATACTTGGTGATGGTGAAAATACACAAAAACCAGGTAATGACAAGATAACTATTTCAGGCGATAATACTGTATTAGATAATGTAAAAATAGATGCTGGTGATGGAGATGTTACAGACACTGTAAATGGCCCTAAAGATATTATAAATATTAATGGTGGAAAAATCATAACCAGTGGAGTTATATCAGGAAATGGCAACGATGAAATAACCATAAATGGTAATACCATAATGGAAGGTGGCTATATTGATAGTGGAAGTGGTAATGACAAAATAACTATAGCTGGAAAAACTAGTATGGATGGTGGATATCATAGAACCGGAAGCGGAGAAGACATAGTAACAATAACCGACGATACTAACTTGAGTAGAGTGGTTCTTGACGGAGAAGAAGATAACGATACTATAAACATAACTGGCAATGCTAAGGTCAAAAATAGTTTCATCGGCGCAGGTGCTGGAGCTGATGATAAAATAAATATAAGCGGTAATGCAGAAATAGATACTGCAACATTAAAACTAGGTGCCTCTGCATATAATGGTGGCAAAGCTACTGATAAAACTACCCTAAATGTGACTGGAGATGCTGTACTAAATGATGTACATATCGGTGCTGATGAATCTTTAGGTGAGCAATATATGAATTTCCATCAAAATGGTGAAGCCAAAATTAGTAAAATCGATGGAAGCAATAATAAAGATATTATAGATATCAAGGGTGGAAACTTTACTATTACTGATGCTTTTCCTGATGGTAAGATATATGGTAATGGTGGAGATGATGAGATAAAAATACGTGATGGTGCTACAGCAAAAATCAAAGCTGATATGGGTGATGGTGTTGATACTTTAACAGTAAGCAATGCTACACTTAAAGATTCTACTGTTGATATGGGTAATGGCAACGATATAGTAAATATCAATACTGGAGCAACTATAGATAATGTTTCTATAAATACTGGTGCTGGAGAAGACACTATAAAGATCAAAGGTAAGAGTACCGCTAATGAAGATCGTATAGTATTTAAGGGATCTACGTTATATACAGATGAATCAAGTCCTGCAGGCTTTAATGGTAATGATGGGGATAGTGTAACTATATCGAATGCTATCTTTATGAAAGACGACAATGGTATAGGATCTAATATAGTAACCGGTGGCGGAAATGATGTAATCACTATAAAAGACGGCACTATATTCCAAGATTTCTCTTATATAGCTGCTGGAAATGGTAAGGATACTATAACTCTAGAAAGCGGAGCTAAATTTAATCAAGCTAATGTATATGCAGATGCTGGCGACGATATAATAAATGTTAACGGAGCAGAATTTAAAGGCGACAACGTATATAATCACAATGCTGGCATACACGGCGGAGCAGGAGGTGATCAAATTTTCGTTAACTCTGGAAAATTTGATAACGCTAGAATAGAGGGTGATACTGGTAATGATACGATCCATATTAAATCCGGAGCCAGATTTGAAAATTCTTCTATATATGGTGATAGCTTATTGGGTGAAACTGGTAATGATACCATCGTAGTTGAAAAAGGCGCAACGCTAATTAATACTACTATCGATGGCGGAGCCGGAAACAAAGATAGATTAAAAATTGCTGATGATAGCGTAGACCTTACTAAAGTTAAAAATTTTGAAATATTGGATTTAACTGAAGGTAATCACAACATAACTCTAACGGCTAAAGATGTTTTAGATATGACCGATAGCAACAATAAGCTAAGAATAGATGGCGATAACGGTGATAATGTAACACTACAAGGCTGGATAAAGGATACTAATCCTACTTCTGATGGGTATACCGTCTATACAAAAGTAGAAGGAAGTCATACCATAACCTTAGAAATTAAAGATGTAGTAGTACACGAGATTTAAAATTTAGCTAGTCGCTTTAATCCCAAAGAAAATTTACCGGATATCTTTTTTTTAATAAAATCATAAAATTTTTTAACATCAAAACAAAGTAAATTTCTTTATTTGTTACAAAATACCCCCTCAAATATCACACAAATATTTCACATGGTACAATAGACAAGCCCTTCTAAAATTTATATAATTCATTCAAAATTTCAAATACTATAAACAATAAGGAGAATATGATGGCTAAAGAAGCCGGAGTAGTTAAAAGCGTAAACGGAGGAATAGCAAGAGCACTTAATGACTTAACAGGAGAGGTAAGACAATTAAGTGTAGGAGATATTGTATACCAAGGTGAAAAGATAGTTACAGAGG
>NZ_CABPUT010000019.1:0-1081 GCF_902460625.1 Campylobacter concisus
ATGGTAAACCGTATTTTCTAGGTGGAACATCTAGTAAAATTTCACAAAGTTGTTATGAAAAAATTTATAATTTCATAGGTCATGAGAATTTAAAAAAATATGAACCTTGGATATTTTCAAATTTATATTACAAAGATAAAGAGGATAATATAGTTCAAATTTCATGTACTGTAGTTTATGAAAGAGTAAAAACACAGTATGGACTATTTGGAGATGAAGGTAGAGGATTTAGTTTTAAGAAAAACAGCTTTGAAAGTCTTGGTGGTGGAAACAAATTCATTCTAATAAACAACAAATTCATAAAAGCAAACAAGGACAAGTAAGTGCAAACTAAAAAATCAAATAAAGAGCTAATAAATTGCTTTAAAGACTATATTGATATAGCTGATGCAAGTTATGCAATGCTTCATAATGTATTTGAGAATGAAGGAAATGAACTTGATGAGCTTTATGATAAATGAACTAAGTTATGAAAATACTTGAAATAAACTTTTATCTGCATAATAAATTTTAATAAACCCCAAACAGCACATAATAAATTAATAATATTATAAATACAATAACAATAAAATATCCAAACTAAAATTTCAAACATAAAAGGATAATCAATGAAATTTCTAGCTATAACACTCTTACTTCTAACAAGTATATTCTTAATAGCTTGCTCAGCTAATCAAGCAAATAAAAAGATAAGTAACTCTGAACTAGAAAACTTAGCTAAACAATATGGTGGAGTATATATATTTAATCAAAAATTTGTTGATGAGATAGAGAAAAGAGAAGCTGAGAGAAAAGAGCTAAGTAAAAAAATGAAAGGTAGAGATTTGGGTGATGGGCTTTACGCTATTGATCCAAAGCCTATTAATGAAAAACTTCCACGAATTCTCTCAAATGGCAAAAAATACTACACTCGCTGGATAAATTATGAAAACCAAACTGGTAAGAAAGCCAAAACTTCTGAAGTCTATATAAATAAAATAATTGAGTTTATAGGTTTAGAAAATTTTAACAAAGAAAAACCATATTTAGATTTAGGAAAATTATATGTAGATGATAATGGAGAAATAGTTCCTATAAGCAT
>NZ_CABPUT010000019.1:1417-6025 GCF_902460625.1 Campylobacter concisus
AACTAAAAAATCAAATAAAGAGCTAATAAATTGCTTTAAAGACTATATTGATATAGCTGATGCAAGTTATGCAATGCTTCATAATGTATTTGAGAATGAAAGAAATGGACTTGATGAGCTTTATAATAAATTTGGTAAAGATAATGTCCCTGAAAATATTGTAAATTCTTATAGAGAAGATGAAATAAAAAAGCCTATTTGGAGATATGCAGATGATGTTATCAAGGGTGACACAATAGAGGAGCTTTCTGAGAAAGCAAAAAACAATGGTAGGAATTTTGGTGATCCTACCGCTTATGCTCTTTGCATAGAAGCTAGATTTATGGCTGACAAAGTAGTTAAGAAGCCAGTTGGTAAAAATGGAGAAATAAAAGATATAAAAATAGATAACGATGTTAAAAATTTTATCTACTATGACAAAGATACAAAAGAGCAGAGATTGCTTGTTGGAAAAGATGAAATTTATAAACTCTCTCCTCGTACAAAACTTTTTGTTAATCGCTATGAGCTAGTAAAGCACATACCTAATCAAAAATCTGGTTTTAGCTCAACTATATTTTATGACACGCTTAAGTCAAACTATATAATAGGCTTTAGAGGAACAGAGATGAAAATAAACGATCTCTTAGATGATGCCTTTATGGCTATCACATCAAGAGCGCTTATGCAAATATCTGCCTTAAAATCACTTCAATCCTCTATGCAAGAAGCTATAAATTCTCATAGTCAAAACTTAAGTGGTTTAGATAACACTGCCAAAGACATCATTTTATCAGGTCACTCATTAGGAGGTCATCTAGCTCAAATATATGCAGTAACCTTTAAAGATAGCGGAGTAAAAGAACTTTATACTTATAACGCTCCAGGAATTTATGGTGGTATATTAGCTTCAGCTTTTACTTGGAGCTTAAGGCTTCTTAGCTTTGTAGCCAAAGCCATAGCAAAAGGTGCAAGATGGATAGCAAGAGTCATAGACAAAGATGGCTTTATAGGAAAGATGGTAGGCTCAGTCTTTAATAAGATAAAAGGTATGTTTGGCTTTAAAGATGATAAGAGCAGCGTAGATGAATACGTAGATGTGGTTAAAAATAATGAACAAGCTCAAAAGACTCTTGCAGATAAAAAGGTGAGCTCTAATATAAATAAAGCTAGCAAAGAAAAAGATATAGACATAGAGATACATCACGTAGAGAGCGTTAAACAAAGTATCAATAGAGATGAAGATAGCTTTTCGAAAGATGTAGCTGTTTTGATAGAACCTACCTTTTCAGTAATATCTGATCTAGGCTATAAGCTAGGCATAGATACAACTGGCGAAGTAAAGTATGAAAATACAGAGAATAGACACTTGGTGAATATATTAATTAGATCTCACTTTTTAAAAGAGAGCGTTTTGGTTTTGTATATGTTGTGTTATCTCTTGGAAAACAAAGAAAATGAAGCAAAAATAGAAGGCAAAGATATAGCTGAAGCACTTGACTATCTAAATGAATATATCCAGTCGCTTAAATTTAAACTAAAATGCATAAGATCGAAGTTAAATTTGGATGTAAATATAGATGATATAAGCGATGCTTCTATGCTAGATACGCCTTTATATATCTTTTATGCTTATTTAAATCTCTTTTACGAATATGGCAAATTTAGTGATGAAAATTTTTAAGCAAGATATGGTCGGGTATATAATAGAAAATTTAGGCAGCAACATAGATAAAAATAGCAACAAAGAGGCACATCTAGTAAAGATACTAGATATAGATGATCTAGATAAACTAGATGCGACAAAGATAGTAAGTGATGCTAGAGCTGGCGATATAGATATGCTAGTGGCTATTTGTGCTTTGAATTTATTTGTATTTGAAAAAAAGATAGATGTAAATGAACTTGGTAAATACTTCTCTTATAGCAAAAATATCTATAAAAATATAACGATACTACGAGATAATAGAGTAGATATAGCAGAGGCTAGCATATTTGTAAAAGATAGAATAGATATGCTAAAGAGCATAATAAATCTAAAATATGCGGATCTAGCAAAGCTAAAAGAAAATGAAAATTTCTTGGCTAGCATAGACTCTAAGGATATAAGCTCTAGCGATGAAGCCATAGTAATAGCTAATAATAAATCTGCTCAAAATAATGATGATGTAGCTTACAACAATAAAGTAGCAACCGATGATATAAAAGCTCTTATGAATGAGAGCGTGGGAAGTATATTTTATAAAAATAACGATACCCTTAGTGTAAGTGCAGTAGATAAAAGTATAGTCGATGTTGAGGTATTAAAAGAGATATTTAAGCTAGATAGCAAAAATATGAATCAAAGAATATATCTAAACTCTGCCCTTTTGTCTAAAGCCAATGAAGAGGAGGATTATCCACTTTATTTTAAAGACGAAAAATATAATAGTGATGAGAATATCCCTCTAAATTTTACTCATCAGCCAAGAGATGAGGATAAAGATATAGGAAGGCTAAATGTTGCTTATAGAAATTCTCAAGCAAATATATTAAATTATTCACTATTAAATAAGAGTCTAAATATCAATCTAAAACCAATAAACAAAAAGACTAAAGAGGCTCTTTCAAATTTAAATCAAAGGCAAAATTTACAAAAAGATAATCAATCTAAAGAAATTTCATCTACTGCGACTTCATGCCCTGTCATAGAGGATGACACTATCATTTGCCCACATGGCGGTCATGTGATCTTAAAAAGTAGGGCAGGCAGGAGCATAAGATCAGACGATCAAGGTGTGATACTTGATGTTGATTTTATAAACTCGCCGATAGTAGGCTGCTCAGCTAGGACTCCATGCGTCATAGTGGCTTATGTACCAAGATCAGCACTTAGTCTAAAAAGTATGAATGATCACTACGCTGTAATGCAAGATCTAGTGCCAAACTGCCTAAGCAACACCGGCTCTTCACTAAGGTGCATAAAAAAAGAGAATAAACTAAAACTAGAGCATAGTTTAAGTAATCCTACGTTTGATAGTAATAACCTTGCCGTACAAAATCCAAATTTAAATAAGCCATTGATCAGACTTCATATAAAAGCTTTTGCTTCTCAAATAGATAATCTTTTGGTAACTACATATTATCTATTTGATAAAAAATTTGAAGATAAAAATGGCTTTAGCAAGATCAACCTCAATTTAGACGAGGGAAGAAACGTAGAGGATAAGAATTTAAAGGCTCTTTTGGCGGATAATTATGACGATAAGCGTTATGACATCAAAGAATTTAAACTAAGATATGGAGCGGATAAGCTGAATTTGATATTTGTAGTTCCAAAGAATTTTAGCTCTCTTGATAAAGAGAACTACAAAAAGGCAAATAGCCCGGAAAGTGGGGTAGGCTTTTTTGCCAGTTTAGATGAATTTAATAGTTCTAATATAGAAAAGAATAGACATACTTACACTTATGTTTTTATGTCTCCAACTGGAGCTAAAAGTATAGAGCTTGAGATAGCTAAAGGGCTAGATAGTGGCTATACAAATGACATAAACACAACTAGCTTTGTAATGCTTGTTAGTTGATAAATTTAAAGAGAGGGATCGTTCTTGAGATTAGATAATATAAAAATTATTAGAAGCATAGAAGAACTACTTTTTGAGGTCGGCGTAAATGGAGAAGGATATAAAAATATAACCTTTTATTGCCGTGATTTAAACCATTTTTATAATACAAATATATTAAATGGAGATGCCTTATATAATAAGATATTTACCAAGCTGTACGATCAAAAAAAAGAAGGCAAAAAGGTTATTATAAAGACGTATAAATATTTTGATAAATTTAGTTTATTCAAAAATGAGCATGGTTTTGAAAGAACTGATGAAATAAAAGTCGCAAACAGTAGTATGAAATTGGAGGTGCTTAGTCAAGAAAAGGATATCATTGAAGAGTTTACTAAAGAACTAGTAAATCTTGCAAATATTTTTAGAGAACAAGGCAATATGGTTAAAAATTTTGAAGAAGCATCTAGTGAACTAGTTAGCAACTATAAAAAAATAGATCGAAACATTAACTCCTTATTGGATAGGCTAAGGGATGAGCTAATAAAAAAAGCAACCATAATATTAAATCATGAAAATTTTGATAAAGAAGAAGAGAGTATAGAAGCAATCAAAGACGGTTTTGAGGAAATCAAAGAGAACCTTAAAAAGGCTTCAGAGGATGGCAAGATTTATATGGCAAAAGAGATAGTTAAATTCTTTTTTAGTCTTCTTGATATAACTGATTTAAGGGCTACATTTAAGCCACTAACACTACTGCTTGCCGTACCAGATGCACTTTCTGCCACTAAAAATATAGGTGAATTTCTTCAAAAAAGAGGATTTTATGCCTTTTCTAGTCCGGTTATGAGCTTACTAGCTACTAAGTTTGGTTTTACATTAGGGTTATTAAATACAGTATCGTTTAACAATATTTTGGTTTTTACAAATGATGATCAAAATAGTGGGGCATTTATAGATTTTTCAGGGTTTGATATAACAGCCACTAAGACGAAAAGTAATTACGATGAGTATATTGGAATTTGCTCTAATTTTTCATTAGAGGTTGGTGAAAAAAGCCTATTTGAAGCAAAGATAAGCAAATATG
>NZ_CABPUT010000020.1:0-4353 GCF_902460625.1 Campylobacter concisus
CAACTATAAATTTATCACTTGGTATATTTATTGATAGATTTTTATGATTTATATTTTCATAAAAATCCAAGTCAAGTCCAGTTGGAATATGCTCAGCTTGAATATTAAAACCAGAGTTATAAAAATATTCATTTATATTATTGAGAGGAGATACAACCTTGTCTTGAGCCTTATAAGCAAAAATCTCCGTTAGTTTTGTCAGCATCACAAATGGATGATATTTTTTTGCACTAGTTAATTCTGTAATAGATAATGGCCATATATCTTTAATATCAATTATTAGTTTAGCTTTTGCTCTTTTTGCCATAAATTTTGCGGCAAAAATAGCAAACGGATGTGGAGAGGCCATTATAATAACATCAATATTTCCTATTTCAACTAATAGTTTTTTTGTAGATTTTATTAAATTTAACACAAATGCAAACATATTTACTATACGTCTAAGTCCATTACCTTTATAAAATGGTGTTTTTATACTAAAAAATCTAACTCCACTATCAATGTGCGAAATATACTGCTCATCTATAAGTTTTGCATCATGGATTCGGTGAGAAAAAGCAGCATTGATTATCGTTGTTTTATAGCCAAGCTCCACTAATTCTTTAGCAAAGAAAAAATGTCTAGCATCAAAGTCATCCTTGCCACCATTATAATGTCCAATAAACACAACACTTTTAGGCATTTAATATCTCTTTGACCATTATCTCACTTGCCTTACCATTACCATATAAATTTAATTCCAAATTATTTTCATCAAAAGTTTTTATAGTTGAAAAGGCAGCTAAAATTTTATCTTTATTTGCGCCCACTAAAACATTTGCCTTACATTTTACAAGCTCTACCCACTCCGTTTCATCACGTAATGTAATACACTGCTTTTTAAAGAAAAACGCCTCTTTCTGAAGTCCTCCGCTATCAGTCATTACAAAAAAGCAATTATCAATAAGCCACGTCATTTCTAAATAACCGACCGGCTCTACAATGGTAAGATTTTCAATATTTACATTTAAATTTTGCAATATATTATTAGTTCTTGGGTGAAGTGGTAAGACAACTTGGATATTTTTAGCTATATCATTTAATGCTTCAAAAATGGCCTTAAGCCTAACCTCATTATCTGTATTTTCGGCCCTATGTATAGTGCAAAGTATAAATTTTTTATCAACATTCAAATTTGGCTTTTTTGCAAACTTTTTATAAAATATTGCTCCATCTTGCATTACATCGCCACTTTTTATTATTTTGCAGTCAAATTTTTCAAAACCTTCATTTTTCAAATTTTGCACTGCAGTATCAGTAGGGCAAAGTAAAATTTGACTCACACGATCCGTCAAAATTCTATTGATCTCCTCGGGCATTTGCATATTAAAACTTCTTAGCCCAGCTTCAACATGAGCGAGTTTTACGTGCAGCTTTGAAGCAATCAATGCACCAGCCAATGTCGAATTTGTATCACCATAGACCATCATCATGTCTGGTTTTTCGTTGATGGCTATCTCTTCTATTTTCTCCATCATCTGTCCGGTCATAGCACCATGAGTTTTACCTCCAATACCCAAAAAATAGTTTGGCTTTGGTATTTGCATCTCATCAAAAAATATATCGCTCATATTTGCATCATAGTGCTGTCCAGTATGAACTATAATTTCCTTGATACTATCAAATTTGGATATTTCACGGCTCACCGATCCAGCTTTTATAAACTGTGGTCTTGCGCCTAAAATTGTCAGAAGCTTCATTTTATATCGACCATTTAGTAATAAATTTTTCTATCTTTTTCATCTGCTCCACATACAATCCTCTCTGGTTTATAATATTTTGGTTTATAAGCATCATGTCATTAGTGTTGTTGCTTAGAATTTTCTCTATAGAGTCTATAAATTGATTGCCATCATTAAACAAAAAACCATTAACTCCGTCAAGTATCCAACTTCTATTCGACAAAATATTGGATACAACTGGAATAGCACCACATGCCATAGCTTCCATTAGAGATAAAGAAGTACCATCTGATTTTGTATTGCTTATATATATTTTTGTCCTATCCATCTTTTTTAACAAATTGCCATGATCCATATTCTTGTAAAAATCAATAAAGCTATAATTTTGCTTTAATTTTAATAGATCATTTTCGCTTATATGGGGCAAAACAAAAACTATTTTTAAATTTCTATTTTTGAAATATTTTAAATATTCAAGCATTTCCTCTATTCTAGAATTTGGAACAAATGCCCTATTTGACAGTATATCTATACTTTTTTCGCTATATTTTAAAGATACTTTTTCGATACCATATTGACCAACAAATACTCTACTAGCATCTATGCCAAAAGATAAAATTTTATCCCTTATTTGGTCTGATACAGCAAAAATAGCGTCCGTTCTCTTCAAAATAGTTTTATTAATAATTTTTAAAAAAATGTTTTCATTTAAAATATCATCACCATGGCAAACAACGCTAAATAATGCTTTTATCCTTGAAATTTTTTTAGCCAGGAAAGAAACAAGACCCATACTGTAGCTAAAGTGAGCATTTATAATATTTGGCTTAATTTCATTGAAAATTTTAGCTAATTTAAAAATATAGAATAAATAATAATAGTTACCTCCTCTATTATCAACAGTTTTATTACTAAGAAAAAAAATATTTTTACAGTTTGTTATATTTGTTTTGGAAAAAGTTGCCAAAAAAACATCATATCCAGATTCAATAAAATAGTCTACCCATTTTTTGGTATGTATTGAGCCAGCATCTGCTACAAACATTATTTTCTTTATATTCACTGTTCCCCCATAATTTCTTCAAAGAATTCCAGTCTCTTTTGTTCTTTAATTCTTATATCTAAATTTTCTTCAGCAAATTTTCTGGCAAGAATGTTGATATTGTTATTATTAAATACGCTATCAACAAATACCTTTATCTTACTTAAATCTATATTATCCTCATCCATTCTTAAGGCAAATTTTTCTATGTCCTGTAAATCTGTATCCTCATAAGCATATATTATTGGAAGTCCACAAGATAAATATTCTCTTGTTTTCAGAGGAGATGCTTCTCTCATTTTTTTATATCTATATATAGACAATGTGCCTATTCCGACATCGCATTTTACAATTTCATCGATCACTCTGTCGCTAGACATCCTTCCCATATATCTTAAATTATCAGTATTGCAACCATCCTGTCCAATTATCATAAAGTCATATTTGGTCAAATTTTTAGCCATTTCTACTATCTTATCAACACCATGCCACTTTTGTCCAACCGAACCGACAAAAACTAATCTTGGCCTAGTATTTGTATTATTTTTAATGGGATATTTTTTTACGTCTGCTCCATTTGCTATAACGATACTTTTTTTACCAAAATAGCTAAAAATATTTGATAATTCATGACTTACAAAAACAAATGCCGATATTTTTTTTAAAATTATATTTCTGGTTATCAAATTATATAAATGCGTCAAACGTGATCTGGATTTATATTCTGTTACATCATTTGAATTTATCTCCATAATAACACGCTTCTTTTTCGCAAGATAGTAGAAAAATGGAGTAAAAAGAATATATCTAGTATAAATCAAATCATAATTAACAATATGATGCACTTTCGTTAAAAAATAAGTAGAAAAATAAATCCTAAACAATGATCCAATTTTGCCCAATTTTTTAAAATTGACTTGCCTAAAACTAGTCACTATTTTAAGGTCGCTATCATACAACACATTATCAAAAATTGAAAAAAAACAAACCTGATGACCATGCTGCTGCCAAAATAAAACTTGACTCTTAACTTTTTTTATAACTCCAGAATGGCTACCAGCAAGTATACTCTCATCAACAACATACAATATTTTCATACTATAATCTTATAATACTACTTTGCTTTAACATCATAAACTCTCTCCCAAACACTCACACAATAAAGACGCCACATTATGAGTATGTTCATGCTATTAAGCTTAAATTTTAAATGCTCCATATCGGCAACAGACTTAATAATATCAGAGCTTAATATATCCTCTTTCATTTTGTCTTTGATGCTATTTAACCAAATATTGTCAGGTGCATTGAAGCCAAATTTATTTTTTCGCCAAACTACTTCATTTGGTAAAATGCTATCAATGACCTTTCTTAAGACATATTTACTCCAACCATCTTTAATTTTATATTTTGCATTTATGCTCAGAGAATTTTCTAAATTTACATAATCTACAAATGGGAGTCTGGTTTCGATAGAGTGCCTCATTGAGTTTTTATCCTCATATCTCAAAAGCGCTGGTAAATTTGTGGTAAAAATTTCATATTTTTGCATCTCATCTATATTGAAATATTTTTTTGACAAATTTCCCA
>NZ_CABPUT010000021.1:0-4304 GCF_902460625.1 Campylobacter concisus
TCTATTTTTATGCAGTATTTTGTTATGCAAAAAGCAAAGGATTTAAGCTGTAAGGTTATGTTGGATGGCCAACATAACCTTACAGCTTAAATCCTTTGCTTTTTGCATAACAAAATACTGCATAAAAATAGATGGGCCACCAAATGGTTCCTCTTGCGTATAAACAACTTCCTGTATGTTATCAATAAATTTTTGTGTACTTGGCTCCACTATTTGTAAATTTAAGTCGCAATGCTGCGCCACCATTTGTGCATATATACTTTCATCTGTACTTTCCTCTATTGATTTTGCATGAATGGCTATAAATTTTTCCTCATCATTGGTATATGCCATAGAAGCAAGCGCTGCCACACTCGAGCTATCAAGCCCTCCGCTAAGACAAGTTCCGACTTTAACGTCCGATCTCAACCTCAATCTAATTGCTTTTTTTAAATTTTTTGAAACCGAATCTACGCTTTGAGTCTCATCTAATTTTTTATTATTTTCATTTAATGCTATATCATAATATTTTTTAATTTTAAAATTATGAGTTTTTAAATCATAAATCATATTATGAGCTTGCTCTAGCTTATAGATACCTTCAAAAAATGTTTCATTAGTATGTTCTAGCATACCGGTAGCCAAAAAATCAATTAGCAAGGTCTTGTTTACAAATTTGCCATTGCAGAAATTTAAAAGTTGTTTTATCTCGGAGCCAAATACAAATTTATCTTTTGTCTGCGTAAAATAAAATGGCTTTACTCCAAATCTATCTCTTGAACAAAACAATATATCTTCTTTTTTGTCATATATTGCAAAAGCCCACATTCCATTAAATTTTTCGACACAATCTTTGCCCCATCGATCATAGCTTGCTAAAATAACTTCGGTATCAGTTTTTGAGTTAAATTTATATCCAAATTCTTCAAGCTCTTTTCTTATCTCTAAATAATTAAAAATTTCACCGTTATATGTTATTGTATATTTATCTTCCATATAGCTCATAGGCTGATGACCATCTTTGCTAAGATCCAGGATAGATAATCTTCTATGTCCTAATGCAAAATTTTTGCCATAAAAAAAGCCCTCATCGTCTGGCCCTCTATGAACTATCAAATCATTCATATTTTTTATTTCATCTTTTGTCACAGCAACATTGCTCTTATTTATTATTCCACTTATTCCACACATTTACATCACACCTTAAAATACATAAAGACCTATTATGGAGGTTATTTTACTCTATACAATTTAATTTTTGACTCTTCTTTGCAACAATCAGCTATATTGTCATTAAATGAAAAGCTGCTTATCATTTTAAAATTCAAGGGATTTAAATCAAAACATGATATAACATAAACCAAACCATGTTTTTTTAAATAATCTAAAATTTCATTCTCATCGTCAACCCAAAAAGATTCATCGGAATTGTATTTATTATTCTCAAAAATCATATACCAATCAGGAAAAACAACTATACCTCTTTTAATAGCTACGTATTGCAGTAGTTCTCTGCGTACCTTAAAGCCACTAAATATACCGTCATACTCTTCTTTTGGGTTTTTATAGGCCATTAATACTTTAGTATTAGATGGAATGCAACTAAAAAACGTATTTAGTCCATCAACTTCTTCTGCTACACTATATGGGCTCCTTATGCCTGGTGATATAAATTTTCCATAGCTTGGTGCAACGTTAATCATAAGTCCATATACTGGATATATAGATACTATATATGAAAATATGATATAGGCATTAATATCAATATTGAAAATATAAAATAGTGAAACACTTAAATAAAGCAGATAAAAAGATTGTTGATCGGCAAACCTTACCAAGAGTTCATTTATTGTAAAAAATAGAATTGTCACAAACAACAAAACAACTCCAATATTAACCTCATTTAGCAACAAAGAAATTATCAAAAACTGAATTTGTAATAACAGTAAGTAAACTTTGTATATATTGGGCTTTTTATATTTTTTCATACTATATTTTACTTTATCATGAGCACCTATTGCTCCGGACATCTTTGATAAACCGCCCTTTCCGAAAGAAACAAAAACTGGTATAAGCCACTTAATGGAACCTGGGATGATGGAAATAAACAAAAATACATTATGAAAATAAATACTAGCAATAAATGTCAATATGGCACCTAAAAAAAAGCCCGTAAATGACAAAAAAGATATAAAAAATAAAACAATACACAAAATAAAATAATTTTGACTGACCAACAATGTCAAAAAAAGCGGGTAAAGCATCCAACCAAGTATATTATAGTTTTGTATTTCTATGAAGGTTGCAAAGAATAGAGTACTAAAAAAAACAACTCCTAACATCCATAAATTTTGATTCTCATAATATAAGCAAATCCATAAAGTAACCCAAACAGACATAGCTAAAAACATTATAAAAGTGGTTCCAAAACTAGCTTGCATTCTTAGGCTGAGTGGTGTTACATGAAACCAGTTTTTAAGACTTAAGCCACTCCCAGCCAAGAGAGTACTTTTTCCATATCTCCCAAATCTTTGAATATTATAGTCTTGTATATAATAAAAAAAGTTGTTATAAGCATTTCTTTGATCATTGCCAGATAGATACTTCCAACGATACTTTGACAAAATTATGATTATATTGTAAATGCTTATACTGGTATCCTTTAGCATAAGAATAGGTAAAACAACAGGATATAATAGTAAAAACATGAGCCCCTTATTACCATATCTATCCGTAAATTTTTTAAATTTCTTTTTCATTTTTCTCCAACATACCAAAATATAAAAATCCAACTACTACCAATAAAAAATATATACCAAAACCATTGCCAATCTATTTTATAGTATTTATTGGAAACTATCATACCCATTATGTTAGCAGCCAAGACACTAAAAGACGTTGCAAGGGCTACACCAAATACTCCATAATATTTTATTAAAACGTAGTCTAAAATAATATTTAAAAAAGCGCTAATAGAATAGATATATGTGCTTATATATGTTTTTTTTGCCTTAAAGATTCCTATAAAACTCAACAGGTAAAAACCATAGAATATATTTCCCCAACATAGAATTCCTATTAACTTCCAACTATGAAAATATCTATCATCGGCTAAAATTTTTACTAGATAAGGAGATAGAATAGTTAATAATACAGCAGATAGTGAACCTACTACCACATAACACAATGAAATATTTTTGAAAAAAGCTTGACTATCATCTTTATGTAACATATCCATAGCTATAGGCCACCAAGCTTTTCTAAAAGTTTCAATAACAATTGTAATAATGAGTGCTATTTTAGCTCCAATGGCGTATATTCCGACCTCATAATTACCTAAAATATTTGACACAAACCATCTATCACTTGCACTCATAATCCAGATCATAAGACCAGATGGAAGCAACGGAAGTCCGAATTTAATAAACTTTTTAAATAACTCTAAATCTAATTTTCCCCAATATGTATAGCTTCTAGAAGTATGCCACCCTATAACCATCGTAAACAAAGAACCACAACAAACGCCTAACAAGTAACCCCTTATACCACCGTCATAAAAATATACAAAAAATAATATAAAAGCAACTCCAAAAACTGTTTGAAGAAATGACAGTGCTATATATCGCCAAGGCTTATAAATAAGTCTAAAAACTTCTAAGCTTTGTGAAACCAATGTGCCAAAAAAAGTAGATATAGCTACAATCCACAAATAATAACTTGGTAAACTCACTTGAAAGGTAAATTTTATAATGAAATATGAAAAAACAATACTTAAAAAAACAACAATTAGTCCAACGATGATGCGAAGCTGAAAAATAGACGCTGTTATGTCAATAATACTTCTATTGCCATTATTTTTAGCCTCCATAAAATAAAAACTTTGTGCGCTATCAAGCCCCATGGTCATAAAAATAGAAAGCATGCCGGCTATTGTATTAAACATCTCTAAAATACCAAATTCTTCAGGTGTAAACAATCTCGTATATATTGGCAATGTAAAAAAAGCTATTGCCTTTATAACAATGGACCCGAAGCCATATATAAAGGAGTCTGATAAAAGTTTTTTATACATTTCTAAAGACAGTATTAAACAATTTAATTCCTGCATCGTAAGCTATATTTTCATTTACCAAATAACTAAAATTATTATTTAGTGTATATGGAGTACTTGCTATGATTTCACCACGATCAATTGCTTCAGTTATCACATGCAATGTTGCCTCTTGATTGTAGGCCTTATCTTTTAATGCTCTTTGGATAGATCCGATTCCACCATACTCAGGAATTTTTGCACAATGTATATTTAGTATTCTAATATTAATGTC
>NZ_CABPUT010000022.1:0-4208 GCF_902460625.1 Campylobacter concisus
CTATACAATACGATAGTTTTAATATTATTTTTTTTGATAATATTAATCAAATCAGAATTGTTTTTAATAGCTTCATATTTTTTTGTTAGTGGATAATTCTTTCTCAATAAATCGCTAAAAAACATCTGAAATAACTGAGAAAAATTTAATGAACCATTTTTTAATAACTTAAATACCCTACTAATGGAAGACGACTCATCTAAAACGATCATAAATTTGCTTTGATCTATTTGATTAATAAATTTTCTTCCTATTTTATCGTTCCCAACTACAACCAACATAACAAGTCCTATATTTAATTTTATACCCAATTTGGGAAATTTATGCTTTTTTTACTATATTCTAAACTAACAGGATACTCTCCTTGCTTAAACGGTGCGTAAGCTTTTAAGTATGGTATAGAGTATTCTATAAGAATGCCTAATTGGATGCCCATTTTTCTATACTTTTCCAACCAGTATGCCCTATCGTCAACCAGTGCAACACAATGACTATATGTAGCACCCTCTATATCATTTTTAAATTCGCACTTCAATCCACCAACATTTTTTATCCACTTCCTAGCATTTTTAATTCTATTATTCAATATAAAATCATATTTCCTCAACTGACTAAGTCCTATCCTTGCCTCTAGTCTAGATGGTCTAATATTCCAATCATTCGGAAAATATATTTTGTCTTCTTCAAAGTATTTAACAAATCTATCAAGCATTTTTCTTCTTTCAAGACAATTAACAAAGAAATACACATAACTATTGAAAGCAATATTTACGGCTATAAAATATATAAATCTCTTAAAAGACTTCAATAAACCACCACTTCTCAAATTTTCTACTTTCCACGTTACCAACTTATCAAATGTGTCTTGAGAATTTGTGAGCACCATGCCTCCAAATATAGAATTTATAATTTTACTTATATTTGAACCAAATATGGATGCATCTCCGAATTTGGTAACTAGTAATCCATTCCATTTTGCACCGTAGCTATGTGCAACATCTTGTATCACATATATTTTATTGCCATACAAAAGCTCTGCTTCTTTGACAATATCTTGAATTGCTTCAACATCCATAGGATAACCAAATAAATGTGTTACTATTATTGCTCTAGTTTTTTTATTAATGGCTTTTTTTAATAAAGAAATATCCATATTAAAACTATCTTTATCGCTATCCACAAAAACTGGTATATTACCACTTAGCACAATAGCATTTGGAACAACTACACACGTATATGCAGGACATATAATTTCATAATTTTTAAGTTGCCATATATTTAAAAGTGCGTACAATCCAGTTCTTCCATGCTGAAACATTACTCCGTATTTATTTTCAAATTTCTTTGCAAACTCTTTTTCGTAGGTTTCTATTGGGGTTTTTTGAAAAATATTTAAAGCAGCAATCCAATCACAAAATGTATAATTTGGTTTCAATCTAGGTATAAGTTTAAACATTTTTAAACTCAACTATACTGCTGTCTTTAATAATTGCATCTTTTGGTAAAAGATAACCACTTGAAGCCATATGAATAACCTTTGATTTTCCGACATGTCCGATCTCTATACAATTCTTAGGTCTTTGAATCTTTTCTTTTACAATGATTTTATCTTTTAAAAAAACAAATTTTCGTTTCACACATCCATCTATTTTATTTTTACCAGTCATTAACAATCTAACAATAAATTTTTTAAATAAATCACCAAGGAAAACGGACTTAAAAATAGACATAGAAAACATCCTTAAAACAACAAAACTTAGGGGAGTTGGCAGAGACTCATTCGTACAATAAAAAGAAGCAACTATTTCACTATTGGTAAAATTAATTTTATCATCAAATTTTTGAGATGAAATTTTCTTACCATTTTTTAAAGCACCAAACAATCCACCATCCTCAATGCATACACTATTATTTTTATCAAAAACCTTTAAAACACCGCCTTTTTTAAAATTAAGTATTGCAAAATATTTTATATTTGAAAACATATAAATTCCAGCTTTTTCAAATATCTTCTCTCCAGTTTTTAAAAAAAATGGAGAAATGCTAGAGTTAGTAATACAATGTTCTATCTTATCGTAATTTAGGGCAGCTACAGCATAAGAATTCAAAAGAGGGATATAATTGCCAATATCTATATTTTGTGGCAGTATATGTTGCCCCTTTGGCTCTAAAAATTTTGCAATAAGTGCAAATTCTTCTATTTCATTTGCTAAAGAAATGATTCCCCCTGGATAAAATATTTCAGTATTTCTTGATCCATATAATCCCCCAATTGTTCCATTTGGGTGAATAAAAAAACTCAAAAATTTGGCAGATCTTTTTAATGAATCCAATAAATCTTGATCAAATGTTATCATATAAGCACAATACAAATAATAAGTACATAAGGTTTGATAGCCAGGATCGGCTCCTTCATATTCTTTATACCAACCTTCTTCGGATTGATTATCATAGATAAGTCCTAATAGTTCTTTGTAACGAGAGTTTGTTTCCCCAGTTATTTTATTCCACAAAGCTATTGCCGCAACACCTGTTGCTAGATGATTTGATATGATCGCGTGTTTTTCATCATGTTTTGTAATAAAATGCACTAAAGGCCGTATAATGTTTAAATAATCATTTTTACACTTTTCATCCAAGTAGTTATCTAGATAAAAAATACAAGACAATACATCAAACGCAACCAAAGCTGTTACGCAAAACGAATTTTCAGCAGGATAGGCCTCGCACACTGACCCATTTTTATCAATAATATTTTTTATAGCTAAAATTGCAGAATCTATTACATTAAAAATAAATTTTTTCTCTTCGACTTTTTCAAATAGTCCTAATTTTATAGCTATAGCCAAACTATGTACTCCGCCTTGCATTGTTGAATTTGAAAAATCTTTTATTTTCCAAGCCCAAAATTCTCGGTCTCCATACCCATATGTAGCAGAGTATTTATCTGTATTGTATAAATTTAAAAGTTTAGTTAAATTTTCTTTCAATATTTTCTTATAAGGATTCATACATGATCCTTAAAACATTTTTAATGCTTTTAATATTTTTTAGATGCTTTAAAATTTTTATATTGCCAAAACTATTGTATTTATAATTACCGCTGTTAAAAAGCACTCAGAAGCTCCTCATAAAATAAATGCCAATTGTAGTCAGAGCTACATACTCTTTGATGCCAAGAAATTGAAACACATGTCGTTTTAGAAAATTTTTTTGACCTATTTAATACTAATTTTGCAGCATTAAATACATCTTGTTTAAGCCCATAATCATAAATATTCGAATCCATAATAACTTGTGGGATTACTTCATAGTCATAAGCTTTTTTACTTTTAAAGTCGTATGGATTATACATGCTGGCAATTCCGCTCCTAAAGCCCATTCTATCGTTCCAGCCCAAAGTAGAATCAAATAAAAACAATCTATTATGTATATCTGGGGTAGTATCTTCGCTGTAATTAAGCCAATGTTGTCTTGTTTTTACTATTTTAATTCCCAAAATTCTTTCTAATTCATCCTTTTCATACTGCAACTGATTACAATTTATAGCACTATTATAACTACCATGCAAACCTATTTGAAAACCACATTTGTATAAATCTATTAATTTCTTTTGAAGTTTTACATTATTTTTTATATCATATGATGGATCAATTAACCACGACCTAAAACCTCTTGATTTGCCTTTTACATACACGTAGAACGTTGACGTCCTATTATATTTTTTTTCTATATTTACCCAATCGTCAAAGCACCAATATGATGTATTTGAAAAAGCAAATTTAAATAATTCAAGTATTTTTTTAAAACAATAGACGGGCCTTGTCATCAACCTAAAAACATTTACGGCATTAAAAACTGTTTGTTTTATCTTTAGCTGAATTGTTTTTTCAATATAGTCTACATCATGCGATAAATCAATAATGTCTTTTTGCTTTTTGCCAAAAACCAAATCTTTAAAATTTATATGTAAAAAATATTCCAATTCATTAAATAAAATATTTACAATAGGGATATCAAAACTATCTTTATCTTGCCTAGGATGTCTCAAGCTATAGCTGCCAATATTCTTACCACCCATTTCACTAGCATATTCCTCATACCTAGATAAAAAAACAAATGCGTTCCAGAATATATCATAAGCCAAATCAAAACCTCTTTGATTTGTATCGGTATTATTTAAAATAAATAGATCATCTTTTATATAC
>NZ_CABPUT010000023.1:0-2295 GCF_902460625.1 Campylobacter concisus
CTTTACCAGCAGGAAGTATAAAAATTCCTTTGTCAGCGTATGTAGGAGAGAGCACATCTTCTAGACTATTAGCTTCATTTTATAACTCTATACCTAATGGATATCATGTATATAGACATACTGATGGTAGAGATTATCTAACTCCTGATGATCCTACTACTCCTAGTGCATTCCAACACAAAGACGGTTGGTATGTAAGCAATGATGGTAAACTAGCTATAGGTCAAGATGATGCTAAAGACCTAGCAGTAACTAGCACAGCAAAAGCTTCAAACTATCCAGATGATGGCTCAGTAGCTAAGATAGTAAATCCTAATCCAAGTTTAAAAGTGTTTGGATCGGATAATATAGATAATATAACCGTAGACGGTGCACAAATAGCGTCTGTGCTTGGAGGAGTTGGAAACGATAACGTTGATCTCAAAAACGGTGCCAAAGTCTTTGGCGTTTCCGGCGGTTCAGGAAGCGATAATATAACCGTAGAGGGTGGCTCAAAAGTAGATACATTACTAGGTGATAATAAAACTAAAAATGATGTACATGAAAAAGCATATCAAGCAAGCCAAGGAAAAAATATAGATATAGAAGATAACGGTGCTGCTGGTGATACCATAAAAGTAAGCGGAAACGGAACGCAGGTCAGATTCATAGGCGCCGGCAACGGAGACGACGATATAACCGTGGATAAAGGCGCAAAAGTAGGTCTTATACAGGCCGACGAAGGAAACGATAAGGTAACCGTAAGCGATAGCGGAACTTACGTTAGCGGTATAAACGGTAGAGGCGGCGATGACGAGATATTGGTAGAAAAAGGCGCTAAAGTAGACGGTATAGTCGGAAGATGGGGTAACGATAAGATAACCGTAAAAGATACCGGTACCGTCGTAACCGAAAACATAGAAGGCAACGAAGATAGCGATACTATTAAAATTTTAGACGGCGCAAAAGTAAAAGGATACGTTAGTGGCGGACGCGGCGAAAGCCCTAGCATATATGGCGGAGCTGCAGATTCTGATAAGGATAACATTACTGTTGAAAACTCTACTGTTGAGGGAGTTGTAGAAGGCGGTATATGGGGCGGCAATGATGAAATGAAAATTAAAAATTCTCATATAGGCGGAATATCCGGCGGAAACGGCGAAAATAAGATAGATATTTCAAATGTTACTAATTTAGATGCAAAGACTATTTGGGGCAATAAATTTAAAGATATCGTAAATATTGACGGAACGCTAAAAAATTCTACTATTATAACTGTTGAGGGTGAGGATACAGTTAATATTAACGCTGGTGCGATAATAGATAAGATTGATATAAATACGGGAGCTGACAAAGATACTGTAAATATCAATGCTAATATTACCGCTGATGTTGGCAAGCAATCAAATATTACGACTGAGGGCGGTATAGATACTGTAAATATCGCTAGCGGAGTAACGCTAACTCGTACTGTTATTAGCACGGGTGCTGGAGAAGAAACTATAAAGATCAATGCTGGTAAAACAGGTGTTACAGATCGTATAACATTTGAAGGATCTTCTTTGGATACTGGAGCTGATAAAGATATAGTAGAAATCACAAATACTATGTTCAAAAAGGGTAGTAACGGTGAACTATCTAATTTAAGTACCGGTGACGGCAATGATGAAATTACTATAAAAAGTGGAACTATTTTTCAAGAAGCATCTTATATACAAGCTGGAGATGGCAATGATACTATAACGCTAGAAAGTGGTGCTAAATTTATCGGCGGTAACGTATATGCACATGAAGGCAACGACAAGGTATACGTTAATGGAGCAGATTTCAAAGATGGTGGCGTAAATGGTGGAGCAGGTAATGATGAAATTTACGTTAATGCTGGTTCGAAGTTTGATCATGGCTATATAAATAGCGAAATCGGCAATGATAAGATCTTTATCAAAAAAGGTGCAAACTTAATGAATGATACAAAAATCGAAGCTGGAGCAGGCAACGATGAGATCACAATCGAGAAGGGTGCAATCTTGAATGATACAAAAATCGACGGCGGAGCCGGATTTGATACATTAAAAGTAGCTGACAATAGCATAGACTTTAGTCATGTTAAAAATATCGAAAAACTAGATATGACTAATGGAGAAAAGACAACCTTAACTCTTACAGCTAGCAATGTTCAAGATATATTACGTGATAGTAATGAGAATAAGCTAAAAATAGATGGTGATAGTAATGATGAGCTTACTCTTGGAAGTAGCTGGACTAAAGGTGCTAGTTCTGGTGGTTATACTACTTATACTAGTGGCACAACTACAA
>NZ_CABPUT010000024.1:0-2244 GCF_902460625.1 Campylobacter concisus
ATCTTTAAGAATCAAAAAATATATAAAAAAATGAAAATTCTTAGCGAGATAGACTAATGTTTTAATTATAAAATTTTTATATCAAGATAGTAGAATTGCAAGTTAAAAATGGGAAAAAACGAGACGGTTTCCCGTCTCGGTAGCTAGCATTAAGCCGACTTTTCTTTAAGATATTTGTTTATAAGAGTTGTGATCTCTTCACCGTGAGGAAATCTCGCTTCATCATTTCCAATACGATCTTTCTTAGAAAATATAACATCTCCATCAACCTCGACGATGAAATTTCCACCATCACCTATAACCTTTTCGACTCTTGCATCACTAAAGTTCGCTTTTATTTCATCTTCTACACGAGAAGCTACCGGACGATAGTTTCAAGAGTTGCAGTAAATAATTTTTACTTGCATGCTCTGTCCTTTCTTGTGAAATAAGCCAATATTATATAAAATTTTACTTAACAAATAAAACATATTACTTGAAAGGATAAATTTATGAAAAAAGTTGCTGTGATTTTAGCTGATGGATTTGAGGAGATAGAAGCGCTAACTTCTGTTGATGTTTTACGTAGAGCTGGAGCGATAGCTTCTATTGTTGGGCTAAATGACGTAAATATCAAAGGATGTCACAATATATGCGTAAAAGCCGACGTAACACTTCGTGAAATGAAAGAGTTAGACTACGATGCGATCGTCCTTCCTGGCGGACTTCCAGGAGCTAGCAATCTAGCAAACGATACAAGGCTCAAAGCAATTTTGCAAAATTTTGATAAAAGCAATAAGCTTATTTGTGCCATTTGTGCTGCTCCTATGGTGCTTGAGAGTGCTGGTGTGCTAAAAGATCATTTTGTTTGTTATCCAGGATTTGAAGAAAATGTAAGAAGTGATAAAAGGGGCTATGATAACGGTAAGAGTGTATTGAGGGATCAAAATATTATTACAGCAAAAGGTCCTGCTTTTTCAATGGAATTTGCACTTTTTATAGTTAAAAATTTACTTAGCGATGAAACGTATCTTAAAGTAAAGAATGATTTACTTTATAAATAGCTTATAAAGATAAAATAATTTTTTATTTAATTATTCTTTTTAAACTTAAGATTAGATTTTGTTTAGTGATAGTTATAAAAGTTCTATATATACGAGCTTGTAGCTTTTAAGAATATTTTTCAAAAAAATATAATAAATTTTTGATTTTTTACATCTTTTTGACGAAAATTAGCTATTATCACACTAACCGAATAAATCGGTAATTTTTTTAAGGAACACTCCTGTGAATATTTATGTAGGAAATTTGTCGTATAGAACGACAGAGGCAGAATTAAAGGAAGCTTTTGCACAATTTGGTGAAGTAAGGCGAGCAAAAATAGTAAAAGATAGAGAAACTGATCGCTCAAAAGGCTTTGGCTTTGTTGAAATGGACGATGCAAATGAGGGACAAAAAGCTATAGACGCACTAAATGAAAAAGAACTAGGCGGACGTACTTTAAGGGTAAATGAGGCTAGACCAAGGGATTAATGACTATTTGCCACCAAATGGTGGCATAGCATCCCGCATAGCTCCTACGCCTAGTGGGTTTTTGCATGCTGGCAATGCTTATAACTTCATCCTAACTTATCTTTTGACACGTTCGGTAAATGGTATTTTGCACTTACGTATCGATGATTATGATCTTAGTAGATACCGGCAAGAATTTGTTCAAAATATCTTTGATGTTTTAGAATTTTTGGGGCTTGAATGCGATAAAGGGCCTACTTGCACGAGTGATTTTGAGCAAAATTTTTAGCTTTAAATTAAGTGCTAAAAGGTATGAAGATGTACTTAAAAAACTAGATGAAATTTATATCTGTGAATGTTCAAGGACTACAAAAGGTGCCTACAAAAACGGCATTTACACTAAAATTTGTAAAAATAAAAATCTAAAATTTATAAAAGACAAGACCGCCATTAGACTAAGCGTAGATGAGGGCGACCCTCTTGGTAAGCTTGTGGCAGAGCAGATGGGCGATTTTGTGATTTACAAAAAAGATTTTACTCCTGCTTACAACTTTGCAAGCGTGATAGACGATGAGGATATGGGCATAAATTTGGTTGTTAGAGGGGAGGACCTGCTACCTTGCACGCTAGCTCAAAGATACATTGCAAAAAGGTTAAAATTTGGTTTTGGAAAGTGAGCCTTTTTAGATGAAATTTTCACTTTTGCTAAGCGTGTAGAGGCTGTATGCATTTTGTTTTTGGACAGGGGTTCGA
>NZ_CABPUT010000025.1:0-2166 GCF_902460625.1 Campylobacter concisus
ATTTAATATAAAAAAATATAAAATCGTATCTTAATTTTTTGTAAAAGGAAAGTAAATGCGCTCAATTGCAAACAAAATATCTTTAATGCTCATACTGGCATTATTCATATCATTCTCGCTAATATCTTTAGCTAGCTATAACACAGCTCATGATAAAGCCATTGAGTTAGTAATACAAACTCAAAAGCAAATCTTAAAAGATGTGAAAATCACACTAAATAGCTTTTTTACCAATAATCAGTATGCTATAGAGAAAATGGCTGAGACTCTCAGTAAGATAAGCGAGAAAAGTGATGGCTCGATGAATGCTGATGGTATAAATTTAGCTTTATCTCAAGCAAAAGCTATATCTGGAAAAGAGATCACTCTTGTTTACGCTGGATATGAGGATGGGTCTATGTTTAGATCAAATGGGCAAAATAAAGCTGGATATGACCCAAGAGTTAGAGGATGGTATAAACAAGCTAAAGCCGAGAATAAACCGATATATACTGATCCATATATGGCAGCTTCATTAAATGCTATGGTTATAACCTTTGCTGCACCTATTAAAAATATTGGAGTTACGGGCATAGATGCATCTATTGAGGAGTTGAGCAATAATATATCGCAAATCAGTAAAACTGAATACAGCTATGCTTTTGTTACAGATCAAAATGGCAACGTTATAATGCACCCAAATAAAGAATTAGTCGGCAAACCTCACGAGATCGCAAAGAGTCTAATAAAACAATATAATGAAAAGAAATTTGATGAAAATGGATTGATAGCATATAAAAATACAAAAGGCGAAGATGTCTATGCTTATATGTTAGAGATAAATGACAAAGGTTGGTTGGCAATAACAGCAATGGATCAAAATATCTTTAGCTCGCATACTTTGCCTATTTTAAAAGTTCAGATTATTTTAGCCTTTATATTTATAGTTGTCTTGTCTGCGTTTGTATATTTCTTGCTAAAAAGATCGCTTAATCCTATTAAAACTATTACAGATGCTTTGGTTAGTTTCTTTAGATTTTTAAATTTCGAGATAAAAGAGCCAGTTGTTTCAAAGGTAGCAACAAAAGATGAATTTGGCGTAATGAGCAAACTAATAAATGATAATATTGCTAAAATTTTTGACAATGCCGATCAAGACTCTAGAGTGGTATCTCAATCTGTTGAGACTGCAAAGGCGATAGAAAATGGAAATTTAAAAGCAAGAATAGTAGATGTTCCAGCTAATCCAAAACTAATTGAATTAAAAGATGTCTTAAATAAAATGCTAGATGTTTTGGAGAAAAGAGTTGGTAGCGATTTAAATATGATCCAAAAAACTTTTAATGATTTTAGAAATTCTGATTTTACTTCAAGAATTTTGGACGCCAAAGGAAATGTCGAACTAGTAACAAATGAGCTTGGCGAAGAGATAGCTAATATGCTTGCGTTTAACTTAAAACAAGCACAATTCTTAGAAGAAAAAGCCAAAAATTTAGATGCATCAATGAAGCAAGTAACTCAAGGTGCTAGCACACAAGCAAATTTTCTCCAAGAAAGTGCTGCTGCGATCGAACAAATGAGTAGCTCGATGAGCGCAATTAGTCAAAAGACTGTAGATGTTATAAAACAATCTGAAGAGATTAAAAATATCATCGTTATTATTAGAGATATAGCTGATCAAACCAATCTACTTGCTCTAAACGCTGCTATCGAGGCAGCGCGTGCTGGTGAGCATGGACGAGGTTTTGCTGTAGTTGCGGATGAAGTTAGAAAACTAGCTGAACGAACTCAAAAATCACTTGGTGAGATCGAAACTAATGCAAATATACTTACTCAAAGCATTAACGAGATGAGTGAGAGCATCAGAGAGCAAAGCGAAGGCATAAATATGATAAATCAAAGTGTAAGCCAGATAGATAGCATTACAAAGCAAAATGTTGATATCGTGAGCTCAACGAATGAAATCACCGCCCAAATCGATCAAATGGCTAAGACAATAGTAGCTGATGTTAAAAAGAATAAATTTTAACCTTGCGGCTTGATATTTAAAATTTCATTAATATTTCATCCTCAAAATTTGAGGATGAAAATAACTCCTTTTTATCTCTAATCTTAAAATTATTTTTTGTTTTATAAATATAATAAAATTTTTAAAAATTATCTAATATTTATAGCTTTATAGTGATA
>NZ_CABPUT010000026.1:0-1680 GCF_902460625.1 Campylobacter concisus
AGAATACTTATTCTGCTATGATAAAAGATATAATTAATTAGTAACCCTCTATACAAAAAATAAAAATAGGTATTTATTAGCAGGCAATACAACCACAAAAACGATACATAATTTTCAAATCACGATAGAAAGCATTATTATTTTATATAATATTATTATAATATCTAAATCATATAAAAATAATATTATATAAGTATATTTTAGATATTATAATAATATTTCTAATTGACGCCCTACTTCGTCAATTCCTCTGCTATTATACAAATCATTAAAGTCACTATATCCACTAGAAATTTCTGTATCATTAAAATTTGGAATACAGACACTTACATTTTTAAAATTATTTTTAATCTGCATTGCTTTATCTTTTCCAATATTAAACCCACTCTTTTTTTCTTTTTTAGCATCATTATCAGCAGCAATTATGATGCGTATATTACAAAACCTTGTAGAAAAATTCTGAACTACAAATTCTAAATTGCCCACATCAAGTCCAACTATTACAGGCATCTTACAAGCTTCATGAACGCTTGTTGCAGTGGCGAAACCTTCACATATATAAATTTTATTATATTTTAATAAAGCCTCAATATTAAGTTTAGCTGAATTTTTGTTATAAAGATCCATATCGTCACTTATAATAAAAAAATTTCCTCGCTTCTTAGCAAGAAGTTTTTCACCATTTTTCTTTTGCTCATTTGAAAGTAGGGCGCCTATCATCTTATTTCCATTTGGAAATATCCGTTGAAGCGACCAAAATTTTTCGTTGATATCAAAAAGTGGCATAAGAAGATTTCCAAATCTATCCTGTTTCAAACCATAGTTTTTATACACTCTTTTCCTAATAAAATAGGCATGGTCTAAAGCAGCAAAATTTGCAGCCAAAAACTCATCAAGTAAAATTTTAGCTGTTTTTTTATATTCGTCTTCTAGTTCATTCTCTCTTTGTAACTGCTTTTGAATAAAAACTGTATTGTCATTTGCTAAATTCTGAGTTTTTTTACTATAAATAAGTTTATCAGAATAGGGTAATATGTCTAATTTCTCATATTTCCAATTACTAATAAACCCGGTTTTAAAATTTTGTATAAACCCGGCTGGTGTACCATCTAAATAACAAACATACGCACCACTTTTTTGCGCACCCTTATCGCCATCTACTCTAACACGTCGCAAAATTCCATCCATTATTGGTGTGTCTACTTCAAGCCCAGCCGCATTTAAGGCAGCTTTAAATTTTAAAGATACGTCAGTAATATCAATTTGGTATTTTTGGAAACAGGGTACTTTGAACTTTGTAATACCATCTGATAGTACAGTTTTTTTACTAGCTCCTTCTTTTTTATTTTCTTCAAGTAGATTTACTAATGCCTCAAAATCAAAAGTATCATAAATAAACCATCTTTTTTCGTCACTATCCCACATAGCCCCCATTGTTTTTGCAGTATTTTTTAGAGAGTAGGGTACATCAATATAAATTTTTTTTCTTTTCCTTGGCATATTAAAAACCTATCATATTCATAGTAATAAAATATTATTCTAGTATCTTTATAATATTATTATCATATTTAAATAATATTATAAAATTTAAAATAAACAAATTCTCCTTTGTTATTATACTAAGTTTCTATATCCTTATTTACAATTACACTTTTATAAATTCAATAAAAACTTTTAACT
>NZ_CABPUT010000027.1:0-1560 GCF_902460625.1 Campylobacter concisus
CATTATCTAATACAGTATTATCGCCTGAAATAGTTATCTTGTCATTACCTGGTTTTTGTGTATTTTCACCATCACCAAGTATTAAGCTAGAACGAGCTTTAGTTCCATCTTTTATGGTGATTTCATCATTTCCAGCTCCACCTGATATTACAGAGTCCGTATTTAAGTATGCTTCATCACCACCATTTATAGTGATAGTATCGTTGCCGTCACCACCACTTATTGTAGAGCCGCCGCTTATGTTTAAATTTTTAGTCATGATGATATCATTTCCATCACCAGCTTTTATTTCACTAACTCTTGCACCATCTGCTCCAAGTAAAGTATTTTCGATATTTATTTCATCGTCATCAGCACCAGCCATCAAGATAGAACCTCTGAAATTAACCTGATTTGTGTTGATTCCTTTAAAATTTACGTGATCCTTGCCAGCCCCAGTACTTATCATAGTATTAATTATATTTACGCCATGATCTATATTTAAGTTATCTGAACCTAAGCCAGTACCTATATAAGATTTACCACTTATATATTCTTGAGTTAATGGATCTCTTTCAAATGAGCCACTACCTGTTATATCATAAGTTATATTGACATCATTTCCATTTAGGCTACTATAAATTTTAGTATCTACATTGGTAAGATCTGAAATAATCTTGCTTCTATTATCTCCACCAAATACACTAAGATCACTTAAAGGATTTAATATCTTGGCTATACCTCCAGCAAAATTTGAAGATCTAGCACTACTTGTTAGCACTAAGTCTTTGGCATTATCTTGACCTATAGCTAGTAGGCCGTTATTGCTTTTAAACCAACCGTCTTGGAAGATAAATTTATTTACTCCTGCATTAGGGACAAAATAATCCCTTCCATCATGCCATCTAACTAACTTATATCCATTTAGTGTAGATCCGGCATTAAGCATATCATTTACCAAGCTTAGCATATGAGAAACAAAACCGCCATTTATATCGTTATTCATATAAGCCGATAGTGGAATTTTTATACTTCCTGATGGCAAAGTAGGTCCTGTTGCTACAACACTAACACTGTTTCCTCCACTTACGCCAAGAGTATTATCTCTAACTCCTGCGGCTACTACTGTAGTCATGACATGCGTACTTCCTACACTAGCATTTATGTTGCAGATATGACCGCTTTCAGCAAAACTAGCAGAAGATAAGCTTACGCCATCTCCTCTTCTAGCGCCCATATCTCCGCTATCCGATATTGAAATGTCAGTTACTGCTTGGTTATTATTAGTATCTTGATCTAGAGTTGTAGTATCTTTATCATCAGATTGAGTTATTGGTACTTTAGGGTCAGAGCTATCTATAACTATCTTTTCTTTTTGATTAATGTCTTCAACGCTAATATCTTTTACTTCTATAGTTACATTGTTAAGAGCTCTTACACTTTTTTCTTGTAACACTTTAACCCATTCCAGCTTATTTATTGTGCTTAAAATTGTTTTGATTTTATAAATCGGAAAATTATATATATTTTTAAAGGGCATGTCTATTGTACTTTGGTGCTAATTTTGGATATGTATTGGAT
>NZ_CABPUT010000028.1:0-1461 GCF_902460625.1 Campylobacter concisus
ATAGATATCAAGGGTGGAAACTTTACTATTACTGATGCTTTTCCTGATGGTAAGATATATGGTAATGGTGGAGATGATGAGATAAAAATACGTGATGGTGCTACAGCAAAAATCAAAGCTGATATGGGTGATGGTGTTGATACTTTAACAGTAAGCAATGCTACACTTAAAGATTCTACTGTTGATATGGGTAATGGCAACGATATAGTAAATATCAATACTGGAGCAACTATAGATAATGTTTCTATAAATACTGGTGCTGGTATAGGTACCGTTAATATCAATGCTGGAGCGACAGTGAAGAAGGTTGATATAACTACCGGAGCTGAGAATGATATAGTAAATATCAACAGTGATATCACTGCACCAGCGACTACACCGGCTACTCAGTCAAATATCAGAACCGGTGCTGGCTCTGACGAGGTTAATATAGCTAGCGGGGTAACGCTCACTCGTACAGTTGTAGAGATGGGTGCTGGAGAGGATACTATAGAGCTTAAGGGTAACAGCGCCACTGACCGCATAACGTTTAAGGGATCTACTTTGTATACTGATGATGCAGGATACCTTGCTAATGACGTGGATCATGTAACGATATCAAATACTACCTTTATGAAAAGTGATGATGGTAGATTGTCTAGCGTACTAACCGGTGGTGGAGATGATGTGATTACAGTAAAAGATGGAACTTTATTCCAAGATTTCTCTTATATAGCTGCTGGAAATGGTAAGGATACTATAACTTTAGAAAGTGGTGCTAAATTTGATCAAGCTAGTGTGCGTGCAGATGCTGGCGACGATACAATAAATGTCAATGGAGCGGAATTCCAAGGTCAAAATGGTAATCCTAATGCTGGTATACATGGTGGAGATGGCAATGATCAAATTTTCGTCAACTCTGGAACATTTAATAATGCAGTAATAAACGGCGATGCAGGTAACGATCTTATCTCAGTCAAACAAGGTGTAAGCCTAAATAATACAACTATCGATGGCGGAGCTGGATATGATACATTAAAAGTTGCTGATGATAGTTTAGACTTTAGCAAAGTTAAGAACATTGAAAAACTAGATCTAACTGAAGGCAACCACAACATAAATCTATCAGCCAAAGAAGTTCTAGATATGACTGATAATAACAATAAGCTAAGAATAGGTGGTGATAGTAACGATAACCTTGATCTTGTGAGCAAGGGTTGGGTTGCTTCAGGCACTACAACTACTGATGAAAATGGTATTAACTACAATGTTTATACTAACATAGAGGGTGGAAAAACTGTAACTCTAGAAGTCCAAGACCAAGTACACGTATTTTAATATTTAGCTAACTAATCCCAAAGGATTTTTCCTTTGGGATATTTTTATTTTATAAATTTCTATTTTAATTACATTAAAACTCAAATTTAACTAGCAAATTTAATATTTTTATCCAATACATATCCAAAATTAGCACCAAAGTAC
>NZ_CABPUT010000029.1:0-1306 GCF_902460625.1 Campylobacter concisus
ATAATCAAATATGAAAATATAGATAAAAAAAATAATATATCAATATGTAAAAATGATAAGGATAATGCTGAAGAGAGTCTGCTTAAGAGGATAGAAGAGTGTGTGATAGCAAATAGAGCAAATTTTGTCTATATGCAGTATCCATTTTTCAATTCTTTAAAATTTGCGAATCTTTTAAGGGATAAATCCTTAACTACCAAGGACGATACTCACAATACAAATAACAGTAGCGGTATCTCTAAAAACTATCTCATTATCTCAAATGCCCCTATGAGAGAGAACGCAAAACTAAATGAGCACCTTTTGCAAAACGTATTAAACTATAAGATAGTGGACAGCCTAAATAGGGTGGATAACAAGAAAGTGACTGACCCTAAGCAACTAAAAGCCACTAAAGACTATAGTCAGTACTCCATACAAGTAGATGCTCAAAATGATGAAGACCTATATTTATTAAGTCTAAGCCCATTTACAAGGGTTAGCAGAGAGAAAATCAAGAAATTTGAAAGTTATATTTCAGACAATTTTATATTTAACAAACCAATGGGTAAAGAAATTTTTAATGGCTCGGAACGTTTCATTAAATTTACGCAAGCCAATACCTATTTAAGTCATATAGATAAGTACTTTAAAAATGCCAAAGATATGGAAGAGATAATTAAAAGAGAAGAAGAATTTTTAGAGGCAAACATAGAGGAATTCAAAATCTTCTTTTTAAATTTGAATTCAAATACGGAACAAGATCGTATTATTTATGCTTTAGGTAAGCCAACTTCAATACCAATCGATGATAGAGGCATGATGCAATTATTGTCAGAGGAGTCTAATGGCGCATTTATAATAGAAACAGAATACTATTATCCAGCCACAAAAGTATTCTTATTAGTGATGGGATATTTTATATTAAGACAAATATTTGATAATTCCTTAATTAAACCAGAGTCTTATCTTGGGAGTGAGGCCATAAATTTATATGGCGAAACATTTCTAGTTTTATCCAAAAACACCTATTATCTAAAAGAAGATGAAACAAAAATACCCATATATTTCTTTAAAAAAGAAAAAGAGGCGAAAGCAGGACAAAAGGATGCCATCTGCATAGAGGAGATAGTGGACTCAATAGAAAAAAGTCATGTGGCTGATGACGATCATATATTAGATGATGATACATATAGTGAGTTAAAAAAGATACTTGAAGAACCAACAACTCTAGACATATATGATATGAGCGATGAGAAATTTGCAAGTAAATTCAAAAAAGAAAATTCTTTAAGTGACGAAGAATATAAAGAACTTGAAAAGAAAC
>NZ_CABPUT010000030.1:0-1092 GCF_902460625.1 Campylobacter concisus
TATGTAAATAATCTAAAAGTAAACAATAATAAGAAAATACTCAAATTAAGTATATGTGAACAGGATGGAGATGAGTATAAATTTTTAAAAGAGTTTATGATTTTGGTTGAAGAAGTTAAAAGAGATTTTACTTACGAATACCTTCTTGAACTGTTTGAATTTGTGATTTCTCCATCAGACAAATTAGTGAATGGAGCAGTTTACACGCCTAAAGATATTCGAGAATTTATAACTTATGAAGCATTTAAGCAACACGATAATATTGCAGATGTACGCAATTTTAAAATAGCAGATATATCTTGTGGATGTGGCGGCTTTTTAATAAATGCGTCCAAGTATATTAACAAAACTACCGGTAAGCCCTATAAGGAAATTTACAGAGAAAATATATTTGGATTAGACATTCAGTCGTATAGTATAGAAAGATCAGAAATATTACTATCATTATTTGCAATAAAACATGGGGGAGAGGATGAAGAATTTGAATTTAATCTGTATTGTGCTGATTCTTTGGAGTTTGATTGGTATAAAGAAAATACTCAAATAAGAACAAGCAATGGTTTTGATATTATACTAGGCAATCCGCCATATGTATGTTCTAGAAACATGGATAAAAAGACAAAAACTTTAATTTCAAAATGGAGCACCTGTGAAACAGGGCACCCCGATCTTTATATACCATTTTTTCAAATTGGATTCGATCTTTTAAGACCAAATGGGATTTTAGGGTATATAACCGTAAACTCTTTTATAAAAAGTCTTAATGGGCGAGGAGCAAGAAGCTATTTTCATGAAAAACAAGTAGATTTAAAAATTATTGACTTTGAAGATGAACAAATTTTCAGATCAAGAACGACATATACATCAATATGTTTTTTGTCAAAAAGACAATCGGATACGGTTAGATATCTGCCATTAAAAAAATCCCAACTAAAAGATAATTTTAAATATCATGAATATCTGTATAGTGAGTTGTCTGCTCAAAATGGCTGGTATTTTAAAAATAAAACTTTAGTTGAAAAAATTGAAACTATTGGTACTCCATTAGGAAATATATATAATACAAAAAGCGGTATTGCTACTTTAAAAAAC
>NZ_CABPUT010000031.1:0-1088 GCF_902460625.1 Campylobacter concisus
ATACTATATTACTAAACTTTATGTTCGGCTATCAAGTTCGCATCTTCATCAAAGTCATTAAGAGAATAGCCTAATAAATTTAGTAAATTTACAGAACTTATAATTATCTTATTCCAAACTTCTGACATTTCATATAAATCTGTATCCGTATTATTATTTTTACAAATAGTATCAAGTTTATTTTTATATTCTTTTATAGCTAGGAGCTCATTATTATCAAATAAGTACTTATTTTCTGGCCTTTGTATAAGTTCTAATGGATTAATTATCTCATTTACTAATTCATCGCCACAAGTATATTTATCAGTAGTAGCATTGTCTATATATTTTTTTTGATACTCAGTAGAAGCTAATTCAAATAGCCTTTCTAATAATATTTTTTTAGTTGATACATTTTTATTTTCCCGTAATAGCATTAAGATTTCCGTAAATTCGATTTTGTTATTTTATTTACCAAGCTCATTGCGGTCTATATTATCTATTGTACTATAATCAAAATCTTTTATTTGATAACCCAAAATATTTAAAAATTTTTCTGCATCTATTTTTAATCCAGCCCATATAGTTGTTCCGTATATATCACCATTTGGCAGGTTGAGTATTTTATTTCGTAATATATTTGCAAATTCTAATTCTCGTTCTGAAAAATTATTTTTGAAACAATCTAATTGTGCTTCTCTACAAAAATTTGCAACCTCTTCAATTAAGTCTTCTGGCGCCACATACTCATAAATAGTAGAATTATCAATATAATGTATTTGATAATCTGTTGAAGCAAGTCTAAACAAAGACTTTGCCAATAATTCCCTTATTTTTCTCATTTTAATTTCCCTTAACAGCATTAAGATTTCCATAAATTAGATTTTGTTATTTTATCTACCAGTTTATTTTTCCTACACCATTGTATGTAAAAAACTGTGTGCTAGTATCCTGAGCAGGCTCTAAACCGCAATAATAAAACTTTGTATTTAATGCATTTGCCATTTTCTTGCAAAAAATCAATAAAATTTTGTAAGGGAATTTTATTTACTTCATTAAAATCAAAAGATAATGTCAGTTCGTTTTCATTATTGTATATTAGAATATAT
>NZ_CABPUT010000032.1:0-1078 GCF_902460625.1 Campylobacter concisus
ATAGAATTCTTTATAAATAGTAAAAAAATTTATGAAAGAATCATATAAATAATCCAAGGAAAGGTAATGCAAGTTATTTTATTTACACAAAATAGTGCATTAAACAATATTTGGAGAAGCTATTTTACTGGCAATAGCGATGTGAAATTTATACATAATAGAAAAGAGTTTTTTTCTCATATAAATGATGATGTTGATATTATAGGCATTGATATTGATGTTTTTAAAGATAATATTGATGATGTTATAAAAAATATAATTGAAAATTCCCCAAATATAAAAATACTCATACTCTCAAATAGACCAACGATAAACGAAGGCAAGCATCTGCTTACGCTTGGAATCAAGGGCTATGCAAATTCTCACATGAGAAAGACACACTTTGAAGATGCTTTTGAAGCTATTTTTAATGGAAATATATGGCTTTACCAAGAATTTGTTCAGGCAATGATTAGTGAGCTAACCGGCTCATATATTAATAGCGAAAGTGAAAAGGTAGACAAAAAGACCGATCTCTCTGAGCTTAGTTCAAGGGAGAGAGAAATTGCAGATTTAATCTATCAGGGTCTAACAAATAATGAAATTTCAGAAAAAACAGGTATTACACTAAGAACAGTCAAGGCACATACAAGCTCTATTTATAGTAAGCTAAATGTAAAGGATAGAATAGGGCTTGTGCTTTTAATGAAGCAGCTTGACGCATAAAATCTTGATTTATTTTTTTAAAAAATAAGATTTTTCTTCAAAAACTATAATTTTTTTATGCATGTGCACATAAGAAATACATACATAACTTTTACTAGCTGAAGAATACAATAAATATAAAATTTTCAAATAAAAAATGATTTGCTAAAATCTTAAATAAAAAATTCTAGCAAATTTATTAATAGCCGAGATAAGAAATCAGAAACTTTAGTCTTCCAAATCGATATCTACTTTTTCAACATTTGTTATGATGTCTTTTGTATTTTTTTCGATATTGTGTTTGTTTTTTTCAATAAGTGATCTATTTTGTCCAATCAAATCCCTATTTTCTTTAATGCCATCGCTATTTTGTTCAATTAATTTGCTAAGAGTC
>NZ_CABPUT010000033.1:0-1064 GCF_902460625.1 Campylobacter concisus
ATATAATACTAGCTAAAAATTTTAAAGCGAATGTATTGATTTATACCCATTCCAATTTTTTCCGCTTCTATCTTTACACGATCAAATTCATCTTGCGTAAAATAAAGTAAAAATGACTTATCTCGTTTTAAATTTTTAGGCTTTTTTGCTTCTGATGTTTCTCCTCTTGCTTGATTTATAAAATTTTCTTCACTAGTAGCTGGCGTTGTATTTACTTTTTTAAAACCCATTTTTTAATCCTTAATATTTTCTTTTACAACTTGTAATAGCTCGGCATAAAAACTTTCGAAATCTTCAAGCGCCCTATCCCCATTTTTGCAAAATTCGCTTAAACTATTGCCATTTGAAACCGTTTTTCTATAAGCTTGTCTTTCGTAAATAACAGAGTTTAATAAAAAGACATCACTTAAATTTCGCTCCTTTTTTGCATCATCGATGTATTCACGCATACTTTCAAGCTCTTTTGCCAAAAAAGGATTTGGAGAAACTCGGTTTACAAGTATAAGTGTAAGCAATTTCTCATTTAACTCTTTCGCTTCACTACTAAGATCAAGCATGCGATCAAGAACACTCACATCGTACTGTGAAGGTATGGTTGGTATTATAAGTACATTTGATGACAACATGGCCTTACGCATCTCCTTACTATCACGCCCACCAGTATCGACTACGATAGAGTCAAAGTTATCCCGCATACGCTTTATCTCATCACCCAAGCTAACACCTGTTTTTGATACGCTTGAAAAGAGCGGTTTTAAATTTGACTGACTTCTAATATCTGAAAAAACTTCAGTTGAACGTTGAGGATCGGCATCTATTAAAAGGACATTATCTCCATCCTCTGATAGCCTAGCTGCTAAATTTACAGCGAGTGTAGTTTTGCCACTACCGCCCTTTTCATTTACGATAGATATGACCATTTTTAATCCTTTTCTTTTTGTGGAATTATATCATAAAAATATCTTTTTCATATCTATATATTTTTATATAAATATTATTATCATATTATTATAATATTTATTTCATATAATCTCTTTAGTTAGGAGTATAGATAAGAATTATAA